>DHHF01000005.1 GCA_002403155.1 Sulfurovum sp. UBA4779
TTGCATTAACGATTAGAATTGGCGAAACAATACATTTTAGCCGACTAACAATTAAAAAATACTTATACAAACAAATAAGCTATTTTGTTTATTTATCTTTGTAGATCAACGGAACAAACGCAAACCCGGGATACTCCTGTTTTTTTATCTCTTCATTTGATATTTTTTGATATCGAAAAATCGAATTTTGTACCGGGATGACCAAAATGCCGCCGATTTCAAGCTGGTCGAAAAGCTCTTCAGGCAGCTTGTCAGCACTGGCTGAAACAAGAATTCTGTCAAATTTTTCTCCTGGTTTTCCGAGCGTTTCACCTGACTTTTCTATGCTGCAAGGACTGTCAAACTTAAACTTGGCAATATTTTTTTTTCCCATTTCGACAAGCGCATCAATCCTCTCCAACCCTACCACGCCTCCTTGGCGCCCGGTCAAATAGCACAGAAGGCCGACTGTCCAGCCCGATCCGGAACCGATATCAAGTATCCTGTTGCCGTCTTTGGGGTTTAAAAGCTCCAGCATAAATGCAACCGTCGTCGGCTGGGATATCGTCTGATTGTTGCCGATGGGCAGCGGTGCATCGACATAGACATATTCTTCAAATTCCTCAGGAACAAAGTATTTTCTATCTATCGTTTCAAACGCATCAATGATCCGAGGATTTTTCAAAACACCCGAGGCAACCATCGAGCCGATCAGTTCTTGAAGGTTTTTCATCGCTCATGCTCCACAAAAGCCGCACTCATATATCCCACGACCGCAGATTCGTCCCCGCTTGCATCAGCGCTGGTACGATAATCCAGCAATATCGGCTCAAGCTTCAAATTTTTAGCCGCGATCAGCATGGCTTCCACCCCTATTTTGCCGCACGCTTCGCATCCTTGATGCAGCATATGCGTATCAAGGTTTTGTACCGCCTCCAGACAGATGCCATCAAGGCTTTTTGCTTTTTTTATATCATAATAATGGCTAAGATCGGTGCTGATGACGATAGCCGTGTCTTTATCTTGCAGCAGATATTCGATCACTTTTGCCAACCGCGAAGGAGATTCATCACCGTACACCAACTCCACCACCACAGCTTCTTTATCATACGTTTTTACAAACGGCATCTGTACTTCGGTGCTGTGTTCATAGTGTGCCTCGGGAATGCAATGCAATCCGAATTTTTCTTTCAGTACTGTTACAAGCGACGTATCTATCTTTAGCAGCCCAAACGGGGTTTCATACTGATCGTACTCCGATATGCTTGTGCCATTAAGATACACTCTGTGACTGGGGCCGATCACGACGACGCGTTTTGCGTGGCTGTTTTGCAGCATCCTAAAAGCAACATTCGCCGTAAACGCAGAATAGACATAACCCGCATGCGGGACGATGACCGCCCGCGGTTTTTTCTGTAAAAGCGGCTTGTCGCTTATATGCGCATCCAATATACTATTGTAATGCGCAAACATCTCTTTGATCTCATCAGGGCTTGAAGGATAAAATTGCCCGCATACCGATGTTTTTCTTGTACTCATTTCCAAACCCCCTCTATGGCTCTTTTGCATTTGGGGCAACAGCCCCCCTCTAGTTTATTCACGATGACAGAATATCCCGTACGATCGATCAAAAGTTCGCCGCAATCAGGACAATGCGTATCGCCGTGCACGGGTACATTGCCCATATAGATATAGTAAAGCCCTGCTTTTTTCCCGATCTCTTTGGCACGCTGAAGCGTTTCTAGCTTGGTGCGTTCATGATCCATCATTTTATAATCGGGGTGAAATGCACTCAGATGCCACGGCACATGCTTCCCCAAATCATTGGCGATAAATGCTGCCATTTCCTTGAGATCCTGATCGCTGTCATTCTCACCTTCGATCAAAAGCGTGGTGACCTCCACCCATATACCCTCTTTTACCATCTGTCTAAGGGTATCTTTCACCTCTTCAAGCCCTCCTTTGAGCACCTTCTTGTAGTACGCATCATTCCAGCTTTTAAGATCGATATTGGCCGCATCCAGCCAGCTTGCCATATCTTTGATCACTTCGGGCGATTCAAAACCGTTGCTGACAAAAATATTTTTCAACCCTTTTTCTTTGGCAATCAAACCGATATCTTTCGCATAAGGGTAAAAAATCGTAGGCTCATTGTAGGTATAGGCGATCGATGATGCCCCGTTTTCCAAAGCCAGCTCCACCATTTTTTGGGGACTAACCTCTATGGATTCATTGATTTTTGTCTCTTGGGAGATATCCCAATTTTGGCAAAACGGGCATCTGAAATTGCACCCCACCGTTCCAAAAGAAAGCGCCTTGCTGCCCGGCAGCATATGATAGATCGGTTTTTTCTCTATGGGGTCGAGATTGATAGCAACGGGATGGCCGTATACCAAGGTTTTAAGCTCACCACCGACGTTTTTGTTGACGCCGCAAATGCCGGTCTGCCCCTCTTTGAGTTTGCAGTAATGCCTGCACAGCAAGCAAATGATTCTCTCTTTTCCTTCTTCTTTTTTATAATATTGCATTGTTTTGGTTTGAGTCATCTTAACTCCTTTTGCTCATCAAACTTTATAGCATACGACTAAAGTTTTCTTATATTAGCATGTATCAAAATAAAAGTCAATCTATGTTAATTTTCCGGCACCGTTGCGATATCATCTTGGGTAAACCGCTGATGTGTTCCGTCACAAAAAGGCGGATTGCTCGTTTGTTTGCATGCGCACAGCCACTTTTGGGTTGTAGCCTTGGCTACAAACTTCATCGGCTTAAATGAAGTTCCTTTGTGGCTTCCGTCACAAAAAGGCTGCGTTGTGGCACGCCCGCATGTACAAAAGAAATACTCCTCTCCCTCTTTCAATGATGTCTTAATAGGCTCTACGCCGGCTATCATAGGCTTTTGCATAAACTGCTCCTTTTTGTATTCGCTTTTAAACCATTATAACAAAAAAGGATGCCATTAAAACACTATGTTCCTTACTAGAGAAATATATCTATTGAATATGATTTGAAATTATACTAAAGAAAAAAAGAAGTATTTATATTTTTTGATATTAGTGAAAATATAAACAAAGCGTTGCATGGAAGCAGCGCTTTGCAAGTAGAAGTTTTAAAACAGATATCCCATATCGAGTAAAAATTTTGTTTTCTCCATCGGCTGATACTCATCTACGTCATAATGGATCAAAAACGACACCCCTGCGCCAATATGCACTTTCCCTTCTGCAATTGGGGGGATGCTTTATTTAAGTATGTTTATATTGACACCCATTATCTTTATTGAAAAAATATTTGCTTTATAAATTATCCAATATAATTTGATTTTTTTATAGTTTAAGGATAAAATTACTAGGATCTATCATTTGCATAGGTATACAAATATAGCTTGAGAAAACACAAGAGAAAAAGCAATTTGAAGGATATTGAGGAAAAAAAAGTACCTAACATATATAGGAGGCTAAAAATGAAAACCGATCCGGTGTGCGGGATGGATGTCCCTGACGATTCCAAATACTCTTACCGATATAAAGACAAAGATTACCGCTTCTGTTCTGAGCATTGTCTTCTTAAGTTTAAAAGTTCCCCGGATAAATACTTGGACAAAAAAGAGGACGCTTCTTACTGTATAGATGATGAAACTTGTCCTATAACCGCCGATACTTCAAAGATATTATATACCTGTCCCATGCATCCGGAAGTAACACAAGACCATCCGGGTTCATGTCCCAAATGCGGTATGGCATTGGAACCTATTATGCCAAGCCCGGATGAGAAGAACGAAGAGCTTGAGGAGATGAGCCGCCGCTTTTGGATAAGCGCTGCACTTACGCTGCCCGTTTTCATACTTGCCATGAGCCTCGATATGCTCCCCTCCATCTCACACAAAGATATAAGCATGAGGGGAATTCAGGTCATAGAGTGTATGCTTGCCACACCGGTGGTCTTTTGGGGAGGTTGGCCTTTTTTTGTCCGAGCCGTCAAATCACTTCGCACGATGAACTTGAATATGTTTACCCTGATAGCTCTGGGCGTATCCGTGGCATGGCTCTATAGCGTAACGGCGCTTTTTATGCCTCACCTTTTCCCGCCGCAGATGAGGAGTGCGGACGGATCAGTGCATGTATATTTTGAAGCGGCTTCTGTCATAACCGCTTTGGTGCTTTTAGGTCAAGTTCTTGAACTGCGCGCCCGTTTGCGGACAAATGAAGCCATAAAGCTGCTCTTAAGTCTTGCTCCAAAGAGCGCGCGCATTGTAAAAGATGACGGCAGCGAGGCGGATATCCCTCTAAAAAACGTACATGTGGGGGATGTTTTGCGTGTACGCCCAGGAGAGAAGGTTCCCCTTGACGGTATTGTGCTCGAAGGCATGAGCAATGTCGATGAGTCCATGGTCACAGGTGAGCCTTTGGCTGTCAAAAAATTTGCGGGAGAGAAGGTGATAGGCGCCACTCTCAACACTACGGGAAGCTTTGTGATGAGAGCGCAAAAAGTAGGTTCGGATACTCTGCTTGCACAAATCATAGAGATGGTCTCGCAGGCGCAGCGCTCGCGTGCTCCCATCCAAAAACTGGCCGATACCGTGGCAGCATACTTTGTACCTGCGGTAGTTTTCATAGCACTTCTTACGTTCATGCTTTGGTGGATGCTCGGTCCTGAACCTAGGATGGCATACTCCGTAGTAAGTGCCGTCTCCGTGCTTATCATAGCTTGTCCGTGCGCACTCGGGCTTGCTACCCCTATCTCCGTAATGGTTGCGACGGGACGGGGCGCTGCTAGCGGAGTCTTGATAAAAGATGCCCGTGCGCTAGAGATCATGGAAAAAGTAGATACTCTGGTGGTGGACAAAACCGGAACTTTGACCGAAGGAAAGCCGAGACTGACCAATGTATATGCAGAAGCGGGAGTTGACGGGAATACGCTTTTGCATCTTGCGGCAAGTTTGGAACAAGCCAGCGAACATCCGCTCTCTCAAGCCGTCGTTAAAGGGGCACGAGCCGAAAATATCAAACCCGCAAAAGCCGATCATTTTGAATCCATCAGCGGAATGGGCATTGTCGGAGAGGTTGAGGGAAGGAAAGTAGCCATAGGCAATGCCAAACTTATGCAGAGTTTCAATATAGATGTGCACGGATTGTCATACAAAGCGGATAAGGAGCGTGCCCAAGGGAAGATAGTCATACTCGTCGCGATAGATTTAAAACCGGCAGGTTTTTTATCTGTCGCAGATCCCGTTAAAGAGTCAACCCCAAAAGCCATAAAAGAGCTGCACGGACAAGGCATAAGGATTGTCATGGTAAGCGGAGACAATCGCGCAACCGCCCAAACCGTTGCCAAAGAGCTCAATATAGATGAAGTCCACGCAGAGGTGCTGCCGCAGCAAAAAGCGCAAATCATAAAAGAGCTTCAATCAAAAGGACATATCGTCGCAATGGCGGGGGACGGTATCAACGATGCTCCTTCTCTTGCCGCATCGCATATAGGTATTGCGATGGGAACCGGTACCGACGTAGCGATACAAAGCGCTGACATTACGTTGCTCAATGGAGACCTAAGCGGCATAGCAAGAGCAAGGGCCCTAAGCAGACAAACGATGAAAAACATAAGACAAAACCTCTTCTTTGCCTTTTTTTACAACTCGGTCGGCATTCCTATCGCAGCGGGAGTCCTTTACCCGTTCTTCGGGCTTCTTCTCTCTCCGATGATAGCGGCAGCGGCGATGAGTTTTAGTTCGGTCTCGGTCATAGGCAATTCACTGAGGCTTAAAAATATAAGGCTCTAAGTTGGTCAGTATCATATCTTGAAAATTTTCGATGCTGATGTAAGAGTCTCTTCTTCCTAAAAGGTACACTAAACAAATAGGATAAGAGAAAAAATGATAAGTAGGTCGTGACGCCAATGCAAGCGGTCGCTGCTTTTATTTATAAGTTTAAAGATAAAATCTATACCATCAAGACATAATAACGATAAACCATTACAAGAAAACACACATGACAGAGCAAAACAAACAAGTGAATAATGAACAAATCAAAACCTCAAACGATACCGACGCGCCTGCAACTATTAAAAACGCCGTACCGTACAAATTGACCGTGCTTACGAAAGATGCGCCTCAGGAAGCGCTTTTTGAACTACAACAGTTCTTTCAAACCCATTACAAAAAAGAGCTGCAGCTTGAACTTCTGGAGCCTGAAAAGATCTATCATGAACCCAATGTTCTCTATTTTCTCTATCTTGACGACGATGCTATAAAAAATTTTCTCAAAACCCATAAAGAAGAAACGCTCAACATCGCCATACTTCCCAATGAAACATGCAAAGAGACACTTCTTCACTACGGTATCTCAAAAGATATTTATGAAGCAGCTGAAGACGCCTTGAACGAAAAGCTGCGCATCAGCGATCAGCTGCTGCTGTGCAACGGAGAGATTGTATTTCAAAAAGTCTCTATCGGCAATGTACAAAACCTAAGCAAAAACGTTTTTCAAACCTCTTTGTACGACAATATAAAAGAATTTTTTTACAACCTAAAAAACCTTCGATATCAAGCCGTTACACTGCAAACCGCCAAAGAACAAAAGATACAAACGGTAGCCAGCGGAGTGCTGGTGCTAGAGGATTATACAACCTTCAATACGCTAAAAACCATGGGCAGCACCTCTTTTCATGACGGAAAACTGAATGCACTGATCATAGCGCCCAAAAGTTTGGTATCGTATATCTATTATCTGGCAGCCATTTTCTTCTATCATAAATTTTCATGGGGGAGTTTGCCTAAAAACATAGGATTTATCTCGACTTCAAAACTCAACATTGAAGGAAGCAAACCGTTTGATTTTACAATTGATGATACCGCATTGAGTGCCAAAACGATCGAACTGGAAGTTTTTAACTCAAATCTTACCGTCGGTTATGGGAAAAGCTACGAATCTGCCATCGCCCAAATAGAAGAAGAAAACCTAAGCGAAACCGTCAGCATCAACCATTTGCCCAAGGGAGAAATGAGAGAACTGCTTATCTCAGGGAAAGTCCCTTTCCTGAAAAAAGCAAGCGATGAGGATATCAAAGAAGCGCTGATGGGGATCAAAGAGAGTGCCAAAATCTCCTCTATATTTATCGCATTAATGATCTTAAGCACCCTGCTCGCGACGGTCGGCATCTTTCAAGACTCAACCCCTGCAGTTATCGGAGCGATGATATTGGCTCCTTTGATGGCGCCTATCATTTCATTGTCTATGGGAATCGTCCGAAGCAACAAGACGATCACACAAAGTGCGACTCTTACCTTGGCGCTTGGTATTCTAAGTGCACTTTTCTTCTCTTTTGCATTGACTTTTTTCATGCCTCTTGACATCATGACTTCACAAATGAGTTCACGCATCAATCCAAATCTTCTTGACCTTTTTGTGGCAATTTTTTCGGGTATTGCCGGAGCATATGCAAGCTCGAAAGAAGAAGTGGCAAAATCATTGGCCGGCGTAGCGATCGCGATCGCTTTGGTACCGCCGCTTGCCGTTACCGGCATTGGGATCGGCTGGGGAGAACTTTCGATGATCTATGGTTCGTTTTTGCTTTTTTTAACCAACCTTTTTGGCATGATCCTTGCAGCCTCTTTGACGTTTGTAATTTTGGGATATGCTCCCGTCCAGCGCGCTAAAAAAGGGCTGGTCATGCCTGCGGTTTTGCTCGTTGCTGTAAGCATCCCGTTGATTTTTTCCTTTTATTCGCTGATGCTTCAAAGCAGCGATTATGCAAAACTCAATAAAATAAAAGAACTTTCTATCAAAGGGCAAAAAATAGAACTCAATATTCTTGCGATCCAGTCTTCGACCAAAAATAAAGCCGTCATTGAGTGTGAAGTAAGCGCCGATTCGCATTTGGATCAAGAAGCATATCAAATGCTTCAGCAAGAGCTCTCAAAAAGATTGCAAAAAAAAATTACACTGCATATTGTTCCAAAAATCGTGATCGAGTAAGGATGGGATGCAATGCTTTTGTCTTGTTTCTTTATTTGTATTTTGAAAATAGGCATACATTTTATAAATCAGCAAAAATTTTGATTTAACAGAAAAAAGGGTTTGAATAAATACCCCCGGAAAATACGAAAAAACATAGAAATGAGCTTCATGGGCAAGCTTTGATGTTTACTTCATTGCTATATTTGCAGTTCTATCTCAAAGAGAAAAAATAAACTGAGGAATGAATAATCGATTATAACTACCGTTATCACCGCGAATCATTGAGTGTTTTAAGCCCAATCCAATTTTTACAACGGCATAATCAACAAGAAAAATGATCCGCCGGAAAGGCAGCCTAAAGTTTGTGGCTAGCTACAGCTTATATAGCCAGGTTTAAAATAGCGTTATAAAAAAATTGATAAATAAGGGTTTGTAAGGTGCAGATACGAGTTTATTATGAGGACTCTCTTTAAGCTCAAATCTACGAAATATCCCCTATAGACAGGGGCTTCAAAATCCCCTACTCTTTACAAACAACACTTTAAGCGAAAAAATGGGCACGTTTTTGGTCACACTAAAAGTACTTTTTTATTCAGCGTATCAAGAGTAATGATTTAGAACATCTCCATGACGAGATCCAAATTACTCTCTACAAATTTTTTCTGAAAACCTACACCGACATTGATAGCATCTTTAGCCAATTCATAAAGCAGATCTTTATCGACTTTCCCTGTTGCTATGATGCTTTTGATATCTTCTTCATCATTTTGTGCAAAGCGAATAAGTTTGGAAATAATCAAATCTTCTGGGGAAAGTAACGATATTTCAAATTTCTCATCTATCGTTATCATGTGAATAGCTCTGTCTTCGTAATCTTCATGCAGCAAACCAAAAGTGCTATTGTAGTTATAGTCATAGTGTACTTGTTCCAACATCCCACTCTCTTCATTGAGCCAAACAACAAAAAGATCTTCTGGGATTTTTACGGCATACTGCATAATAAGATCAATATCATCAGATACCCTTTTATTGGAGTAGTAATGAACCGCTCCTCCACCAGTAAGATATGCTCTTACTGGTGTTTGTTTATGAGAATCAGGTATCTCTTCGGCGATTTGCTCCATCATCTGGATAATAGCTTCATTAAAGCTTTGAGCTACCATCTAAAATCTACCTGTCGTTTTAAACTGGTTAAATCTTTGCATATCCATTCCATTTTTAAGACCATAAAGCCTGGCTAATCCATTCCCTGTTTCATTCTTATTGCCATGAAAAAAACCTACATTAACTTTACGCTTAAATGTAAGTTGTGTCATTTTATTCGTTAAAAAACTATAAAGATAAGCTGCTCTCGCCCTCGCCTCTTTTGAAAGTGATGTATCTTTGGATAGATCCAACCATGCTTTGGTATCCCTACCCGATACAAGTACTTCATAAAGATCTTTTTCAAAATCTCTTAAAGAGTTGTAGTATTGTTCATTCTCAACTAACTTCTTCAAGTCCATGTTATTACTCATATTTAAAAGATTTTGAGCTGTTTCATAGTCCAATGATTCCAAAAGCATATATAGCTTACTTCTGCTACCTGTTTTCCAGTCTCGTAGGGTTCGATCAGGAACGTCTAGGAGTCTATACATTTGCTGTTGATTCATGATATCTCCTTTAATATTTTTATTATTATAGGCGAATACCGCCGATTTGTCAACAATATATTTATCAGATTAAAGATTCTAGCTGTAGTTCTCAAAATGATACTTAGATAACAAGGTATCATTTTAAAGATATAAGTTATAACTTTGTTAGAACTACTTTAAATGCACTATTTAATATAAAAGATTCATTAGATTCAGATTTGTAAGAGACTGAAATAATAAAAGGTATATTTGTAATTGCTTTTTCTGTATGTTCAATATCTTTATCAAAAAGAGCAAAACTAACTAATCTATAGTCGGGGTAAAGTTTAGAAAAAGCTGTTTTAAATTGTGATAATGGAATTACCGCAATCTTATTAGTAGATAACGCTGGAATACCATTATGTTTTCCCGACAATACTTGCGAATTGAATTTTCCCACCAACTTCACATCTGAAGAAAGGACAATTTCTGTTTGAATATCTTTTGCCCAAAATCTTGAATAATTTTCTATTTCTAAACCCAGTACTTGACCATCCTCAATATAATCGTCTATATAAATCGATTTGATATCCAAATGCGGCCTAATATTAACTTGAAGACTTCTATATAGTTTTTCTGCAATATCATCATTACCAAAATAATTAAAATATCCAATAATTGCAGATGGTGTTGTAATAGCTGTAAGTAGAAAACCCCAAAATGTCATTTTGCTTGGTAACGTCCAAGATAAATATTTTTTCCAAAACTTTTTCATAACTTACACAATTTTCCAATTCTTTGTTTTGGCTAAAGTATCATTTACACTCATCTAATTTCTCATACGCAAAATCCAAAAATATATCCCATTTTTGTGAGTGTTCCATTAAATCAAATTTTGCCTCAGAATCATTATAAAAATCATACATTTTTACCATAATTTTTCTTGCACAGTTTTCTGTATAATATTTGGTATCTTCATTCATAGAGTTTTGATCCCAGATAAAATTCAATACATTATATAAAATATTATAACCGCCATTTGGCTTATGAACAAATGTTGTCTTACACAACTCATCATAAATTTTATTTGCCTGGATAATTTCCATTATTTCCCCTCTCTCACTTCATAATATAAGATCTGATTTTACCATCAATGATTTAAATATTCCAGCAACCCAGCAATTATAAATCTTACTCTATTGCTGACTTTGTACTAAACCTTAATGTATCACTTTCTAAAAATCTGTCAATTAAATTTAAAATCTCTACTTTTTTATCATTGGATCTAGCTCTTGTATTAAGCTCTAAAATAAACTCAATCAATGGTCTTGAGTCATAATATCCAGCATCTTTTATGGAATCTATATTTTGTATTAGTTCCTCTAAAAGTTCAAATATTTTTTCAGAAATATTTGTATCTGAATGATATTCATTTTGAAGATATTCTATGAAACTCTTTACTTCTCTTTTTATATTTAAAGATGATACTAAACTTTTAACAAACTCAAAATCATTCTGAATAAAGTTTAAACCATTCATTTTTGTTAAACTTAAAGTATAAAAATAATCATTATCTTGATCATTTTTAAATCTTAAAATAAACTCTTTGGACTTTTTAACTTTGTCCTCGTCTTTAGAATGTAATTCTTGTTCAAAAATTTGATGTAATATTCCATGAACAACTTGATTATTTGAATCTATCGCTTGGTTAAGTAATTCTCCAAATATATCGTCATTTTCATTTAAATAGTAAAAATATAAATACATCCCCAAATTATTTATGTAGCGTGAATCTTCTTTGTCTTTTACCCTTTTTGCAAAAGATATACATTTTCTAATGTAATCTACTACTTGTTCTTTTGAAACCAATTCATTCATATATAAATAATGGAAATTCTGTAAAGAATAAATTGAGATTTGTCCTATTTTGTCTTTCTCGATTAAATCAACCAAAAGCTTCGCAAATAAAAGTTTATCTACAGTATCAATGTTACCTATAGTTCTTAGTAAACCAAATATTACAAAATCAATGTTTTGAGTGACAACTTCATTAATAAGATCTAAAACTCTTTTTCTAGCATTTTTGTCTTCAAATACATGTTTATAAACTAAGGGTAATAATTCCGCAAATTCACCCTCAAAAGAATTTATTGAACTAGACATATGATCATGTATAGTTTGAAACTTATTTTCTTCTCTTACTACACCTTCAAATTTTATATCTTTATTGGCCTCTAAAATATCTATTAAACTAACATCAAATTTGTTTTTATCGATTAAATATTTTATAGCTTTGAGTATAGTTCTCTTTAACCAATGATTATCTACGTCTGAATACAAAGTAACAATCGTAAAAATTTTTTCTTCATTAAAACTAGATGCTAAAAGTCCATTTAATCCGGCAGATAGGTAATCTGGATGAATGTTTTCAGATTTTAACTGTACTAAAAAATCAAAAAACTTATTTGGATTTTCCATAACTTCTTTTTCAAACTGCCTATGATGTTCAGTCTTACCACCTCGTAAGAAAAAGTCTGTACCTGTTCTTGTTTTCGTACCATCAAAAACTTTCATTGACTGAAGCCAATTATTCAAACTCATTTTTGAGTAAATATCACTACTTAAAGGTGTGCCAACAAAACTAGCACCATTTGATTTAAAAGGTTTTTTAAACTTATACCATGGAAACTTTCTGTGCAATTCTTGATACACTTTAAAGTAGCCAAATTTTTTTATATCGTCTATCTCAAGTTGAGATAATAATTCATATTTTTGTAATCCTCTAAATGTACCATAACATTTACCTGGATAATAAGTGTTTTCAAATTTAGAATTTACTTGGACAATAGAATTTAGAATTTGTTTTTGTTCTGATTCTTCAAATAGTTTAAACGACTTATTTAATAATAATAGAAATTCATATCCATCATCTTGATTAAATGACAGTTCTTCTAAAAGTTTTACATTCGTAAAAAGTTCCAGTATTTCATTTTTATATTCTTTAGGTTCTTTAGAGTATCCAAATGTTAAAAATGCAATGAGTGAAATATAATTTGTCTTTCGATATGGTTCTATTAGCTCTAAAAAAGATATTTTTTCTCTTTGAGCTAGTATAAATACCCTTTTAAGAGTTTTTAAATATAAACTCCATACTGTATATAAGTTTTCATGTTGCCACATACTGTAATCAAATATTGTGTCAGTAATAAAAAACTCTTTTTTATAATGTTCCTTTTTAAACTTATCACTTAATTTTTGGATTGAGGCTAAAAGCCTTTGAAGTATGCCTATATTGAGTTTATCTAGTAAAAATTCAAATATCTCATACCAATCATGATCTAAAAGTTCTTTTTTATCGTGATCATCTACTTCCTCTATACGAGTATTTAAATAATTAAAAAATAAATCTATTGCATACTTTTGATTTATCGAATAAACTTTTTTATATAGCTTAACAAGATCATATCTAGCCATATTAGTTTCATAGATTAAATAATGATATTTTTGAAATGTCTCAAAACATTTTTTGTCCCATTTAGTTAATCTCTCTAATGAATTTAGAATAGCTTCATTTTTTACTTTGAAATCACAGTCACAGTTATCTAATATATCTAAAACTATATTGGTTTCTTTATTGATAAAAGTTTCTAATTTATAATATAAATTGTATTTTTTAATATTTTCATTATTAAAAAAACCTGCTTCTTTAAAATATGTCAACCAATCAGAAGATATCCAACTTTCAATAAAGTATTTTTCATAATTTGGTTTTTCTTTAAAGAGTTTTTGAATAAACTTAAATTCTTCGTCAGTAGGATTTTCAAGGCTGCCAAGATAAGAGATCAATAACAGTTTAACATGAAATCTTATTTCATCTGAAGATAATATATTTTCTAACTCCAATAAGTATTTATCCTTATCTGTCCCTCTTATAAATTGAATGATTTGTTTAATTTGTTCTCTTATACTTAAGTCTTGTGTAGTTTTTAATATATACTTATACAAAGACATATCTTTTTGTGCAAAATCCCTTGCAAATACATAATCATAAAATGTTTGATGAAAAAAAGATATTTTTTTATTTTCTTCTTTTAAAATACCTCGACTCAATAAAAGAGCAATTTCATCCTCAAACTTATCTTCAAAATATAATTTAGGAACCTCTATTTTATTTAACTCATCCATCTTATGAACTATTAATTTTAACAGTTCAATAGTGTTCAATCTAACTGTTTTATCTAAACTCCTGTCCTGGATTTTTTGTTCCCAAAACTTGTTATATAAATCTTGTAAAGTTTTAATAGATATACAACTATTATCATTAGGATATAGTTCAATGAAAATTGAAAGGTGCAAAGGTGTTCTTAGTAGTTCAATTAAAGTATTATTTAACTTTGTAGATTCTTTGACAAAAGATTTTAATTTATTACTAACATAGTCAAAATTTAACAGTTGTGTATTTATAATATTTGTATCATCTAAACTTTTAAATAAAGGATCATTTTTTAAATCATATTCTCTAATGGAAACAATCATTTTCACATTTGAAATATGTTTTAACTGTTCTATAAATTCTAATATTGTTATGATTATTTTTTTATTAGATGACATAGTTAAAGATAGAGCATCAAGTTGGTCTATTAAGACAATAACTTTCTCTTTTCTTGCTAATTTTTTTATAGCAAGTAAAATATTGTCTACTCCAAAAAAACTGGATAATGATTCCTTACTATCTATTTCAAATTTATCACTTTTAATACTTAAATAAACTGTATTGTTTTCTAGAAGATTACTTTGTATTTTACTCAGTATAGCTGTTTTACCAATACCAGCTTTACCTGTTAAAACCAATAAATTATCTTTGAAATCGTTACTTTCTATAAAATTATTTATTTCATCAATCTCAGGCATTTCGATAAAACTATTTTCAATATATAAGTTTATAGAAGAAAGTAAAGTTAGTGAATTCTCTTGAAACTTTTGTCTAATATCAGCTTCTGATAATACATTTTTATCAAAGAATTCTTGATAATACTGTTTTGCTACATTCGAATATTTTTCAAGTAAGCCTTCAATCTCCTCCCAACTCCATACAATAATAGTGAATCCATATAAACTAGCTAAGTCTGTAGCTTTATCTTGTAAAGCAGTGTCTTGTTTAAAAGAGTTTGCAAAAATAAATGTATCAATATTATCAAATTCTACACTAGCAGACGTTACTTCATTTTCAATATCTTCTAAAAGTTCAGCTTTTATTTTGGCATCATCTCTAGCAATGAATTTATTTTTACATTGATAAACTATTTGCTTCTTATTTTTAGAAAAAGAGAGCCCATCTATTCCTTTTTGTTTTTGACCTTTTCTTCCATAAACTTGAAAATCAATACCATATTTTTCAATACATAGATCATTAACTAAAAATTCGAACTCTTTTTCATCTTCTAAAGGTGGAAATTGATATTTACCCATGTTATTTCCAGAATCCCCCCATTTATATATTTGTTATTTATCTAGCCCCTAGGTTCTTATTGTACTTTAACTGCATATCTATCCATAATTTTTCTTTATTCTATTATAAAGTTTCCGTTGAGTCACCCCTGGGTGCGAATAAGTATCAGGACGATTATATCATTGTAAAACTTGTTTTGCGATGCTATAAACCCATCCTGCCTTTCTATTCAAACACATTAAAGCACTCATAAACAAAGATAAGCACGTTTTAGCAAAAACTATAACTATTTTGCTTTAGTTTGCTTAATTTAGTCTATATTGGTTATAATTTGCTTAATATTGTCTATTAAGGAATTTATTATGGCAGAACGTAGAGGGATGCAAAAAATAGAATTTTATACCTCTCTTGATGAGATCAGAGAGCTTTATAATCAAGGATATGTAGTTTTGAAGATCCTCTATGAAGAGATGAAAAAACGTAGAAACTGGGAAATGTCTTACTGGAGCTTTTGCAAATACGCCAAAAAAGAGTTGGGTATAGGTGAAGTGAAGCCTAAGCCTGTAAAAAGCCAAACAGTTGAAAATGAGCCTGTAGATACAGATACCCTACTCCAGACTTCAACAGATGCAGCAGATCCAATACAGACAAAAAAAGAGACCTCTCCAGGACCAATAGTTTTAGATCCTAGAAAGCAAGATCAGAAAAAAATCTATAACGGCAGTACAAAAAATATTCAGAGGGATGAAATCTAAGTATCGATAAACATCAGGAAAAATATTACAAAATGTCATATTTTTTGAAATAAACAGACATTTTTTGTATACTGTAAATACTTAAATTAGGAGGAAGAATAATTTTGCTCCTCTAATAAATAGTTAAATTGTAAGGGCACTTATGAATCAAACCGAAGTACTTGCTATGTGGGGTGCATTCACAGGAACTATTGGTACTGTTGCTGGGTTACTTGGGCTGTGGCTTAGATTTAGGCAACACGGCTTAGATAAGCCTAAATTAGTTTGTGAGTCGTCTTTTGGATTTGACTATCCAGATTGTCCCACACATATGTTAACCATTCGTTCTATTGGTAGAAGACCTGTCGTTATCGACAAAATTAGGTATTTTATTACACCAAGAAACTGGAAACACAGGATCACTAAGTTTTGGCAACACAAAAAAGGACGTTGGCTCTCACATCAAGAGCCGAGACAGAAACTAAAACTAAATGAAGGTGAGAAAATAGAAATTAGAATATCACTTCATGATGGGCTAGATATAACAGAGATCTATAAAGCAGAAGTAGTAGATCAAACTGGAAAGACATGGCACATTAAATGGCAATCTCCTTCAAAATTAGAAAAGATTGCTACGCAGGAAATATTGGATGATTTTTTAGAAGAGAATGAAAAACGAATATTTACTGCAACAGGATACCGATTAGGTGAAAGATATTTTCTACAAACCAATTTCAACACTAAACCTGGTCGCATGGGTGTTCCAAATGGAAAAGGGTTTTGGTTTTTCGACTTAAAAAAATACCAAGAGAAGGTTAGAGATATTAAGGATGTTCAATCTATCAAGTTTCTATCTGGAGAAATTGAAGAGATAACAACTTAACAAAGTAAAAGGAGTCTCGTCAGTATCAATAGCTTTAGATCCTAGAAAGCAAGATCACAAAAAATATTCAGAGGGATGAGATAGTGAAAGATTTCTTTAAACATCATCGTGAAAGAAATGATATATCAATCGAACAGCATATAAAAAGCAAACAAATTGCATTATCCCAAAATATCCAAGGGAAACACGCCATTTACCTCGACATAAAATATTGGATACTACTGTGTGAAGCTAGTCTAAAAAGATCAACGTGTGACTCTCATTACAAGCTATTGGAATTAGTAATACAATTAAATGAAAAAGGGATTGCTTTTTTTCCTATCAGTGAATCTACCTTTGCTGAACTTATGAAACAAGCAGATCATTCAACAAGAAAAAAAACATCTATACTCATTGATAAATTGAGTGATGGGATTGCTCTTATACCGTATGATAGCCGAATAGAAACAGAAATAGCTCATGTCATTCACAATTCCATTGAACCAGAGCTCATACATGCACTTAAACATTTAGTTTGGACAAAAGTAAGTAACGTATTAGGATATATACCTCCGATAAATACAGCATTTGATGCAGAAACAGAGCTTATTATTCAAAAAGCTTTTTTTGATTATTTATGGGAGTATAGTCTTACAGATATGATATCAAAAGATAAGGATAGTGCTAGTTCTCCAGAAATGTCTTTTGAAGCATTAGCAGATTATCTCAATACAAACAACGAAAAATATTCTAATGAACTTTGTAGCTATGAACAAACTTATCTAAATGAAATAGCAGGAGTTTTGGAGTTGTTTTCAGATACAGCTAATGAAGTAATTAACAAAATGGCTGAACGTCGTGGTATTACAGTAGAACAGAACTCGGATGCAGATAAGAAAATCATCAATATTTTTCGTGAGGCATACCGTAAAGGAACTATCAACAAAGATGCACCTACCCTTGATGTAACCGCACGTTGTCATGCAGCTGTTAGGTGGAATAAAGGGAGAAAAATCAAGCCCAACGATATATTTGACTTTAAACATGCAGCCGCAGCACTTGGATATTGCAATGCTTTTTTTACAGAAAGATCATTATGTAATTTGCTCACAGAAAAAAAGACTAGCCTTGATAAAGTTCATGGGTGCAAGGTTTTATATAAAGAGTCTGATGCTATTGCTTACTTAGAGACATTATTAGATTGATAAAACTAATAGCGGTTTTTTCATTGTTATTTGTCTTTCTTATTTACCTAAAATCTCATCGTGATATTTTATAAGTACATAACATTCTATATTTGAAAAGTTTTTATCAATTAGATTAATAAGCTGCTTTTGACTAGGTTTTTCTAACGTGGCAACGGCATACCCTTTAATGCGATCAATTAAAAATTTTTTAGTCTCTCTTTGATAAAGTTCAATATTTTCTTCATCTTTTAAATCATCTAAAATAGAAATGAGGATCTTATGAGGTATTAAATGATTAAGTCTTTCAAAAATACCTCCTCCTTTTATAATATCAACCTTAGTATGAATATTATGCTTTACATATTCAATAAACAAAGGATCGGCTCTTTCTGCATCATAGTTTTCTAAACGTCTTATCTCACCAGTTTCTAAAAATTCTTCGAGATCATCATTTGTAAAATAGTTTTCTAGGAGTCTGATAATAGGTCTATTTTCTTTATCATAGTTATAAACACTTTTCACCGATACACCCAAAAGATTAGATATAGTCTCTTTATTTATCATTTGAAATCCTTGTAAATATTTCAAATTATACCAAAGATTACAAAAAACACCAATTATTTTAAACTTTTCAAAAGATTGTAAATAGTAGAATTATTCTAATATTTACATGAAAGGATAGGAATTGGATACCTGGATCACTACAAAAAATTGGGCAGATGGTAAATTTGATCTTCCTCCAAAGGGAGAAACTGCACAAGCTTATATTAGGACTAAGAAAAAAATCAAATACACAAAAAACGGTAGAAATGTTGTTTATCAAAAGCAATGGATACTTGATTATTTAAATAATAATATCAGAGAGCCAAAGGCTAACTAATGGCAGGTAAAGACGTAGGTTATTTTCCTCATTATATTAATGCAAGGAATGATAGAAAATTACGAAAAGCACGGTTACAACTTGGTATTGAAGCGTATGCGATTTACTTTATGACCTTGGAAGTCTTACGAGAACAAAAAGATTACAAGTATCCACTTGCAGACCTTGATATTCTCTCCGATGATTTTGGAACTACTCTTCAAAAAGTACAAGTCATAGTGTTGAATTATGGATTATTTGATATTGATCCAAATGAACAGTTTTTTAGTCATGCACAAAAATTAGCATTAAAAAAGTTTGATGAAACGAAAGAACTAAATCGACTGAAAGGCATCAAAAGTGGAAGGGCTAGACGACTAAAAGCTCAAAAACAAATCAGTGAATTAAAACAGCTTGAAAACTTTAGTCAAGGTGACTCAATTGAACCGCAGTTCAACAACAGTTCATCCGCGGATGAACAAGTAAGTAAGGAAGTAAGTAAAGAAGTAAATGAAAAACATACATACACAATAGATGACTGGCTAAATGAATATTGTGTAAATAAATCTGCTGCATACAAAGCAGATATGAAAAAAAGGATTAGAAACAATGATCCAGAGGCTATAGCTACTTATCAAGAATGGGAACAGGAAAAAATGGAAAAAGATCTCCTCCTTGAAGAGAAAAACAAAATTGATACTTTTGATTATTCCTTGCTCATTGGTTTACAAATCGGTGAAAAAAACATAATTCGAGTTGTAGATGCGGGTAGCTCTATACATCTATTCTTTGATGATGGTACAGACGATTATAACTACAAAAAGAAAGATCTATATGAATGGTATCAATCTAAAAAACAGGAGGAAACAGCGTGACAATATTTGAGAAAAAAGCATTAATCCTACAAAACTTTGTAGAGCATTACTGCGGTAATAACTGGGATACAGCAATAGTTCATTTATGCCTGGCAGATGAAAATGAACTCTCGGATCTTATGGGTGGAACTTCTGATATACCAAATATCATGATCCGTCATATCAATCTTTTACAAAAGGAGGATGAGTTTAGAAAGGAGCAAACCAGAAGATCTAGCCTGGAAGCAGAGATTATTTCAAGTTTGCATGAGGCAATGATAGCACAACAATTCGATATTGACAACTATCTGCATATTGAAAATGAAGCCTTTAAGGCATTAAACAAACTAAAAAAGGACAAATAAAATGAAACAAAATCTACACATCGTAATGCAAGCCAAAGGGGGCGTAGGTAAAAGCTTTGTCTCTGCTCTTCTTTTGGAGTACCTGACTGATAAATCAAAAGCTATAGGTATCGACACCGATCCGAACAATCACTCTCTAAGCGATATAGAGAGTTTGGATGTGACTTTCCTAAATATCATGCCAGAGGGAAATGAGGTAGATATCAAAAAGTTTGATGATCTCACGATGTATCTACTCGAAAATGAAAAGACAAAAAATAAAAATGTAGTCATTGATATTGGAGCAACTACATTTACACCTTACTTTCAATATGTAAATGAAAGTGGGATCTTTGAGATCTTGGGAAGTACCTATAACATTTTCGTACATATTCCCGTAGTAGGTGCGGAGGCAATGCCAGACACACTGAACGGTATGGATCAAATGATAGCGGCATTTGAAGATAGCTGCTCTTATGTGGTGTGGGCAAATGAACACTTCGGAGCGTTAAAAGATATTGAGGGTCAGAGCTTCGAGGAGATAGAGCAATATACCAAACACAAAGAGAAGATCTTTGGGCTTGTTTACATGAGAAAAAGGGATGTACTTTTCTCCAATGCCATTGAAAAGATGAAAAAGGGAAAATCAATTTTTGCAGGAGTGAATATGGATCCATCATACAACCTACTTGAAAAAAGCAGGCTCCAAAAAGTAAAAAATGACTACTGGTCTATGTTAAATGTCATTATCCCTACAGGAGCAAATCAAAAAAAGGAGGATAAAAAGTGACAGATGAACAAAAAGAAGAGATCTTAAATGCGATCAGAAAAGTACATGGTATAGCAACCACACCAAATGATCCTCTCTTTGCTCTCATAACTGCGAATGAATACGCAATGAGTCATTACATGGCAAAGATAGATCTCTTATTTGTGCAGCAGATCCAGGAAATGGAAGCTGCAAGGCTACGTTGGGAAACAGACGCCAAAGAGTTGGCAGAGGTAAAAATTTCCAAAGCGGTTAATGATGCCTTTAATCGTCTGGATCAATACAAAGAGGAGATAGACAAAGCGATTAAATATGCTCATAGGCAAAAGGAGATCTCATCTACTGACTCAGATAGATCCAATGGCATACCAACTATTTTTTGGTTGATACCAATTTTCAGTGCTGCCCTCGGTTATGCGACAGCATTATTCATTATTTAAAAGGGGAAAAACACATGAAAACATTTAAAAGTATTTCAGTATCGGCAGCTTTGGCAATTTTGCTTATCACTTCTTCCGCTAATGCGGGAGGAGGTCTTAGCGGTGGGGCTACTGAGTGGACCCAGATCGCAAATAATGCTGAGTTGGGTAGTCAATACTCCCAACAGTTAAAAGATTATGCTATGCAGTCTCAACAGTACCAACAGCAGATCCAACAGTATATCAATCAATATCAGTCATACGCTCAAATGCTGCAAAATATCGGTAAGCTTCCCCAGGCTCAATGGAACGAATTCCAACAGTCCGTTATGGGGTTAAAAAAAGCACTCGATTTTCAACAAGCATTATCTTTCACCGCTTCAAGCTATGATACGGATTTTAAAAACTATTATCCAGGCTATGACAAGTGGCTTGCAGACTCCAAAAATGGATCACTTGATTTTCAAGCTACATACAAACAGCTAGGCGACACTACAAGAGACACGGTAAACGGATCTCTCCAGGCTCTAAACGTAAGAGCGGAGGATATGCAAACGGATGAGCAAACTATGAGAACGCTCTCTAATTTGTCTCAATCTGCGGCAGGTCAAAAAGCAGCTATTCAAGCGGCTAACGATATTGCTCTGCATCAAACTCACCAACTTAAAAAAATGGAGCAAACGATGATGATCCAGGCAAATATGCAGGGTGAATATTACGCTATGCAGAATGAAAAAAAAGCGTTCCAGGAAGCACAGGCTAAAGCGAAAGCATCAGATGGTATCAAACCAACTGTAGGCGATGAAAAACAAGTAACACCGTGGTAAGGAGGTAATGATGAAAAAACTATTAATAATTGTATTGATCGGATCACTATTCGCAGGATGCAGTAACTCCAAAAGCGAAGATCAAAAAAAGTCTAATGCTCCGATTATCGGTGATGAGAAGCAAACGGGCAAATGGTAGAAAGGAGTTAATGATGCTTACACAAAATCAATCAGCAACAGTTAAAAACTTTATAGAGGTATTTATTGCAGCTATTTTGATCGTATTTGGTTTTTCAGCTCTTGCCTGGAGCCAAAGCAATCACTTTACTGATATGGGGGCTACTGCTTTTTGTATCGCAGGAGTTCTCATTATTATCAAGGCAAATTGGGAATACCGAAAAAGAAAAAAGCAGGATTTACGATGAAAAAAGTTTCTTTGCTTGTTTTCGGGATTTTATTACTCTCTGATTTCGCTTTTGGTGATGTATCAACGAATAATAATGCACAAGGGATCTTAGAGATCTTTTCAAGCAATGCCAGTGCCTGGATCTCTAGCATTATTCCTTATGCTAAAAGCTTATTTTGGTACTTGGTGGTAGCAGATTGGGTTTGGACTTTTGGATTGATGGCCTTAAAAGGTACGGATTTTAATGAGATTATGGCAGGTGTCATTCAGAAAGTACTTATTATCGGTTTCTTCATGATTATGTTCCAATATACTTCCTGGCTTGATACGATCCCTCAATCATTCGGACAGATGGCAAACAGTATATCAGGAGTGAGTATCCAACCAGATACGATCCTGGAGCAAGGATACGGCATCGTTGCTAAGATCTGGGAGGGTACTTCATGGTTTGATAGCCCTGGTGACTCTTTAGGCCTAATGATCGCAGGGGTTATCATTCTTATGGCTTTCATTGTAATGACTGCTATGCTCTTTATGGTACTTGTCAAACTTTACCTCTTAATAGTAGGTGCTTACTTCATGTTAGCTCTAGGTGGGTTTGGTTATACACGAACTATGGGGGTAACTGCCATTATTGCAGTATTTAAAGCAGGATTGGAACTTTTTTTCCTCAAGCTCTTATTGGGATTTAGCCTCTCAGTTATCAATCAGATGGCAGCCAATGTAGGAACAGATAACAATTCCGTGATGGCTATGATCGGTACGTCGATATTAATTGCATATCTTACAACGATGGTCAGCGGACTTGTAGAGTCACTAACTAACGGTACTTTGGGAGGAAACAGTAATCTAGCAGGATCTGTTAAAAACTCTATGCAGGGTGCAGCACAAGGAGCTATGGGCGGTGCTATCGGTGCAGCATCTGGAGTCGCGGCAGCAAAAGCAGCAGCAGAACTGTCACAAGCTGCATCCGTAACCGGTACAAGTATGGGAAATAGTGGAACTGAAAGAGGTAACAGTACGGGCAAAATGGGTAACTTTATGAATAATGCCAAAACTACTGTTGCAGGAGTTAGTGGAGGAGTAGCAGGAGCAGCGAGTGGAGCCCTTAAAGGAATGATCGGCATAGGTACGTATAACGCAGGTCAAAAGTCAGGTAGTACGGTCGGAAAAGTGATAGGTGGATCTAATGCAAAAACTGCAACACCTGGTATAGATACAAATAAGCAGCAAAAAGACAATCTGACAAGCGGTTCTATCTATCCTGGCAGTTCTCAAAAAGAGGATGCCAATGACAACAATAGCACTTATCTTTCTGCTATTCCTGGAGAAAAAAATGAATAGCATAACATTAAAAGCGGATACCGTAACAATTAAAGCGGATATCAATAATGATAAAAGCGGATATATTGATCCCAATAACGATAAAAGCGGATACAAGTTTAGATCAGGTGCTTATCATGGCTAGACCAAAAAAAGATAATCCACGTACTAAACGGATCACCGTATGGGCTACGAATGAAGAGGCAGCCCTCATGGAAACCAAAGCCAGATCTACGGGAGTAGCACTAAGTACCTATTTGCGTAATTTAGGATGTGCGTACCCTATCAAATCAAGAGCGGATCAATATTTGATCTCCTCTTTGATCCAGGCTAAAGCTGAATTGGGGAGGCAAGGAGGATTACTAAAATTGTTCATAGTCAATACAGAGCGAAAACAAAGCTTAGGCAGTAGATCGGTAAATGATATAGATCATTTGTTAGATGATATGGAACAAAAACAAAATAGATTGCTTGACATAGCAGAACAGATTTTAAAGGGATGAATATGATCGTCAAACAAATAGCTAAAAAAGAGCCAGGTAAAGGCTCATTTTCTGGACTTGCTGACTACATCCTGGATAAAGCCAATAACGGTGCAAAAGTAGATTGGTATGAACATACCAACTTGCCCTTTGAGGATATAGACACCAATATTGATTTTGTCGAGGCGGTACAAAAGCTCAATGAAACTGCAAAAGGAGATAAGACATTGCATTTTGTGTTTAGTTTTCAAGAGGGAGAGATCCCAACCAAAGAGGTACTGCGTGACATTGAAAAAGAATTTGTCCGTACTCTCGGCCTAGAGGAACACCAAAGAATTTCAGTAGTACACAGTAACACTGCTAACATGCACGCTCATTGTGCTATTAGCCTAATTCATCCTGAAACATATAAGTTAGTGGATCCGTACCAGAGCAAAAACAAATTACAAAAAAAAGCAGCTGAATTAGAGATTAAACATCATCTTCTACCAGATAACCACACCGCCAATTGGAAATTAGAGAAAGACAGCATCAAGAAGCCTGGAGAGCAGCAAAACCCAACGATCAAAGATCAAGAGATCCACTCAGGAGTCAAAAGTTTTTTATCTTACATAAAAATGGACGGAGCTTTGGACGAGATCAGAGAGATCCTTAAAAATCCGAGTAGCACTTTTGAGGATCTACAAAAGACTTTAGCCGAGTATAACCTAGAGATAAAGCCTAGAGGTAACGGTATTGTCATAGCCGACAAAACCCGCAACCTTTTTGTAAAGGCCTCCGATGTTCATAGAGATCTCTCCAAAGGTAAACTTACTAAGAAGTTTGGAGATCTCAATCAGAAAATAACACTAAAAGCGGATATTACCCCAAAAAAGAAATTTGGAAAACCCGTTAATGAATATTGGAAAAAGTACCAGGAATTATCACAGACCAAAAGAACAACCAAAACCGAGGATCTAAGATTAGAGAAGTTAGCTAGGGAAACACTCAAAACACAGATCACAAAAAAATATGCCGAGAAGATAAAGAGCGTACAGCTTAACCAACTTATGACAAAGCGGGATAAAGCGAAAGTAAGAAAAGAGATCTACTCCCAGAGATCCAAAGAGCTAAAAGCCCTCCAGGTGACTTTTGCAGAGAAGAGGAAAGAGATCCACTCCAGGACTAATCAAACGAGCTTTAAAGAGTACCTTATGGAGTTGGCTCTCCAGGGTGACGAGGGAGCCTTAAAAGAGCTTAGAAAACAGAAACAAGAGATCAAGCCAGATGATACCGTCCTGCTGCACCCAGAGAAAAAAGAGAGTCACACGATCTTTAAAACGATGATCGACAAGATCACGAAGCAGGGGAACGCTGTTTATAAGCTAGGAGAAAACTCCAAGCTCATAGACAAAGGAGATCATTTAAAGATCACAGCGGATAAGAGTGACGAGGCCATGTTAAAGGCCCTTAAAATGGCTATAGCAAAATACGGGAACACTCTAAACGTCCAGGGAAATTTAGAGTTTAAAAAGCGTGTGCTTTTGGTATCTCAAAAGTACGATCTTAAAGTGAACTTTACAGATCCGCAGATGAAGAAGATCCAGGATCAACACCAGAAACAAAAGCAAACACAATCTAAAAATCAGGGGATGAGGAGGTAACTATGTTTGAAGAATTAGAAAACACACTTACAAAAATTTTAGAAAAACTGGATAATCAAGAGACTATGCTGCAAATGGTACTTAGCTCACTTACTACGAGTAAGCAAGTAGCATCTTTTTTAAATGTTAGCCAAAGAACTATTGAACTATGGGTAAAAAATGGCACTCTAGTAAAAGATATTCATTACTACCACAATGATAAAGGTCGTTTGGTATTTATCCCAGATGCTATCTTGGAGTATAAGAAAAATCCTAAAAAAGCGGCCCCTAAAAGCACAGAGAAAAAAGATGAAAAGAAAAAGCCTCATATAGTTCATCCCGCTGCTAAAAAGCTCATAAGTGGATTAAAATAATGGCAAAACAAAAAGCAATAAAATATAATTATTCTGGGATAAAGTTCACAATAAAAGAACGCCATAACAAATGGTGGCTAGACTTCTATTTTAATAAAAAACGTGTAAGAAGATCTACAGAATGTTTAGCCAATAAAGATGGCTTGATCGAAGTCAAAAAAGTAATCATTCCCGATATAGCACTATCCCTTTTAGATCATGTAACACCTCCAGAAGCTGAAAAAGAATGGACACTTGATGATTTCTCTACAGAATACTTTGAACTACAAAAAAGCCAACTAAGAGAGCATACATTAGAAAGAAATAAAGCCCACTACGATAATCATATAAAGCCCTACTTCGGCCTAAGACATATTGATACACTAAAACCTATAGAACTCGAAAAATGGCAAAATGAAAAGCTTAAAACCTATAAACCCCAAACAGTACAAAAGTTTAGATCTATCCTCTACTCTATTCTAGATAAAGCCGTCGATAATGACATTATCACTAAAAATCCTCTCTCTAAGGTCCTTTCTCCAAAACTATTAAAAAACTTTAAAAACAAAGAAGAGAATGTAGATCCATTCACCGAAGATGAATTATCTATTATTATCAAACATGCAGATGGATATATGAAGAACTTTATCAAGTTCATGTATGCAACTGGTATCAGACCTGGAGAGATCATAGCGTTACAATGGGATGATATAGATTTTGATCGTAAGATCATCAAAGTATATAAAACCCGTATGAGAAGTAAAGAGGGAGATACAAAGACCTTGGCATCAACTAGAGAAGTAGATCTATTGCCTTTAGCAGAAAATGCACTCAAAGAGCAGCAGAAAATTACTGGTGATAAAGGGTATATATTCGTAAACTCATCAAAAGAGCCTTTCTACAGTCATGATATCATTGGTGTAAACTTTAATAGGATATTGGAAAAGAGTGGTATCAAAGCACGAGTTTTGTATAATCTGAGACATACATTTGCTTCGCAGCTTATTAGCAAAGGAGCAGACATCGTTTGGGTTAGCAAAATGCTAGGCCATAAAGACGTTTCGATCACTCTCAAAGTCTATACTAAATTTATAGAAGAAGATGACGAAAAACGATTTAAGAAAATAGAAAAAATGGGCACGATTTTGGGCACGGTGATAGAATAGCACCTCTAAAACGCCCTATACATGGGGGTTTAAGCTTGAAAGTAAGAGTATATTACGAAGATACCGATGCGGGAGGTATCGTCTATCATACCAACTACGTCAAATTTTGCGAAAGGGCACGATCGGAGATCTTTTTTTCCAGAGGGTTGCATCCGTTTGAAGGAGAGCGAAGCGGTTTTGTGGTGCATCATATCCATGCCGATTTTTTGGCCACATCAAAACTGGGCGATCTGGTGGAGGTTAAAACAAACGTCATCAAGATAAGCCGCTCAAGCGTTATGCTTCTTCAGGAGATTTTTAAAGAGGATATCAAAATATTTAGTATGAATGTCACTTTAGTCTATCTTGCATACGGCAAACCCGCCCGTATCCCGACTCTCTTTAAAGAGATTTTTCAAACTTTGTAAATTTTGGCGCTTGCAAACAAAGAGATCCCTTTGTTTGCAAAAGACGGCCGATTTATCTGACCATTGCCTCAAGCTCTTCTTCTGAAACCTGATCAAAGTTAAGGTACTTATAGACGCTGTTTTTGTTGGCATCGTTGATCTTTTTGGTAACGATGCTCATGTACTCTTCTTTTGTGGGGATTTTGCCAAGCAGCGCCGCTACAGCAGCCATCTCCGCTGATCCCAGGTAAACTTTGGTATCTTTTCCGAGCCTGTTGTCAAAGTTTCTCGTACTGGTACTAAATACCGTCGCCCCTTTGGTCGCTTGCGCCTGGTTACCCATGCAAAGCGAACATCCCGGAATCTCCGTACGTGCTCCGGCAGTTCCGTAGATCGCATAATACCCTTCTTCGATAAGGGTTTTTTCATCCATTTTTGTCGGCGGCACAACCCACAGCTTGGTAGAAACCTGCCCTTCGCCTTTAAGGACTTCGCCCAATGCCCTAAAGAGGCCGATATTGGTCATACAGCTTCCGACAAATACCTCATTGATCTCTTTTGGCCTTTTCTCATCAGCCAATATTTCGCTCAATGTTGCCACATCGTCCGGATCATTCGGGCAAGCAAGGATCGGCTCGGTAACCTTATTGAGATCGATTTCGATCACTGCGGCATACTCCGCATCCTTATCAGCCTCAAGCAGTTCCGGATTTGCCAGCCATGCTCTCATCTTGTCAGCTCTTCGTTGCAGTGTAGCGGCATCCTCATACCCCTCTTTGATCATCTCTTCCATAAGAGCGATGTTTGATTTGAGATATTCGATAATAGGCTCTTTGTTGAGTTTGACCGTACATGCTGCCGCAGAACGCTCCGCACTTGCATCGCTTAGCTCAAATGCCTGCTCGCATTTCAGTGCTTCAAGGCCTTCTATCTCAAGGATACGCCCGGCAAAGATATTCTTCTTGCCTTTTTTCTCTACCGTCAAAAGCCCTTCTTTGATCGCATAGTAAGGAATAGCATTGACAAGGTCACGAAGCGTGATACCCGGCTGCATTTGGCCTTTAAATCTTACCAACACGGATTCCGGCATTGTAAGAGGCATCATGCCCGTTACCGCTGCAAACGCAACAAGGCCTGATCCTGCAGGAAACGATATCCCGATAGGGAATCTCGTATGGCTGTCGCCTCCGGTACCTACCGTATCAGGAAGACAAAGCCTGTTGAGCCAAGAGTGGATCACCCCGTCTCCAGGTCTGAGTATCACGCCTTTTCTGCTTGTCCAAAACTCCGGCAGCGTATGCTGAAGCTGGATATCTGCCGGTTTGGGATACGCTGCGGTATGGCAAAAAGACTGCATTGTCATATCTGCACCAAAACTCAGCGCTGCAAGCTCTTTGATCTCATCTCTCGTCATAGGGCCGGTGGTATCTTGAGAACCGACGGTAGTTGCGATAGGCTCACAATAAACGCCCGGTTTTACACCTTTTAGGCCGCATGCCTTGCCGACCATTTTTTGCGCCAGCGTATAGCCTTTGCCGTTGTCTTGCGGCTGATCGGGAGCCAAAAATACATCAGATGCGCCCATCCCTAAAGCTTCTCTTGCTTTTGCCGTCAACCCTTTGCCGATAATGAGCGGGATACGCCCCCCTGCTCTCATCTCATCCGGCAGTGTATTGGGAGAGATTTTAAACTCGCTAACCGTTTTGCCTTCTTTTTCAATGATCCCCTCAAAAGGTTTTACCGTGATCACGTCACCCGTTTCCAGCGCATCGACGTTTGCTTCAATCGGCAAACATCCGCTGTCTTCGGCGGTATTGAAGAAAATAGGCGCAATGATAGAGCCGATCACTACCCCGCCGGTTCTTTTGTTGGGGATGCCGGGGATATCTTCGCCCATATGCCACTGAACGGAGTTAATGCCCGATTTTCTAGACGAACCTGTACCTACCACATCACCTACGTATACAAGCGGATAGCCTTTCTTTTTAAGTTCAGCCATGGTTTCAAGCGGATTTTCCATACGTGCAACCAACATTGAGTTCGCATGAAGCGGAATGTCAGCCCGTGTAAATGCCTCCGAGGCAGGAGAGAGATCATCCGTATTTGTTTCTCCGGGAATCTTATACACTGTAAGCGTCATTTCTGAAAGCAGTGCAGGCTTGTTAGTAAACCATTCTGCATTTGCCCATGATTCGATCACTTCTTTTGCATAAACGTTTCCGTGGTCCATCAGCTCTTTAACGTCATTGAACGAATTGTAAACCAAGATAGTATTTTTCAACTCATCGGCTGCAGCTTGCGCCACTTCAACATGAAGATGCTTTAACGCCTCTACCAAGGGCCCTACGTTAAATCCGCCAAGCATTTTTCCCAAAATTTTAATTGCATGCACTTTGTCGATCGCATGACAAACCACATCGTCTTGAATAATCGCATTCAAAAATGCAGCTTTTACATAGGCAGCATCATCCACACCGCCGGGAATTTTGTTTTCGATCAAATCTAAAAGATATGCTTCTTCTTCGATCTTGTCTGCTTTGAGCAGTTCTACGAGTTCTGCCGTCTGCTGCGCAGTCAGCGGCAGCGGAGGCACACCCAGCTTTTCGCGTTCTGAGGTATGGGCTTTGTATTCTTCGATTAAGGCCATTGAGGTCTCCTAAATTGGATTAAATTTATACAGCAATAGTATCGTGATTGCACGCAAAATTTATACAAATAGCCTCAATAAAAAAAATAATAATTTTTTATGTAACTATACGTTACAAAATAGCCCTGTAAACTAACACCTAAACTATAAAAGATAGAAAAATTGTTTCTATTTTTTTCTAAAAAGGTGATATTGTTCCTTTTTGAGTAACTTCTCTACATATTCCGGATCTGCTTTTTTTACATTTTTCCAAATCCCGGAAGGCAATCTCACCTGCAGTTTATTTTTTTCTCTCAGTTTGATGATCTTTTTGGGGGTAAGCACTTTATCCACGGGAGAAAAATCTTCGCTGCTCAAATCTATATCGTCCCTATAAAAGAGTGTTTGTTTTTTGAAATTGCCCCATCCGGGAATGCCATCTTCGGTGTAAGGGACTTCATAGCCGTTTTTGAACTCTACGATCATCGAATAAAAGCTATCCGGAAATACTTCGACTATTTTCCCCGGCCCGAAAATAAGGCCATAGACTTTTTCGCCTGTTTTTGCTTCGGTAAAATATCCCATTGTTTCACTCCTTATAAAATTTCTCTATTGCCTTTTGCATTGGGTTCGCTGAGCACTCCCATCGCCTCAAGCTGTTCGATGATATTGGCCGATCTGTTGTAACCGATTTGCAATTTGCGCTGCAAGTAGGAAATGGATGTTTTGTTGTCGGTCAATATCACATTTTTTGCCTCTTCAAAAAGCGGATCCAGTTCAATCTCGGCATCTTTCATATCAGAAGAAGCTCCTCCCGTAACCAAAAAGCTTTCGTCATACTCCGGAACACGCTGCTCCTTGAGGTACTCGACAACTTTTTCTATCTCCTCTTCGGTATTCCATGGCGCATGGATACGCACAAGGCCTACTGCACCGGGCGGCGTAAAAAGCCCATCCCCGCGGCCCAGCAAACTTTCTGCACCCATCGTGTCCAAAATCACCTTTGAATCAATACGCTGCCCTACCCTATAGCTTAGTCTCGAAGGCAGATTGGCCTTGATGAGGCCCGTAACAACATCTACACTGGGCCTTTGCGTAGCAACAATCAAATGAATCCCGCATGCTCTTGCCATTTGTGCAAGTCTGGCAATCGAGTATTCTACCTCTTTGCCTCCGTTCATCATCAAATCTGCCAATTCATCAATCACGACCACAATAAACGGAAATGGATCGGCCGATCCTTCCTGTTTGACTTTTTCGTTGTAGTTATCGATATTCTTGGTGCGGTTTTTTGCCATCAGTTTATAGCGGCGCTCCATTTCTCCTACCATGTTCGATAAAGCCGCAATCGCTTTTTTTGCTTCGGTAATCACCGGCGTAATAAGATGCGGAATATCATTATAGATCGAAAATTCAAGCATTTTTGGATCTATCAGCATCAATTTTAATTGATCGGGATCGTTTCTATAAAGCAAAGAAAGTATCATAGCATTGATACCTACGGATTTTCCCGAGCCCGTTGTTCCGGCGATGAGCAGATGCGGCAATTTTTTAATATCCGTAATAAAAGGCTTTCCTACAATATCTTTGCCTAACGCCACTGTCAGCGGCGAGCTTGATTCTTTAAAGATATCGCTTTCGAGTATTTCACGCAAATAGATGGTTTCTATAGTATCGTTGGGTATCTCGATACCTACGACATCACGGCCCGGAATGGGCGCTTGAATGCGAATCGTTTCGGCACTGAGCGCCATTGCAAGATCGTCTTGCAGGTTGAGTATTTTAGAAACTTTAACGTTGGGCGCAGGTTTGAACTCAAACGTAGTAACCAACGGCCCGCTGTAAGTACGCACCACGTCCCCTTCTACATTAAACTGCTTGAGCTTGGAGAGCAATTCTTCTATTTTTCGGTCTATCTCGGCTTCATTAATTTTTTTGGTGGTTTTGGGTGCTTTTTGCAAAAAATCCAATTTCGGCAATTTGAAATTTTTGGGTTTAGCAACCTCTCCTCTTTCTATCTGCTCTAGCAGTTTTGAATTTTCTTCAAGCTCTTCTACTCTTTGAACAAAAGTATTTTTTAACTGAGTTTGAAATCCTGAAAATGTATGTTCTTCTTTTTCATACGGTTCCATGATCAAATCCTCAATAACCGGTGCAGCTATTGCTTTTTTTTCAACATTCTCTTCTTTTTTGAGGTATCCTTTGGAAACATTTTGTTCTGAAGAAAGCCGAGCTTTTCTTTGGGCTGATCTGATCTCTTTTTTTTCTGCAAAAGGCATCATTTCCGCTTCCAAAGGAGGAGAAGCAAAAGGATTCGTAAAAAGTTTTCCTAAAAAGATTTTTATTGTCTGCAATAGACGCTGCACAGACTGCACGATCCGTTTAGGCGAAAAACGATGCAAACGCAAATCTTGAAAACTAAAATCATCATCCAAAATAAACACCAACGAAAGCGCACTAATCATAAGCCATGAAAGCCATAATCCGGCTTTGCCGATAAAGGGCTGCAAAATTTCGACGATTTGTGTTCCGATATAGCCCGCTTCTTTGGATTCGACGATCAATGATTGCAAAAAAATCAATCCGATAAAAAAAAGTATCCATCCCAGATAAAAATCGATTTCTTTTAACTTGGCAGAATCCGTAAAAAGCCTATAGAGGGGATAAAAAAGTATCAAGATATTGATATACGCCAAATAACCAAATAAAAAAATATTGGCATCTCCGATTTTTTTCCCTATATTGCCTACCAATGCAGTGTCATGAAAAACTGTCGAAAATGCACTGTAAATAAAAAGAATAGCCGTAATAATTAGTGTAATTTTCAAGTTCGCTCCCATCATTCATTAACAACAAATGTATTATAACAGATTAAAATAAGTTGCCCCAGCCAAAGTTTCAAATTGTCATAAAAAATATAAATTGAATGATTTATAAACAAATTTTAAGAAAAGATATGTAAAATTGCGTCTACATTTTCAGAATGTACATGCCTCGGTGGTGAAATTGGTAGACACGCCAGACTCAAAATCTGGTGAGCTTGCTCGTGTCGGTTCGAGTCCGACCCGAGGTACCACTCAATCAAAAATATTTTTCAATCAAATAAAACCATTGTATCTTGCAATCTGATTATTTGTGTTAAATAATTGATACTGTATTTTATTTAATTAGACGCGGGAGTAGCTCAGTTGGCTAGAGCGTCAGCCTTCCAAGCTGAGGGTCGCGGGTTCGANNGTTCGAGTCCCGTCTCCCGCTCCAGTTGTTCTTCTTTAAATGTTGCGGGCGTAGCTCAGGGGTAGAGCATAACCTTGCCAAGGTTAGGGTCGACGGTTCGAATCCGTTCGCCCGCTCCATTAATTTCACATTCTTCACCTATTCAAAAACTAAATCAATACTTTCTTTTGTTATAATTTTGCAATAAAAAACAAGGCAGAGCATGAAACTTGTAGTAGCCATTACCGGTGCCAGCGGTGTAGGGTTGGGCAAAAAGTTTATAGAGTATTTGCCTCAAGAGATCGAAACGCATGTAGTAGTCTCAAAACATGCCCTGAGTGTAGAGTCGTTTGAAAATAAACAAATTACGCTGCATCAAAGCGACAATATCGCCGCATCTGTCTCAAGCGGTTCATTTAAAGTCGATGCAACGGCCATCATTCCGTGCAGCATGAATACGCTAGCCAAGATCGCATGCGGCATCAGTGACAATCTTGCAACAAGAGTGGCTGCGGTTGCGCTCAAAGAACAAAAAAAACTGCTGCTTGCGCCAAGGGAAATGCCCTTTTCTGCCATTGCATTGGAAAATATGCGAAAATTGGCCGCTTTAGGTGTTATCATCGCTCCTCCTGTTTTAGGATACTATTCTGACTCGAACAGCTTGGAAGAGATGGAGCGCTTTATTATCGGAAAATGGTATGATGCACTGGGCATTGAAAACAGTTTATATACAAGATGGGGTAATGCCTGAAGGCATTCAGTCAAGAATTAAGAATGAAGAATAAAGAGTTTTGGTATGCTTTTTCCCATGAAAAAGCTTTTGAAAACATTCAGGACAATGCAATGAAAGTCAGCAACAATAAAAGTATTGCCATGCAATACAACCAACCGCTTCTTATGCTTCACTTTTCACTCCCTGCGACACCCCCTCAAGGAGTTTTTTCATGAGAAGAGCAATCTATCCGGGTACGTTTGATCCTATTACAAACGGCCATTTGGATATTATCAAAAGAGCATGTACGATGTTTGATGAAATTATCATTGCAGTAGCACAAAGTACCAGCAAAAATCCTATGTTTGACCTCCGGCAGCGCATTGAAATGGCAAAAGCCGCCACAAAAATGTTTTCAAAGATAAAAGTGGTGGGATTTGAAGGGCTGCTGGTAACGCTTTCTGATGATCTGAATGCAAATATCATTATCAGAGGGTTGCGTGCCGTGAGTGATTTTGAATATGAACTGCAAATGGGATATGCCAATGCCTCTTTAAAAAAAGAACTTGAAACTATCTATCTGATGCCCAGCTTGGAGCATGCATTTGTAAGCTCTTCGGTTGTACGTACGATTTTGCAATTTGATGGAAAGGTCGATCATCTTTTGCCTGCAGAAACCTATACATTGATTCAAGGATACAAACGGTAATGTATATTTTATTTGAAGGCATAGACACATGCGGCAAAAGTACCCAAATTGAACTGATGGCCAAAACCCATCCCGAAGTGATCATTACAAAAGAACCGGGAGGAACTTCATTCGGCAAAAAAGCAAGAGAGATCCTGTTAACAGATTCGCTCTCGTCAAAACGGGCCGAACTTTTGCTTTTTTTAGCTGACCGTGCCGAACACTATGAAGAGATCGTAAAACCAAACCAAGACAAGCTTGTACTTTCCGATAGAGGTTTTCTTTCGGGTATAGGCTATGCATTAGCCAGTAGTGATTTTGATTTTGATCTGCTTATCCTGCTCAATAAATTTGCACTTCAAGATCATTTGCCGGACAAGGTTATATTGTTTTTAATGGATTTTGAAACACTCAAAGAGAGAATGTCCCAAAAAAGTCTTGACGGCATAGAGCTAAGAGGCTTGGAATACTTGCTTAGCGTGCAAGAACACATGAAAGAAAGCCTTATTAAACTCGGCATTCCCCATCTGTTTGTAGACGCAACCCAATCTATAGATACCATACATACACAAATAAATAATTTTTTAAGGAATATCCCATGATCAATCCGCTTCGTGGCATGAAAGATTTGACATTCGAAGAAAGCAGACGCTATATACATATCATCGATACGGCAGTCGCGATTGCTAAAAGATACGGCTACAGCTATATCGAAACTCCTATTCTTGAAGAAACTGCACTTTTTAAAAGATCTGTCGGCAACAGCTCTGATATCGTCAACAAAGAGATGTATCAATTTGAAGACAAAGGCGGCTATGATGTCTGCATGCGTCCCGAAGGTACGGCAGGCGTTGCACGTGCCTTTATCAGCGACAAACTTGACCGCCAGCCCATCAAACAAAAATTTTATTATCATGGGCCTATGTTCCGCTATGAAAGGCCGCAAAAAGGCCGCTTGAGAGAATTTCATCAGTTTGGATGTGAAAGTTTCGGGGAAGAGTCAGTCTATGAAGATTTTACAATCATTGCCATGATAAGCCAAATCTTTGATGCTTTGGGTATCGGCTATGACCTTCAAATCAACTCACTGGGATGCTCTGAATGCATGCCTCCCTATAAACAGAACCTTGTCTCTTTTTTGGCCGATATCAAAGGAGATCTCTGCGAGGATTGCAACAGACGCCTAGACACCAACCCTATTCGCGTGCTTGACTGCAAAAACAAATCATGCCGGCTGCTTCTTAGCAATGCGCCCAAACTGATAAACAATCTCTGCAACGAATGCGATAGCGACTTTAAAAAACTCACTCTCTTGCTTGACCATGCAAACATTCGCTATACGATAGATACAAATCTCGTAAGAGGATTGGACTATTACAATAAAACCGCATTTGAGTTTATAAGCAATGAGATCGGTTCACAATCAGCCATTGCAGGCGGAGGACGTTATGACAGGCTGGTAGAGTTTCTTGACGGAAAACCTACGCCCGCAGTAGGATTTGCCATCGGCATAGAACGTATCATGGAGCTGGTCAAAATGCCCAAAACCCTACCGGAAGGCATCTATCTCGGTGCGATGCAAGAAGAAGCCGTAGAGTTGCTTTTGTCTTTAGCCGTCCGAAAAAGGCTGAAAACCAAAGTGACAGTGGAATACCATGCCAGAAGTTTTAAAAGCCATATGAAAAATGCAGACAAAGCAGAAGCAAAATATGTGGCACTGATAGGAGAAGACGAACTCAAAAACGGCACTATCTGGATCAAAGATATAGAAAACCGGGAAGAAAAAACAATCCCTGTGGAAAATTTTTAAATCTTCTCTTCTAAAGGCGCAAAATATCTCCGCAATTTAAACAAAATGGGCAAAGTATTTTTGCCCTATTTTTCCAGCCAGGCCGCCAAATCTCTGCTGAGCTGATCTAAAGCTTGATTGGTAGCATCTGTGTACCCTTTTGCATCCGTTGTGATGGTGGGAACCGCATAACTAAAACGTCTGCTCTTCATCAATTTTCCCGTATCGGCATCAATAAGAGAGAATTGGATAGAAACTACCGCATTTGAAATATCGCCCCTTACACGATGCGAAAAAGCAAAAACGGTGCTCTCAAGTCTATAATCTTCTCGTGCTGATGAAGAAAAAGAGAGCACGGTACCAAATAGCCCGCTTTGCTGTAGCGTTTCCATAAAAACACCTTGCAGCAATTGTCCGAGACTGTTTGACCATCGGGCATTTTGATAGCTTCCCTGCTCAGTTTCACTATAAGAAAAATTCATTTCTTGGCCTATCTTCTCTTTGATGCTTTGAGGATAGATGACTTTGAGTGTTTTTTCTTTGAATGTGTGGTTGTAAACTTTTATATTGGTAGTTGTATTCAAAGTATAAGTTTTTAAAGGGGGCTCTTTTAAGCTGCATCCTTGGAACATCAAAAACAACATGATCCATATGATATTTTTCCTGCTTAGCATTCGATAACTCTCTTTTTTTGAATTTTTATTTTTCTCATTCACCCGGCCCTTTGAGCGGTTTTCTGGCCTTAAACAATACATCGCTCGGACTTTGTTTTAGCTGCTGTGCCAAATCATTGATCTGTGCAGAAAGTATCTGTATATCCACCAAAACCGGTTCAAGTATATTTTTGATATTATAATCCCCCCTGTCCAAACTCTTTTCTACTTTAAACATAAGCCCGTCAAATCTTTTAGCGGTAGTCAAAAGTTCTTCAGAGAGCGGATTGATCTTTTCTTTCATGGAAGCAAAATCTTTGGTTGCCCCATCAAAAGAATGGGTGATATCCTTCATCGACCCCCTCAACTCCTGAAGCGTCTGATCCAATTGTGTCAGGGAATCGATCACTTTAATCTCTAACGCTTCGCCTCTGGATGTGATTTTTTCTACATGATCCAGTGTATTTTCAATAGCTTGTATGTTTTTATCTGAAATAAGTTTTTTGGTTTGCGCCAAAAATTCGCTAAGGCTGTCGGCTATATCTCCGATACTCTCGCTTACTCTTGTAACGTAAGAGGTTTTTGTTTGGATGAGAGGAATATATGTTTTGGTAGGCTTTAAAGTTTTTGCCTCATTTGTTCCCCCGTCGATCTCAATGGACAACAATCCTGTCACACCGAACATTTGCGTATGCGCAACCATATCTTCTTTGATGGGCGTGCCTTTTTTGATTTCCAAAAAAATCTCTACGGCTTCAATATTTTCAGGATTGATACGTATCGATTGCACTCTTCCGACATCCACCCCGCGAATCTTTACTCTGGCATCTTTCGAAAGTCCCGAAACAGACTCATGAATCTCGATTTTGTAAACATCATACTCATCCTGCAATCCCCATCTTGCAAGCCAAAAAGCAAACCATATCATGCCTGCACTCAAAAGCAGCACAAAGATGCCTACTACCGTATAATTGATTTTGTTATACATTTTTTATCTTATCCTTGAATCTTTCTTTGGTGTATTCATTTTTAAAAAAAGCTTCCACGAAAGGATGCTGTGATTGCAGTACCTTTTGCAGCGTGCCTTCTGCTGCCACATGTTTATCGGCCAAAATCGCCATTCGATCAACAATCGTAAATATGCTCTCCAAATCATGGGTGATCATAACTACTGTGATCCCCAATAAGTCTCTCAAATTCACAATCAACTCATCGAATTTGCGCGCTCCGATAGGATCCAATCCCGAAGTAGGCTCATCCAAAAAAAGCAGTTTCGGCTCCATTGCCAATGCACGGGCAAGTGCCGCTCTTTTTACCATCCCGCCGCTGAGCTCCGAAGGATATAGCCCTCCCACATAAGCATCAAGTCCCACAAGGTCCAGCTTTGAATAGATCAATTTATCTCTCATTTTTTTTGAAATATTTGTATACTCTTTCAGCTGAATCTCGATATTTTCAGCAATCGTTAGAGAAGAAAAAAGTGCGCCAAACTGAAAAAGCACGCCCCATTTTTTTCTTAACTCCTGTGCTTTTTTTGTATTGATTTTACCAAGATTTTGGCCTAAAACATGCATCTCTCCCTGTGCAGGCTCCAACAGCATTATCATCTCTTTCATTAACACAGATTTTCCCGAACCGCTCTCGCCCAAAATGGCATAAATCTCATTTTCCTCGATATGCAGATTGACGCCGTCATGAATGGTTCTGTCTCCAAATTTTGTCACGATCTCTTTTGCTTCTATCACACTCACAGCTCGAGCTCCGTATAAATCACCGAAAAGAGTGCATCAAAAGCAATCACAAGAAAAATCGAATTGACAACGCTTTGTGTCGTATGCAATCCGATACTCTCTGTATTTTCAGAAACCTGCAATCCTCTGAAACTGCCTACCGCTGCAATCAAAAAAGCAAAAACAGGCCCTTTGATCATTCCTAAAATGTAGTGTTTGACTGCCACTACTTCTTGAAGACGGTTGATAAATTGGTCTGCCGAAATGCCCAGCTGCATCTCTGAAGCCACTATCCCGCCTACAATCCCCATGATGTCGGCAAAAAAGATAAGCAGCGGCAATGCTATCATCAAAGCATAAATACGGGGCAGGACCAAAAAATGATACGGATCAAAACCCATTGTTCTCATGGCCGATATCTCTTCTGTAATTTTCATAGCGCCTATCTCTGCGGTGTACGATGAACCGCTTCTTCCCGCAATGACTATGGCGGTAATCATCGGCCCAAGCTCCCTTACGATCGATAATCCCACCGTATCTACAATAAAAATGTCAGCACCGAATTTTGCCAATTGAACGGACCCTTGATAGGCTATCACCATCCCGACCAAAAATGCTGTCAAAGAAACAATCACCAACGCCGTAAAACCGGAATGATATATATGATAAACGGTCTCTTTGATGCGGATACTCTTAGGATGGAAAAGGTTGTAAAGCAATGCTACAAAAAGCTCTCCTGAAAAATTGACAAACTCTCTAAAGTCATCATAACGATCAAGCGCTTTTTTGCCTAAATTTTGAATCCAGTTTTTTTGTGCAGCTGCTGCACCTTCTTTTGATTTGTGCTCTATCTTCAAAAGATCATACATCTTTTTTTGGGCAGGAGTATAGCCGATCACTTCAACTTTTGTTTTTGTCGAAAATAATGAAAAATATTCTATAAACAAAAGCATGCCTGCACTGTCAAATTCGCTGATCGATGAAACATCCCAAACAATTTTTTTGTCATAGACGATCACGCGCAGCACTCTTTCTATCTCTTGTACACTCTCTAGTGTCCATTCACTTTTAGAGACAAGCCTGGTATGATCCGGATATGTTTCCGTATAAAGATATTTTTTGCTCATAGTTTGGATTATATTAAAGTTACTATTAAGTTTTGATATAATTGCATCTCACTTAGTTAAACAAAGGCAGATACACCATGAAACAATTTGGCTTGAGTATTTGGGGCAATGATAATTTCATCATCAAAAACAATACGATCAATATCAATTATGCAAGCAAACCTTCTCTTTTGCAGATTGCCCAGGAGATACGAGATAAAGGATACAAAGGGCCGCTTTTGCTCCGTTTTCCCCATCTGATAGAAAAACAGATATCTACACTTTTTACCGCTTTTGAAAAAGCCAAAAAAACTTTTGGGTATCAGGGAAAATTTCAAGCGGTTTTTCCCCTCAAAGTCAATCAGTTTCCTAATTTTGTTCATGCATTGATGGATGTTTCGCAAAAATACAATTACGGATTGGAAGCGGGAAGCAAAGCTGAATTGATCATCGCTATGAGCAAAACCCCTATCGGGGCACCCATTACGGTGAATGGCTTTAAAGACAAGGAGATGATAGCGCTTTGCTTTATCGCTGCAAAAATGGGACACAACATTACCGTAACCATCGAAGGGATCGGCGAACTTCAAACCATCATCCAGGTCCATTCAGAGTTTAATGAAGATGTCGAAAATCCTATCCTTCCCAAAATAGGCGTGCGCATAAGACTGCACAGTTCCGGGATTGGAATCTGGGCAAAAAGCGGAGGCTACAGCTCAAAGTTCGGTTTAACCTCCACTGAGCTTTTGGAAGCCTATGAACTGCTTAAAAAACATAAACTTCTTGCCTATTTGTCAATGATACATTTTCATATCGGTTCGCAAATGAGCGACATCTCTCCTCTTAAAAAAGCGTTAAGAGAGGCAGGAAACATTTATGCAGACCTTAAAAAACGCGGTGCAGATGCACTCTGCGCGATCAATATCGGAGGGGGGCTTGCAGTAGAATACAGCCAGCATGCCCACAACAGAGACAGAAATTATTCTCTTGATGAGTTCGCCAACGACGTGATCTATCTGATGCAAGAGATCGCCAAAAGCCGAGGAGTTGATGAGCCTGATATTTTTACAGAATCGGGACGCTATGTTGCAGCCCCGCATGCGATACTCATCACGCCCGTACTTGAGCTTTTTTCACAAGAATACCATGAAAAAAATCTTCGCCTCAAGGAAAACAACCCTCCGCTCATTCAAGAGCTCTATGATCTCTTCAGCACTCTTACGCGTGATAATGCCAGAGAATATCTGCATGATGCCCTCGATCATATGGAAAGCCTGCTGACACTCTTTGATTTGGGGTATATCGACCTTGAAGACCGTTCCAATACGGAAATTTTAGTCAATCTGATCATCAAAAAATCAATCGCATTGCTTAAAAACGAAGATACCAACGAACTCAAACGATTGCAAAACCGCATTCAGGAAAAATACCTTGTAAACTTTTCAGCCTTTCAATCGTTGCCGGACTTTTGGGGACTCAAGCAGCATTTTCCGATCATGCCTATCGATCATTTGGATATCAAACCTACCAATCCTGCAAGCATATGGGATATCACCTGCGACAGTGACGGAGAGATTGATTTCAATCCTGCTTTGCCGCTTTATCTTCACGATATCGATGTCAGCCAAGAAGAGTATTTTCTGGCGTTCTTCTTGACAGGAGCTTATCAAGAAGTTTTAGGGATGAGGCACAATCTTTTTACCCATCCCACAGAAGCCGTCATCACGTTTGACGAAAACGGGCATTATGTCATCAACAACCTTATTGATGCACAAAATCTCATGGATGTACTGGATGATTTGGATTATGATACCAGCATCGTGGATAAAGCGCTCAAATACAAAATTGAAGAATCGGTCCACATCAGCAAAGAAGAAAAAAGAGAACTTTTGGGCAAGCTTTATCTTTATTTAAGTGAAAACAGCTATCTTAAAACCATTCAAGCCATCAGCGAAAACGAGTAAGGAAAAATATTGAATCCGTTACGTCTTATCAGAGAAGATTTTGCAACGGTCAAAACAAATGACCCTGCACTCCACTCTGCGTTTGAACTTTTTTTTAATTATCCGGGGCTATGGGCGCTTTTTTTTCATCGGATTGCCCATTGGCTCTATCAAAAAAATTTGCGATTTATCCCGCGTTTGATTTCGGCATTGGGATTGTTTTTAACCACGATAGACATACACCCTGCCGCATCCATAGGGCGCAGAGTTTTTATAGACCATGGCGTAGGTGTTGTTATCGGAGAAACAGCCATTGTTGAAGATGATGTGCTTATTTACCAGCAGGTAACCTTAGGAGGGGTAAGCCTTGAAAAAGGCAAAAGACACCCTACGATAAAAAAAGGTGTTGTCATAGGTGCAGGTGCAAAAATATTGGGCAATATCATCATCGGAGCAAACTCCAAAGTGGGAGCAAATTCGGTGGTGATAAAAAACGTACCGGCAGACTCTACCGCAGTAGGTATTCCTGCCCGAGTCCTCAAGCGCGGATTTGATAAAAATCCGCTCAGCCATAACAAAATTCCCGACGTCCATAAAGAAATTTTTGAATATCTTATCAAGCGTATCGAAGTCCTCGAAGAAGCGATAGAAACAGGGGATTTGAAACACATGAAAGACAAAGACCACACTCTGGATGAAATCTATAACAATTTTATACATTCCATGGATTAAGCAGCGTAATTTAACCTTATCTAACAGTAAATTTATTATAATCATGCCATTGATTTTATTTTAACTATACAAGGTTTTTTATGCTCTCCAAACGTATCAAATCATTATCACCTTCATTAACCATCGCAGTGGCTTCTCTTGCAAGAGATCTTAAAGCCCAAGGCAAAGACATCTTAAGTTTTTCTGCCGGAGAACCTGATTTTGAAACACCTTTGCTTATCAAAGAAGAAGCGATCAAAGCAATCAACGAAGGGTTTACCCGCTATACGGCCGTAGCAGGCATTCCTGAACTTCTCAAAGCGATATGCGGAAAACTAAAAAGAGAAAACGGATTGGAGTATGCACCGTCTGATATCATTGTCAGCAATGGAGCAAAACAATCCCTCTTCAATTTATTCCAAGCTACGATCGATCCGGGGGACGAAGTCATCATTCCTTCTCCCTACTGGGTAACTTATCCTGAACTTGTCATCTATTCAGAAGGCGTTCCTGTGATTATTGAAACGGATGAAAAAAGCGGATTTAAAATGACCGCAGCACAATTAAAAGCCGCTATTACCCCAAAAACCAAAATGGTTGTGCTCACCTCACCGTCCAACCCTACCGGTTCGGTTTATTCAAAATCAGAACTTGAAGCTTTGGCAGAAGTCCTCAAAGGTACGGATATCATCGTTGCCAGCGATGAAATGTACGAAAAACTCATTTACGGCATGGATTTTGTTGCAGCGGCAAGCATCAGCGAAGATATGTATCAACGGACGGTTACCATCAACGGCTTAAGCAAATCGGTTGCGATGACAGGCTGGCGCTTTGGGTATCTTGCAACCCCCAACAAAGAACTGATTTCTGCTATGGACAAACTGCAAAGCCAAAGTACATCCAATATCAATTCTATCACGCAAAAAGCTGCTATCGTCGCATTGACAGGCAGGGTGGACGATGAAATCGAAACGATGAGAAAAGCCTTTGAAAACAGAGCAGAAGAAGCCGTAAAACTCTTCAATGCGATCGACGGCATTTCGGTGCTCAAACCAAACGGCGCCTTTTATCTTTTTGTAAATATTAAAGATATTTCCAATGATTCTATCGCATTTTGCAAAGAATTGCTGCAAGCTACCGGGGTTGCCGTAGTTCCGGGGATCGGCTTTGGAAGCGAAGGCTATTTTAGATTTTCATTTGCCACGGATATCACAACGATTCGCGAAGGTATCCGCCGTATAGAAAAATTTGTGGCACAAAAGCGGTCTGTGCAGTAATTTTGCTGCTTGGGCATAAAACGCCGACTCTCAGTTTTGCGTTTTTTAAAAAGGATACAGCATATGAAGCTATTTCACACACTTTTTGTGCTTTTCTTTTTATCCGCTTCTTTTTCGTATGCCAAGCCAAAAGATATCGACGTTTCTATCGTAATCAGCGGCGGTGTAAGCCTGGGGGCTTACCAGGCCGGATACAATTGGGCAACCATAAAACTGCTTCATACTGCATATCATCACAGCACGATTATCCGTCCTCATTTACGCTCTGTAGCCGGAGCCTCTGCAGGATCCATCAATGCGCTTCTTACGGCCATGTATTGGTGTCAGGAAGAGGGCATCCCCTATAAAAACAGTGTCGATGATAATCTTTTTTATGACACGTGGGTTGATTTGGGACTAGAGGACCTTATCATAGAAGGAAAAGATCCGACCAACAAAAGCACCCTCTTCTCTAGAAAAAAATTAAAAGAAAAAGCAGACAAGATCGTCGAACACCTTAATCAACCTATCTATAAAAAGAGCTGTGAGATACCGTTAGGAATCGCCGTTACAAAAGTGACGCCGATCACGGAAGAGTTTCAAGGCATTCAAATCAAAAACCAAAACTTCTCCATACCGCTGACACTTAAAACCGTCGATAAAAAAGCAACCATATACAATAAACCCATGCCGCCAAGTACGGACTTTTATCTTTCAATCCCCAACATAGAAAACAACAAAGAGAAAATCATAGATGTACTCTTTGCCTCTTCTGCATTCCCCGGCGCATTTCAGCAGGTAAAACTTGAATACAACTACCAGGGGAAAAAGAGTTCGGGATATTTTATCGACGGGGGCGCCTATGACAATATTCCTCTGCAGCTAAGCATCGAACTGAACAAAAAATCAAAACATTTTATCTATATGGACCCTAGCAATACGAGAAAACAATTTCAGAAAAAAGAGCAAACCGAAGAAAAAATCCCTATGGGTTTTTTTAATGCCAATGCCGTTCCCTTGCTTACCAGTTTGGAAATATTCCAATCCATGAAGCTTTATCAAGCCCTGAACCTTTATTTTAAAAACAATCCTTCCAATACGCTTGTCGTATCCTCAAGATACCATCCGCTAACAGGGAAGTTTTTGGAACATTTCGGCGCTTTTTTGGATAAAAATTTCCGTATTTACGACTACTACGCCGGGGTATATGACAGCATCTACCATCTGGCCCATACTATGAAGGAAAAGGGATACTACCCTTCGCTTACGCTTGTGGAACTTATGGATCAGTTTAAAATCTCTCTGGACATTGACGACAATCCTGAAGCGCGGGCAGCATACAATCTATTTTTAACAACGGAGTTTTATGGCACACATCCCAAAACAAACGATAAATTTTCCGCTATCTACAATGCATTCGATATCAAAAAGGGCGATACAACACGCTACACGATAAAAGAGTTTAAAAAATTCCTTGCCAGACTGGATACCGGCTATCTTGTGCCAAGCAAGCAGTCATTTTTAAGTTATGCCAAAAAAGATATCGACCAGTGGTACAAGCAGCCCCTAAGAACGATCATAGGGCGCATCACAACACTTGAGAATGAACGAGCCTCTGTTTATCCCGAATCAAGCTCTGTAGCAAAAATTACAAGTATCGCAGCATGGGCAGGGAGCACTTTTGTCAAAAAGAAAGACGGATTTGACATTTTGCCCCTTAATACCCCTGAAGATAAAGACAAAGAGGCATTTCGGACCGCTTTGAGATTTCTTCCCGGCGAAATAGCAAACGACATTCGAAACGGGGGCATCACTTTGGGATACAATGCCTATTGGTACAAGGATCTTGAAATCATTAACGGATTTGAAGCAAAAGCTGCTTATAGTTTCAATGACGACATATCGGATTTTATCCGTGTTGACCTCAACACTTTTAAAGAATACGGTGATTTTGTAAAATTCGGTGCAGGTTTTACGATTTTTGGAGACATGGAAGGGGAATTTTTTGATCCCGATACCGCTTATGGATTCAACACCTATATCGACCTTATCGATATATTTAGATTTACCTATGTAAGAAGATACGGGGATCCGGCACGAAATGACTATTTTTATTTCGGTATAGAAAACATTCCGAGCCTTCTTTATTGGCTCAATCGATAAAGAGATAACAAAGGTTTTATTTCTTTTTGGTCATCTTCTTCATCATATACCATATGCCGCCAATCACCGTAAAAAGAATGACCGGCATCATCCATGGATACTCTTTGAGCTTGTCAAAAAAAGCGATAAACGCTTCACTTGAATAATAGCTCCCTCCGCCGATAACCGCCACAAATACAATAGAAGCAAAAACGTTAAAAAAAACAAACTTTTTAAAATCATACTTCGCTAACGCCATAGACAAAGGCACAAGGGTTTTAATGCCGTAAATGAATTTTTGGATAAAGATCGCCATAATGCCATATTTGCGCATGATGAGCGTCGCTAAAGCGATTTTGCGTTTATGTTTTGCAAAATAAGGACGTACTTGGTTTTTTTGGTATTTGCCAAGATAAAAAAGAAAATTATCCCCCATAAAATTGGATACTGCTGCAACAGCCAAGGCTGTAGTCAAATCCATCTTACCCAAATAAGATAAAACCCCCGCGGCCGCAACCACAACCAGCGATCCTCCGAAAGAGAAAAATGCGATAGCCAAATAGCCCCAGGTTTCCAGCGATGTTAATGTGCTTTCCAAAATTTTTTCCTTTTAAACTGATACAAGAATGATATCTAAAATATGCTATAGTTCTTCTCATGATCGAAACACTTCTCTCACTCATTTTTGTGTATGTTTTTATTTTGCTTGGGTATCTTGCAAAGCGTCTCTTTAAAGAGGATATGAACCCTAAAACCCTGACACTCTTTTCTGTTTATTTTCTTCAGCCGTTTGTTACTGTATGGGGATTTAGCACCGCCAAACTTCACAGTGAGCATATTTTCGTACCTTTGGTTTATCTGGGGATCATTCTTGCATTGCTTGTTTCTTCGCTGTTTGTGGCTAAGCTGCTCTTTGAGGACGCTAAAGAGAGAGCGATTTTTTCTATCGCGGGATTTGTCGGCAATACCGGGAATATCGGCATTCCGCTTGGGATCGCTCTTTTTGGGGAGCAAAGCGTGATTTATACGACGCTTATCAACATCGCCAACGTATTTGTTGTCTATATCATAGGAGTTTATATTTACTCAAGAGGTTCTTTTAGTATCAAAAATTCACTTTTAAATATTGTTAAAATTCCTATTATCCCGGCCTCTGCGGCAGCCTTTATGATCAATATTTATGACATACCCCTCAGTTCATCTATCCGGGAATTTTTTAAAATGGGTGCTTATGCGGGTATCGTGCTGCAGCTTTTCTTGCTTGGCACATTTCTGCACGGCATTCGCATTCAAGAACTGCAGCCAAAACTCTTTATCGGGACGATGTCGCAAAAATTCATCATTATTCCGGCAGCAACCTGGTTTCTTTTGAGCTTTACCTCTTTGCCTTTATTTGTGCAGGGGGTGATCTTTATGGAGATGATGGTGCCCATTGCCATAGCCAATATCAATCTGGCCTCCCTTTATAACTGCCGCCCAAAAGAGGTGACTTCGCTGATACTTTTAAGTACTTTGCTCTTTGTTCCGTTGCTTTTTGTGCTCAGCCACATCATAAATTTTTACTATTTATGATAAAATTAAAAATCAAATTCACTTCTGTGCTGAGACAAAAGCTCAATATCACATTTTAAAGGATTTCTATGTCAAAAAATACCCTCATCATCGGTGCAGGCGGTGTCGGAAACGTAGTTGCATTCAAATGCGCAATGAACGCTGAAACATTTGGAAAGATTACACTTGCAAGCAGAACGCTTAGCAAATGCGAGGAAATAGCCAAAAACATTCAAGCACGCCTTGGCATCGCTATCGCTACGGTACATGTAGATGCCGATAATGTTTCTGAGCTTATCGACCTTATCAAAAAAACAAATGCCGATATCGTTATCAATGTGGCGCTTCCCTACCAAGATCTGGCCATTATGGATGCCTGTGCAGCCTGTGGCGTAGACTATCTGGATACCGCAAACTATGAACATCCCGATACTGCAAAATTTGAATACAAAGAACAGTGGGCAAGAGATGAAGCTTTTAAAAAGGCCGGCATCATGGGGCTGCTTGGAAGCGGTTTTGACCCGGGAGCGACCAATGTATTTTGTGCCTATGCGCAAAAACACTATTTTGACGAGATCCACACCATTGATATTCTTGATTGCAACGCAGGCGATCACGGCTATCCGTTTGCAACAAACTTCAATCCCGAAATCAACCTTCGTGAAGTGAGTGCCAAAGGAAGATATTGGGAAAACGGGACATGGATAGAAACAGAACCGATGGAGATTATGCAAGTATGGGATTATCCCGAAGTTGGGCCAAAAGACAGCTATCTGCTTTATCATGAAGAGATGGAATCTTTAGTCAAACATATCAAAGGGCTTAAGCGTATTCGCTTTTTTATGACATTCGGACAAAGCTATCTTACCCATATGCGATGCCTTGAGAATGTCGGTATGCTGGGGATTAAGGAAGTTGAGCACAAAGGCATGAAAATCGTGCCGATCGAATTTCTAAAAACCCTCCTTCCCGATCCGGCCAGCCTTGGGCCCCGAACTAAAGGCAAAACCAATATCGGCATCTTTGCCAAAGGCATTAAAGACGGCAAACCGCGAACGATCTATATCTATCAGGTCAAAGATCATGAAGCATGCTATGCTGAAGTCATGAGCCAGGGCGTAAGCTACACGACGGGTGTTCCTGCGATGATCGGCGCCAAACTCATGCTTGAAGGCAAATGGCAAGGCAAAGGGGTATTCAATATGGAGCAGCTTGATCCCGATCCTTTTATGGACGAGATGAACAAACAAGGGCTCCCTTGGAATGTCATCGAACTTGGAGCAGAGGAAAGCAGAGAAGTAAAAGCCTAAAGCTTTTCTTTGCTGCTTTCTTCCTTTTGGCCGCTTTCCTGTTTGTTTTTTTCTGCAAAAAATCTTAATTTTTTTTCTATATGATACCCGATGCTCTCTTTAGGAAAATTGCCTTTTTCATCTCTTGTGCCGCTTGGCATTCGGGTAAGTACTTCCATTCCCTCATCGATATTTTCAATGGCATAAATTTTAAACGCGCCTGCTTTTGCCGCATTGCGCACTTCTTCTTTGAGCATTAAATGTTTGACATTGGATGCAGGGATAATAATACCGCCCCCGGAAGCATTGTTTAACTGCCTGCATACTTCAAAAAATCCTTCTATCTTTTCATTGATGCCGCCGACCGCTTGAACTTGCCCGTTTTGATTGACAGAACCTGTCACGGCGATGGACTGATCGAGAGGTATTTCTCCCAGTGAAGAGAGCAAAGCAAACAACTCCGCGCAAGAGGCGCTATCCCCTTCGATCTTTCCGTAAGACTGTTCAAACACTAAAGTAGCCGTCACACTGAGGGGAAAGTCTTTAGCATAGCGTGCAGCCAAAAAAGCAGAAAGTATCATCATTCCTTTATCGTGCACGGGCCCGCTCAGCTTCACTTCCCGTTCTATATTGACTATCCCCTCCTTTCCCAGCCTTGCCAGTGCGGTAATCTTTACGGGATGTCCAAAGGCATAATTGCCCATATCAACAACCGAAACGCCATTAATTTGCCCTATTTGTTTCCCTTCGGTTTGGATCAACAGAGTCCCTTGGCGTATCTCTTCATACAAAATATCTTTGATCCTGTCAGATCTTTCAATTTTATGCATGAGGGCTTCATCAATCTCATTTTTTGTGATCTGTTTACGTTTTTTTTGCATGGCAATAAAATCAGCCTCTTCAAGCAAATCGCCCAAACTTTTCAAGTGGGTCGAAAGTTTCCGGCTGTCATTTGCTATACGCGAACTGTATTCAATCACTCTGCCTACCGCTTGTTTATCAAGGGGCAAAAGCTGATTTTTTTTGGTGACCATTTTGATCATTTGCGCATACAATAAAATATTTTGTTCGTTTCGCTCGATCCTGTCTTCAAAATCCGCATTGACTTTAAACAGTTCTTTAAATTCCGGATCATAGTTATAGAGCAGATAATACAGTATTCTGTCGCCGATAAGAATGATTTTAATATCCAGTTCTATGGTCTGAGGCTCAAGTGTCACGGTGCTCATTAAACTCAACGAATGCGCAAGCGATTCTATCCGGATCGCTCCTGCTTGCAGCATCCGTTTCAATCCCTCCCACACAAAAGGCTGCAGCAGCACCTTTGAAGCATCAAGGATTAAATACCCGCCATTGGCTCTATGCAGTGCGCCGGGTTTGATCAGATTAAAATCGGTCAAAAGCGTACCCATTTGCGCAATGTGTTCGATCTGGCCAAACAAGTTGGCATAGGTCGGATTATTTTCATAAACAATAGGCACATTTTGGTTCTCTTTATGCGAGACAAGAACATTGACGCGATACCTGTTAAAAATACCGCTGTCGCTTGTCGATGCTACCCCTATGTTTGAGAGAGCATTTTGTGCAGAGATTAAAAAATCCTGTGCATTTTTTATAATATCTTCTTCGACGCTTTGAAGATACGCAACCACATTCTCATACTCTTTGTATCGCTCTTTGAGTTCATTAATGCAAATATCCACTGCTTTTTTTGTCATATCCTTTTCAAGCTCTCTGATCTCTTTAAGCTGAACTTTGCTTTGTATGGCCATATCCTGGGCCGTATGCTCTATTTGGGTTTTAAACTTTTTGATCTTCTCTTGAATCTGCTCTTTTTCTTCATCGCTAAGCGCCATAAATTCCTGTGCTTCGTAAATCTTGTTTTCTTTGCTCATAGGAGAAACCGTATAGCCTGTCGGCGTATAGTTGATCAAGATATGCTCTTCAATCGCCTTTTCTTTAACCCTTTGAAAAGATTCTTTTTTGATCTCGTTAAGTGTATCGATGATACGCTGTTTGTTTTCTCTATACTCTTCGCTTTCAAATACCGAAGGGATAATGCTTTGCAAATCCTCTATGAGCTCGTCCATCTCTTTTTTCAGCTGCATCCCCATCGAAGGTGCAAGTTGTAATGAGATGGGCTTTCTGGGATCTTCAAAATTGTTTACATAGCACCAGTCAAAAGGTTGTTCTTTGTCTTTTTCTTTTCTTTTTATAAATTGTTCAACGATACTGTGTTTGCCGCTGCCAGTTTCGCCCATCACATAAAGGTTATAACCTTTTTTTTTGATTTCTACACCGAAACTTATCGCTTTAAGCGCTCTTTCCTGTCCTATGATTGCATCGAGATCTTTCAAATCCTCAGTCGTATCAAAATCAAATTTTTCTATATCGCAACCGTTATAAAGCCGGCTAACATGAAGCGGTTCTATCATACATACCTCCAAATTTTTGACACTTGCCGATAATCTCTTTCAGCTCATGATATGCTGTTTTGTGCGCTTTGGCCACGGATTGCTGCGTTACAAAGCCGCCTGCGACATTGACTCCGCCGTAAATGGCATCATCTTGCAAGCTGGCATCATACCATCCAAAATCGGCAATCTTTTTGACATAAGAGAGTGTCGCATTTGCCAACGCCTGTGTAGCGCTCACAGGATAATCTCCCGGCATATTGGCGACGCAATAGTGCACCACCCCATCCACTTCAAAAATCGGATCATCATGCGTTGTCGGCCTGGAAGTCTCGATACATCCCCCCTGATCAATCGCAACATCTACCAAAACGGCACCTTTTTTGCATAAAGCAAGCATCTGTCTTGTGATCAAATGGGGTGTTTTCTCTCCGACGTTATAGACTGCACCTATCACCATATCGACTGTCGGCAAAATTTTTTCAAGAGTGTAGCGGGTACTGTAAAGGGTTGAAACATTTGGCGGCATGATCGTTTCAAATTCAGCCATGCTTTTAAGATTCCTTCCCATCACTATCACATCAGCGCCCATGCCTGAGGCGGTTTTGGCAGCATATCTGGCTACGGTCCCGCTTCCCAAAATCAACACTTTAGAAGGCGGCACGCCGCTGCATCCCCCTATCAGTACGCCTGAAGCATTGACATGCGCAGAGAGAAAATATCCTCCCGCCATTGGCGCTATTTTGCCTGCAATCTGGCTCATCGGTTCAAGCAGAGGCAGCCTGCTGTGTTCCTGTACGGTTTCATATGCGATCGCTATGACTTTTTTTTCTTGCAATATTCTTGTAAGCTCTTTTTGCGGTGCAAGATGAAGGTAGGCAAAAAGGATTTGTCCGGGTTTGAGCAGATCATATTCCTCAGGCTGAGGTTCTTTGACTTTTAAAATCATTTCACAATTTTCATAGATCTCTTTTGGACTAGGCACGATGACAGCGCCGGCCTGCTTATAGTCATCATCACAAAATCCGCTTCTTGCTCCGGCATTTTTTTCGATATACACTTCATGCCCGCCTTGAGTGAGCACGTCAACCCCGGACGGAATGATCCCTACTCGATATTCTCTGCTTTTTACTTCCTTTGGAACACCGATTTTCATATCCTGCCTCCTTCTGCGTTTGCGACATCATCTTTTGCGGTTTGACCTTGCACCGCATTTTATAGTTTTTTATTTTATTCTTTTCCGATTAAAATCTGATTGTATATGAGGCAATAGTGTTTTTTCCTGATGTTTTGTTTGTTGTCCCGGCGGCAAAAACAGCAAATTTGCGTTAGCTTTTCTGCTTTAAGCCTATCATACTCATAAATCTCCCCGCACACCCCTTTTCTTTCCGGTAAGAAAAAAATCGCTTTGTCTCGCATGCAGTGCAAATGCCGCTCATTTCTATATTCTCTTCTTTCAAGCCTGCAGCCAGCAGCTGGATTTTATTTGCCAAAGGCAAATCCAATCTATAGCTTTGGCCCCTCTTTTCGAGCACTTCGGGCTGCATCCAAAAAAATCGGGCCACCTCTTCTCCTATCTCATAACAGCATCGGCCGATCGACGGTGCGATACCCGCGATGATCTCTTCGGGGTTTGAGCCAAACGCCTCTTTCATCTTCTGCACTGTTTTGAAAGTGATCTCAGCATGCGTTCCCCTCCATCCCGCATGTACCGCCCCGATGGCTCCTTGTTTGGGGTCATACAGGAGTATCGGCACGCAATCGGCAGTCAATATAGCCAAAATCACCCCTTTTACGTTAGTGATAAGCGCATCACACTCCGGCACCGCCCCCTCAGCGCTTTCCCAGCCTCTATCTTTTTTTTCGGTTATGACCTCGATATGAGAGCCGTGCATCTGATCGGCCGTCACAAAACGATACTGCCCCGCTACTCCCAGTAAAGAAGCTGCTTGTTTTCTGTTTTGTACGATGCAAGAATATTCTTGTCCCGTATGCAGAGCCAAACTCCCTTCATACGTACCGGTTTGATCTTTGGTGGTTACCGCATGGATACATCGCTCATCTCTTTGCATCTTCTTAAAACGATACAGTTCCATCATTATCTGCCTTAATGCATTTTTGATATAATACCCAAAAAAAAGAGAGCACATGGAACACTGGTTTGATTTTGACAGACGCATTTTCAAACATTTCAACTATCTTCTGATGGTTCAGCTGATCCCTCTTTTTGTGATCTCTTCTTACCTTGTGCATGAGATGAATCCCTATCTTTTTAACAAACAGATGGTGTATTATTTTATTGCATTCATTGCTTTTTTTGTCGCGGCGTTTATCCCGTGGAGGCACATTTTCTGGTGGCTGGCCCCTCTTTTTTATCTGGTCAACCTAGGCCTGCTCTTCGCTGTGGAACTCATAGGCAAAAGCATTCTCGGCGCCAAAAGATGGATCGAGATCCCCGGTATCGGACTGACGATCCAGCCTTCAGAGTTTATGAAAGTCGGCGTGATCATGATGCTTGCCTATCTAATCAGCCGCAAGCCGCCTCCGCTTCAAGGATATGGGATCGTGCAGTTTATAAAGCTTTCTGCTATCATTATCATTCCTTTTTTTCTTATCGCGAAAGAACCCGATCTGGGCACGGCTTTGGTGCTTCTGATCGTAGGGTTTGGCATACTTTTTCTCATAGGTATCAATTGGAAAATATGGATTACCTTGATGATTATCGCAGGGGTTGGGGCACCGTTTGTGTACCAATACGGACTAAAGCCTTACCAAAAGATACGTATCCACGATGCACTCAATAAACCCAGCTATCAGGTAAGACAAGCGCTCATTGCCATCGGTTCAGGGGGGCTTGAAGGCAAAGCAAAAGAAGAGGCGACCCAAACGCAGCTCAAATTTCTTCCGGTCTCCTCTACCGACTTTATTTTTGCATATGTCGGAGAGCGCTTGGGTTTTAAGGGCATGATAACGGTGATAATCGTCTATATCCTGCTCATCCTTAATCTCCTCTATATTTCAGCCAAATATGCCCAGGATTATCTCATTAAAACCTTTTCAGCAGGCATTGCACTTTTGATCTTTGTCTATATGGGGGTCAATATCTACATGGTCATCGGAATGGCCCCTGTGGTAGGCTTGCCGCTTCCGATGTTTAGCCATGGGGGGACTTCTTTTATTATTTTTGCGATAATTTTTGGGATTTTGCAAAATTTAATTGCTTTTAAAGATTACAGCCGTTATAATTCGGACTCGAAAATCATTATGACTTCGAAAGACGAACCAACGATTAGATAAGGGTCTTTAGCTCAGTTGGTTAGAGCGCTCGGCTCATAACCGAGTGGTCCAGGGTTCAAGTCCCTGAGGACCCACCACTTATCTGCTCAAATAATCCCCTAAAAACCGCACTTCAAGCACAACCAGACAAACAATTAACAATCAGCATAAATCATTGGGTGTTCCCTTGGGTGTTCCATTTTTTAAATTTTTTTGCACGTTTAAAATCTCATATCCATGAAGAGTTTCCCCTAATATGATTTTTTAGTAGAAACTATTACCTTATCTTTGGTCTATTTTATGGGGATGGCTACAATAATATTATCAAAAAAACTTAGATTGTCATTTTTCACCTCTGACCCCTATATCGCTGGCGACCACTCTTCTTGGAGTTTGTGTT
>DHHF01000003.1 GCA_002403155.1 Sulfurovum sp. UBA4779
ATTGCGTTTATTGTTAGAATTGGCGCGATTTTAAATGCAATATGAATTTATTATAAGGTGCCTCGTATTTGTATTCTAGTTGGGCATGGTGATATTCTAAAACTCTTTTTACGATATTGAGTCCAAGACCATAACCTGGTTTGGTTCTTGATCTTTCTTCTTGGGTAAATGTATCTGTATAGTATTCCAACTTATGTGAAAGTGGTTTTCCAATATTGGCTATTTCGATACTTTCATTTTCGATTTTTATCTGAACTTTGCCGCTCTCTTTATATTTGATAGCATTATCTATGAGATTTTTTATAGCGATAGCCAGATAATTGAGATCTGCATTGCAAGAGAATTTCTCTTTCATTTCAACCTCTATCTCATCTTCATCAATAATTATTTTTGAAAAAACTTCAGCCATAATCGTCTCGATTGAATAGTATTTGAAATCAAGTTTCAAATTCTCAGAATTGAGTTTTTCTAGTTCAAGCAGTTCATTGGTCAGTTCATCCATTTGTGTTATCGATTTTTTGAGCATCTCTTTGTATTTACTCTCATTGATCATCTCAAGCGTTATTTTTGCTTTGGTGATCGGAGTTCTAAGCTCATGGCTGATATCGCTAAGAAACTGTATCCGAGACACGATCAATTTTTCAAGGTTTTCGGCCATACTGTTGAAGCTCGTGATCATTTCAGATATCTCATCATTACGTTGCAGCTGTTTAAGCCTGTATGAATAATTTCCGCTTCCGAACTTCTTCATCCCTTTAGAGATCATTTTCAGCGGAGAGAGAATTTTCAAAATGATAAAGAGCATGATAAAAAGTACAAAAATGTCCGCAATGATGAGATTATTTAATTGCTGCTGCTGTTCTTGCTCCTCATTTTGAGATTGATCAAAATAGAGAAGCTTATCATCAAGATATTGCATATAAAGAAGATAGATATCATTCTTTTTATAGATTTTTATCGATCCAAAAGAGACATTGTTTTCATAAATCATTTGAGCATCATTATCCAGCAGTGAAATATCCACTTTTTCATAATCTAGCTCTTTGGTTTTTGTATCGATTTTATTGATATCGTCATTGATCAGATAGTCAAAGATCTCCTTGGAAGCTTGTATGTATTTTTGTGTATGGAGAAGTTGTATTTTTTGATCGGTAAGCAAGTTTGTCTTTATAGACAGATAGAGCATCAATGTGATGCTAACAAGAAACAGAAAAATAACTTTACTTAGAATAGACATAATTATCCTATGAACTTATATCCGATGCCCCAGATAGATTTGATATATTTGGGTGCTTTGGGATCATCGAATATCTTATTTCTTATATTGCTTATATGCATATCTATTGCACGGTCTGCATGCTCATTCCCTATATGTTGTGCGATGCTTTCTCTGGATAATACTTTGTTCGGATTATCAAGCAAGAAGAGGAATATCTCATATTCTATTTTTGTAAGGGAGAGTACATGCCCTTCCTGGGTTATCTCCATCTTGTCTTCATCAATTTCAAATTCTCCGATTCTTTTTTTTGAAACTTGTTTTGAAGTTCTTCTGAGTATAGCATTGATCCGGATAATCAGTTCTTTGGGTTCATAAGGCTTGGCAAGGTAATCATCCGCTCCATATTCAAATGCAGCAACTTTGTCACCTAGATTCCCTCTGGCACTTGAGATAATGATAGGGATGTTGCTGATCGCTCTTATCCTTTTACATACTTCAAAGCCATCTATTCCGGGCAACATAAGATCAAGTACTACCATATCATAATTGTTATTTTTTGAGAGTTCCTGTAACGCTTGTATAGGGTTATCATATGCAAATACAAAAAAATGATAGTTTTTAAGATAATCTTTCAGGAGTTCTAGCATATCTAGATCATCTTCGATCAACAATATGTTCATTCAATTTCCCATTCATCAATATGTTTAATAAAAAGTGCTCTTTGCTCTTTCGTGAGTGCCTGGTGAATATTGCTTAAAAGACCCGCCTCAATTTGTGCTGCTCTTTCTACAAGCCTTATATCCAGATCAATAAGCGCTTTCTGATTGAAATTATCTTGTTCAAACAGTTTTTGCTTAGATCTAATTGTATCTTTTTTAAACTCTCTATATAGTTTGAGCTTTTTGCGATACTCTTTGAGTACTTTCTTAATGCCTTTTTGCTGTTCATGGCTCAAATTCAGATAGCTTAAGTCCTTACTGTAGTAGTGATGGTGTTCTTCTTTATGATCATCGGCAAATGAAAAGGTAAACAGCAATAGTATGATCCAAAGATATTTCATCTACTAACCTTTCTTTTGAGGGACTTTTATGAAAGTATTCTCTATAAGCCCATATTCGATATTTTGATGACAGGCAGTGCAATTTGCCTTGCTTTTTACTTCCTGGCTCACAAAAATCTGATTATTGATATGCTTATGCCTGCTTTTCCAATAAGGTGTTTTGGTTATTGCTATTGTACTATTATTCTCTTTTAGACTTTTTAGTATCTTGAAAGCAGCTTCATGGGTCGAGTTCTCTGCACTGTTTTCTTTGAGAAATGCCGATATTGAGAGATTGGTTTTTGTATCTATGCTCGCATCGTCTCCAAAATGGTTTTCAAGATCCTGCATCATCATTGCCCATGACTGCTTCGGCAGCAAATAGGGTGGGTAAGTGATATGGCAGCTTCCACACTCATTTGCAAACTCCGGATGTATCCTGGAGTAGTCTTGTTTTTGATATGCGCTGGCGATCATGATGTTATCATTTTTTGTCGATATCATATAGTAAAAAGCATAAACGAAGAGTACCAAACTTATAATGGCAAATATTTTTTGAAAAATATTCATCCTTATCGCTATGTTTGATGAAAGCTTTTTGTAACCACTTATCATCGAGTCTATCGCATCGCCTCTTTTGATAAACCTATCTATCAAACTTCCTGCAGCATGAATAGCTATCACGCCAAGCAGCATATTGGCAGTTATTTCATGCAGTTCCTCAAAAAGCTCCATCTGTTTGAAATACCCACTATGTAGAAATGAGAAGATCCCATGGTTCTTTTCTATACCATAAGCGAGCATTCCTGTCAGAGCGGCGAACAGACTGAGTATCATCATGGCAATGATTGCAAAACTCGATGCCGGGTTGTGTCCGATATACTCTTTTGTATGTTTGAATGGTGATATGAGATATGTTTTCAGATCACTTTTGTTGAAATTAAAATCTTTGAACTTTGAATATTTCGGTCCTATAAAACCCCAAATGATTCTAATCACAAACAAAAGGGCAAAGAGTATCCCGAATATCGCATGATAATCTAGAAGATTATCCATATCGCCCAGTATAAAACTGATACTGAAAAAAACTATCAGTGCTATATGGAGCACTCTGTTGAAAAGAGGCCATATATAGCTTTTAGTCATCCCATCTACCGTAGTTTGGTATTTTGATTGTTCTTTCACTGTATACTCCTTTGGATGCAGTAGTGTGACATGCTGTACAATTACTTAGGGTTCCTACCTCTTCTTGCATGATCACTTTTTTAGGTATACGTCTATGTTCTCTTACAAAATAAGGGGTTTCTGTTATTTTGTCAGGTATTGTGTCGGTTGCAATAGACTTTAGGATCTTTCGGCTTCGTTTGTATTCCGTCGCATTGTTAGCAGCATTGTCTGTCAGATATACTAACAGAGCTTTATGATCTTCCGGTTCAAGTGCAGCATCGCTTCCGAAGTGGTCAGCAAGATTGCTCAGCATTTTTGTCCATGATCTTTCAGGTAAAAGACCCGGTTGGAAGGCAAAGTGGCAACTTCCGCATTCCTTGAGATAAAGCTTATTTTCAACAGCTTTTACACCACTTTTACTTTTTTTAGTGAAATATGAGTGATCATTTGCTAACACTATCAAAGATAGCAGTAAAGTCGAGAATAATAGTTTTTTCATTTTCTTTCCTTTTGTTTTATTATTTTGTATTGATGTAGTAAAGTACATCACCTTTTTGTATCGCGTTACCTTCTTTTAGGTAAACGTCTTTGAAATTTCTTCTCAGCCATTTTTCTACTTCCTTAACCGAGGTAAGCCGCTCTTGATTTACTGTAGGAGATAGCGGTTTGATCGACTTATTGGTAAAAAAATTTTTTCCATCTTGAGTCAAATCAATATTGTGACAGCTGGTACAGGATATCTCTTGACCTTTTTTACCGATATGTTTTGAAGTAAATACCTTTTCCCCTCTTTTGCTGTCAAAGTCATTGAAGTTTGGATCAATGTTTTTTGCTTCGACCTTTAATTGATCGATATAGTCTTGCATTGGTACATTAAAACCGTTTGCAAAGATTGATAGTGGGACTAATGACATAAAAATAAATTTTTTCATTTTTTCTCCTTTATGATTTGATACTAGAATCGTAATGGAAGTTTGTAAAGTTAAAAAATACATCTCTTTACAATTTTTTTACAATTTGAGTAATAGGAAAGTGTGTAAAAAAATATATACCTCAGACTCTAAAGCTAGAAAAAACTACGAATTTCTCTTTAATGTGGTTGATCTTCACGCGGAATTTTAGATAGTTTAAAAGTAGAGTTTTTCCTGTAAAATTGAATTACAAATATAATGTCCCCGTTTGTCAAGACAGATTTTTGAGAACTTCTTATTCCACCTATCATTATGCAGGCTGATCCATTTTCTTCATATAGACACTCAACGGAGTTTTGTAATCCAGTGCTGAGTGCAATCTTTTTGTATTGTAAAGCCTGATATAGTTTTCAATTCCCGTTTTTGCCTCCCTGAGCGTTGAATATCGTTTGAGATAGACATCTTCATATTTGAGCGATCTGAAAAATCTTTCAACGGCAATATTATCAATGGATCTTCCTTTGCCGTTCATCGAAATACTGATGTTGTGTTTTTTTAGCAGAGAGATATGCTCATAAGCCGTATATTGGCTTCCCTGATCCGAATTGAATATATCTGGTCTATTGACCATAGGGGTCAGTCGATAATGATAACGCATTTTTTATTTTCCCTTTTTATCATTCCATACACAGCAGGCTATGGTATATGTAATACTTTTACTTTAGCAATCATATGCTGAGAATAGCCTTCCTGATATGCTTTAAGAATTTAAAGATTTTTCTCTTTGGTATCTTTATTTTTCAATAAAATAAAAGGACAATAGGGGCCAGTCTCCACCTCAATGCTTTTTAAATGATATGAATAGGCTTACTATTCATATCAGTATTTAATATGTTTAAATATTTTTTCATATCTCTTTATGATATAATTAATAACTTAATTCATATCAAAGGCTATGAAAAGGAAAAAGATGAAAGAGACACTTATAAAATGGGTTTGGCAACATGGATCTTATCCAAACTTTCCATATGATAAATCACAAGTGTTAGAATTGATCTCTCAGATTGAATATCATCGGGGTGTTTTACACGGTATCTCTCAAGTAATCAATAAAAAAGATAAAAAAAACCTTGAAATTGATATATTATTAAATGAAGCGGTCAACACTTCTGAGATTGAAGGAGAATATCTACAAAGAGATAGTGTCAGGGCATCATTATATAAAAAGCTAGACAACCAATATAATGATTTGAGGGACAATTCAACACACCAAACCGATGCTTTGGTAGATGTTTTGATCGATTGCAACAAAAATAGAGCTCCATTAACACTTGAAAGATTACACGGATGGCATAACAGTTTGTTTATTGCCGGATATAGTGGACTTAATAAAATCAAAGTGGCTTCTTTCCGTGACCATGATGATATGGCCGTAGTCTCTGGGAGCATAGGAAGAGAAAAAGTTCATTATGTTGCACCTCCTCATACATTGTTAGAGGATGACGTTAAAACATTACTTCAATGGCTTGAGACATCTGATGAAGATATTTATATCAAAAGTGCTTTAGGACATCTTTGGTTTGTCTCGATACACCCTTATGATGATGGTAATGGCAGGATTGCAAGAGCAATTGCAGACTATATTCTCTCAGAAGATACTCAACAAGAAACAGGGTTCAAACTCTTTTCTCTTTCAATGGCAATAAATAAAAATAAAAAAGAATACTATGAAGTACTGGATAAAACAACCAATCTAATAATAAATAGAACATATGATTTTACCTTGTGGATAAAGTGGCATCTTGAGATGATCAAAGAAGCGATGAGGGCAACACAAAAGCAAGTAGAGTACCTGGTTCAAAAAACAAAGTTCTGGGATAGACATAGGGCAAATGATCTCAATGAACGACAAATAAAGGTACTTGATAGGATACTTGATATGGGTAGTGAAAATTTTGAAGAAGGTCTTAAAACAAAAAAGTATCAAGCTATGACAAAAACAAGTACCCCAACTGCCGCAAGAGATATCAAAGAACTTTTAGAAAAAGGATGTATCGAACATATAGAGGGAACAAAAGGACGAAATACAAGCTATAGAATCAAACTGACTTGATAAAAAATTTATCACATTTTCTATCTCAAATTTTTTGGGATAATTTTAGGGATTTATCAATTGAAATCCAAAAAATAGTGCTATACTAAAAAAGAGTATCAAAGGAGGGACAGCAATGAAACGCATCATCAATATCTACACGGAAAACAAAAACAGCGTACAATTTTACCTGCGCAATACCTTGACAACTTTTCATCCTACAGACTGCAACCAAAAAAGTTTAACCCAATTTCTAGAGACGGAAAAAGCCGCAGAGATCATTTACGGCGTCAGTGAAGATTTCAAGCAGATTACGCCTAACTACAGCCGAAAAAAAGAAGACCCCTCAAGGGTCGGCTACGATAAATCGTTTTATTTTAAAGGGATACAGTTTGCGTCTGACAACATATACATCACCAATCCCTACTTGCATCACATTACCGGCTCTCCGACAATCACGGTGGTTAAAAAACAGCCCAATGCATTTGTTGTCGTTGACTTTGACCTGCTCAGGCTTCTTGAACAGCTCAAACTGATCGAGCACAATACGTTTTTTAATACCGTCAATAAATTGATTATCGGCACAGGCAGTGTTTTGCTGGGCATTGTTTCTCTTTTTTTGATTTTGTACGGCGGTTTTATCTTTGCAAATCTTTTTATCGGTTCGCTCGATCATGAATTTTTGCACAAAATTTTCCAATCCATTATTTCGATTACGATAGGGCTTGCCATCTACGACCTTGCAAAATATATTATCGAGCATGAGATACTCTTTAAAGGAAACATCCATGAAGAGGCTTCGGGGAACGCTCTTTTGGCAAAATTTCTTAACTCCATCATCATTGCCGCTTCGATAGAGTCTTTGATGGTGATCTTTAAGATCGTTTTGGATGATTACAGCAAAATGATCAATGCGCTTTATCTCATTGCAGGGGTTACGCTTCTTATCCTCGGAAGGGTTGCGCTCATAAAGTATGAAAACAGCGAACATTAACCCGAATCTAACGCGATTTAAAATAGTATGTACGCAGCGCTTTTTCTATGCTCCAAGCCAAAGGGTTACATTTTTGTTCCCTGCCTAAGCAGCATCTAGGCAAAACGGCGATCTTACTTCAAAAAAAGAAGCAGATATGGTATAATTACATTTGAATTTTAAATAAAAAGGATATTTTGGAATGAATCCAACCGACTTAGGCGATAGGTGTTTCGTCTTTAAAACTTGTTGCGGAAGTGTGAAATGACGCTTTTGCTTACGTATCTTTTTGTTGCACTTACAATCTCTTTTGTCTGCTCCGTTCTTGAAGCTGTTTTGCTGTCCAGTACCAACTCTTATATACAGACGCTTCCAAAAACAAACGAAAAAGCAATAACAAAACTTAAAAACTTAAAATCAAATATCGACAAACCGATCGCATCGATTTTGATCCTCAATACATTTGCCCATACGATGGGGGCTGCAGGGGTAGGAGCGCAAGCCCAACTGCTTTTTGGCGCAGAATGGCAAGCGGCGATAGCCTTTGTTTTGACATTGCTGATCTTGTATGCTTCAGAAATTATCCCTAAAACCATCGGTGCACTCTACTGGAAATCACTGCTGATCCCTTCTGCTTACCTGATTTCATTTATGATCAAAGTCACCTATCCGCTGGTATGGTTCTCTTCGATTATTACGACATTTATCTCAAGAGGCAAAAACAAAAACACCAATTTTTCGCGAGATGAGATCATGGCGGTCGTAGCCATAGGCGAAAAAGAAGGCTCATTGATGAGCAAAGAGAGTTATCTGATCGAAAATCTCTTAAAGCTAAAACACATCAAGGCCAAAGATATCATGACGCCAAGAAGCGTTGTTTTTGCGCTCCCCTCCAACACAACGGTAGGCGAAGCGCTCAATGAAGACCGCTTGTATATCCATTCGCGTATTCCGATTTTCGATGAGTCTATCGATCATATCGTAGGAGTGGTTTTCAATCAAACCATTCTTGAAGAGAGCATCGAGGATCATGACGACAAACTGCTTGAGACGATTGCAATTCCTGTGCATAAAGTTTCAGAAAATGTTCCGGTATTTGCATTGATTGATATATTTATCAAAAAGAAAACCCACCTTTTCATCGTCCATGACAATTACGGACAAACATCAGGGGTAGTCACGCTGGAAGATGCGATCGAAGCACTTTTGGGAGTTGAAATCGTGGATGAGATGGACGAAGTCGAAGATATGCAGGCCTTTGCGAAAGATAAAAGCAAACTTTTTCAAGACCGCATGCTGCTCCAACAGAAAAGGCTTCAAACGATCAAATCCGCCTAATCTGCTTTGGACGGATTTGATTCCGTCCAACCCTTACGGTGCAAAATCCACCTTTTTAAAAATCAAATCACTGTGCCGGCTTATTGCCAAACTGTTTCATCATCTCTTGCATCTGCTCCAGCTCTTCTTGCGTAGGCATATGATCAGACACCATTTCTTTAAAATCCTTGCCGTATATTTCTTCAAAAGTTTTGACCGGCAAATCGGGCATATCAAATTCGTTTTGATCGATTGCAATATCGAATTTAACGTCCACAGCCTCTTCGGTATGCTTGATACCCATCATTTCCGCTTCCACTTTAAGCGCAACCCCTTTATGAATCCATATTTTTGTTCCCATCAGCTCCCAGATTTCACATGCGTACCCAAGGATACTGCCGGTACCTATTTGTTTTCCTCCCATCTTTTTAAACATCTCTTTGCCCATTTTAAGCATATCTTGATTGTCTGCTTGTCCAAACATTTCAAAGGGCTGTTTGATGATCACTTTCTTATCCGCATCAACCGCATACACGATGCCGTCATCTATCTTGGTGATAGAATCCGTTTTTGTTGTTTGCCCCATCACGGTGGAGGTTCTTTGTTCTTTTTGAATCTGAAGCAAACCCCATTGGTCAAAAACAAGCCTTCGTTTTCCGCTGCTCTCACTCTGCACTCCCATGATATTTCCGCCTCCGCTTATGGCATACTCGACAATGCCCGACTTCATCTCATAGAGTTTGGTTTCTGCGTATATTTCAGTGATGAAGATGCCTAACAACAAAAACAACACCGCTATTTTTTTGTAACCCATAAGATTCTCCTTTATAGGACTGTATTTTTTATTTGCCGCAATATTATTATAATACTATTGTATCTTTTTTCCCCATTTTTGATAAGGATTGCCGATCAGATTGGCATTATAGTACTTTGCATCGCCTGTTACCTCTTGGCCTATCCACGGCGGCAAATCAATCCTTTGATCTTCGTTTTCCAGCTCTACCTCTGCTAGAATCAATCCTTCATTCTCGCCCAAAAATCGGTCTATCTCCCAGAGGGTATTTTTGTATAAAACCTTATAGCGGTATTTGGACAAGATCGGTTTTTCGCACAACAATTCAAGCATTTCTTTGGCATCATCAACACTGATCATATATTCATACTCAAGCCTTGTAGCTTTTTTGCTTTCTCCTTTGATCGTCAGATACCCTTTATCGCCTACGACTCTCACTCTGACCGTCCGCTCTTTTTGACGGCTCAGATATCCTTGCATATACAAAGCACCATTCTCTTTTGGCCATGTCTCTTTGACTAAAAACTTGCGTTCTATCTCGATGCCCATCTGTCCCTTCCCTTCAATCCGTATATTTTGCAATAGAGACTTTATGCTATCTTTTTTACTCTTTAAAATTTCTTTTGCCGTCTATCGACAGATAAAAAAACAAAATGTGCAAAAAATGTACCGATTTTATATATCATTCATGCAAATAGATTATAATAAAGCAAATATTTTAAAAAAGGAGTCATGATGAAAAAAGTGTTCTTTCAAAGTAATTTTCATGCGTTCTTAAAATGGGGGCTGCTCATAGGCGCTATAGCACTGATGCAAGGATGCGCTACTCATGAAAATTTCGTTAAAAAACATGACCGCTGGGTAGGCCAGAACATCACACATTTCATAGAAAAGGCCGGTTATCCCGATCATACGTTTACCCTGCCCAACAAAAATAAAGTGTATGTGTATGAATATTCAAGGGTTCGGAGCATACCGTCAATGCCTGCGATGGGATACGGCTATTACGGCTATCGATACTACGGTATGTTTGGGTACAATCAAGAGGTCGTGACCGACACATGCAAACTGTTTTTGGAAACCGACGCAAAAGGCACCATCGTAAAATGGGGTGCGCGCGGCAACCGATGTGTTTCTGAGTAGTCCATTTTCCCTTCATGGGAAAATGACGTTAAGAAATATCTTTAATCTTCAAAGATAATGATATCGTAACTGCTTTTGGTTACCAATGCTTTGCTTGAAGGAACCGAGCCGTGGCGATTGACGCTATTGAGTTCATTTCGAAGCTGGTCGATCTCTTCTTGCATCTGATCAATCTGCTCTTTCAGCTGCAGCACGATATCCACACCTGCCAAATTTACACCCATTTGCCGTGTCAATCGCAAAATGAGTTTCATACGGTCGATATCTCTTTGAGAATACAGACGCATCCTTCCCCCCGTCCGTGACGGCTCTACAAGTCCTTCTCTCTCATACTGTCTGAGTGTCTGGGGATGAATATCCAACATATGGGCGACTACCGAGATAAGATAAACCGGTTCATCATAGCTATGCATGCAATCTCCTTATAGTTTGTTTTCAAGCATTGCTTTAAGTTCTTTATCCAGCGTATCGACATCCGGCAAAACTACATTTGCAACCAGATACAAATCTCCTACTATCGCAGTTTTTCTATCCGGAATGCCTTGCCCTTTCAGCCTAAATTTTTGTCCGTTTTTGGTATTTTGCGGCACCTTTAGCGATACCTCTTTTTGGGGAGTCATAATCTGTATCTTTCCGCCGAAAAGCGCTTCTTTTAACGGCACATCAAAAGTTTTATAAAGATCGCTTCCTTTTCTTTCGTATTCTTTGGACGGAGCAACCTCCACGCTTAGCAAAAGATCCCCGACTTGGCCTTGGTATTGTTTGCCTTTGCCGCGCACCCGCATCGTTTCGCCGCTTTTGATGCCTGCAGGAATTTTAATATCAAAGCTTTGCCCTCCTGCTGAAACATTATGCTTTCCGCCCAACACTGAAACCATAAACGGTATCGTAATGCGTGCTTGCAAGTCCAAATCCGGCATACCGCCAAAGCCCCCAAAGCCCCCAAAGCTCCCAAAACCGCCTTGCGCTCCGCCAAAACCGCCTCTTGCTCCTCCAAACATACTTCTTAAGATTTCATCAAGATCTATATCTGCGCTCTGCCCGCGCGCAAAATCATGGAAGCTTTGACCGCCGAACATCTGATCGCCATAACGGTCATATTGCTGTTTTTTCTCCGGATCGCTCAACACTTCATAAGCTGCATTAATCTCTTTAAATTTTTCTTGGGCACTCTCTTCTTTATTGATGTCGGGATGATATTTTCTTGCCAATTTTCTATATGCTTTTTTGATCTCATCCGCACTTGCATTTTCGCTTACACCCAATGTCTCATATAAACTTTTTGCCATCTCTTTTCCTATAGCATTTTATTGTATTTTTTTATAAACGATTATATCAGAATGCTTTAGTCAAAGTCAATCAACCTTATCATAAAATTATTTTGCATACGGCACAAATTGATACCCTTCCTGTCTCAGTTTCACCATACCGCCCATCAGATTGATCACGTTATAGCCCATCTGCTCGGATAAAAATTTGGAAACCTCAGTCGTTCTGCTTCCCGTTCGGCATATGAGTGCAAACTGCTCATCTTTCTTTACTATTTTATCTAATTGTTCTAAGAAACCCGGAACGTCAAACCGGCCTTGTTCATCAAAAAACATAAGCGTATAGGCACCTTTGACTATCCCTGTTTCTTTCCATTCCGAAGGAGTTCTTATATCAATGATCTTGATATTTTTTTCCGTAAAATCCGGTGTAACCCAAATATTTTGCAACTCCGCCATCAGCATAGTGATACTTATCAATAAACCCAAACCTATTTTTCGCATACACACCCCTTGTTTTTTGGCATTGTAGCACAAGAATATAAATCAAAGAAAACATACAAAATAAAAGAAAAAAGAAGGAAGAAAAAACCGCAGGATTCAGAGAGGAGAGCATAGTATCAAATCACACTTGCCTGGCGTGATTTGATACGCATCCATTAATGCAAAAAGTGTCTTACCCCTGTAAAATACAAGGCAATGCCGTGCTCATTGGCTGCCTGGATCACCTCATCATCACGGATACTTCCTCCCGGCTCAATGATCGCTTTGACGCCTGCTGCAGCAGCGGCATCGATGCTGTCGCGGAAGGGAAAGAAAGCTTCGGAGGCCATCGCCGCACCGCTGACATCAAGATCCATCTCTTTGGCTTTTTTAAGCGCACACTGGGCTGCATCCACACGGCTAGTCATACCCATACCCACTGCAACCATTGCCGAATTTTTCACATACACCACGCAATTTGATTTGGTCAATCCCGCTACTTTCCATGCGATTTCCATATCTTTCATCTCTTGAGGGGTTGCCTTATATTTTCCTTTTTGCTCTGATTTGTGCACTTCATTGTCGCAAATACAGTCGCTGTTTTGGAAAACAAAACCGCCGTCGATATGTTTAAAGTCGGCAGGATCATGAGCCAGCACAAGCTTTTTTTGCCCTTGGACAAAGAGTTTGATGCGTTTTTTACCTTCAAACACCGCTATGGCTTCTTGTTCAAAATCTGCCGCAATGATCACTTCAAGAAAAATCTCGTTCATTTTTTCTGCCAACGCTTTTGTTACAATGCCGTTGACTGCCACAACACCGCCGAACGCAGAAACAGGGTCGCATTTGAGCGCTTCAGTGTAGGCATCGACCAAATTTTCTTTGATTGCAAATCCGCAAGGATTGCCATGCTTGACGATACAAACGGCATTTTCATCCCCAAAACTGGCAGCTATCTTCAGCGCTCCGTTGACATCGGTAAGGTTGTTGAAACTTGCTTCCCCTTTAATCTGCTTGAAATTTTGGGTAAAGAATCCGCCAAACTCATAGAGCGCGCCTTTTTGATGCGGATTTTCCCCGTATCGCGTATCGAAGACTTTTTTGCCGGTGATAAATTGATACGCACCGAAACCTTCATTGAAACGGCCATTCATATAGTTGGCTATCATTGCATCATATGCGGCCGTATGTTCAAAAGCCTTGATCATCAGACCTCTTCTAAACTCCAATGTATCTTCTTTTTTTTCTATCGCTGCAAGCACACGGCCATAATCGTTGACATCTGTAACAATCAGCACATCATTGAAATTTTTTGCAGCAGAACGCACCATTGTCGGGCCGCCGATATCAATATTTTCGATAATTTCTTCAAAATCGTCTGTTCTGGCAATCGTTGCCGCAAACGGATAAAGATTGACGCAGACAAGATCGATCCCCTCTACGCCAAGCTCTTTGGCTTGTGCGGCATGCGCTTTGTCTTCTCTTTTATACAAAATGCCGCCGTGAACATAGGGATTGAGCGTTTTGACGCGTCCTTCGAAACATTCCGGGAATTTCGTTACTTCGTCAATTTCAGTCACTTTAATGCCCTCATTGGATAATGTCTTATACGTTCCGCCGGTTGAAACAATTTCCCATCCCAGCTGCTCCAATCCTTTTGCAAACGCTACAATCCCGCTTTTATCGCTTACACTCAACAACGCCCTCATTCTCATCTCTTCCTTTTTTATCTATTCAGTTGGTTTGCTATGTATCTTGATTGATTTAAAAAAATTAATTGTTACAAATCCTGCTCAATCGTCTTGGCAAAAGTAGTAAAGTAGATCTCTTTTACTTTTTCAAGAGGCAATCCCGTTTCGTTGATCATCACCTTGCCGCCGCCTACGGTTCCGATTCTTTCCGTTTTGACTCCCAAATCTGTTGCCATTTTTTCAAATGCTTCAATATTTTCTTTGCTCACTTCTGCCAGTGCTCTGGTTTGTGTTTCATCAAATATATGGCGGCTTTCTTTGACGTTGACGGCTGCAACGATACCTTTGTTTGATACCGCAGCCATTTTGGAAAGCGCTATAGCGATACCGCCCAGATTGACATCTTTTGCCGCTTTCAGCAAGCCTTTTTTGTTGGCTTCGATCACCAGCTCCCACAATCTAAGCTCAGCATCATAATCAAATGATGCCAAAGTACCGACCGTATCGCCAAACAGCTCTTTGATATAAAGAGAACCGCCAAACTCCCCTTTTGTTTCACCCAAAAGCACCACGATATTGCCGTCCTCCTGGAAAGCGCTCGGCAACACCCGCTCTTGGCTTTCGTTGAGCCCCACCATAGCAATAGCCGGTGTAGGAAAGACGCTTACGCCGTTGGTTTCATTATACAAAGATACGTTTCCGCTCACCACAGGGGTATTAAGTTTTAGACAAGCCTCTTTGATCCCTTCGCAAGATTGTGCAAACTGCCACATTACTTCAGGATTTTCTGGATTGCCGAAATTCAGACAATCAGTGATAGACAACGGCCTGGCACCGCTCATTGCAACATTGCGCCCGCTTTCTGCTACAGCCAATGCCGCACCTTTTTTGGGGTCGATATAGCAGTAGCGCGGATTGCAGTCAGAGCTCATCGCCAATGCTTTGCCGTTTTCTTTGATGCGGATACAGCTTGCATCAAGGCTTCCCGGGCCTTTTTCGGTGTTGGTTTGCACCATAGAATCGTATTGATTATAGATCCATGCCTTGTCTACCACTTCCAACGACATCAAAAGTTTTTCATATGCTTCCTGATCTGCCACTGCCGGATAGTCGTTGAGCGATTTTGCATTCACCTTGTCCAGATATGCGGGCCTTGCCGTCGGACGGTCAAGCATCGGCGCTTCTTCGCTGACCGGTGCGATAGGCATATCTGCACATTTTTCGCCATGCCAAAAGAGTTCCATGCGTCCCGTATCGGTCACTTCCCCGATAATGGCCGCATCCAGTCCCCATTTTTCGAAAATATCGATAATGGCCTGTTCGCTTCCTTGTTTGGCACAAATGAGCATACGCTCTTGGGATTCGGAGAGCATAAAATCATACGGGCTCATCCCCTCTTCTCTTGCCGGCACCTTATCCAAATGCATCTGAAGCCCCGCACCCGTTTTGCCTGCCATTTCAAAGGATGAAGAGGTGAGTCCTGCAGCTCCCATGTCTTGAATTCCGACAACATGATCGGTTTTAAAAAGTTCCAAACATGCTTCGAGCAAAAGTTTTTCTGTAAAAGGATCCCCTACCTGCACAGTCGGACGAAGCGATTTGGACTCTTCGGTAAAACTGTCCGAACTCATCACCGCACCGCCAAGCCCGTCACGCCCGGTTTTGGATCCTACATAAATGACCGGATTGCCGATCCCTGATGCGACGCCAAGAAAAATCTCATCCGCCTTGACAAGCCCCAATGCAAAAGCATTGACAAGGATATTCCCATTATAGCTCTCATCAAAACTTACCTCTCCGCCGATGGTAGGCACACCCATGCAGTTTCCGTAGCTTCCTATGCCTTCTACTACGCCGCGCACCAGATGTCTTTGGTATTTGCTTGTCTCGCTGCTGCCCTTAACCTGTCCGAAACGAAGTGCATTAAGATTGGCAACCGGCCTGGCACCCATGGTAAAGATATCCCTCAAAATGCCCCCTACTCCCGTTGCAGCACCCTGAAACGGCTCAATGAAAGAAGGATGGTTGTGGCTTTCCATCTTAAACACGGCTGCCATGCCTTCACCGATATCGATAACCCCTGCATTTTCGCCCGGCCCCTGAATCACCCACGGCGCTTTTGTAGGAAAGCCATTGAGATATTTTTTGCTTGATTTGTAGGAGCAGTGTTCTGACCACATGGCTGAAAAAATACCTATTTCTACGATATTGGGATGACGTCCATCCAAAATACGAACGATTTCCTGATACTCTTCTTTGCTAAGTTTGTGATTTTTTAAAACTTCATCTAGATTTTCGATCTGTGACATAATACGGTGTCCTTTGAGGAGGTAAATAAGGCTATTATTATAATGAAAAAGTACTAAATAAGTGATAAATAGGTAGAATTATCCATCATACAAAAAGGGATACAGATGAACAGAATCGTACAAATGCTCCAACTCCAACAGCAGCTCAATGATGCCACAAACGGCGAAGGATGGGAAAAGGGTATCACCAAAAACGGCAAATTGATCGACTGGAAACGCTGTGCATATCTTGAATGTGCTGAACTGATTGAAAGCTATCCCTGGAAACACTGGAAAAATATTGATGCAAAACCTGACTATGAAAATATCAAAATTGAAACAGTGGATATCTGGCATTTTGTCATGTCTGAGGCGCTGCGCGAGTATAAAATCAACCATGGGGGTACCATTGATGGATTGGCGCGTGCGATCCATGCACTGCCAAATTTCAGTACGTTTGAGGGACCGTTGTACACATCGGATAAAAACTGCTACGAACAAATCGAAGTGGTTGAAAAATTCCTTAAAACACTTTTCTGCGGATCCTCTCTTCATGAATCCATAGAAGCATTCATTGACATAGCCATCCAGTCAGGACTCAATCTGGATACACTGTACAAACTCTATATCGGTAAAAATATTTTAAACCAGTTCCGGCAAGACCACGGATACAAAGAGGGAAGTTATCAAAAACTTTGGAACGGGATAGAAGACAATATCGTCATGCAGCAGCTCTTGGATACACAGGAGGGAATCACTGCAAACGAACTTTACAGTGCACTTGAAGCTGCTTACCCGACAAAGTAGCGCTTCAAGCTGAGAGGAACTATTCTACGGTTCTGGTTAAATCTTTTTGCACAACTTGGTTGCCCATCACGCTGACTTCTGTTGCAATGCGTATATTTTTGGGTGTATCATAACCGCACTCTTGGCCGCATTGTACCGTCCCTACCAGATAATACCTGCCGCTTGGAACACCATAGAAGCTGAAGTTGCCCTGCGCATCCGAAGCCGTAAACTTCAAATAGTTAAAAAGTCTGGGATCTGACTCGTCCATTTTATATCCGCCAAGATAGCTTTGCTGGTACCATTGTCTTGAATAGCTTGTTAACGGATTAAGATACAATCTTGTCGACCCTCCCAAAATTTTTCTATTATAATCATCTGTCAAATAGATGGTTCCCCTCACCGTGCCTTTTCCAATTTTGGGCAAACGCGCATATTCGGAAATCGGAAAAGCAATACGCTTTACTTTCTGCGCTCCCGTTTCATCGGTAATGACCATCTCCTCTTCTGTCATGGTTTGGGTTTCTTCTTCCAAATCAGAAATATCTACATTTTCTTCTTGGGCCCTTGAATGATCTCCCCATTTTGCATATCTTCCGTCTTCTAGAGTAAGCTCTCTCTCGACACATCCGTTAAAAAGCAAGATCATTGCTGTTAACAAAAAAAATAAAAATGATTTTCTAGCCATTTGTTTGCTCCCTTTTATTTTATAATCCAAATTATACTGTTTTAACATTAGGAGTATCTGCAGCCTTTAGCAAGGTACCTTGTTATTTTTTATAATTTTTAAAAAAATTTTTTTTAAGTATTCCTGATACCTGTTTGCTTAAAAAACAATACTGTTTTTTTGCATCATTTTCCCAAACAAAATTCACCAAACATTTTGTCCAATATCTCTTCGCTCTCATAAGGTTTGGAAATGGAAGAAATGCTTTTAACCGCTTCTTGCAGATGATAAGAAAAGAATTCCAGTTCTCCGTTCAATAATGGCATTTTTGCCTCGATGATAGAAGTTTTTGCTTTGGTTACCGCATCGATCTGACGCGCCGTTACAAGCATCAGTTCTTCGCCTTGGCCGATGCTGTCAAAAAGTTTTTCCAACGTTTGTGTAAGATGCACAAATCCTTTTTTTGCGCTGACCTCTATGGGGCTGTATTTATCAAGTTTTGATCTATCAAGCAAAGGTTTTAAATCCGTTTTATTGATCGCAACAATACACTCCTTCTCGTTTAAGCCGTCTATAAGCTCGAGAATTTTTGCATCTTCCTCATCAAATACCCTGCTGCCGTCAAACAATGCAATAATCACGTCAGCTTCTTCTATGGAACCGAGCGAACGCTCTATGCCTATCTTTTCTATACTGTCCTGTGCCTCGCGAATACCCGCAGTATCAACCAATCTGATAATGTGAGAACCGATTCTTACCTGTTCTTCAATGGTATCTCTCGTTGTGCCGGCTATATCGCTGACAATAGCCCTCTCGTAGCTCAGCAACGCATTCAACAAAGAACTTTTTCCTACATTGGGTTTGCCGACAATGGCTACCTTGAACCCTTCCAAAAGCCCTTTGCGTCTGTGGCTGGCATCGACAATGCGTTCGATTTGAAGTATCAGGCTATCAAGCTGGACAAGAATATTTTCCATGATATCATCAGGTATCTCTTCTTCTGCATAATCTATCATCACTTCAGAATAAGCCAGTGACCTTAAAAGAGCCTCTCTGGTTTGCTCTACAAATAGTTTTAGTTCGCCTTTGAGCTGCCTGGCCAATATTTTAGCAGCATCCACGCTCTTTGCCTCAATCAGTTTAGAAACCGCTTCAGCTTCCGTAAGATCCATCTTGCCGTTAAAAAAAGCACGCTTGGAAAATTCTCCGGGCTCTGCAAGATGTATACCGTAAGCTGTCAGAGTGTCGAGTATCTCTTGTGCGACAATCATCCCGCCGTGACATTGAAATTCAACGATATCTTCTCCCGTAAAACTGTGAGGGGCTGCAAAATAGATCATAATCGCGCGATCGATAAGGGTATCGTCTGAAGTATAAAGCGAAGTCAAATGTGCATATCGAGGAATGATCTCTTGCTTGTGGGAGATTTTGCGGGCAATCTGCAATGCGTCCTCTCCGCTTATCCTAACGATAGCAATAGAAGAAACGCCATGGGCAGTAGCGATAGCGGCGATTGTTTTATGCATGGATTTTTGTGTTAAAATCATTAATCACGATAAATTTGCTGCCGCTCTTTCCTGTTTTGACGGCAACATATTTATCAGGAAAAATTTTTCGCAGCTGCTCTAGCGCAATGTGCACCAAAATGCCGTCCAAAGGACGTGTTTTTCCTTTTCCGAACTTTTCTACACTTTCAATCACAGGCTTGATGTAGTTTCGGATCATCTCTTCTTGCGATGTCAAAAACTCGGCTATCTCAAGCTTCACAAAAAGTTCATATTTGGTATGCAGCCAATTAAACAGCATATAAGAAAGCGCATTATAGCGATACCCTTCTTTTCCTATAAGCAATGCAGCATCTTCGCCGTCTATAAAAATCAGTGCGGTATTGTCCCTGACGTCTACCTCAACCACATCAATATCAAAACACAAATAAGAGAGGAGTTCTTTGAGTTGGTTTTCTATCAGAAGCGCCAACTCCTCATAGACAATGCCTTCTTCTTCATACGCTTCTTCACCGATATGCCTATCAACATCAAAAAAACTATCCAAAACCGCATTTTTTTCAACCAACACACTCTTATCAGCAAGAACCTCTTCTTCGGATAAAATCAGATCAATCTGCTCGATCACGGCCGACGTATTTTGTACTGCAGCAGGGCTAACATCCTCTTTTATTTGACTGTGGGCAGCAACAATAATGGCTTCTTTTTTAAAAAAGCCCATAAAGCCTTTAAAGGGATGCTGGATCACTTCATATTTAAGTTCAGTAACCGAACACTCTAATTCTTTGGCAGCCTTTTTATAGGCTTCTTCAAGAGTAGGTGCATGAACTTTTTTCATTTGCTTTCCTTTTCCTTATGATGCAAAGCAATCGCCGCTTCTTTGTGTTTGGCATACATGTGATTGATATAATACTGCTGGGCAATCGTAAAAATATTGTTGACAAGCCAATAGAGTACAAGGCCCGACGGGAAATAGACAAAAAACACGGTCATAATCACAGGAAACCATTTAAAGATCTTCTCTTGAAGCGGATCGGTGAAATTTGACGGCGTAATTTTTTGCTGGAAATACATCGATGCGCCCATTAAAATAGGCAAAATAAAATAAGGATCCATTCTTGAAAGATCATTGATCCATAGCATCCAATGTGCACCCTGAAGCTCATCGGCATTTAAAAGCACGCGATACAATGCAAAAAATACGGGGATCTGAAGAAGCATAGGCAAACACCCGCCCATCGGATTGGCTCCGTGTTTTCTATAGAGTTCCATCATCTGCATATTCATTTTTGCAGGATCACTTTTATATTTTTCTTTAAGCTCTTTCATTTTAGGAGCAAGGTCTTTGAGTTTCTGCATGGACATCATCCCCTTATAGGAAAGCGGAAAGAGTATCATTTTGACCAAAATCGTAAACAGGATAATCGCCCATCCCCAGTTTCCGATATATCCGTGTATCCACAAAAGAACTTTAAAGAAAGGGATCGCCAAAAACGAAAACCAGCCGAACTCAATCGCATCGGTGAGTTCCGGATGGATGGAGTGGAGCACCTTATGATCTTTAGGGCCTATATATCCGTGCAAAGAAGATTCACTTCTTCCTTGGACAAAAATAAGAGGATTGTCTCCTTTTTCTTTCACGATAGAAACATTCAACCCTTCATCAAAATCAAAAAACAATGAAGCATAATAGCGATCAAAGGCAGAAGCGATTTTTGCATTCTTGAAGTTTTCGTCACCTCTTGCCTCACCGTCTTCTACGGTTTTAATGATATTGTCATTGGTCTTGATCAATGCCCCTCGCACCAACATATACATAGACTGGTCAGCCACCGGCCTGTAGCCCGGAGTGATAAAATACGATGCGTCTTTGGAAGTTGTAACAGCGACATCGTACGATCCGTTTGCCTTAAAGGTAATCTTTTTTGTAAGAGTCAGCCCTGAGAGCTTTTGCTCCAGCGTCAATGTTTGTTCTGCATCGGTTACATCTATAGTGCTGTTGCCGCCGACTACACTATAGGGTATCTCAAAGGCCTCTTTGTTGATTGCCGGATCGGAAAAACGCACTTCCAGAGGCTTTGCTTCGCGAGGGTCAAGAATCTTTAGCGTATTGCCTTCTTCATCTTTGTATTTATCTTCCAAAAGCTCTACCTGCGCAAGACGCCCAAGACTGTCTACCGTGATAACAAAATTGGCAGATTTGATCGTCCCCAAAGCAGTAGTGCTTGTTTGTACGGAAGCGTTTGCCGTCGTATCGGGCGTATGCTGTGCTGTTGGAGTACTGTCGGTGTGCGGAGCGGAATGTGTCTGGGTTTGTGCTGCATTTTTTTCAACGTTTTGTTCTGCTTGCTGTGTCGGAAAAAAATAACTGAATGCAATAAATACAACAAAAGAGAGTGCGAGTGCCAAAAGAAGTCGTTTTTGAAGATCTTGTTGTTCCAAAGTGATACCTTTTTAAAATACTGATTGATTCAAGTATAGTGCAATAAATGCTAAATTTATTTGATGCAGATCAAATCGGATAGGCTATTTTGCAGCCAAGCATCTCTTGAGTGCGAGTAGATATGTTTCACGAATCTCTTGATAGGTTCCCTCAATCAGTGCGGGCTTTGCAACTAGCACATAACTACCTGGAGACAGAAGATCAATATTTTCTATGAAATGTGCCCTTAGTAAACGTTTAGCTCTGTTCCGACGAACTGCATTTCCTATTTTTTTACCGGCAACAAATCCTACCTTATACTCTTCTCCTTTTTTGTAAAAGAGTACAAAATAAGAAGTATGCCATACTTTTGTGGCATGCTTATACACGCCGTCAAACTCTTTGCTAGTTTTGATTCTAGCAAAATGTTTTATGCGGCTAATTTTTTTCTGCCTTTTGCTCTTCTAGCAGCAATGACTTTTCTGCCGTTTTTTGTTTTCATTCTTGATCTGAACCCATGTGTTCTTTTTTTCGGTGTTGTGTGCGGCTGATATGTTCTTTTCATTTGCTATAATCCTTCATAAAATTTTGCCTAAACGTATTGTAAGACAATTAGTGAGCGCGATTTTATCCTAACATGCCTTAAATCATACTAATTTGCTAGTACAAACTTCTAAAAACAATTTCGCCTTCTTTGTTTTCCGATCTTGCCTGGAAATAAGCATCTGTAAGTCTTAAGATCACCTCTTTGATGGCATATTTTGTCGTTCTTACTTCCAGCGCTACAGTATAAATGCTGTGGCCGCCGCTTAGCAATATTTTTCGCAACACCCTCTCAGCAAATCGATACCCTCCTTCCACTTTTGTCTTTTGACAAAGAACGGCATGAAGATTTTCTTCTTTATTGATCTTGAAAAGCATATCTGTTTCACGTTTTTCATTTTTCAGCAGATCATACAAATCGATCTCTTTTGCAGAAATCAACACGATCACAAACGTCTGATCTTTTTTGTGTTCAAGAAAATAATACAAAATATCAATGGAAGTTCTCAATTTGTCTATCATTTTTGATGCTGTTTTTATCTGTTTTTCATTAAAATGCAAACCTTCTCTTGCCATATCTCCTCCGTAATTTACAATTTGTTTGGAATGGGTAACAGATGCTGATTATATCAAAAATTAATTTTAGTATACTGTTGCTATACTTGCATTTATGAAAAAAGAATATATGAGCAACCTGCCTTCTCCGCTTTGGCTTCTTGAAGAAGAACGCCTGATTTCAAACTTGGAAACAATCGCTTACATCAAAAAAGAAAGCGGCGCAAAAGTCCTGCTTGCACTTAAAGGCTATGCCTTATGGAAAAGTTTTGATATTATCAAGCCTTATCTGGAGGGATGTTGCGCCAGCGGTTTGCATGAAGCCAAATTGGCGCATGATACGTTTGGCAAAGAAGTGCATACCTATTCGCCTGCCTTCAAAGAAGAAGAGATAGAAGAAATTGCAAGCATTTCTCATCATTTAGTCTTCAATTCGCCCGCGCAGTTCAAACAATTTGCCGCATACGCCAAAAAAATCAACCCTATACTCTCTCTGGGATTGCGTATCAATCCCGAATACTCAGAGTCTCCCAAAGAGATTTATAATCCTTGCGGACTCTACTCAAGACTGGGCACAACGATTGCAAATTTTGATGAGAGTATTTTGGAACAATGCGAAGGGCTGCATATGCATGCGCTCTGTGAACAAGGAAGCGAAGCGCTGGAGAAAGTGTTAGAGCATTTTGAAGAGAAATTTAAAGACTATATCCCCAAAATGAAATGGATCAATTTCGGCGGAGGGCATCATATCACCCGCAAAGGGTACGACATCAACAAACTGATCACTCTTGTCAAAACGTTCAAATCCAAATACAACGTAGAAGTCTATCTAGAACCGGGAGAAGCTATAGGATGGGAGACGGGATCGCTGATCGCTACCGTACTGGATATCGTACACAACGGAATGGATATCGCCATACTTGACACTTCCGCCGAAGCACATATGCCGGATACGATCATCATGCCTTATCGCGCAGAGGTACGCAATGCAGGCAAAGCCGGCGAAAAAAACTATACCTACCGGCTCGCCGGCAATACCTGTTTGGCAGGGGATATCATGGGAGATTACAGTTTTGACACGCCTCTTAAAATCGGAGATAAAATCATTTTCGAAGACCAAATGCACTACACCATGGTGAAAGCAACCACGTTTAACGGGATCAAGCTGCCAAGCATCGCGGTCCAAAGGGCAGACGGCACGATTGAAGTGGTAAGAGAATTTGGCTATGAAGATTTCAAAAACAGACTTTCTTAAAAATCTGTTTTATAGATGATGTCATAGGATTGCGAAATTTCGCTTGCCTCTATCACACTTTCGGTATGCGGCGTGTGTCTATATTGTAATTTGACACTGCTGACCTCATCATTGACATAAATGATTGTAATCTTGTCAGTAAGCCTTTTGCCCACTTCAACGCTGTTTCCTTCCCCAAAAACAAGATGGTCTATCTTTACTCCGGCATTTACCAATACCGATTTTGCCATAGCGCCTCCCATCATTTTCATCATATCGTCTCCATTGTGGGTTCCTGCCCCTGCCTCTGAATCGAACAAAATAACGGAAAGTATCTCTTCTTTTGTAAGGCTGGGAGAAGAGGAAAAATTGATGATCGGCGCATCGGGAGCCCCTGAAGCGGCAATCGTGATCAGATGGTGAAGCGCTCGGTATTTTACTTTGGCCTCAATCATCGGCTTGCCAGGGTTGCCGGTAAAATAGAGGTAGCTTTTATCAAAAACAAACTTTTTCTTTTCAAACCTGTAGGTTCCGCCTTTTGGAATCTCAACCGTACCTATCAAATTTAACGGTGCATGTTCAGCTTTATAAACCAATAAATTTGCATCGATGGCAATATCGATATCGCCTTGCTTATAGATAAGAGGTTTTTGCGTTTTTATCTGTATCGCTGCACTCAAATTATCCATAAAAGGGCTTTGCTTTTCCTTTTTGATGTCCTGAACCATCACGATATCCTCATCCGAAGCAAAGCTTTTTTGGCTCATATCATAATATACATTGCCGCCCAACAGCGTAATATCGCCTGAAATATTTGTTTTATTTCCGTCTAGCGAGGTTTTAAGATTGACCTTGCTGTCAAACTCTACAACCTCATGGGAGATATGAAGCGAATCTGCCGTGGTTGCAAATTCGCCCTTTAGCGTTTTGGTATTGTAAAACCCTTCCGTTTTGATCTGATCGTTGATCCACAATTGCCCGATGCGCAATATCTCTTTGTCGATCTGAATCGTTGAGGGTTTCGTGGCAAAAAACTTCTGATTGTCGTAAGTAACCCGATAGTTTTCCAAAGTTATTTTAGAGGTTTCCAGCCGGCTCTTTAACGCAATATCAGTGAGATGGTATGTTGTTTTGGAGTCGGCTTTATAGCTGATTTTAGGGGAAGAAACCAGCAAATCGACACGCTTAAGCTCTGTAATTTCCGCGCGAAGATTTGCACTCCCTTCGATCTTTGGGATCTCTTCAAACGTATAAACGGACTGCAAATCTTTCATCAGCGTTTGCAGGGATGGTGCTTTGATATCCACCGTAAATGCCTTCTGTGCAATACCGTCTATCTTTCCCTGCATTCCTCCCAGGCTTACTTTTCCCTTGACTGCTGAATCTTCCAGTACGTACAGGGCATCAGCCTGCAGTGTTTTGGCATCTATCTTGGCGTCGATTGTTTTTTGATCCCAGACGACTTTTGCTTTCAGGGGGCTGAGATTTTCCCATTTGACCGCTTCGTTGTATGTCTTCAAAAGAGAGTCTTGCGGTATGATGCTTTCCATACTTACCTGAAGCGTTTTTTTATACAAGACATCCGCATCGATATTGACCAGATTGGAATCTATTTTTGCTTTGCCGCTCATGGTAGCATTTGCATCAAATTCCAAAGGCATATCGACTGTTATCTTTCCTTTTGTTTCCTGCAGTTTGGGAGGAAGTTCAACCATTTCGCTGAGCTTGAGGGCTTCTTTTGTTTCAAGATGCAGCTGCCCTTTTTTAAAATCAGACAAATTGAAATCTCCTTTGATATTGCCAGATTCCAATCGGGCCTGCAAGCTGCTGATGTTTCCCTCGTAAGCAAGCACCGGAGATTCCAATAGATTTACCAATTTGGGATCGATACCCGTCAATGTTTTTGCTTGAATCTTTCCGCCGTAGCGGATCGTTTTGTCCATCTTTAAAGTATTGGTTAACAAAACCCCTTTTGCATAGGGGGTGGTAGCCAAAAGATGCGAATCTATCTGCAGAGTTTTGCTGCCGATTTTGTAAACCGCATGCGAATGAAGCGCATCGATATCCACATTCAGCTCGCCCTCTTCTTGATCCAAAAGTCGTATGGCTTTTGTGTTTAAATCTGCAACCGCTTCTTCTTTGGATATATTGATATCCATGACGATATTTGTGATGGCTTCTTTGCGAACCGGGAGCTTATAAAGATCATAAAGCGCCGCACTCGGCATAACATTCAATCTTCCCATCAGTGTATTTTGACGAATTTTTCCCCGGTAGAGCGCATTGCCGACATTGGCAGTCATATTCAGATCCAATATGCCCTGCTCTGCAGATAATTTTTCCGTATCCCATACCACATTTTCGCCCTTCAGTACAAAACGGTCTATCTTAAGCGGTTCAAAGCTTCTGGGAAGCAAAGAGATGTCTGCCTGATGCAATTTGACATATTTGGGAACAAACGGTGACGGTTCAATGCTCTGAAGATCGTTTTTGTTTTCGGCGGCAGCATTTTCTTCAGCAGCGCTTTGCATTGAAGCGACGATTGCTTGTACTGCCTGTGTGTCAACATTTTCAAGCGATAAAGACTCTATTTGCAGTATCTGATTTAAAAAATTTGCCTCAAGACTTAACTTTGTAATATTGGTATCGGCAGAGAGTATCGCATTTTCTACCTCAAGCGCATCTTGGCGATATACAACTTTTTGTGCCCCGACAAAAAGATCTCTCACTGCAATTGCATTGCGCACAAACGTATCAAGACTTACGGAAAGATTTTCGATTGCTACCGTAAAATCAAACGGCTTTGAATCTTCCTTAGGTTCCGTATTTTCAAAAGAAGAAACAAATTTTTCGATCGTATCGACATTTGCTTTTTCGATCTGCAATTTTGTAACAGCAATTTTTTTATGCAAAAGGGCGTTGGGATTCCACTTTAAAGTGATTTTTTCGGCCAACGGCTCGCCTTGATAGCTTGGCGATGCAATCTCTATGCCTGTCAGCGCATTACCGCTTAGCGCTTCATAAGAGATATCATATCGGGGGGCAAACTTTTCTGCAGCCTTTTGAATTACCCACGGCGAATTGGCTGCAAAATAGATCATACCCCCCAGTGTAAAGACTGCAAGAAAGATAAAAAAAATAATACCGTTGAGCCCAAAATCGGAATTGCTTGAGGATACTGTTTTCAAAATGATTGTCCTATCTGAAATGAAATGCCATAGACAGAGGGATCATGAATATTAAATCCGATATCCACCTTAAAAGGCCCGATGGGCGTCATATAGCGCATACCCACCCCTGCTGAAGTGATAAAATCTCCAGAAAAATCATAGCTTTCTTCTGTCAGCATTGTATTGTCCGTAAAAATCGCCCCGTAAAAATCGCCCCATACGGGATAATCTGCCTCAAAAGAGAAATTGAGCATGCTCGAAGCACCCTCGATACTCTCCTCTGTAGGAGAGAGTATCACGCCCATTTCTCTAAACCCATAGGCTCTGTTGCTGAAAGACCCGCCGCCAAAGAAGAGTTTTGATTCGGGGATTTCATTGGATGTCTGCTCTATCACACCGACTTTCGCTACCCCCGCAAGCGTCAATTTTCCGAAACTATGAATATACCTTCCCTCAAGAAGCAATTTTTCATAGACGCTTGCCTCATCGCTATAGGGAACGCCGTATTCAAAATACCCCGAAAGATAATAGCCGTATTTGGGATTGAGTTTTGAATCCCTTGCATCATATACCCCCTCAAAATAGGGATAAAACAGCAAAAATGTGCCATCGTTGATAGCCTGCTGAAGCACGTAATCATCTTCAAGGTTTTCCAGCAGGGCAATATCGATGTTTTCAAGCGCGACTCCGGCTCTCAGTCTCAATCTTTCATGCTCATGCTCAAGATAGGCTCTGGTATACTCTTTTTCTTCCGTAAATCCGTCATATTCAAGATTGGAGTATCCTGCAACTGCGCCAAAGTCCAAATAATACCCAAACAGATCAAACCATGCCGGTTTAAAAAAATCCAACTGCAGCAATTCTTCTTTTTGAGACCAGGAGATCTGCAGCTTTACTTTTTGCGCATCGCCCATAAAATTTTTTTTAGTGATCTCTCCGTGTACGCGTGCGCCCACATAGGTATCATACCCTGCACCGGCCTCAAAATGGTAAGGCTTGCTTGCCTCGCTCACTGTGATATCCACGGGAACATGATTGTAAAATTTGCGATCCGAATTGATCACAACGCTGTCAAAGGCATCCAGCCTGTATAAATTGGCATAGGTTTGTTCTATACGCCCGGTATCAAACCGTTCTCCTTTTTTTGCTACGACACGCGAAAGCACGATCTTTTCATCTATCGTTTTCAAGCCTGTAATATTGGTTTGGTCAAACAAACAAATATCGCCTTTTTTTAATGCGTATCTTAAGTTTACCCGGAGGGATGCCAAATCCACATAAGCTTTGGTATCAAGATCGTAACTACAATAGCCGTCTTTGAGCAAGGCAGCGATGATTTCATTTTTGATCCGGATAAACTCTTTGGCCCTGAATCTCTTGTTTTTCTGAAAAGTAATATATTTATCAATATTATAATCGCTGCTGATATTGATGTCAGCAACAAGGACAGGATCATTTTCATTGATTTTTATCTCGACGGTACTATTGGTCTCTTTGATGGTAAAATTGGCATCATAAAACCCTTCCGAATCGTAAAAACTTTTCAATGTCGCCCCGAGTGTCGGGATCAATTTGTCTTTAATGCGAGGGGTGTCTTCTTTCCAAAACTGAAAAAAACTTTTGGTATCTACACTCAATGCGTCATAAATTTCAGCCTCTTTGAACACTTTTTGTCCCGAAACATGAATGATACGTGTAGGCAACTCAACCTTCTGCGCACCGCTTAAACTACTTAAAAACAAAGTAAAAAAAAGTATTAGTCTATAATTCATTATTGCTATTCTCCGATTTTACATTGTATCAAAAAGGATCTGACATCAAACCTTTATTTGTTTGCTTTGCACCGGCTGCAAGCTTTCAAAACCGACAAAAAAAGAAAATCAAAAATTTTTAAAATATCTTTTAAATTATATTTTCCAATATAAAAATTTTGCAAAAGCTTTCTCAGCGAAGCAGGTCTTGTACGCTCTGCAAGGGATCTTTATGCTCTTCTATCATGGCATACACTTCGGCTGCTATGGGCAGATAGATATGTTTTTGCCGGGCAATCTTGTGAAGTGCTTTGGCTGTGGGGACACCTTCTGCAACTTCCCCTAATTCTTCAAGTATCTGCTTCATGCTTTTTTTTGCAGCCAATCCCAATCCTACTCTGTAATTACGGGAAAGTGTGGAGCTGGCCGTCAAAAAAAGGTCTCCCGCTCCTCCTAGGGAGAGAAATGTTTCGCTTTTTGCACCGAAAAACGTACCAAACCTCGTCATCTCAACCAATCCTCTGGAGATCAGTGCTGCCCTGGCGTTATTGCCAAGCCCCAAACCGTCGCATACCCCTCCTGCGATAGCGATCACATTTTTATAGGCTCCTGCCACCTCCGCACCTACAACATCATCGCTGATATACCCTTTGATAAAGTCCGGCAACGCATCGGCATACATTTTTGCAAGCTCCAGATTGGTTGAACTGATGATCAATGCCGTAGGCAAAGACTGCTTCACTTCGCTCGCAAAAGAAGGCCCTGAGATAAAAGCCAATCTATCGGGTGAAACAAATTCCGAGTAGATTTCATTCAAAAATGCTCCCGTATCCGTTTCTATCCCCTTGGCAGCTACCAGAATCTTTTGTCCTTTGTCCTTAAAGTGCGATTGCATCCAGCCTCGTACGCTTTGCGCAGGTATCGCCATGATAAGATATTCTCTCTCTAGTGCTTCATCCACCGGAACAAAATGCTCTATCTGCCTTGGCGTGCGCGAAGCGATCACCACATCATTTTTTTGACTGTATGCATGATAAAGGGCCTGCCCCCATTTGCCCGCACCGATAATCGCAATCTTCATAACCTATCCTCTCTTTTTTGTTTGGGTGATAAAATTTTCAAATGCATTCAGATTTTCTTCGCTTCCCAGGCAAACGATCATATCGCCTGCATCCAACTTATGATTGACGCCTGCAGTCGCAAAGATAAAATTGTTTCCCAGTTCCTGATCGATCATTCCCACCAAAAGCACCCCATGCTGCTCAAAACGATATTCATCGGACATCACACCCCTTAGAAGAGAATCCTCCGAGATCACAAACTCTTTAAAACTGATTTCACGACGGTCGCCCACAAACCCCTCCAAAAGTTTTGTTGTAACCGGCCTTTTGAGGATACTGTGGATGCGGTTGGCGCTCACCTCATACAGATCGATCACTTTATCTGCACCCGCCATTTTAAGTTTTTGCGTCGTATGGATCGAATCGGAGATAGACAAAAGGGTGCATGTCTCAAACAGGGAACGAAGCGATAGCGTCAAAAAGACATTGAGATGCTCATCGTCCATTACACAGACAAGCTGATCTTTTGGCGTGATATTCAATTTTATCAGATGCTCATCATTGGTTACATCAACCAAATAAGTCTCTTCGAAGCCATCCTCTTTGGCTTGTTGAGAATTTTTTTCATCGGATTCGACAATCACCACATAAAAACCATCTTCGCTTAACCCCCTGGCAATAGGTTTTCCGTGATTGCCGTAGCCAAACAAAAAAACTCTTGAGTCTATCATCGTCCGCCTCTTTGGTAGAGATCTTTAAAATATTCGATACTTGCTTCTTGCCCCATCACCAACAGCACATCTTCTTGTTGAAATATCTCATCTTTGGAGGGGATAAACATAAAAGGATGATCTTTGCCTCTGTAGATACCGATAAAAAGAAGCCTGAAAGATTTAAAATCAATTTCATCGACACGTTTTTGACAAATCATGTCCTGCTCCAGCACACGGATCTCATCAATACGCGCGATGCCTTTTCCGGCCAAAATGGCATGTACCGCCTTATACATCCTGGGATGGGAAATAGCGGTACGTATCATCGTATCGGCCACTTCGGTAGGCAGCAAGATATGGTCTGCTCCGGCACGCTCAAATTTTTTCACCATCTCTCGGCTGCTTGCCCTGGCTATGACATCGATTTTTGGAGAGACGCTTTTGGCATTGAGGGTGATATAGATGTTTTCAATGTCATTTCTGGTAAGGCAAAGCAGCGTGATCTTCGAGTGCATCACGTTAAATCTGCTAAGCGTCTTATAACGGCTGGCATCCTCTTGTATCACATCAAAACCGTCTTTTTGGGCTTCATGGACTTTAAGCGGATTTTTTTCGAGAATGATGTAATTTTGCAGGCGGTCATCATTTTGGGCAAAAAACATTTTTGTCATTTGGCCGTATCCGCAAATGATAACAAATTGTTTATTTTTGTTTATTTTTTCGACAATCCGATCCTCTTTTAGCTCAACCAATTTTTCCGAAAAAGCCGAAACGATCACAGAGGTTGCAAAAGAGATCATCGCAATACCGCTGATAATAATCACCATCGAGATGCTTCTTCCCGCATCGGTTACGGGCGAAATGTCCCCATACCCGACGGTTGAAATCGTCACCAAAGCCCAATAGACCGCGTCAAAAAGCGATTCGATGTCGGGATTGACCTGCTCTTCGATAACATAAAGAGCCACCCCTGCAGTCACGACGACAAAGCACAAAAGAAACAAAAGGGTCAGCAGTTCAAAACGTTTGCTTGAAAGCACATGGGTAAATTGACTGATATTTTTGGCGTAGCGAAGCAGTTTAAATACGCGAAAAAGAACAAAAATACGCAAAATCCTTAACGGCCTGTATGCAGGAAATATCGCCAAAAGATCGATGATGGCCGAGGGGGAGAGCATATATTCCATCTTCTGTTTGGCTGCATGCTTCAGCGGTTTGGCGGCATGAAACGTTTTTCCTAAAAATTCAGATTGCCGATACTCTTCGATCACCAAAGGGGTGATATCGCTGTGAACCCATACGCGCAAAAGATACTCGACCAAAAAAATGGCCGAAACGACATAGATATCATAGCAATCTGCCCATGCAGGCACGGGATGCTTGACCTGATAGACAAGGATTGCTATAGAGGTCATAATTAAAAAGATTATGCTTAAATCAACATATTTTTTATAAGGGTTCGAGGTGTCGTTCAGTATGCCGCGGACAAAAGATTTGGCCGCTTTATAGCGGTTGGAGCGGAAAAGAATCAGCGCAATTTTCAATACCCATTGATTCACTTTCTCGTTCCTTTTGTTAGATTAATCTAATTTTTGCTTAAGCAGCTCATTGACCTTTCCGGGGTTTGCAGATCCCTTGCTTGCTTTCATCGTCTGCCCTACAAAAAATCCGAACAGTTTGTCTTTTCCGGATTTATACTCAGCCACTTTGTCTTGGTTGTTTGCAAGGATTTCATCGATTATTGCCAAAAGCGCACCGTCATCGCTGATCTGGGCAAGCCCAAGTGTCTCGATGATCGCATCAATGTCCCTGCTTTCATTTTCCATCATATAGTCAAGTACGTCTTTGCCGCCTTTTCCGGAGATAGTATCATCCTCGATTTTTGAGATCAGGCAACCGAGTGTTTTCGCATCAATCGGAGAGTTTTCGATCGACAAGCCTGCCTTGTTCAACCGCCCCAGCAATTCTGAAGTAAGCCAGGTTACTGCTGTTTTCGGTGCAGCGCCATGGGCAAGCATCTCTTCAAAATAGTATGCCATCTCTTTTAGTGCCGTAATGACAAGCGCATCTTCTTTTTTGATCCCAAGCTCTTCTACGTAACGTTTCACTTTTGCATCGGGAAGCTCGGGGATGATTTTTGCCTCTTCCATCATGGCATCCGTTACAAGAACCGGACGAAGATCGGGATCCGGGAAATAACGATAGTCCGCGCTCTCTTCTTTGCCTCTCATCGATTTGGTTACCCCTTCGGCCACATTCCACAATCGCGTCTCTTGGCACACTTCTTGGCCATACACCCCGTCTTCATACGCTTCGATCTGTCTTTGCACTTCATACGCAATGGCAGCTGCTACAAATCGAAATGAGTTGATATTTTTGATCTCAACCCTTGTTCCGAACTCTTTTTGCCCTTTAGGGCGGATAGAAACGTTCACGTCGCATCTGAACGATCCTTCCTGCATGTTTGCATCGCTGATATCCAGATAGCGTACGATAGAGTGCAGTTTTTTCAGATAGCGCACGGCTTCATCCGCAGATCTCATATCGGGCTCGGAGACGATTTCAAGCAGCGGCGTGCCTGCGCGGTTAAGATCCACTTTGGAGATATTGCCCTCATGCATGTTTTTACCTGCATCCGCTTCAAGATGCGCACGGGTAATGCCTATCGCTTTGGTCGTGCCGTCATCAAAATCGATACACAAAGAGCCTTTCCCCACGATAGGAATGTCAAACTGGCTGATCTGATATGCCATAGGGCTGTCCGGATAGAAATAGCTTTTTCTGTTAAAGATGGATTTTTGATTGACCTCGGCATTGATGGCATACCCGAAATTCATTGCTTTTTTGACCGCTTCAAGGTTGAGTACCGGCAAAGCGCCCGGCAAAGCAAGGCAGGTAGGGCATGTATTTTCATTTTGATGGGCTGCAAACGAAGTCGGACAAGAACAAAAGATTTTTGTTTTTGTATTGAGCTGAACATGAACTTCAAGGCCGATGACGGTTTCAAACATAACTATTTTCCTTTAAAAAAATAACAAAATAATAAGGAAAGTATTATACCCTTTTGCATATTTAGGGCAGATGAAACTTTTTTTGATACGATTTTAACTAAAAAAGGAGCCGCATTGTTTATCTCAAAATCTGCAATAACCAATCTTTCTGCACTCTTGTGCATCGCACTTTCCTACCTCGTGCCCTCGGCATATCATGCATATTTTCTTTATGCGGGGCTCTTTGCGCTTTCGGGGTCGCTCACCAACCAGATCGCCATCCATATGCTTTTTGAAAAAATCCCCGGCATCTACGGCTCCGGAATTATCGAAAAAAACTTTGAACTCTTTAAAAAATCGATTAAGACAATGATCATGACGCAATTTTTTACCCAAGAGAAGATCGAAGCATTTTTTTATCATGAAGACCAAAAAATAGATCTTGCGCCCCTCATCGAATCTACGGATTTTACACCGGCTTTTGATGCACTCACTCTCACCGTGATGGAGTCAAAATTCGGCGGCATGGTCTCCATGTTCGGAGGACAAAACGCACTTGAATCACTGAGGGAACCGTTTTCGAACAAACTCAAAAATGCAGTCAAAGCAGTCGTAAGCTCTAAAGTATTTAAAGCACAGCTAGACTACCACCTCCGGCACTCAACACTAAGCAGCGATCTTGTGCTTTCGGTTGAGCAGATTGTGACACAAAGGCTGGATGAACTCACTCCGACAATGGTTAAAGAGTTGGTTCAACAGCTTATCGGAGAGCATTTGGGCTGGCTGGTGATCTGGGGCGGGGTTTTTGGAGGAGTGATCGGGGTAGTTTCCTCTTTGATTCTTTAGTGCCGCTATGCAAAATAGCGGATGGAAGCAACCCCCTCTGCTCCGGCTTTGATGCAGGCATCTATCTGCGCTTGCGTGATGATGCCCCCCAAGGCAATAACAGGGATCGACAGGCTTGAAGCGAACCTCTCAAGCATCGCCAATCCGACCGGTTCCCCTTTGTGAGGCGTATCAAAAATCGGGCTGAATGTCACCATGTCAGCACCGAGCATCTCGGCTTGCCTGGCTTCTTGGAGCGTATGGGTGCTTACCACTACAAAAAGGTCGGCCGCTTTGGCTTCTTTGACCTGATCAAACTGGTCGCTTCTTAGATGCACTCCGTGTGCACCGCAGCTTTTGGCAAGACCTGCATCGCCGTGCAGCAGCACTTTCTCAAATCCCAGTTGTCTGGCAGCCTCTATAAACTTTTTGGCATTGAGAGCATAGGCTTTGTTTGTTTTGTCGCGATAAACAATCATGGATGCTTTTTTTGCAAAGCGCTGCAACTCTTCATCTAAAGAATTAAAATCCAATGTAGAGGGGTCGGTAATGGCATAAAAGAACATTGTTAGCGGTCTTGCTCTTTTTGTATCAAAAGTTTTTCAAGAAGTTCTGTCTGTTTTTTGAGCTCTTCATGCTGCTGCTGCACCGTAATGATATGCTCCAATACCAACACTATGAACAATCCCGGCAATGCGGCAGCAACAGCACTCACAAGCGCGTACACGATACTAAGCTGATAAAAAGAGAGAAAAGAAGTAACCGCGCCGATGAGCACCAATGCCCATGCGACGCCAAGAAAGAAATTGACCACAAAATTTAACTTGGAAGTTTGCAGTCTCATTTGCAGATGCTACGCAACCAGTGTTATACTGCACCTATTGTATCTACAACAGGATTGGGCGCTTTTTCATGCTCGGCATCTACTGCAACGGCACCCGCAAGATACACATAAATCAGTATCATAAATACAAAAGTTTGCAACAAAGCAGAAAAAGTAAGCAAAAGATATGCCGGAAGCGGTGCGATGAAAGGCACAAGCATTAAAAGTACCCACAAGAAAAGATCATCCCCTTTGATGTTACCAAACAACCTGAACGAAAGCGAAATAATTCTGGAGAGGTGAGAAACGATTTCGATAGGAAACATTAACGGTGCAAGCATTTTTACCGGTCCTGCAAAGTGTGCAAAATAGTGCACGACACCGTTTTTTCTGATACCTTCATAGTTATAGTAGACAAACACCATCAGCGCCAACGGCAATGTGATATTGATATTGGAAGTAGGCGCTTCAAAACCGGGGATAATACCGATCACGTTTGAAACAAAAATAAAAAGCCCGACTGCCGCTACAAGAGGAAAATATTTTCTGGCCAGCTCTTCGCCGATCACGTCTCTTCCCATTGCGATCACACCGCCGACATAGGCTTCCATTACATTCTGCGTGCCTGAGGGTACTGCTCTAAAACTTTTTGTTGCCATTTTTGCGATAAAGAGTATAATTATCGCCACCAACACCAAATGTGCGACCATCATCGCATCGCCATGACCGAAAATAGCACCTAAATAGGTAAATACACCTTCCATAAAACATCCTCTTTTGTGTAATATTTTGGGGATTATACCTTGTTTATACTTAGAATTACACTCTTTTTTCTTGCCCCAAGCGATAAAGTGCAAAATCATATTTGACAGGATCTTGGCTGTCGAATTTTTTCAGCATATCGGTTAATTCCAAAACTGCTTTCATGTCATAACTTTTGCGCTGAAGCAGTCCCAGTTTTCTTGAAACATGAAACGTGTGCGTATCCAAAGGGATCAACAGGTCTTTTTTGTCGATTTTTTGCCATAACCCCATATCGAGCGCATCTTTTCGCACCATCCAGCGCAAAAACATCAAATAGCGCTTATAAGTCCCTGCCCGGTTTAATGATCTAGGAATGCGTCCGGTAAGAAAATCATATCCGCAGCTTTTGTATGGATGGACGGTTTTGAGTTTTCCGATAAAATGCCACAGCCCTTCCAATAGATTTTCTTCTTTTTTGTATCCTTCATAAAAAAGATTTTCCAGTGTATCGATCTGCTTGAGACGCTTTAGTGCTATCAGCAAAGCGGTGACATCTTCGTCTGTCTGAAAACGATAGTAATGTTTTTCTAGCATTGATTTTATCTTTTCTTCTTTTTCCTGAAGCAAGGAAAAATCCAAACGATCTAAAAAAGCGACGATATTTCGGGCATTTCCATAAGCAAACAAGGCACAAATCAGCGCTATGGATTCATCTTTGTAGCGGGAAGCAACCAAAAGCGGATCGGGATTGGCATAAGAGAGTTCGCTGCAGCAGTTGCGCTTTTGAACCTCTTCATCGAGCAATGATTTAACATCACATTGCGCGATTGGCTTTATGTTTGCAGCAGCCATCAAAATGTAAAATGCTCTCCCAGATAGTATCTGCGCACATTTTCATCAACCGCGATCTCTTTGCTGGTCCCCGATGCAAGCATCTCTCCGCTTCGCATGACATAGGCTCTGTCACAGATCCCCAGCGTTTCGCGCACATTGTGGTCGGTGATCAAGATACCCATATCCAGCTCGACAAGCTGCTTGATAATATTTTGGATATCCAGCACTGCGATAGGATCTACCCCGGCAAAAGGTTCATCTAGCAGCAGAAATTTGGGTTCTCCCACCAATGCCCTTGCGATCTCCGCCCTTCTTCTTTCCCCGCCGCTTAGACGTATCCCTTCGCGGTTTCGGATGGGTTCTATATTGAAGATTTCAAGCAGTTTTTCTATCCGCGGCCCGATAGTCTCTTTGGGGAGGTTGAGTGCTTCTGCCGCTATCAGAAGATTTTCTTCTACCGTCAAATCCTTAAAAATGCTTGATTCTTGCGGAAGATAGCCTATCCCCAGTTTGGCCCTGCTGCTAAGAGGCAGATTTGTAATATCCTGGCCGTCCAGGAAAACTTTTCCTCCGCTTACCCCGGTCAAACCGCACACCATATAAAACGAAGTGGTTTTGCCCGCTCCGTTTGGTCCCAAAAGGCCTACAATCTCTTTGCTTTTGACCTTTAAAGAGACATCATGTACGATTTTGGTCTTTTTGATGGTTTTTGAAAGATGTTTCGCTTCAAGCGTATGCATTAGATTTCTATCCTGTATATTCTGCTTTCATTGTCTGGTTTGATACTGACGGACGCCGTCTCAAAACCGACACTTTTTAAAAAATTCCACAACGCTTCGCTGCCCCACTCTACGATATGCCATCCCTCTTTTTCGAATTCTTCCAAAAGCCCCATTTGCATAAATGTTTCGTAATCCAAACGGTACAAGTCGTAATGGTAAAGATTTTTTCCGTAACAATGCTGCAAAGAAAAAGTAGGAGAAGTCACCTCTTCTTCTACCCCCCTTGATTTTGCGATCGCCTGCGTCAGGGTTGTCTTGCCCGCAGCCAAATCTCCATGCAAAAAAACGATACAGTTTTGAGGCAAATGCGCTTCAAGAAAGCCGACAACCGTCTTCAGCTGATCAAGCGATGCTTTGATTTCTTTCATGCAGGCCCGTTTTATCTGTTTTCGCCGGAGAGCTGCCGGCTTGTTTTGATGATCTTCTCCAGATGCGCCAGTGCTTTTTTGCTGTCAACCGCTTCTGTTGCCATCGCTGCGGCCTCTTGAATGTCCCGCACATTTCCTTCGACAAATAGGGCAAACGCTGCATTGAGTATCACGATATCTCTTTTGGCCCCCGTCTCTTCCCCCGAAAAGATGTCCCGGATGATTTGCGCATTGACATGCGCATTGCCTCCAAGGATCGCTTCTTGAGGCGCGTAGCTAAACCCGAGTGCTTCAGGGTTGATCTCCCCTTCTAAGATGCGGTTGTTTTCCAGATAGGCAAACGAGGTTCTGCCGGCAAGCGAAATCTCATCCATCCCGTCGTGGCTGCTGACTACCAACGCCCTTGTTGTATCAAGTTCCAACAGCGCCTCTGCAATCTTCTTGATATACGCAGGATCAAAGACACCCAACAGATACTTTCTTGCTCCTGCAGGGCTGCTAAGAGGCCCAAGGATATTGAAGATCGTATGATAGTCTATCGATTTTCGTATCGGCATGATATGCTTCATCGCAGGATGGTGCTTCATCGCAAAAATGAAACAAAATCCCGTCTCTTCAAGCATTTGTATCTGCTGCTCTGTTGAGAGCTCAAGATTGATCCCCAGCGCTTCAAGTACATCAGCCGCCCCTGAAACGCTTGTAACGTTTCTGCTTCCGTGTTTGGCAACCACACACCCCAAAGAGGCAAGCAAAAGCGAAACGGTAGAGGAGATATTGAAACTGCCGATTTTGTCTCCTCCGGTTCCCACGATATCAATCGCTTTTTCTCTCAAGGCATTCGAGAGCGGGAGTTTGATGGAGTGCTCTCTCATCACGGATGCCCCGGCCGCGATATCTTCAAACGTTTCTCCTCTTTGGCTCAGTTCCATAAGAAACCGGCGCCCCTCTTCGGGGCTCATTTCGTTATTGAACAACCTTTCAAATTGTATTCTGATACTCATCCTTGCTCCTTTTGTTCTGCGCTCTCTATCTCTTCGACATATTCGTCTTTTTGGCTTTTGGGGATCGTCTTTGTGACGGGGATCTTGAGCACCCGATAGGATTTGGCGCCTTTAAGATACTCTATCGTTACGATATCGCCCACCGCAATGTTTTTGGAGGCTTTTGCCTGCATCCCGTTGACATACACCACACCGCTTTTTAGCATATCGGTTGCTACCGTACGGCGTTTGACCACATTGACTGCACTTAACCACTTATCTACTCGCATCTTATCGTTTAAACTCCAATTCCGCAGCCTTCGCCGCCGTGATACCCTTCAGTGTCAGCTGGCCATCCGAAAGATACATCTGGGCTTTAAGCTCTTTGAAAATTTTTTTTGCCTCTTTGAGACTGTACATCCCCGTATCGACAAGCATCAGCATCACATCCTTCAGTGTCTCATCAGGCTTTTTTTTCAAAATGCCCAGCAGCGTCACTTTTTTAAGAAGTTCCTCTTCTTGCATCAGCGCCTCTTTGCCTTAATGCAAATCCGCATTCAGCTTGACTTCTCTGGTACTTCTTCTAGCAACCGTTTCGCCGGTGATCGAGTCGTGTCTGAAGTGGATACCGTGAAGCCCCTGAAGCTCTTTTCCTTTAAAGACGCTCTTGGTTTCTATGCCGGCGGAAGGATTGGCCGCTTTGATCTTCTCAAGCTCCTGGGGAGCGATTTTGATTTTGGTGCCTGCCAAGATCGTCATCCCCGCATCCACAATACAGCCGTCTCCCAGAGGAATCCCTGTGACTGAATTGGCGCCAAGAAGGGTATTTTCGCCGATGCTGATCGGGTTGCCGTCTGTGCCGGAGAGTACGCCTAAGATACTGGCACCCCCGCCTACATCCGACCCGGACCCTACGATAGCCGAAGAGGAGATACGCCCTTCTACCATCACCGGCCCTAACGTGCCTGCATTGAAATTGATATAGGAAGCGCCCGGCATGACCGTCGTGCCCGCGGCAAGCTGTGCACCCATACGTACTTTGGAGGCATCAAGAACGCGCGTATTGTCCGCAGGAATCACATGCTGAAGGTATCTTGGGAATTTGTCCACTGCATCGATCACCGGGAAGGTGCCGTTTAGTTTCATCTCGATCTCATGCTCTCTTAGATACTCAAGCTCATAAGGGGTGTTCCCGATCCATGCGACATTGGTCAAGACACCGAAAGCACCGTTAAGATTGATGCCTCTGAGTTTTGCTTTGCCCAAAGAAAGCGCATACAGTTTCAAGTAAACCGCCTCAACGCTGGCCGGGCCGGCATCTTCAAACAAGAAAACGATTCTATAGTTTTTGCCGATATCTTCCATCGCCGCCAACGCTTTGATTACCTGGACATTTTTGTGCGCTTCCCCAGTCGCCTCGCTCAGGTACGGTGCAAATGCCGCCATGGCATTGCTTACAAAGGCATCATTGATCGTTGCGACAAACTCGGAACCCGAAAAATCCACCTCGCATTTTGCTTCCTGAAGCGCTTTGATAAATACAGCTGCAGAACCGAAATTTTCTTTCCAGTTGATCATCCCGAAATTAGCCTGAAGGATTTTTTCAGCATTTTTCTGCCCTCTGTCGACTCTGGCGATACCGAACGCGATAGGCTCTTTATATCCTTCCTGTGACGTTACCTGTGCCACTAATTGTTTAAATTCTTCGGTTGATGCAACAGTTTGCATGGTTATATCCTCTCTTCTTGTCAATATTGTTTGGGGTTATTATACTTTGTTAGGTTGAAATTTTATACACATCGGCCATCATCTTGAACCAATCACGTCCGAAATGCTCCTTAATGTAGGCTTCCTGATGCGGGATCGTGCAGTTTGAGCAGTCCTGGTGGATCGCATCTTTTGAAACAAGCCGGCCTCCCTGGGCTGAATCTATGGCGCAGTAGCTGTAAACCGTCTTTCCTTCTTTTTTGTAAAATCCGTGATCATCAAAACGAAAATGGGGGCACCCGCACAAATAGCAGTTGAGGATCTCCATTTCGTGGCATTTTTTGTTCAGCCGGTACAACGGACAAAATGCCGGCTCACAGATGCGCATATTTTCATACCTAAAATAGGCGATTACTTCCTCTTCGTTTGCATGCTGCAGTTTTTGCATGATCGCTTGATGTTTGTTGCCATGCGCTATAAACCATTCCTTATATGTCATGCTCTCTCTTTTGCTGTTTTTTGATCGATAAGAACAATTATAACGAACTTTGTGTACAATCGCGTCCATGAAACATCTTCGAGGCTATACCAGACGGTACTTTTCATTAGCGATCATTGCGATGTACTCCACACTTCACAAACTGTGCAGGGTTGAAAGCAGCTATCAATACCATAAACTTGCCTACGAAAACCAAGAACACAAAACCTCCCCTCCCTGCGATTCATTATCTCTATCACTTTCATAACAATAAACTGAAACGTCATAAATAGATCCAACTCTTTTTATACGTCCAAATATCTATTTTAGAAACCAAAAGGAATATTATGAATCCAAATACCATGAGACTATCACTGATCCCGGCATTATTGTTTGCCACAAATCTGCTTGCCGATACCACGCTTGAGCCCATCACGATCGTCTCATCCAACAAAACCGAGCAATCCGTTCAAGAGACCACCTCCAACGTCGAAGTGATCACCGCCGAAGAGATAAAAGAGAGAGGCTATCAAAGCGTAGCCGAAGCGATCGAACATATCGCAGGCATTTCCGTCGTGCATTCGGGGGGACTGGGACAGCAGACCTCCTTTTTTGTCAGAGGAATGAACAGCGGGCAAACTCTGGTACTTTTAGATGGTATGCGTCTAAATGACCCAAGCACGATTGAAGGAAGTGCTTTTTTAGAAAACCTCACTACAGCAAATATTCAACAGATTGAAATAGTTAAAGGCGGACAAAGCAGCATTTGGGGATCCAATGCCAGCGCAGGCGTCATCAACATCATTACCAAAACACCCGAAGAGGGAGTGCACGGTTCATTGGCTGCAACCTACGGCTCTTATGCTACCAGGGGCGTTGATGCAGATATTGGCTACAAAGATGAGAAATTCACGGCTCTGCTTCTGGCTTCCGTACTTGAAACCGACGGATTTTCAGCTGTCGTTCCGCGGGATGCCGAGGAGGACGGGTACACAAACAAAAATGCCAACCTCAAACTGGGATATAGATTCGATCCAAACAACGCATTGATGCTTAACTACAATCGCATCAAAACCGATGTCGAATATGACGGTTACAATGATTACTTCCTTTTAGATCCAAATGATGACTATAGTCATGCCGATTCAGACCAGAAAAATCTTGCGGCTGATTACCGTTTTAAAAAGGAACACTACCGTCTTGACCTGCACGCAAGCACAGGAGATTACAAACGTGATGCATATGACAGTGCGCTTGGAAATTATCGAGCAAAAATAAAAGAATATAGTTTACTCAATACCTTTGAATATGGTGCAAACAAAACAATTTTGGGCCTAGAATATAAAGATATCGATGGTACATATACCTATGATTCTGACAGTAAATTCGGTTCTTATCTTGATAAAGGCATTTTCTTATCCAATACCTATCTTATCAATCAAACAACACTGATTGAAACCAATTTCAGATATGATGATTATGATACATTTAAAAATAAAGCTACCTATAAAATCGGTATCAAACATGACCATCCGTCAATGCCCGGTTTCGTGACAGGTGCCAACTACAATACTGCCTATGATGCCCCAAGCTCCTATCAAATGGCTATATCATTGCCCGACACACTTCTAAAACCAAGTTATACCAAAGGGTATGAGATCTATGCACGCTACAAAGAGTGGTTGAATATAACTTATTTTGATCATAAAACGGAAGATAGTTTTGATTACGATTTTGATCCGGATACCTATCAATCAATTTGCTACAATGTAGAAGGTACCTCTAAATTTAAAGGTCTAGAAATCAGTTCAACATATAGATTACCGGATCTCGGAGTGGTATTCTCTGCCAACTACACCCATCTCTTTAAATTTGAAAAATATGATGGCAGCGAATTCTTCAGACGCCCCAAAGATACGCTCAATGCTTCTGTAGACTATTACACGGATTCAAATATGCACTGCGGCATCGAAGCCCAATATATCGGTAACAGAAAAGATATGGACTTCAGTAGTTGGCCGGCTTCAGAGGTAGCAACAGGAAACTATACTTTATGGCATCTTCATTTCAATGCGCCGATTGCAAAAGATACCGATCTTTCCATCCATGCCAAAAATATTTTTGACAAAGCGTATCAGCCGGTTTACGGTTATGCTGCTGAAGGCAGAGCGGCTTATGGTACAATATCCTACCGTTTTTAGCAGGGTGCTTCCCCTGCATCACAAAAGATAAGAAGGCGCTGTTTTGATGTATACGTTGATCCCTTTTTGGTTTTTGCCCTACAAGTTTTTCAATTCGCTCTTTTTGGGCCTGAGCGTAGGGTCTATCTTTATCCTCTATGCGCCCTTGGAGCCTTCCGTCTATTCGCTGGGAGGCGTCATCCTTGCAATGGGCACACTGCTGGTTGCACGGCTTTACGGTGCGATACTGAATGTAAAATGGTTTTTTAGGATTTCGCTTTTTGTAGAAATTGTTTTGCTTGCGGCGATGTGCTATTTTCTCATCCATCCTTACACCTACCAAACCGCGCTTGTGATCTACATAGGCTATCAGATCACGTTTGTTTTCGGAAGCTACCTGGTAAGGATCGAGACACTTTTGCTCCATACCGATACGCTTTTGGCCAAAGTAGATACCCTGAAACAGCTGGGATATCTTTTGGGCATGGGGGTTTCTTATCTTTTCTATAAACTGCTCGGCTATTTTGGTACTTTAAACAGCCAGGAGCAGGTCTATGCGCTGCATTTTTTGCTTATCGGGGTAGAACTGCTTGTTATTTTCTTTGTTTGTAAAAGCTTTAAGCGCATCACATGATGCGCTCATTTGTTAGCAGTTGCACTGTTGTTTTTTGGCTATCCTGCCCAACAAGAAATAAACAAATATCACATTGAGCAAAAAAAGTATCAGCAAAAACCCTTCATCGGCCCCCTTGTCTATCTGTAAACCCAATAATGAATATAGCAACTGAAACGCCCCCAAACAAAATACCGTCTTGCGGATATTTTTTTCAAAAAATCGTTTCAATACATGATGAATATGGCATTTGTCTGCAGAAAAAACAGAACGCCCGTTAAGTTTGCGCCGTATCATGACCACCAATGTGTCCAAGATCGGCAAAGCCGCGATAAAAAGAACACTCACCGTTGGAATATAGGCCAAAGACTTGATCGCCAGCACCGAAATCACAAACCCCAATGTCAGCGAACCGCTGTCCCCCATAAAGATCGTAGCCGGATGCCAGTTAAACACCAAAAAAGCTGCCAAAGCAGCGATAAACGCCCCGGCAACCGCCATCATCAAAACATCCGCATGAAGATACCCTATCCACATAAAGCTGCCCAAGATGACGATACTGACCGTCGCTGCAAGCCCGTCCAATCCGTCGATGAGATTGAGTGCATTGGTAAACCCTGTGACCGCAAAGAGAGTAAATGGCAGTGCGAACCACCCCAGCGTGATGGGCACACCGAACACTATCCCCAGATCATTGATGATGATCCCGTCAAGTGCGATTAAAACCGTACTAAAAAGGATCACCAAAAATTTTGTTCGCGGCACAGTATCTCTGTGATCATCAAGCACCCCCACTGCAAATACACAAAAAATTGCCAAAAAAGTCCATTTGTAAGCAAGTATCAGATCAAAATGAAACAAAAAAACAGCAGATACCGCCGCCAGACAAAATCCTATCCCGGCCCCCCGCGGTATATGGTGCACGTGCACGCTTCTGTCGTTCGGGATATCCACAAGCCCTAACCCCGGCGCAAAAGTACGCACCGTCCTGATCATCACATAGGCTGCACAAAAAGCAAAAAGAAACTCCCACCCCATAGATCGCTCCTTCTAATCGGTTAAGTATTTGATCGTCACAAACGGCGATGCGATTCTGCTGATCGTCTCGAAAATCGATGTTGTATCTGCGGCAACGACTTTAAACTGCTTCCAGTTGTTTGGCTGCACATAGACGATATCGTTGGGCTTGATCATCAGATTGGCCATCCGCAGCGTATCAAAATCGGTCAGATCCACCTGGCGCATCGTCATTTGGTTTTTGGCATTATGGCTGATGATGATCACATTGCTTCGCATGGCAGAATCGGTCATATCTTCAGCAAATGCGATCGCCTCAAGCAGCGTCATTTTTTCTTTATCTACATTGACCGCGCCCGGTTTTTTAACCTCGCCCAGGACATAGACGCGCTTATTGACCACTTCCACATATGCCGAAGGATTTTTAAGATACGTTTTATACTGCTCCATAATGCGCTCAGCCGCCTCTGTCTGCGTCAATCCTGCCACTTTGACCTTATTGACCAAAGGCAGGACGATATTGCCTTGCGCATCGACCAATATCCCTTCATTGTTCATCTTCTGGCCCAGCTCGTTATAGGTTCCTTCCGTTGCCTGCTCCGGATTTTTATAGAGCAAAACCTTCAAGCGATCCTGCGCCAGGATACGATAGTCAAAAACCTGATCGGTTACAACCGTTTGGGCGCCTATCTCATTTTGGGTTTGAAACAGCCGATATTCGGACTTGGCTGTGCATCCTGTCATCAACAGCATAACGCATATGCCTATACCCGCTTTTTGCATGGTCACTCTTCCCTCCTTTGTTGCGATACGCTTTTGTATCTCTATCTCAAGCTTTCGTTGAGAATGGTATTGTGCTTCCACAGCCGGGCATAAGCCCGTTCCTCAAATACCCTCGCAAGCGCATCGGTATGTTTTTGGTGATGCACGTCGCTTCCCAGAAAATCCACCATCCCTTCATTGCACAGCCACTCTGCGGCCCGCTTTGCCGATGCACCGTAGTAGCCTTCCAGCGAATTGAGATTGAGCTGAAAAAAAACCCCCAGTTCTTTGAGCCTGCCGTATTCTTGCGAAAAATTTTCGATATAGCGGTATCGCTCGGGATGCGCCAGCAAAGGCTTATACCCCGAGGCAGCTATTTCAAAAACCACACGCTCCAAATCATGGGGCCGATGCATATAAGAGGTTTCAAACAGCAGATACTCCCCTCCCACCGGCAGCACTTCGCCTCTTTTGATCAGCTCAGGCAGCCCTTCATCCAGATAATACTCCGCCGCGGCCTCGATGCGGATCGTCAAGCCCTCTTTATCGCTCTGTACCTGCAGCGCCTCCAGCCCCTCTTGGATAGACGCTCTGGTATTGCGGTAGGCATCTGCCATCACATGGGGCGTGGTGATAACCTTTTCATACCCTAACGCCTGCATCGCTCTGAGCAAAGAGAGGCTCTCCTCCATGCTTTTTGCTCCGTCATCGATACCGGGGATCAGATGCGAATGGACATCCACGCTTGGCGCAGAAACGCTTTGGCTTGCTTTGCCCTTTTGAAACCGGGAGAAGATCATTTCCGGTCTTCCTCATAATACCCGTAGCCGTAACCGTAACCGTAGCCATAGCCGTAGCCGTAGCCTGACCGGTTGTATCGGATGTCATTGAGTACCAACCCGAGGTTTGTGATCTCATGCGCTTGTGCCATACGGTTGATATCTTGCAGGAACGCTTTTTTAGAATACCCTGCACGCAGCACATACAAAGAAACATCCGATAGCTTCATCAGCGCCATCGCATCCGTCACCAGTCCTACCGGCGGCGTATCAAAGATGATCACATCATACAGTGCTTTGAGTTTCTCGATCGTCTCAAGCATGAGTTTGCCCCCGATAAGCTCGCTCGGGTTAGGCGGGATAGGCCCCGAGGGGATGATATCCAGGTTTTCATCAGCGGTTGGCAAAATCACACTCTCCAAACTTGCCTTGCCTGCAAGCACCGAGCTGATCCCCTGATTGTTGGAGAGGTTAAACCTTTTATGCAGCACGGGCTTTCGCATATCCAGGTTGATCACAACCGTACGCTTGCCCGTGAGGCTGATGATCGCACCCAGATTGCTGCCGACGGTCGTCTTGCCCTCGCCGCCGACGGTAGAGGTGATCACCAAAAGGAGAGGGCCGCTTCCGGGGGTCATGAACTGCAGGTTGGTCCTGAGGGTTCTGAAGGCTTCGCTGACGATCGATTTGGGAGACTCCAGCACTTTGACTTTGTCGCTGTCTTCTTTGATGGAAGGGATCATCCCTGCAAGCGGAAGGGGCGAGCCTTTTCTGACATCCTCTTCCTCTTTGATGCGGTCATCCAAAAACTCGCTCACAAACGCCGCAAACACTCCGAAGATCAACCCCAGGATCAGCCCGACCAAAACGATCAGTTTTCGTTTGGGTTTGACAGGTTTTGCCGCATCAGGCACAAGCGCGGTATCGAGGATCCGGTTTTTGCTGACCGTCGATGCTTTGGCGATCGCCGTGGCGGCACGCTTTTCAAGCAGATAGGAGTAGATCTTTTCATTGACCAAAAATTTTCTTTGAAGCTCGCCCAAGATCCGCTCTTCTTCGGGAAGCGTTTGCAAAAGCGCTTCATGCTCATCGATCGACTTTGCCAGCAGCCCTTTGCGCGATGCCACCCGCTCTTTGAGCGTGTTGATCGTGCCGGTGATGATCTGTTTGAGCTGTGCGATCGTGCGGGTTACCTTGAGCACTTCAGGATGCTGCGGCGTATAGTCTTCAAGAAGGAACTTTTGCTTCAGCAGCGCCTCTTGCAGCTCTTTGATCAGTTCGGGTACACCGGTATTTTCCAGATTGAGCCCTGCGCTTGAGAGCATTTCGAGGTTTCTGCCCTTTTGCACCTGCGCATACAGCGATGCAAGCATCTTCTCTTCCATTGCCACTTCGGCAAGCTTGCTCTCATATTCGCTCATCTTCTCCACAACCCCTTGCGCTTTCGTGCCGAGATCGACCATATTGATCTCTTTTTTGAAATGCTCCAGGTTGGCAGCAGAAGTTTGAAGGTTGTCATTGATCCTTGAGAGCTGATCGTCGATGAACTCCAGCGTCATTGTCGCCTCAAGCGTCTTGCGCTGAATGCTTTGATCGATATACGCCTCAGCCAATGCATTGACAAACTCTTTGGCACGCAAAGGAACATTGTCCTCGGCGCTGATCTGCAAAATGGCGCTGTTCTTGCCTTTTTGGCTTACCGTGACTTTTTCCTGCGCCAGCTCCGCCGCTTCTCTTGAGGAGAGTACCTCAAAACGGTAAGAGCCCTCTTCAAGCGCCTCTATCCCCTCTTTGAGCGAAAGCGTCAATGCAAAATGAGCCTCTTGCACCTTTTGTCCAAAATCGTAGGCCTTGTCGATCTCCACTCTTCCCCGGTCTCTTGATCGACCCCTTTTGCCTCGAGGCGGTAGCGCGTCTTGCTTAGGGGAGAAAACGCAAAAAAGCAGCCAAACCCCTTCTCAAGCTCAACCTCAAAAGGGGCATCTTTGTACAGCTCCCTCTCTTTCATCTTGACGTTTTGGTAGTATCGGTGGGCAAAATCAACTTTTTTAAGTGCATTGGCAACAACGAAACGCGACTTGATGATCTCTATCTCGGTATCGGGCGTAAGCGCACCCGGAGCCATCGCCATCGCTAAGATATCCTGCTGCGAAGCAACAGCCTTTTCGTCTGCGCCGATTTCTACCGTTGAAGAAGCAGAGTAGACATTGGGCATAAAATAGGCGACTCCGGCAGAAATGATGCCAAAGAGCAGCGTAAAAAAGATGATCTTTTTTTTGTGGCGGATCAGTGTTTTGAAAATCTCCCTGAGATCTATCTCATCTTCGTTGATCTGTACCGGATGTGCGTTCATTTCTCTCCTTGGTTATGCATCAAAAGGCAAGCGGCCATGCAAAAAATCTATAAAAATTAAAACTGATAGGTGACGCCTACCGTCAGGGCATCATTGCTCAGCTCGTCGTAGACAACCCCGCTCCCCACAGTAAGCGCAGAACCGATATCGGCATCTTTTGCCAAAGAGGTATAATCAGCAAAAACAGAAATATTTTCCATCAGCGCATAGCTTCCGCCAAATCCCCACTGAAAACCGGTTTCATCGAGTATCTCTTTGCCTGCCGTATCGGTATAGCCGAGGAGATTGTTGCTTTCGCCTTCCACCCGGACGCTTCCCATCCCTAAAAGCGCATAAATCCTGATCGACGGTGTCACAGGATATTGGGGCTTTACAAAAAGGCTGCAGGTGAGCACATCCGCATAGTCTTCATACCCGATACTCTTGCCGATCCTGCCCTCTACCGCCAGATAGTCGTTAAACTGATACCCCAAAAGGCCTACCGCGCCCCCCGTTCTGTCCTGTGTGCGTGCATCGTCAAAAAAGTCAGAATCTATCGAATAGGTTCTTTGTGCTCCCAGGCCGAGCCCTGCATAAAAACCGATTTTATCTGCTGCTGTTTCCGTACTCTCCGGTACCGTAATAGCAGGTTCCACACTTGCACCGATCTCGCCTCCGGCCATCGCCAGAGTACCGTACCCCAATATCGCCATACATATTGCTGCCTTCTTCATTCTTTCCTCCTTTATCTTATTTTTCTTAAAAACGGCGTCCATTATATCCATTTCTCACTTAGCAAGCCGTGATGCAAATCAAGAGATTTGACCTATTATTGTTTTTTTGATCAGTTTCTCTGCAAAATCAATCCGCCACGCACTCCTCACTGTTCACTCCTCACTGCTCACTGCTAGTTGCTCCTTGCTCACTGTTCACTGCTCACTGCTAGTTGCTAGTTGCTCACTCTCCATTACTTCCTTCCAGCTTTAAGCTTTATATTCCTATTTTTTCTTTCATTCTTTGGACAGCTTCACACAAAAAATATATCAAAGGAACAATATTTCCCGTAACTTGAGCCTGCTCTAAAGCCACATAATAAAGCGCTTTATTATATCTATCTATCAAAGGCGGCAATATACCGTTTTTTATAAATTGGCTAGCCATGATAAGCCTGCCTATCCTGCCGTTTCCGTCGCCAAAGGGATGGATAAGCTCAAAATGTTCATGTGCGTGAGCTATCTCTTCTATGGTTTTAACAGTTTTGTATTTTTTAACCCAATATTCCATCTCGTCGGGTATATCTTCGGGGGCTGTCAAAGTGATTTTCAAATCAGGAATAATCCTGATTTTTGTAGAGTACATTCCCGCATCATCTCTTATGCCAAGCATCAATATATTATGCCATTTCTTTATCGTTTCACTATCTATTGATTCTATTTTATTTTTTTGCGTATCTACCAATATCTGCCTTGTAAGAATCGCTAGATTGTTCATCTCTAAAAACTTTCTTTTGTCTATATCTTTTTCGATATAACTTCCATCTACGACTTTATAGAACATCCTCTCATCTGCATCATTAACCTCAACTTCAAGGGAGCCGAAAGCATTTTTTTTACTCACTTCTACAACAATATCTATATTTGATATAAACCTACTATGATTTTCCTCCATGAGCCCTCTAGCCATTTTATCCACTTCACTCTTTTTTAAATTTGGAATGATGCAATATTTTGAGTAAAGCACATCGATTGCCAGTCTGTTTTCTTTTGAAATAGCAGAACTATCTTCTTTCCAATTTTGGATAGACATTCTATGCACATTTAAAGCAACTGCCAGTTTTGTTGAAAATTTGAAATACTTCAATAATGCTTCTATTTTTTCACTATAAGTTACATTTTGCATATTTCAATCCTTTATATACAATTACCATAATTATATCATAAGTGATTACCGATAATGCTATTTGACAATTTAATTATTCATTTTTTTACTAAGAATGCATAATATATATGCTAAATTCATACTGCACTATTCACTTTTTTAGACTTTTGTAAATGTTTATAGTCATTTATGTATGATTAGTTTCCCTGCAAAATCAATCCGCCACGCACTCCTCACTGCTCACTGCTAGTTGCTCCTTGCTCACTGTTCACTATTCACTATTCACCAATTCAATACAAAAACCCAAATAACCAAAGCGGGATATTATTGCCAAATCCGACTTCGAGATTATCAGATATCACATAAGAGTTTGGTATATCTTTGATCTGCTCAAACCCTTTGTTTTTGCCGCCAATCTCAACGGTATATTTTTCATCCACCAAAAAATCGCCCTTATCAAGATAATAAAGTTTATGCCTCACGGCTACATTGGCAGCAAAAAATGTCTCTCTCATGGTCCCTGCATCGCTATTTACGCACAGTGCTTCAAAAAGATTTGTATTTGCGAGATACAGCTTGTCCGGTTTTTTAATTGCTGCAAATCTTTTACCTTCATGAGTGATGTGCTTTATCATTTCCGCATCACTCAGATAGTTGATATACTTATAAAGCGTCGTTTTCGTAATACCTACCGTTGATGAAAGTTTTTCTATAGAAAGCTCTAATGGCTTTGATACGCAAATAGTAAGAAGCAGTTTTTTTAGTGTATCTATTTTATCAGGCTGGATCGAAAAAAGCCTGCTTAAGTCTGTATGTAAAATGATATTCATTGTTTCGATCATTCTATCCACATACTTGCTTTTATCTTCAAAGTAAAACGGATAAGCTCCTGCTTTCAAAAACTCATTATAAAACTTTAATATCTTTTTATTTGGCAATGTTCGTATTATTTTGCTTGCTATATTTTCATGATCAAACAGCAGGTCTTCCAGCCTATATGACTTCAAGGATAAGTCAAAAGAAAGTTCAAGGTACTCTCTCAGACTTAAAGGATACAAATGATACATAGAGTATCTTCTTGCAAAATCAGGGCTGGTTAAATGCAGTGCCGATGAGCCTGTAAAATAGACTTTTATATCCAAAAAATCATAAATAGATTTTAACTCTTGTTCAAAATTCGAAGCCTCATGTACTTCATCGATACAAATAAGCTCGCCGCCATTTTTGCTAAATTCATCTACAAAATCAAACAATGATACATCTTGAAACATCGCATGGTCGCATGAGATATAAAGCTTACTGCTCTCCGGCAGGCTTGAACTTTGAAGCAATTGCATAAGAGTTGTGGTTTTTCCGATCCCCCTGCTTCCATAAATTGCAGTTATTTTTGCAGGTGAATTATAAAGATCGTTGAATATATATCTTTTATACTCGGGGAGCTTTTGATTTAGTTTGAGTATATAGAGTCTTTTTGCATTTTCCAATAATCTCAACATATTTCATACCTTATTAAGTTTTTTGTATTATACTATAAAATATAGAATAAGTATATCACATTAGACTAATAAAATTGAATGGTATAGGGTATAGAGACATTGTCATCCTCGACTCCGATCGGGGATCCATGTGGATTCCTGCCTCCGCAGGAATGACGGGGGTTTTGTCATCCTCGACTCCGATCGTGGATCCATGAACCGGGGATCCGGAATCCATATCATGTCATTCCCGCGAAAGCGGGAATCCACTCACGGACTCTGCTTTCCGTCATTCCCGCGAAGGCGGGAATCCACTCACACAAAATTATAAAAAGTAGCCTGTCCCCTTTTTTGCCTCATTCCTAGTTCCTTTTGGCCCGGGGATCCATCTATTCACTATTAATTATTCGCTCTTAATTGGCAGCCCAGCTGCACATTAATCCCCCATCCGATAGCGATCCCGACTCCATCAGCGACGATATCCAGCAGCGAGAACTCCCGTCCGGGGATGAAGTGCTGAACGATTTCGATCTGCACCGCAAACGCCATCAGAAGCATCACCCTGCTCCAGATCTTCAAGTGGCCGAATGCAGCAAAGAGCAAGAGATAGAGTACGGCAAAAGCGACCAGATGGTTAAGCTTGTCCCAGCTGTGCACGATCACTTCGATCTGTCTTGTGGTGGTGGCGAGATACTCTATCGCCACAAGTGTGGTGAAAAATGCTATTTGGAAGAGTCGTTTCATCATATCTGTTTTCTGCTTTCTACGATTTGCTATGGAGAGTCAGGGGTGCTAGCAAGTCATAATCCCCCTTTTACCCCTTAACGCCTCCAGATAGCTCTCTGCTTCCGGATCACCCTCTTTCATCGACCACTCCGGAAACACTTTGGATTGCTCCTCTACAAACGGCCCCTCTTTTACTTCCATCAAAAAGGCATCATCACTTTCGCAGACAATCGTGTGGATCACGTTTGGCTCTATCTCGACCATTGAGGTGCCCGAACCTTCCCCCATGGCGACCTCTTTCTGGATGCCTCCGTTCTCGTCAAAGATGATCAGCTTGACACTCCCCTGCAAGACGATAAAGAGTTCGGTCTGGTATCTATGCTCATGATAATGCGGCGGGATATAGCTCTCGCGCAGCATACAGATCAATACCTTTTGTACCGGTTCTTTGTGGGAGTTGTGGAGATTGAAGTGTGCCCTCTTTCTGGGTGCAGCCTCTGCCTCCGACCGAAGCTCCTCAAAGGTACTCTGATCAAAGATCCGGTAACTCATTGAGGATCGGCTCCGGCCAGGATCTGCCGTGCGGCGGCCTGGACAGAGAAGCGCTCTTCCAGCAGTTTTCTGGCGTTATGCCCCACCCCTTCTCTGTACAGATCATCCAGCAGTTTTTTTGCATTGGCCAAAAACAGTTCGTCCTCCCCATTGACCGTGATGAGTCCGGCCCCGGCATCTTCCACAACCTCCTTAAGATCGTTCCCCGCGTTGATGCTCCCCAGGATCGGCAGCTCCTGCACCATGTACCCCAGCAGCTTGCCGGGGAAATTATGGGTGGAGTGGTCCCTGTGCAGGGTGAACAGCCCGATATCAAACGCTGCGAGCATCTGCTTGAACTCCTCCTGGGAGACAGAAGGCAGCAGGGTCATATTGTGCAGCTCCTCTTTCTCTATCGCCTCCCTGACAAGCTCCACCTCATCCCCCGCACCGACCAGAACAAAATGCGCTTTTGCTTCATTTTGCATCTGCTTTGCGAGTCTTACGATATTCATCATATCCTGCGCATGACCGATATTACCGCCATAGAAGTAGACGGTTTTATCTCTCAACCCCAGCTGCCCTTTATAGTCGGTTGTCGATTCAACCGGGGTATTGGCTGCCCAGTTGTAGAGGACTTCCGTCTTTTTGCCGTTCGTGACTTTCTCTTTGAACCACTCAAGGTTTTTTTGGGACATCAACCCGATCGTATCGGCACTCCGATAGTTCTTTTTCTCAAAAAAACGGAAATATTTCTCTATCTTCGAGCCTTCACGTATCAATCCCTGGTCCAAAGCCCACTGGGGGAAAAGATCGCGCAGTATGAGGTAGCTTGGTGCATTCCAAAGCGTTTTGAGACGGGATACCAGGCTCCCGAAAAAGATAGAAGGAGAGTAATAGACGATCAGATCATGCGGATGGCTTTGGAAATACGATGAGAGACTTCTCCATGCACGGTGGGAGAGCAGCGTCTCGTTGATCGCTCTTTTGACCTTGCCTACGTTCTTGATCTCCCCGCTTCGGAAACGGCAGACCGTGACACCGTCAAGCGTGCTGATCTCTCTTTTTGCTTTCAGTTTTGCAGATGGCGTGACCACCGTCACCTCATGCCCCTGATCTTTCAGTTCACAGGCAAGCTCATGCATCATCTTCGCACCAACCTTGATACTCTCAGGCAGATAGTCATCAATGATCAGACAGATACGCATTGAAACTACTTTTTCCAGACATTACGATTGATATAGTCCGTATAGGAGAGGATGATCCTCAAGACCTTATCCGAGACATTCGGCATGCTATAATCGGCTACATGCCTCAACAGATCGGGGGTCTGGGTTTCGAGGACCCGCAGCCCTTGCAGTATGCGCTCTTTCTCAAGTCCTACCATCATGACGGATGCTTCTTCCATCGCTTCGGGACGTTCATGTGCTTCACGTATGTTCAGGGCTGGAAATTTCAAGATAGAGGACTCTTCGCTGATCGTCCCGCTGTCACTGAGCACCGCTTTTGCATCCATCTGAAGTTTGACATAGTCATTAAAGCCCAGCGGCTTCATCAGCCTGACCAGCGGGATGAACGTCACCTCTTTCTCTTCGATCCGTTTTCTTGTTCGTGGGTGGGTCGAGACGATGATCGGCATCTGGTAGATCTCTGCCATAGCATTCAGTGTTTCCACCAAAGCATCGAAGGTCCTGTCACTTCCGATATTCTCTTCCCTGTGTGCCGAAACGACGAAGTATTTCCCTTTTTCCAAAGAGAGCTCGTTGACGATATTTGAAGCCCTGATATCGTCCAGTTTGCTATGGATCACTTCATACATCGGGCTTCCCGTCTTGATGATCCGGTCAGCGGGCAACCCTTCGCGCAGGAGGTACTCTCTCGCGATGTCGCTGTAGGTCAGGTTGATATCAGAAATATGATCGACGATCTTTCTGTTAGTCTCTTCGGGTACACGCTGATCGAAACAGCGGTTTCCCGCCTCCATATGAAATATTGGAATCTGGCGTTTCTTCGCCGGGATGGCACAAAGACAGCTGTTCGTGTCTCCCAGTACCAGAAAGGCATCGGGCTTCACCTCGGCCAGCAGAGGATCGACCTTGATTAGGATATTGCCGATGGTCTCCGCAGCACTACCCAATGCGGCATTGAGAAAATGATCGGGTTTGCGCAGTCCGAAGTCTTTGAAAAAGACTTCGTTCAGTTCATAGTCATAGTTCTGCCCTGTATGCACGATGATCTGTTCGATCGCTTCCGACTCATCCAGTTTTTTTATGACCGCAGCCAAGCGGATGATCTCAGGTCTTGTTCCAACAACGGTCATTACTTTCAATTTACGCATTTCACACCTTTAAAAAATATGTATCCGGATTTTCACGGTCGAAGCGCTCGTTCGCCCACAGCAGCAGTACCATCTCCGTATCTCCGGTATTGGTGATGTCGTGCGTATATCCGGGGATCATCTCGACGACCTCCATCTTTTTGTCGCTGACTTTATACTCGATGACCTCATCGCCGTGGATCTGGCGCAGTTTGATGCTGGCCTCCCCTTTGATGACGAGGAATTTCTCGTTTTTCGTGTTATGGTAGTGATTCCCACGCGTAATGCCAGGAGCCGTGGTCGAGATAGAGACCTGACCGCTGTCAAGGGTCTTGATAAACTCATAAAACGTACCCCGCTCATCCTGATGCCCGTTCAGAGCATACGAAAAGCGGTCTGTCGGGAGAAAGCTGAGATAGGTCGCATACAATGCCCGCTCAAATCCCCTTCCTACGCGCGGTGTCAGCAGTGTTTCCCGGCTCTCTTTGAACGACACCAGCAGATCGCGTATCTCACCGAGACTTTTCCTGTAGACCGGAGAGACATCCCCATATACGGTTCCCGCTTTTCCGTTTTCCTCCAGATGTCGGACGAACTGATCCACGACATCATCGATGTAGACCAGGCTCAGTTCGACACTTTCGTCGTTGACTTGGAGGGGAAGATCACGTGAGATATTGTGGCACCATGTCGCGATCACGGTGTTGTAGTTCGGACGTGACCATTTGCCGAACACATTGGGCAGGCGGTAGAGGTAGACCGTCGCTCCGCTGCGCTCTGCATACGCTTCCAGCGCTGCTTCTCCCTCCCGCTTGCTTTTGCCGTAGTCGTTGTCCCGCTCGGTCTGTACGGAAGAGCTCAGCAGTACGGGGATCTTTCTGCCGCTCTGTTCTGCGAGATCGGCGATACGTCGGGTCAGGTCGCGGTTGCCTTCGTAGAACTCACCGACGTTCTCCGGACGGTTGACCCCCGCGAGGTGGAAGATGAAGTCAGCCTCCGCTACTTTGGACTCGAGACTCTCGGGGCTCTCGGAACGCGAAAAAGTATCGATCTCGATCCCTTCCATCCTCTCCAGCCGTTCGATCAGGTTTTTGCCGATAAAGCCCTGGCTTCCCGTAACCAATACACGCATCACAGTACTCCGAACTCTTTCAGGTCGTCCTGTATCTCGCGCAGTTCCAGCAGCATCTCTTTCAACTCTGCTTCGTCGAGTCTATGGGTATTGTGCGAATGGTACTCGTGCGCCTGCGTCACGACCTCTTCCCCGTCCTCGACAAACTTGTTGTAGTTCAGGTCACGCGTATCGGCAGGGATGCGGTAGTAGTCCCCCATATCCACGGCTTTGACCATCTCTTCCTTGGTGAGCAGTGTCTCATAGAGTTTCTCTCCATGGCGTGTTCCGATGACGCTGACCTTATGCTCCGGTCTGCCCAGCATATTTTTCAAGGTATGCGCCAGCAGCTCGATCGTCGCTGCCGGTGCTTTCTGTACGAAGATATCCCCGTTCGTTCCGTGCTCGAATGCGAACAGCACCAGCTCGACCGCCTGATCGAGGCTCATCATGAAGCGCGTCATCGCCGGATCGGTGATCGTGATCTCCTGACCTTTGCGTATCTGGTCGATAAAGAGCGGGATGACCGACCCGCGCGAAGCCATCACGTTGCCGTAGCGGGTGCAGGCGATCATCGTCTCGTTGTCATCCAGGTTTCTGGATTTGGCTACGGCCACACGCTCCATCATCGCTTTGCTGATACCCATGGCGTTGATCGGGTAAACTGCCTTATCGGTGCTGAGGACGATCACCTTTTTCACTCCGGCATCTATCGCTTCATAGAGGACGTTCTCTGTCCCGATGACATTGGTCTTCACTGCCTGCATCGGGTAGAACTCGCACGATGGCACCTGCTTCAGTGCCGCAGCATGGAAGACGAAGTCCACTCCCCTCATCGCATCTTTAACAGAGTTGCTGTCTCTCACATCTCCGAGGTAGAACTTCAGCTTCGGGTTGTTGTACTGCTTACGCATATCATCCTGTTTCTTCTCATCCCGTGAAAAGATACGGATCTCTTTGATATCAGTATCCAAAAACCTTCTAAGAACAGCATTCCCGAAAGAGCCTGTTCCTCCCGTGATCAGTAGTGTTTTTCCCTTAAACATTTTCTTCCTTTTGTAGATTTTTATTTTTTAATGGCTTGTTGAAAACCTGCCGATTTGCTTCCAGCAATTCTGGACTTGTCAATCGTTCAAGGACTTTTTGACGGATATGCTGTCGTTCTTGATATTTCTCATCAGATGTTCTCAAACTCATCCTTTCAATCACTTTGACAAAAGCACTCGTATCATCAAGAGAGATATCCCATCCCAATCCATCATTCTCAAGATCTTTCCACGGTGTCTGATCGCTTATCAAAACCGGAGTTCCAACGCTCAGCGATTCCGCGATCACATGACCATAGTTTTCTCCACGGGTCGGGAACAAAAAAAGATCGTATTGCGCAAATGTCTTTGCCACATCATCTGGATGTGCCAATCCACAATAGTTTACGTCAATATTGGCTGGCAGTGAACCTATCAACCCTTCGCATAGTGCCCAATATGCCTTATCTTCGATTGGCCCATATATGTCAAATTTGACTTTTGCTGCTACTTGTTTCAAAAGACGCAGAGCATAATCAAGATTCTTCATCGGTGAAATACGTGATAAGAAAATCATGTGCAATCCCATATGATCTCTATCAGGTTGACTATCAGCAAAATTATCTTCGGATATTTTTGCCGGCAAATCAAGAGCCGTCACAATCGATTCACCCTGGATCCCAAATTCACGTTTGATATCATCAACTTCATGGGCGCTCGAAGCATGCCAATAAATATTGCTGTAGATTCCGAACCATTTTGCAACTTTTATAAAAATGTTCTTTTTAAAATGTTTAAGTTGTATAGCCCCCTCGGAAAATTCTCCACGGGGAGCCAGCAGTACCGTTCTATTTTTTAAGCGGCCAATCCGACGTGCCAACAATGGCTTGAGGGTAAAAAGCGGATCAAAAAAACTGTTCAGATACATCAAATCATGTGCTGTAGCATTGATAATATCTGTTATCCCACTCAAAGTCTGATTTTCAGGCGAGAGATAGAACACTTTTGCGCCTTGTATATCATTCCACTGGTTTACATTAATGTCTACATATGGTACCGTATCTCCCATATCACGATCACGCGTCACGATCCAAAATTCAAAATCATTACTGAGATGATCCACCATATTGGCAATTGTTCGCAGCGGACCGCCGGCTTTGTAGCCCGGGAGGTAATAACTGACGAATGTGAGAATTTTGGGTTTTAAAGTCATTTTATATTTCCTGAAAATTGTTCAATTGGATGCTTGTTAAGATTTTTATTTGAATAATTCATTAATGAAATTAACATTATCCAAAACACAAATGCATTGACATTACCTAAATAAAATAACCATGATTCAAAGTTCACATGAATCAAGGATGATAAAACAATAACCAACAAGATCATATACATAAAATTATTTTTTAAATATTTAACTTTTCTAAATAATGAAAAAACGATTACAGTCATTATCAAGACAATTAATGAACCAATAAAAATACCAAACTCTTCAAGAATTGACAATATCGTATTTCCTTTTTCAGTCTTATCATCTATTGCTTGTTCTAAGTAGTTTCTAGAATTTATCCCATATCCCCACCCTGTATATAGTCTTGCTTCTATTCCTTTTAGTCGTTCATTCCAAAGAGCCTCTCTTGTAGAAAAAACATTGGTTGTATCCTGAAATTCATATTTACTCATAAAGTAACCTGTAATCAAGTTGGTCTTGCCATAATTAAACAATGAAATAAGTATTACAAATGTGCCTAACGATAACAATGTAAAATTTCTTATCGAATTTCTGCTCCATTTAAAATATGAAAAATAGATAAAGAAAAAAACTATAATTGCAAAAGACAATATGGCAGCTCTTGAATGAGTCAGAATCAATAAAAAAACTAAATTACTAAATAATAAAAATGAAGCTAATATATAAAGTTTATTTTGTAGAGATTTAATTTTCCACATGGTTGCAGGCAACATAAATAATGCGAGCAGTGCGCCAAAGGTATTGGCGTTAACAAAAATACTTTTAAAATTTCCCATTTCAAAAACTCTAGAATCACCTATTAAAATATAATAATCAGATATTAATGCAATAATTACACCGGTAAAAAGAAAAAAATTAAATATTAAATTTATGATTTTTTCAAATTTTAATACACCTACTAAAAAATAAATATCAAAAAAAATAATTAGCATGTAAAGCCCCCTAATCATACTATTCCATGGATCGGCCGAGAACAATGTACCAAAAAAAATCATCAAAAAAAACATTACAATCAACAATTTCATAAATATATCTTTTCTTATTACTACAGAATTGTTTTTTATGTAAAAAATAGCTATTGCACCAATTATCAATAAGATAATATATTTAAAAGGCGTCAAAAATGTAAAATTGTACATATCAGAGTCTAAAGATAATAGAACGTTGACTATCAAAGATAAAGTTAATAATATTGATAATATTCTGATCATTTTCTTACAAACCTTTTTATATCAATAAATACTTTTTTTATATATTGTCGGGCAACAACATAACTGACAAACCAAAATAAGATCAAGATATTTGCATAGAAATAGATATTATCGCTAAATTCACCTGTCATACCCAACCATGGTTGACGGTTAAAAATAAACTGTAGTAAAGGTAGTGTGCATAAAAATACTAAATTAAAAACCCAAAAAACTTTGTTAAATGAATATGAGGTTTTGTCTGAAAAAACTAAAAAAATTAAAGATAAAATTATATTTATTACAAAAGTAACGATAACAAGTATTTCAGTACGATGGAAGTTAGAAAATCCAAAAAAATAAATTAACAAAAATAATAAAGCTGTTGTAAGCATAATAAATAAATAAAATGTAGATTTTTGTATAATTGTCATATCAATATGTACTCCTGACTGATAAAATAAAAAACTTACTTCTCATAACTACTTTTACTTGCAAAAGTATACTCAAAAGCTTCAGCTATGATGGATTTTGCTTTTTTAAAATCACATAAATCGACCGAATCGTTCAAACAGAGCAGTTGAAATCGCTGATTTCGGATATAACTTGCAGCCATTTGACAATCTTTTTCTGTTGCTAACCCTATCATCAAGGAATCATTAACCCCTATAGGCTCAAACGTCCCTTTTGCTAATTGCCAATAGCGAAATAAATATTGATTAACATTTCCGGCTTTTTTGAATTTTGTTTGACTTGTATTTAGCAGAACTTCTCTTTCTTTTTCCCAAACTTCCAAATAAGTGCTTTTTAAAAATGCGGCCGGTTGGTGTGGATCATAAAATCCTGTAAAGTCAGGCCAAGGCAACAAAAATAGTGTTCTAAATATCTTAGTGCCATATACGATATTGAACCATTTGAAAAAATTTTGCTTTATCGTTTGTTTTTTATTGAAATACTTTCCTATGATTTTTATATCGTCAATTAATGTATGCGCCAAATCATTTGAAGGAGAAATCACATTAGACACTGCTATATCCCTAGGTTTGCCATCTAAAAAAAATCTTTCTTTAGATGTTGGTTGCAACAAAAACGTATCGTCATTGAAATAGACAAAATGCTCTGACAAACCGTCTATACGATGTAAATTTACTTCAATCGCTCTTGAATTAAACGTAGGTAAACAAGATTGATCCTCAAAAATATCCTCATGTAAGACAATGTTTAATTTTGGGTGGTTAGTATCCAGCCATTCTGGCAAATGACCATATGTAACAAAATGTATTTTATTTACCCATGGAGCATACATTTCTATTGAACGAAACCAATATTGTAAATTATCCCAATCACGAAAACGTACTTCATTTTTATCACCGTTTTTGTCTATTGGGGCATATCTATTAAAATCTTCTCTCCATTTTGGGTCATTTCCGTCAACCCACATAAGAATAAAATCGATTTTTATGTTTTTATTCATTGACATCATCCATTGACTTTTTATCTATTATTCCATAAATTTCATCCCACATTTTTAACACAAGAGCTTTCTGTATATCGGAGGAATTTTTAATAGTTTTTTTTGCTCTCTCCCTTTTGGTTTGATCTATAAGCACAGATAAAGCAGCATTTATTTTTTCATCTGAAGCATCAACCGATAACAATCCTTCTTTAAAATTGTAATCATTGAGTAGCATTTCATATTTATGGCTCCAACCTGTTGCTATTGCAGGTACACCTTGGGAGAGTGCATTGACAAGTCCATGGAATCTACTGCCGATCATTCCATCACATGCACCTATAATACCCTTAATTTTCAGAGGATCTTTCTCTATAACAATATTGAGTTCAGCATTTGCAAGTTTCATGATTTTTTTGGCCAACTCCAAATCTTCTTTTCCTTCGTGTATCAGAAAAAAAGGCTTTAAATTATGACTTTTTAATAATTTAATACATTTGGACATAAATATAGGATATTGCTGTGCATCTGATGTTGTTGTTTTATCCAACATACGAATATTTGGGACGATACAGATTTTATTTTCTTCAGTATTAAAATTATTTGGCAGTGTTCCTTCTAGCAAATTTGTAAAATCTGGGTATAGTGAATAATTTTCTTGTATTGGATTTAATTCTTCAACATATTTATAGGATATCTTATCCCTAATAAAAATTCTATCTGCTAATTCAAGTATAGTCTGAAATGCTTTTTTTATTTTTTTATTTTTAAATGGACCAAAGGCTTGTGGCATAAATATAACAATTGTATTATTCTTTTTCCATCTCTTGACATCTAATGCTGTACCCACGGTATTCATTACTCCTTGTTGATCCCCATATGCAAAACCTGCAGCATCTAAAACAATATCTACTTCTGAATCCAGTACTAAACCAAATCTATCTCTAAATCCTTTAGGTACATAATTAAAAATTTTATCCCATTCAATACCATATTTTCTAAAATGTACCTTTTGATACAAATTGAGTTTTGCTCTTTCTAAATAATCTGCACCAGCGGGATAGCCTTTTCTTGCATTAACTGGCTGCATCACAATTTTTGCATCTGGATATCTGCTTCTTAATCTATCAAGAATAGCCAATAACATCAACTCTGCACCTTTATTGACAAAGTTTACTTTTCTAATTTCAATTACCATGTCATTACCCTTTTATCAGTTTTCTAATTATGGTTTTTATTTGACTAAGCGGACGCTTAATTGCTCTTTTTAGTTTCTTGTTTGTATAATGTTTTTGTGCATCAAATAGTAATTTTTCTTTTGATTCATACTTGTCCAAACTTAAAGAGTGCAACAGATTGACTTTTTCTTTTGAAAATTCTTGAGCTATTTTAGGGGTAAACGGATAATTCGGAACCTTTTTACCCAAGGCCTGCCATGCACTGACATAGTTGCTCCACTCTTTTTTCTTTTTGGCGATCCCCTGCCCCCTAATAACGCTTTGCTGGTCTACATCACGCAAAACGACATAGCGCGCATTTTTGGTTTTGTCGATGAGCTCTTTGCCTATTTGTGTACGGGTCAGCACTAGCGTTTCACCATTTTTTCTATCCACTCCCTCAACCCCGTGAGGATCACCCATCACCACATCGGCAAAGACATTAAGCTTGTCAAAACAGAGTCTACAGCGTGCCGGGGTAAAAAAGTCTTTCATCTCCATACGTACGGATTTGTCGAGCATGTATTCGGACCCGTCGGCAGTGGTCACTACGGGATTACCGGGATAGGCTGGTTTTTGTTTATCTCGATAGACAAAGTTTTTTACAGGCTCTTTTGTTGCCTGCATCGAGATAAAATCGATCGCCGAAGCTGTCATTACCCTGTCACAAATCAAACCGATCTTGATGATCTCTTTTTTTGTCAGCCACTTATAGACATCACAAAGATTTTGCAGACTGTGAAAATGGCAGGAAAGCCCTACGATAGCGATCGGACCATCAACGTTTTTCAGCTCCGGGATGGCACTGAGCAGAGGGATGGGGGTGTATTTCGACTTTTGTGATGCATAGAGCTCCTGACTGCTTCGCACAAGCGCAAAATCACCCCGGGGCGGGATATCTTCTCTCATCACAGCTACCAATGCAACCTCTATAGCACCACTGTCAAGCAACTGGGCTAGCAGTGCAGTCGTCACTCCCCCGCTTTGGCTGTTTTTAAAAGTCGTCTCATCTGTGGCTTTACCCACCTCACATCCAAGCAGATTACCCACAAACGGATCGTCTGGTACTATATCCTGAAGTGTTTTACCGAAGTGATCCCCCGAACACACCTCAAAACACAACCCGCAGTTGGTGCAGGTATCATAATCGATCTTTGGCATATAGTACCCACCTACAGACTCAGTAAAACTGATCGAGTCATGCCCGCAGCTGGCAAAACACGCACCACAGCTATGGCAAAGATGTTCGTCAACGACCTGAGTGATGTCCAGTTTTTTATTCATCTTTTTCCTTTTAGATATGTCAACGGATAACGCACAGGCGAGAGCATCGCTTTGCTCATCATCCAGAAAACAGGGCGGCTTTTTTTATAAAACAGAAGCGATATATATGATGCCATCGCATACGATATCAATGTAGCGATTGCTGCCCCTTCACCGCCATAGTGCGGTATGAGAAGCAGGTTGAGCCCGACATTTGCAAGCGCGCCAAATCCCTGCGTAATCAGTGAAAACATTAAAGCATCCTCGATCAGTATCCATTTGCTGAACAGCGCCCGCATAAAGATAAACAGAGCCGCCCATATATGTATGGTCAGAATCACCGCCGAGTCGGCATAAGCTTCGCCGAAGAAGAGCAGTATAATAGGCTGGGCAAACAGAGAAACGACAACAGCCACGACCAAAGCAAGTATAAACAAAAGATCAAACAGCTGCTGAAGACGCAATGAATATTGCGCTTCGTTAGACTCTTTGAGTTTTATCAGTCTTGGAAAGAATGACGCAACAATTGCTGTTGGGACAAAATACCACGCTTCCGAAAGGCTTGCTGCAACCGCATAAACGCCTACTTCTTCGGCCCCGGCCAACCATTTCAACATGATCTGGTCTATCTTCAGATAGATAACCGCAAAAATAGACCCCAGAAAGATCACCCAGCCTTGCGACAGCAACTCTTTGGCTCTCTGGAATGAAGCTTTCCATTCACTTAGTGAAACATTTGCAAATCTGTGATAAAAAATAACCAAAACTATCGCTGTGACTGCCGCCTGAAGGACAGAAGCAAAAGCAAAGAGCAGCAATCCTGCCCCACTGAAGACAAGAGTGATTTTCAAGGCTGAACTCGTCAAAACGGCAAGCGTATTTGCAATAGAGCTGTATTTCGCCTGTACATGCGCCTCAAACCAGAAACTGATCACACTTGAAGACTGAAAAAGCATCGATGAAGCCACGATGATCATAACCCAGAAACCTGTACTTCCTATCTCTTCAGAAAGAAAGGCAAATAAGATCAGCAAAATAAAACCGATCAAAAAACCCAAAAATTTCAACCCGAAAGTTGTCCCGAGTGTCTCGGCTCTTTGATCCGGATGTTTGACAATCTCCCTCACCACCAAACCGCCAAGTCCCATATGCCCGGCGGAAGCAAAAAGTGCCACAAGGGATATGGCGTAGGAGAGGATACCGAACTGTTCAGGCCCCAAATATCTCGCTACGAATATCGTAACAAAAAAAGCGATCCCCATGTTGAGGATTTTTTCAGCCATAATCCATGAGCTGTTGGAGAGGTACTCTTTGTATCTCGTGGCTGATGTTTTTAATTTCGCGATCATTTTAACCTAATCATTCCCAAACAAATCACGTGTGTATACTTTCTCATTGACATCGTCCAGCACATCAGCATGACGGTTGGCGATGATCACATCGGATATTTTTTTAAATTCGTCCAGGTTTTTAATGACGCGAGAGTGGAAAAACTCCTCTTCATCCAACGTCGGCTCATAGATCACGACCTCGATCCCTTTTGCCTTGATCCGTTTCATGATCCCCTGTATAGCGGAGGAACGGAAGTTGTCACTTCCGGCTTTCATGACCAATCTGTAGATCCCGACAACATTTGGATCGCGGCTGAGGATCTGATCCGCGATGAAATCTTTTCTCGTGCTATTGGCATCGACGATGGCTCTTATGATATTGCTTGGTACATCGGCATAATTGGCCAAGAGCTGCTTCGTGTCTTTCGGCAGACAATAACCGCCGTATCCGAATGACGGGTTATTGTAATGCATCCCGATCCTCGGATCCAGGCCAATCCCCTCGATGATCTGCCTGCTTTCTAATCCATGGGTTTCCGCATAGCTATCCAACTCGTTGAAGTAGGCCACCCGCATCGCGAGATAGGTGTTCGATAAAGGGGTCAGGTGACAATGATAACTCATCCGACCCTCCTTCCATCGCCGTTCCAAAAAGGAAAAACAGAAAACCAGGAACAGGCTGCTTTTTTGCTGCCGCTTACGGATTTTAATTTTACAATGTTGAGTTTTGAGTTAGAGAACTCGAAGGCTTTAACGAGCGGTGCCATCTTGATGGCTTCGGGGCGGGTTCCGAAGACAATAAGGATTTTTTTCATCATGGCTCTCCTCCCTTCTTTGGCAATACACTGCTTTTTTGCGCACGGCACAGTTTCATGGATGTATTGTATAGTGTTTTTGGATTGATACGGTTGATCCCGGTCAACCAAGAAGTAGATTATAGCCAAAGGGCCTTTTATTTCTGCTTTTTATGGACGGCTGCCAAAAGCACGGCTTGCAAGGTGTGTTCAAATGACAGCATTTCTGCATTGGCCTGTGATGTGGATCCCCGGGTCAAAAGGAACTAGCAAGGAGCAACTAGCAACTAGCAGTGAGCAGTGAGGAGTGAGTGTTGTCACTTTGTGACTGTGGATCCCCGGGTCAAGCCCGAGGATGACGAAACCTACCGTCATTCCTGCGAAAGCAGGAATCCATAAAAATAAAAGATGTTTTTCCTTTGCTACTTTTCCAACAGCATCCATTCAAACAGCGGTATCACCCAAATTCTTTTCCCTTCCGAAACTATCTCGCTTTTTTCCTCTTTTGTGATCAGGTAAGCTGCATCAAGCTTAAAATAATCCATCGCCTCAAGAAGTCCGGCTACCTCTCTTTGTCTCGTTTTTTCATCTTTGATTTCATAGCTTACATTCACAAGCATCTCTTTGTCATCCAGCCTGGCATAAAAATCAACTTTCTGAATGCCTTTATAGTAATAAATATGTTTACTTTGCCGCCTTAAATGCAAAAATACGATATTTTCATAAAGCTTGCTTTTGTCCTCGCTGATCGCATAGTCATAGATTTTCTTAAAACCGTTGTCTATAGCGTAAATTTTTTTTGGATTGCGCTGTTCTTCTTTGATGGAGTTTCGAAAAATAGGCACGGTAAAAAGTGCATAAGCCTCTTCCAGGTATGCCATATAGTTAAAAATAGTATCTTTTGAGACTTTAAAACCTTGTGATTTGAAATCATTGTAGAGTTTGGTAAAACTGACAAGGGTAGCGATATTGGTAAAACAGTATTTATTGAGGTGTTTAAGAAGTGAAGTGTTTGTTATGTTGTGGCGTTCTGCTATGTCTTTAAAAACAATAAGCTCCAGGTAATCGCTCAGGATTTTTCTGGCGATAAAACTGTCTTCATTGATCGTTTCGGCAAACCCGCCGTCTATGAGATACTTTTCAAAAGCGTTTTTTATGAAACTCAGTGATTTGGAAGAGT
>DHHF01000001.1:0-220848 GCA_002403155.1 Sulfurovum sp. UBA4779
TTGCGTTTATTGTTAGAATTGGCGAATTATAATATACCCTTCAAATGTAATTTTAATTCTTTTGCTAATTCTTCCATGGGATTATTTTCCATAAATTGAAATTCAGTATTTATTAAGTCTATATCTTTTAACTGATAAGATTTCGTACTTTTTATTCTTTTACTCCCTGCTAAATTTTCCAAATATTGATTATACTTTTTGTCGGTCCGTATTTTTCTTGGACTTATTGTAAATATTGGTTTACAATAATAAAGAGATTCTCCAATCATTGAACCGCTCTCTTCTGTTACAAATATTTTTGAAGCAAGTGGAAGGAATATTCCTAAAAGCTTTTCTGGTTTATGGTTAAAGTAAATTGTATAAGCAATATCATTCTGATAAGGTTCTAAGAACTCCTTGATTAGAGTTTCATTTTTTAATCCGGTTCTTCTTGATGTGGATATAAGTGCTTTAGCATTCTCCTTTTTCACATGATACATAAAACCATCTATAATATCTTTCCAATCTTGTATTGAATATTCATATTTTCTTCCAGTATCACCACCCAAAAGTAAAACAAAATATTTATCATTTATATCTATATTTTCTCGTTTAGAAAACTCTAAAATAGATTTTGACATATCTTTCAATATATTTTTATTAGGGAAAGCTTCCTTAAAAATAATATAATTATTACAGTCTAGCCTTATAGAACTGATAAGTAAAGTAAAATAATCTGCTTTTAAACCTCTTAGTCCACTACAATAAATGTTATTCGTATTTAAAATTCTAGACAACCAAACATTTATATATGAAGTATCACCGCCTGTAGACAGTATTAAATCTATATGTTCTTTGGGTAAACTAAAATTCTTATAAAAAATTTTTAATAGATTAGGATTCTTTTTTAAACACTTATCAAACCAGCTATAATGGATAAGCAATTTCATAATTTGTAATAAAAATTTTGCACGTATCTTCACATCTACATTGATAACATCAAAATTAAATTCTTGATTCAATGCCGCTATAACACCATCAATTGCAAAGACATGTCCCGCTTTACCATCAGTAAGTCTTAGTATTTTTTTATTCAAATTCAACCTTTTAAATTATGTAAATAATATCCAATATATTATACTTTGCTATCTCATATTTTTTATTTTCAAAATTTTATATATCCTTCTATGATTCCCCCATTTTATACATACGACATTTACTGTTTTTTTATTTTAATCTTTTTATATTACTATAGATACTATTAGCTTATTACTTTCCCTGATATATTATTCTTGATTCTCTTTAGATAACCGATCCAGTACTTTCAATTGTTTCACTTGGATAACTTCCCATTGAAAATTTGTTGAAACATAATTAAAAGTTTTTTCTATTAATGATTTTTGAAGTGACTCATCAGATAATATTTGAAAAATTTTATCCGTCGTTTCACTATGATCCTTTGGATTATTCACCAGCAATTCATTACAACCGACCGCTTCGGGTATACCACCTAGATTTGTTCCGATACTAAGTGTTTTACATGCCAAAGCCTCTACAAAAGTCATACCAAATGCTTCTGTATGAATTGGTAAAGAGATAAATAGATCAAATAAATTATAATATTTAAATAACTGATCATTATGAACATAGCCCAAGTATGTGATTTTCCCATTTTTGCGATTCATTGCCTCAATTTTTTTTAATACTAACCGCTGATATTTATTTTCAACTCCACCTGATTTACCCGAGCCTATAAGATAAAACTCCAAATTTGGTATCCTATCCAGTAGTGCACTATAGATATCTAATAAGTTTAATATATTTTTATTTTTGTCAAATCTCCCTACATATCCTATAATTGGATTTGGTTTGGGCATGACTTCCTTTTGAAGAAAAAATTTCTTTGGATCATACCCATTATAAACAACTTCAATAGATTGAGTAAACTCGGGATGAATAGATAAAAATTCATTTTTTAATGCTTTACTTGGAAAAATCAATAAATTAATTTGAGAATTGAGAGTATGGATAGACTCTTTGCTGAGTTTATTTAGATAATCGTTATGCATATGCAAGATAATTTTCCCTGAAAAGTTCAGTTTTCTTATTTTAGAAATGTATTCAATTGAATTATGTATTTCCAATATCTTACTAGAAAGTATATTCTTTCTATAAATTTTTAAATAAATTGAAGAGGTAAATGGTTTAAAAATAGTTCGAATAATTGGTAATCTAGTTAGTGCATTGAGCAAATGATTAGATTTAGAAATAATAGTAAGTGAATTAGTATTTTGAAAATCATACTCATCATTCAATGTTCGGCCTAAAATATCAAATTGATAATCAGATTTTTCACCATTGTATACATGATAGATCCATCTCGCTATAGCCCCACCTCTGTAGCTGTTTAAGTACTCCTGTACTGGTATTAAAATACTAACTTTTTTCAATTATTCTCTTCCTCTATAATCATAATCCTGAACCCATTACTTTTTCATAAACTTTTATTGTTTGTTTTACCATATTTTCAACTGTAAATTCATGAACTGCCTTTTGAAAGATAGGTACAAAATCCTGTTCAACCCTAGAATAATTGTTTTTTACGTCTTCCAGTTTTTTTGCTAATGCCTTATAATCCCCAAAAGGAATAATATATTCCTGACCAATAAACTTTTCAATATCTGAAACTGGTGTAGAAATAAATGGTGTATGACAAAACATTGTCTCTACAAAGGTATAAGGAAAACCTTCATTATCAGAAGTCATTACAAAGGCATCAGAATTAGCAATGATTTGTTTTACTTCTTTATTTTCCATTGCTCCGGTAAATTCCACACGTTCTTTTATGCCTAAAGAGTCTACAAGTTTTTTTAAATTAGTTTCTTCTTCTCCCCCACCTACCAAAATCAAATTAATATTTTTAGTTTTTGCTAATCCTTGCAATAATACATCCAGCCGTTTAGCTTTTGTTAAACGTGCAATTGTACAAATCACAAATGATTCTGCCTGAAAACCATATTTCTTACGAAGATCAATAGTATCATTCATTTTCTCATAGCTAATACCATTATATATCGTTTGTTTGTTCCTATTTTTAAGTTTTTCACCTATCTTGTCCGATACAGTAATCACAAAATCACTTTTTTCAAAAGAACTTAAATTTCTTTTTATATTGTGCAACGTAGAAATCATTTTAAAATTTAAAAAAGGTTTTATTTTTACTACTATATCCGTAGCTTTGTTCGCTTGAGTATGCACAATGTCAAAAGATCCATTTTTCAAAACCTTGTATAACCGATATCGCATCCATAAATTATTTCTACTTTTCTGTAAATCCATTGGTATAAAATCAATGCCCTCAAAATATTGAGCAAAATCTTTATGTGCTATTACAGTTACATCAATGTTTTGTTGTTTTAATCCTTTTGAGAGCTCAATTGTATGCTTTTCAAGCCCTCCATATCCTGTCCCCGCTAGAACTTGACAAACTTTCATAATCTAATCCTCATTTTCTATACAAGTTACCATAAACTGATACTGTTTTATCGACCATCTGTTCTAAAGAAAAATGCTCTTTGATATACTGTGCCATCTCTTGTTTATTAAAATTATTCTTATCTATTTGAAGAATAAGATTTGCCAATGCATCCGCATCATTAGGCTCAAACAAATATCCATTTTTTCCCTCAATCACATAATCTGCTGTTGCACCGATATTTGTAGCGATCAGTGGTGTACCCATAAATAGACTTTCAACATTGGCTCGTCCAAATGTTTCAGGTTTGTTGGAGGCAGAGATGCTCACATCTGACAAAGAAAATATTTCTTTGATATGTTGTTGATTGCCGGTAAAAATAATATCATTGGCATAGGGACAGTCATCAATAATTTTTTTCAATTCTTCATAGTAGTTAGACCGACTTTTATCAACACTTCCTACAAGTAGCAACTTCGCATTTCCCAGAGATTTTTTTACTTCCAAAAAAGCTTTGATCGTTGTTTTTTGATCTTTCCAGTGTGTGATCCTGGCTACCTGCGTAATCACAAAGCTATCATTTAAGTGATACTTCTCTTTAAAGCTTTGAATAAACGCTTCATCCAATTTCGTATCAAAAGAATCGATATCAACACCTCTCGGTATTAAAACAATTTTTTCCGGGGAAGTCTGGTAGTTTTTTATAATATGATCTATCATAAATTTACTTCCACAAATCACTTTGTCTCCATAGGTCATGATTCTACTATAAGCATTTACACTATTAAATCCATGGACGGTAGTTACAAACGGAATACGCAATGTTCTATTTGCCAGATAAGTCAACCAAGCCGGAACACGGCTGCGCGCATGCAAAATATCCGGCTGCAACACTTTAAACAGACGATGCAGCTTAAAGATACGAAATGGAGCTGTCAAAATATTTTTGGAACAAACATCCAATGCAATATGCTTGCCGCCGTCTTCTTCTATTTGATTTTGCAATTTCCCACCGGCACTAATAACGATGCTTTCATGCCCAAGCTTCACTAATTCCCGGTTAAGATCAACAACTCCACGTTCTACCCCACCTTCGTTGAGTTCGGGTAAAATCTGTACAATTTTCATAGCAGTTCCTTTGGAATATATTGTAAAAAATCTATCTTTCTGTTGCATGCTTTGAAAGTACCGTCAAAGCGATGCAGATACCCCTCTTTTTCCAAAAAAGCCGCAAAACGTGTAAATTTATTTTCGCTCTCACTCTCCAAAGGCAATATTTCCACATTTGCACTTCCCCATGAGACCGATTCAGAGATCATCGAGGTGCTGTCGGCTGTGATAAACACATCACTGCACTGCTCAAGAAAATCGGCAATGGGATTGACTGGATTCTCCGAAAAGATCACCTCATAGTCAAACCGATAGCTTTTCACCAGTCTCTCTATCTCTTTGGGAGTGCGGGGAGAGGTGGTCACGGCAATCTCATATCCTTGATAGTGCCGTACGATCAGATCCAACTGCGTTTTGAGCTTTTGTGGCGTAAGCGTAAAATATCTGTTGCTGCCCCCGATCACAATGCCGACAGAGGGTTTTGCTGCCCGGTATATCCCTTTGGGTTCGATATAAGCAAAATTTGCAGGGATTTGGACAATATTCTCTTTGAGAGGCGGTGCATCGTGACGCTGTGCAAAAATCAGATCAAAATCATACCGGTATCCTTTTGGCAGCATCATCGCGATAGATCTGGCATGCAGTTTTCTTGACAGAAATTTATTGAAATAGTAGGTGCCCGACCCCGCGGAAACGACGCTGTCGTATGAGGCATTCGGGATAGTGTACGGCGCATAAAGCAAATCCGTATAAAGGTGTACTCTGTCAAAAAGAAAGGACAGCCATTTTGTCCATCTTGATCGAAAGCGTACAGGGACGATCTCATACGCCGCATCCAAACATTTGGCAAAAGCGATAGACTGATTGACATGTCCTGCCCTGCCGTCGCTGAGTATCAGTATCTGTTTTATCACAGCGCTATTCTCCAGCGGTTGTGCATCCAGAACCATTGCGAGGGGTATTCTCTGATCACAGACTCCATGATTTCATTGTATTTGGCGGTCATTTTTTCTATCTTCTTTGCTTTATCCGCTTCCTCTTCGGCACGATACTCTAACGGGTCTTGCATGATGATTTTGTATTTTCCTTCCCCCACTCTGGCGGCAAAAAAAGGAATGATTTTGGGATCAAGTTTTTGTTTGAGCATCGCGATAGAGGTGATGGTTTGGGCCGGTTTGCCAAAAAAATCCGCCTTGAGGGAAGTACTTCCTCCTGCTTTCTGATCGATCAAGATGCCCACATTGCCTCCGCTTTTCAATCGCTTTACCATAGAGAGTACCGCTTTTTTCTTGGTTGTCGTATCGTTGCCGTATCGTTTGCGAAACGGCTGGGTGATCCTCTCTTCGATCAGTTTGTTGTTCCCCTCTCGTCCGACCACCAGCATAGGCAAACCGTGCTTTGCCAAAAAATGCGCCAGCAGTTCCCAGTTGGAGAAATGAGCCGTCATCGCGACGATGCCTCGCGGACTCTCTTGTGTTGCCTCTTGCAGTCTGGCGATGATCTCTTCTTTGTTGACCACCGCTTCATCGATATCAAACCTGCCGACAAACATCAATAAAATTTCAGCAATCGTTTTGGAAAGCTCGCTATACACTTCTTTGGCTAATTTCTCTCTCTCTTCTTTGGTTATTTGCGGAAATGCCAAAGCAAGATTTTTCTGTGTCAAAAGACGCCTTTTGGCATCCAGCCGATAGACCAGCAGCGTCAATGTGCGCATCAAAGCATACACAAACCCTACGGGCAGTCTTTGAGCGATCCACAAAAGCAGCTTTACTGTCTGATACTCAATCTTTTCTCTCATGTTTGCCTTGTTTTGATTACAAATTCGAACTTATTTTACCCAAATAGGACTAAAGGTCGTCCATGATGGGCGATACCTTTTACTTTAATTTGCTATAATCACAGTACTTTATCTGTTTGAGGAGTTTTATTGTGATCGGAATTGTTGATTACAAGATGGGCAATCTTGCTTCTGTCATCAATGCATTTGCCAAGGTGGGCACTGGCGTGACGCTCGAAAGCGATCCTGACAAACTAAGCCGGTACGATAAACTGATCCTTCCCGGCGTAGGCGCGTTTGGAGATGCCATGGAACATCTGAGATCCAACGGGATGGATAAGGCCGTCAAACGCTTTGCGCAAAGCGGCAAACCTCTTTTGGGTATCTGTCTGGGGATGCAGCTGCTTTTTGAAAGCAGCGAAGAGTTCGGTTCGCACGAAGGGTTAGGACTGATACCCGGGAAAGTGGTTGCATTCGACAAAAGCAAATTTGACCATCCCTGCAAGGTGCCCCACATGGGATGGAATGAGCTTTTCAGACAAAAAGAGACGCCGCTTTTTGAAAGCTTGCCTGATGCGTTTTATCTTTATTTTGTGCACTCCTATCATGTCCAATGCGATGATGTTTATACGATCGGCAAAACCCATTACGGATACACTTTTGCAAGTGCCGTACAGCACGGCAATATTTTTGGGATACAGCCGCACCCCGAAAAAAGCCATAACAATGGGCTTAAAATCATAGAAAATTTTGTAAATCTATAAGGAAAATCATGAATCAAACCATCATAGCATTGCACAGCAATGCATACCAAAATGCTTCACTCTTCACTCTTCACTCTTCACTCATTTTTACTCCAAAGGAGCAAAAATGACCATACTCCCGGCCATAGATCTTAAAGACGGCAAAGCCGTAAGGCTTACAAAAGGCCTGATGGACTCAGCAAAAATATATTCCGACGAACCCTGGCAGGTTGCTAAAAAATTTGAAGAACTGGGCAGCCAATGGGTGCACCTTGTCGACCTTAACGGTGCATTTGCAGGCGAACCCAAAAATCTTGAACAGATCAAAAAAATCCGCCAAAACTGCAACCTCAAATTGGAACTGGGCGGAGGCATCCGAGATGAAAAAACGATTCAAATGTACCTTGATTTGGGAGTAGACCGTCTTATCCTTGGTTCCGTGGCTGTCAAAAATCCCGAGTTTGTCAAAGAAATGGCCGCGAAATATCCTATCGTGGTAGGGATCGATGCGATTGATGGAATGGTGGCAGTAGAAGGCTGGGCGGAAGTGAGCAACATGAAAGCTGCTGATCTGGCCAAGAAGTTTGCCCATGCCGGCGTAGAAGCGATCATTTGCACCGATGTCGGCAGAGACGGGATGTTAAGCGGTATCAATGTTGATTTTACCCTGGAGATTGCCAAGGCTTCCGGTATAGAGACGATTGCCAGCGGGGGCCTTAAAGACATCGAAGACATCAAGCGGCTTATCGCGGCGGGCATAGACGGAACGATCGTGGGCAAAGCTTTCTATGAAGGCACACTTGATCTCAAAGAAGCATTTGCATTAACAAAGAACATCTCATGAACGTACAATGCGTGAAACAAATTTTACCCAAACCTGCACAAGCCCATGAGATGATGCGAATGCTGTGTTGGCTTCAACGGCAGGCTCAAGTGGTTAGCCACTTTTATCTAAAAGGAAAAAAATTATGATGAATGATACCTACCATGAACTCACGATTACGCTGGATGACACGTTTGTCGATTTGATGGCTGATTATATCGGCAATATTTATGAGGAAGGGCTTGAACTGGACAAAGGAAAGATCATCCTTCGCAGCGAAAATGATTTAACTTTCGTTAAAGATGCTTTAGTATCATTCGCCGCAACATTAGATCGCACCATCCCAATGGAATTTGCCTTTGAGGTTAAAGAAAATAAAGACTGGATCAAAGCCTATCAAGACTCTATCGAGCCTGTCGAGGTAGGAAAATTTTATATTTTTCCCAGCTGGTACGAACCCAAAACCGATAAGATCAATATCAAGATAGACCCCGCTTTGGCATTCGGATCGGGACATCATGCTACGACCTTTTCTTGCCTGCAGGCAATCAGCAAATATGTTTCTCAAGGGCAGCATGTGATCGACGTAGGATGCGGTTCGGGCATATTGGGATTGGCGTGCAAAAAACTCGGTGCGAATATTGAACTGTGCGATACCGATCCGCTTAGCATAGACAGCTGCAAAGAAAACTTTAAACTTAACGAAGCATCCTATGATAAACTGTGGGAAGGTTCCGTAGATAAGGCAACGGGGACGTATGATGTCGTCATTGCAAATATTATCGCGGATGTGCTAAGATTTATAGCAAAAGATCTCAAATCAGCCGTAAAAGAAGGCGGATACTTGATACTTTCGGGCATTTTAGACAAAAAAGAAGATTTGGTCATCGAATCTTTCAAGGAGCTTACACAGGTTGAAAGAATTGCAAAAGATGAGTGGGTAACGCTTGTTTACCAAAAATAACCGATCGCGCAAGCTTTCTGCTCAAAAAAGCAGGCAAGAAGATTTTCCTGAGTGCAGCGCTCTAACAAACAAAAAAGGACGTTAATGGCTAATCCAAACCAAAACAATAAAAACCAAAACCAAAACAATAAAAACTTTTTTAACAATAACCCATTGCTTGCTTTTGCAATTTTCTCTATCGTGCTGATTATGTTTTTTAAAATGTTTATGGGCGAAGGAGACGGGATCGGAAGCATGCTGCAAAGCAATGTTTCTCAAACCAAACATGTCAAATATTCGCAAATCAAAGAGCAGATCGCACAGGGAAATATTAAAAGCGTTAAACTGACGCCTTCCACTGTTGAAGCGATCGGCGAAGTGTCAGGACAAAAAATACGCTACGTTGCACAAAACGTACCGACGTATGATAAAGAGCTTATCCCGCTTTTGGAAGAAAAACAGATCACCTATGAAGGCGTAATGGGAGGCGGATGGTTTTCAGAAATTCTGAGCATGCTGTTGCCTATCTTGATCTTTTTTGCTATTTGGATTTTTCTGGCAAACAAAATGTCCAAAGGCATGGGCGGAGGCATTTTGGGAGCAGGAAAAGCCGATAAGCTTATCAACTCCGAAAAACCGGATACAAGATTTGAAGATGTACAAGGGGTAGAAGAGGCCAAAGATGAGGTAAAAGAGATCGTTGATTTTCTTAAATACCCCGAAAGGTATATCGAACTGGGCGCAAAAATACCCAAAGGGGTTTTGCTTGTAGGACCTCCGGGTACGGGTAAGACTTTATTGGCAAAAGCAGTAGCAGGCGAAGCTTCGGTACCATTTTTTTCCGTAAGCGGCTCTTCGTTTATCGAAATGTTCGTGGGTGTAGGTGCAAGCCGTGTACGAGACCTGTTTGCACAGGCAAAAAAAGAAGCGCCTTCAATCATCTTTATCGATGAGATCGATGCGATCGGAAAAAGCCGTGCCAGCGGCGGCCAATTGGGAGGAAATGATGAAAGGGAACAAACCCTTAACCAGCTTCTAGCCGAGATGGACGGGTTTGGTACCGATACACCCGTCATCGTTCTTGCTGCAACCAACAGGCCCGAAACACTGGATGCGGCACTGCTTAGAGCCGGACGTTTCGACAGACAGGTATTGGTAGACAAGCCGGACTTTGAAGGCAGGCTGGCTATCCTGAAAGTACACAGCAAAGGCGTAAAACTTGCCAAAAATGTGGATTTGGAAATAGTCGCCAAACAAACTGCAGGACTTGCAGGAGCAGATTTGGCAAACATTATCAATGAAGCGGCGCTGCTTGCAGGACGCTTTAACAAAAAAGAGATCGGACAGGAAGATTTGCTTGAAGCCATAGAAAGAGCGTTTGTAGGGCTTGAAAAGAAAAACAGAAAAATTTCCGATGTGGAGAAAAAAATCGTCGCCTATCACGAAAGCGGCCACGCGCTGATGGCAGAACTTACCAAAGGTGCGACACGCGTTACGAAAGTTTCTATCATCCCCCGGGGGCTTGGGGCATTGGGGTATACACTACACCTGCCTGATGAAGAAGACAGGTTCCTAAAACAAAAACATGAACTCCTTGCGGAAGTAGACGTCCTTCTTGGCGGACGTGCTGCCGAAGAGGTTTTCATAGGCGAAATCAGCACAGGTGCGGGCAATGACCTCGATAGAGCAACCGCCATCCTTAAAGATATGATCTCTGTGTATGGGATGAGTGATGTGGCCGGCCTTATGGTACTTAAAAGAAGCCAAAACTCATTCCTCGGCGGAGGCATGGTTTCTACAGACTATAGCGAAAAAATGGCAGAGGAAATAGACAACCATATCAGACAAACGCTCAATGAACGCTATGCATATGTTAAAAAAACACTCGACGAATACCACGATGCCATTGTTGAAATGGCTACCATTTTGCTGGATGTAGAGGTGATTGAGGGTGCAAAAGTGCGCGAAATCATAGAAACATTTGAAAAAGAGCACGCAATGCCAAGCCGTTTGGCCCATCCCAAAACACCTGAGCAAGAAGAAGCTTCAGCACAAAACGCAAATCATCAAGGCTAAGGATGCAAAGACCCCATCTCCTCTACATATTGCCTAATCTTTTTACGGCAAGCAGTATTTTTGTAGGGGTGATAAGCATCGCCAAAGCCAGCAAAGGAGACTTTACGGCCGCCGTTTGGCTCATTTTTTTAGCACTGGTCTTTGACGGGCTGGATGGCAGAATTGCACGCCTTACCAACACCGCAAGCCGATTTGGCGTAGAGTTTGACTCACTGGCCGACATTGTCTCTTTTGGTATTGCTCCTGCAATGCTGCTTTATTTTTATATAGGGGATGAATTTGGCCGGTTTGGCATCGTCGCATCGGCACTCTATGTTGTTTTTGGTGCCATCCGTTTAGCACGCTTCAATATAACCACCTCCAAAAACGACCCCAATGTTTTTATCGGGCTTCCCATTCCCTCAGCAGCAATTTTTATCTGTATGTGGATACTGCTTTTTAACAAATACCATTTAGAAAGTTATGCATTTTTATTGCTTTTTTTCTCTCTTGCCGTTTCTGTATTGATGGTAAGCAATATACGCTACCCTTCTTTTAAAAAAATTGCTATTGACAAATCTATAGTGTTTAAAACATTTATCGTACTTACGCTTATTGCTGCTGCACTCTATCTTTTTAGCGCAGAAGGGGTTGCTCTGATCATATCCGCTTATATCTTTTATGGGCCGTTTCGAGCAATACGAAACCTTAATGCGAGAAAGATAAAAAGAAAAAGATAATTTTTATCCCTTGACATCACTTTTTAAATTCACTATAATTCTTAAAAATTCAAGAGGAGAAACGATGAAACCGATTACTTACAAAAACAACACTTTCAAAAAAGATTATTCTCTTCTGCTGCTTTCTCTATAATTTTTCCAATCAATACAATTTATATATTAGTTTTTAGTAACCTATATTTAGATAAAATTAGGCCATCACGATTAAAACGTACAAGCTGTTTGCAAGAGATTTGTACGATAAAGTGCATCCATGCACCCCATAGAAAAAGGCAATACAATGAACAAAAAAATCATTAAAATATTTGACACCACATTAAGAGACGGAGAACAGAGTCCAGGCGCCTCGATGAACACTGAAGAGAAGATCCGGATCGCTGCACAGCTTGAACGCTTAGGAGTAGACATCATCGAAGCAGGCTTTGCCGCAGCAAGCCCGGGAGATTTTGATGCGGTAAGCAAGATCGCTCAAAGAGTCAAAAACTCAACCGTTTGTTCTTTGGCACGCGCCATCGATGCAGACATAAAAGCGGCAGGTGAAGCCGTAGCAACAGCCAAAATGAAAAGGATCCATACATTTATCGCAACCAGCCCTATCCATATGGAATATAAACTCAAAATGACTCCCGAGGAAGTCATCAAAAGGGCTGTCAGGGCCGTAGAATATGCGCGTACCTTTGTAGAGGATGTAGAGTTCAGCTGCGAAGATGCGGGACGCTCGGATATAGGGTTTATGAAAGAGATCGTCGATGCGGTCATAGAAGTGGGAGCCGGCACGATCAACTTGCCCGATACGGTAGGCTTTAGGCTTCCTTTTGAGATCGGGGCCATGGTCAAAGAGATGAGCGAGTACACCAAAGGCAGAGCGATCATCTCCGTACACAACCATAACGATTTGGGTTTGGGTGTAGCCAACTCGCTTGAAGCGATCATCAACGGAGCCGGACAGGTAGAGTGTACGATCAACGGCTTGGGCGAAAGAGCAGGAAATGCCGCACTTGAAGAAATCGTCATGGCGCTTAAAACCCGTTCGGATATCTTTGCAGGTTTTGATACCAACATCAACACCAAAGAGATCTATCCCACCAGCCGTTTGATAGCCAATATCACAGGCATTGAGCCTCAGCCCAACAAAGCAATCGTAGGCAAAAATGCTTTTGCGCATGAAAGCGGTATCCATCAAGACGGTATGCTTAAGAACAAATCAACCTACGAGATCATACGCCCCGAAGACATCGGACTTGATATGCAAGACACATTGGTGTTGGGAAAACATTCGGGGCGTGCTGCCTTCAAAGATAAATTGGCAAAACTCGGATTCACCCTTAGCGAAGAAGAGCTTAACAGTACTTTTGAACGCTTTAAAGAGTTGGCGGATAAGAAAAAAGATATTTATGATGATGATATCAGAGCGTTGGTAACTTCGGAAATGACGACCATCGAAAAAGCTTACGAGCTGGTGGCGATGCAGTTGATGGACTCTACGGGAGGCGTACCGAGCGCAGCGGTGACGATCAGGCATCATGACAAAGAGATCACGGATGCGGGCATCGGAGATGGAACGATCGATGCAGTCTTTAAGACCATCGACCGTATCACAGGTTACCAAGGGCAGCTGATAGACTATAAAGTCAAATCTGTTTCGCAAGGAAAAGATGCCTTAGCCAATGTAACGGTAAAAGTTACATTTAACGACAATGAACCGGCCATTATCGGCCACGGGTTAAGCCTCGATACGATGTTAGCCAGTGCAAGGGCTTATATCGGAGCGCTTAACAGCTATCTAAGCATGGAAGGCAAACTCAAACTGCGCCGAATGGACAGTTCAGAAACAATCTAACACGTCATTCCGGACTACGATCCGGAATCTCTATCTATCTAACAAAATCATTTCTCACGTGAACCACAGGGAGATTCTGAAACGAGTTCAGAATGACGCATTTTTAAAATAAAAGCATTTCAAAGAAATGCATACCATCACTCTTCACTCGAGCGAAGCGATTCCCTACATATACCTCTGCAATGCAGCAGGTATCGTGATGCTTCCGTCTTCGTTTTGATAATTCTCCATAATTGCGATCAATGTACGCCCTACCGCCAAAGCCGAACCGTTGAGAGTATGCACCAGTCGGTTTTGTTTTTCATCTTTGAAGCGGATTTTGGCACGTCTTGCCTGAAAATCTCTTGTATTTGAGATAGAACTTATCTCACGGTACTTGTTTTGTCCGGGTAGCCACACTTCAAGATCGATCGTTTTTGCCGCAGAAAAACCAAGGTCTCCGCCGCACAGCTCCACTACCCTATGCGGCAGCCCAAGGACTGTAAGGATATCCGAAGCATTGCGGACCATCATCTCGAAAATCTCATCGCTATGGTCTGGGTGAGCGATGGCGACCATCTCTACTTTGTCAAACTGATGTTGGCGTATCATACCTCTGGTATCTCGCCCGGCACTTCCCGCCTCTTTTCTAAAGCACGGCGTATAGCCTGTCATCAAAAGCGGCAGGTCTTTGGCCGAAAGAATCTCATCATGATACATATTGGTAAGCGGTACTTCTGCTGTTGGAATGAGATAGAGATCTTCTTCTTCCACCTTAAAAAGGTCTTCTTCAAATTTTGGCAGCTGCCCCGTGCCTTGCAGCATCATGGAGTTGTTTAAAAACGGTACACAAAACTCTTCAAACCCTTCGGCTCTGTTGGTATCCAAAAAGAAGTTGATCAAGGCCCTCTCCAGCCTCGCCCCTTCTGCCTTCAGTACAGAAAAACGGCTTTTGGCAAGCTTTACCCCACGCTCAAAATCAATCCAGCCGTTGATCTCAGCCAGTTCCCAATGCTCTTTGGGTTTGAATGCGAACGTTTTAGGCTCCAGCACTTTGCGAAGTTCCACATTTTCCTCTTCGTCTGCCCCTTCAGGTACGGAATCATCAGGGAAATTGGGGATACCCAGCGCCACAGCATAAAGTGCCTCTTCAGCAGCTCTGGCTTTTTCCTGAAGCGGCACCATCGATTCTTTGTTGGCATCTACTTTTAGCTTGAGCTCTGAGATATCTTTGCTTTCACGCATATATTGGCCAAAAAGTTTGGACATGGCGTTTTGTTCTGCTTTGGCTGCTTCAAGCTGCGCATTAGCCTCTTTCAGGGCGCTAAAAAGCGCTTGCAGATTTTCAAGCACCGCGCTGTCTACACCCTTTTTTTTAAGCTTGCCGGCAGCTTCGTCAAAATTGTTTTGAAGATATTTAAGATCGATCATGATACGTACCTGTCATAGAAAATATGATGAGATTATAGTAGAAAATAAAGAAGAAACGGATTAAAGGGAGGCAGTCCAAAAGAGTTTATCTCTTTTGGATTTCACTGCCAAAGTTTACGATCGTTAATATTCTAGGTAAATATGTGCGTTGCTTTTGCTCCAAGAGATCTCACACTCTTTTACATTAGAATCGGTTCCCTTAGTGTAGATCTGCACTCTAATTTGACCATTTTCGTCTGTATGCAGATCATTGGCTGCGGACATGTTAAGGTCACATTGAGACGAATTGCTGATGATCCCTTCAGGCACTATATCCACATCCACCAAATACTCTTGAAAATTACTTATTCCCAGCATGAGTGTAACATTGTGGTCGCTGCCGTCATTATCTACTTTTTCGACCGTTGAACTATAATCATCCCAACGCAAACCGGCCACTTTGGCTACCCCCGTTCGATTGGTATCATACGCATGCGCCGCGATGGTTACCGTATGCCCCGCAAGCGCAGGATCAAACACGACATCAAACTGTACATTGCCGTTGGCATCCGTGACATAACTTCCTGTTTTGCTTGTGATTGATGCCAAAGCTATATCGCCTAGCAGACTTCTGCTTTCGTTTCCTATCACATAACTTAAGCTATCGGCCGTTGTGCCAAAATAGGCTTCGCTTAAAGTCAAACTTTGCTCCGCAACATCATCGATACTCCAGCCGCCCAGATAAGTTTGTGCATATCTGGCAACGTTTGGAACAATGATCAGCCTATCCTCGGCAGTAATATTTGCTTCATCAAAATTTTTAGTGCTATCTTCAAACGTTACAGGCGTGCCTGCTGTGATTTGACCCGTTGGCGAAGAGTCAGTCTCAACCACTTTAACCCCATTGATCAAAGAAGGAGACAACGTAACGCCTTCTCTTGCAGGGTTGGCATACTTATCCACCGCATGGATCGTATAGGTATTGATAAATGCTCCAACCTCATTCTCTGAAGAGCCGACATAAAACAAGGATATCGCCGTTACCGGCCCAGAAAGCACCGTAACGGGCACCAGCGTTGTCAGTATCACGTCATGGTCTCCGTTAAAAATCGAAGCACTCACGGCGATGACGGCAACACCGGAGAGCGTTTTGGTCTCAACAGCGATCGCTTTTGTCCCCATACCTCCATAATTGAAAGTTGCACTACCGCCTGCAAACGTCAACATATTGGTAAATTGGCTGGTGAGGTTCACTTCATGTACATCTCCATCCCCTATCACATGACCTGGATTGCCTATCTCTACGATTTTCACGGTGATCTGATCCGTATCATCCACACTCAAGGAAGCCGGCGTATCAACCATGATTTCATAATTGGTTCCCTGTGTCTCAGGAGTGCCAAATTTGATATTCAGCTCTTTGTGAATATTCTCTGATATTTCTGTAACGCTGATATTTCTTTCCGTCAAGCCGGAAATAGAATCAGGAGCAGTATACAGCACTACCGCTTTTCCGCTCGCATCTGTCGTGACGCTTGTTTTGTCAAAGCTTCCATAATCCGTATTGTTAAAGAAAGGCTGTTCAAGCGCAACTTCCGTACTTACACCCATATTTTCTGCATTGACGGTTACGATAGTGACTTCTTGGGTTTGCCCGGGCTCAGTAACAGTAAAGGATTCCGGAACGACATAGAGTGTTTCAACCCCTGAAACTGTCTGCTTGTCAAAAATAACCTTGGTTTCACCACGGACCGTGTGATTATTTTTATAATAGAATGTAATATTTGCATCATTTACGCTTGGCATAGATTCCGGAGAAGTATAGCTAAACCTGGCAAATCCATCCGCTCCTACCACTGCCTCATATTGTGCCAAAGTCCCATAGATCGGCATCACAAATTCTGCAATCACAGATTCACCGATTGCCGGCTGTGTAGGCTGGCCATCCTCCTGTTTGGAGAGCGCAACTTTAATCTGATGAGACTGCAGTGTGTCTGTTACGGTGATGTTTTGATCCGGCACTATTGTATAAAGTATGTTTGCCGAACCGTTTTTATTGAAAATTAATTCAATCTCTTGTGTAATCAGTTTCGTATCATTTTCATCTACCAAATCAGCCGTCAATACCGCCGATGTGCCATCTAGCGGCAAAACACCCGGTGATACATAATCAAAACGCGCTATGCCATTGACATCTGTTGTAACGGTATAGGTTGAAGTTGTTTTTATGGTGCCATATGCAGAATTAAACGGCCGCAACTTAACCGTTTCCCCCGGTGCCACATAGCCGTCTTTGACAACTTGCATACTAATCGTATATTCCGTATTTGATTCTCCGATAGTAAGCGGCGTTGTTGCATTAATTATGTCATAACCGCTTATTGCTATATCTTCAGAAGAGGTGGAACTAAAAGTTACTTCTTCGGTTTTGCTCTGGCCGTCTTTACTGACTTTTTGCGTCGCCGTCAATGTAAAGCCTGTCGGTGTACAGTTTTGATCAAATGCGCCTGTCACTAAAAGTGTTTCTTGCGTATTGAGTCCCCCGTCAAATACCAAAGTGGCAGGATCAAACGTGATCGTCTGTACCGTACAACCGCTCACACTCAACTGAAAATCGCTCAGCTCAACATGATAGCTGCTGTCTAGAAGCTTGATAAATGTCAGAGGCAAAGAAAAATCTGTTCCGTTTGATCCTAGTGCTATCTGGCTTTTTTGCATCTCAACAGCGGTTGTGCTCTCCGCTGTTCCGCCTGTTTTGCTAGTGCTTCCGCATCCGCTCAAAAGTAGCACTAAAAAAAGAACCAGTGAAACCAAAATATTTTTTTTCATCTGCTCCCCTTGTTAGTACAGGTAGTTAACGCCAAGTACAAAACTTCCTATATGGTCCGTATGTGCGGCATCCGTATAAGAATATCTATATCCCAAATCTACATTGATGTTTTCCATCATATCAAATGTCACCCCGACTTGGCCGCCGTACAAAAATCCGCTCTCGTCAATTTCTGTAGATTCATAATTCATGTACCCCGCATTTAAGCCAATGTAGGGGTTAACCGCCAAAGCGCCTTGGGTAGATTCAAGAAAGAAATAATCTACTGTAAGCATCCCTTTTTCATAATTTTGGTCATCATCGCTGCTGTCAAAATAATCATAGATCAACGTTGTTCTCCATGCTTCGTTTTGCACACCAAGGCGAAAACCGATCTCTACATCGGTTCCTTCATGCTCCAACTCCCCAAAAAATCCTCCCGTATCTGCCTGTACTGTCGCAGCGCCGACTTCTAAGCCCAAAAACTTATCGCCTGTCGAAATTTCCCTTGCATTAAGCGTTGTTGCCAGTGCTGCACACAATAATGCTGTCGTTACCTTTTTTACCATAATAAAACTCCTTCTTGTTTTACATAAGCATTCAAAATAAACGCGTATCACATAAGAATATCATATTTTTATATTTTTTAAGATTAAATTATGCTAAAAAAATCATGCGTTATTTACCCATTTATGTCATTATTTGCCATAAAGTGTTGTAATGCTATACTTTAAAAAGTAATCAATAGGAAAAAAATGAAACAAAAATTAAAAAATAATTCCGGAAAAATTTTTACAGCTGCCCTATCTGTTATTGCTCTTTTTGTGGCATATGCTTTATATCATGCGCCCGGCAGCGGCATCGATGAAAAATTTATCTACTTGCTTAAAACATATGGGTATATCATACTGTTTGTATGGAGCATCCTAGAAGGCGAAGCCGGCCTCATTATGGCAGGGCTTTTATCGCATACGGGAGATATGAATCTCTATCTGGCGATCTTTATTGCAGGGCTGGGAGGTTTTGCAGGCGATCAGATCTATTTTTATATCGGAAGGTTCAATAAAAAATATGTCCACAGAAACTTTAGAGGGCAAAGAAGAAAATTTGCATTGGCACATATTTTGTTAAAAAAATACGGATGGCCGATCATTTTTGCCCAAAGATATATGTACGGCATGAGAACTGTGATACCTATTTCTATCGGGCTTACACGCTATGATGCCAAAAAGTTTGCTTTTATAAACCTCATAAGTGCATGGTGCTGGGCTGCCATTACCATTGTTCCGGCTTGGTATTTTGGAAAGCAGATACTGCAAGTGATTGTTTGGGCAAAAGAGCATTGGTATGTAGCCTTATCGTTTGGGATTATTTTTGGCGGTGCAATATTTTATTATTTTCATCATGCCACAAAAAAACCAAACAAATCATTTTAGACAACCCCATCTCATCAAAATAGTGAAATTGTCAATTGTTCTACTGTAAGATTTCCAGTTTCTCTATCTTCACTTTTGCAATACCCGGGCGGACTAGCCCTATTTTTTTTGCGGCTGCAAGCGAAAGGTCAACGATCCTGCCCCTCCCGTATGGCCCCCTGTCGTTAACTCTTACTATAACGCTTTTTTTATTTTGAAGCATCGTCACACGCAGCATCGTACCAAAAGGCAACGTGCGATGCGCTGCCGTGTAATGATGAAGGCTGCACACTTCACCGCTTGCCGTTTTTCGTCCGCTCATGCAGCTGGCATAATAGGAAGCATGTCCGATTTGGGCTTTTGTGTGCCTATCGACACGATAATCTCTTTCATTATATTCGTCTTGGGAGTTACTTGCGGAGATTTTACCTTGAAAAAGTTTGGGGTGCTGAAGTTTTGAAGATTGGCTGCAACCTATAAAAACAAAGGATAAACAAAGCAATGCTATAAAATATGTAGCTTTATGTATATTTTTTTCATTTTTCAATTGATCAAAGAACAACCGCAACCTCCTGTTATTATTTTTTAGCATGGATACAAATTTTTTTGCTTATCTATGATCCTTCATTCTAAAAAAACTAAACTATCTTAATTGTAGTGTACTGATATTCTATCAAAAAATATAATAAAAATATGGGATTTTAGGAGAAAAAAGCTCTAATGAAGTGGTAGCAAGAGGGGAACTCGAATCCCCGACCTCCGGCTTATGAGACCAGCGCTCTAACCAGCTGAGCTACCTTGCCACTAATGAAGAGCCGAAATTTTACCAAAACTGCCCTTCAATGTCAATAGTTTTTTATATAAATTAAAATATAATTTTTTTTGATAAAAATACTTTAGCCATATACACTAAAGTATTTTAAACAATTTTAAAAAAGGTGTTGACATTTTGTTTAAAAATCATTAGAATACATTTCATAAAAAATACCATAAAGGAGATACTTATGAACTTTACGCCATTAGGTAAACGTGTTCTGATCAAAAGAGAAGAGGAACAAAAAACAACAGCATCGGGTATCATTCTCCCAGACAACGCAAAAGAGAAACCTTTACAGGGAACAGTCGTTGCGGTGGCAACTAAAGCAGCCAAAAAAGGCATCAAAGAAGGCGACAAAGTCATTTTTGGAAAATACAAAGGTACTGAAATCAATGTAGACGGCGAAGAGCTATTGATTTTGGAAAGTGACGATATTTTGGGAATTTTAAATTAATCATATACTATATAAGAGCAAATAAGGAGCAAACATGGCAAAAGAAATATTTTTTTCAGACAAAGCACGTAACGGATTGTACGAAGGGGTAAGCAAACTTGCAGATGCAGTAAAAGTAACAATGGGGCCAAGAGGCCGCAATGTACTGATACAAAAAAGCTACGGTGCGCCGCATATCACAAAAGACGGTGTAAGCGTTGCCAGAGAGATAGAGCTTTCCGATTCGCTTGAGAATATGGGTGCACAATTGGTAAAAGAAGTAGCAAGCAATACAGCCGATGAAGCCGGGGACGGGACAACGACAGCAACGGTATTGGCACATGCTATTTTTAAAGAAGGCCTAAGGAATATTACTGCAGGTGCAAATCCTATCGAAGTAAAAAGAGGGATGGACAAAGCAAGTGCTGCCATCATTGAAGAACTTAAAAAAATCTCTAAAGAAGTCAAAGATAAAAAAGAGATCGCTCAAGTGGCTACCATCTCTGCAAATTCAGACCAAAGCATCGGAAATCTTATCGCCGAAGCGATGGACAAAGTGGGAAAAGACGGTGTGATTACTGTAGAAGAAGCCAAAGGGATCAATGATGATCTTGAAGTAGTGGAAGGGATGCAGTTTGACAGAGGCTATCTTTCTCCGTATTTTGTGAACAACTCTGAAAAAATGACATGCGAAATGGAAAACCCGCTTCTTTTAATCACGGATGCAAAAGTTACTTCCCTCAAAGATCTGATCCCCGTGCTTGAGAAAGTTCAACAAACAGGAAGGCCGCTTCTGATCATTGCCGATGACCTTGAAGGCGAAGCGCTTGCGACATTGGTGCTTAACAGGCTCAAAGGCGTGCTTAATATTGCCGCCGTCAAAGCACCGGGATTTGGAGACAGAAAAAAAGAAATGCTTAAAGATATCGCCGTACTTACAGGCGGTACGCTAATCACAGAAGAGTTAGGCCTTTCTCTTGACAAGGCAACGGCAGCTGAGCTTGGCCACTGCGGAAGAATAGTAATCGACAAAGACAATACCGTGATCGTTGACGGAAAAGGCGACAAAGAAGCCGTCCAGGCAAGAGTCAATGCGATTAAAATACAAATCGCAAATACAACCAGCGAATACGACAAAGAAAAACTGCAAGAAAGACTTGCAAAACTTTCAGGCGGTGTCGCTGTCATCAAAGTGGGTGCGGCTACAGAAACTGAAATGAAAGAGAAAAAAGACAGAGTGGACGATGCACTTTCGGCAACCAAGGCAGCCGTAGAAGAAGGTATCGTCATCGGCGGAGGCGCTGCACTTATCAAGGCAAGCCAGGCAGTTACATTCACTCTTGAGGGGGACGAAAAAGTGGGTGCCGAAATTATCCTAAGAGCAGTAACAGCCCCGATGAAGCAAATCGCACAAAATGCAGGGTTTGATCCGGGTGTGGTCGTAGATAAAGTTGCCAACAGCGATAATGCAAATTTAGGATTTAATGCAGCAACCGGCGAATATGTGAATATGCTTGAGGCGGGGATCATTGATCCGTTTAAAGTTGCACGCATTGCACTTCAAAATGCTACGTCGGTAGCCAGCCTGCTTCTTACAACGGAAGCAACGGTATCGGATATCAAAGAAGAGTCTAAGCGTATGCCTGCGATGCCGGATATGGGCGGCATGCCGGGCATGATGTAATTTTTATCTCCGCAAGTATGATGCTTGCGGAGATAAATTTATACAAAATTGCATACACATTGCAATTTTATGGCTGTAAAGCCTAGTCGCAGTACCTCTTCTTGCTGAGGCAAACAGCTTCAATTTTGACTTTCGCATCTTCTACATTAAAGTGTTGATCTATTTGAAGATTTTCAAGCTCGATCACTTTTCCATCGACAGAAATCTGTACCCAGCCTTTTTTGCACTCATGTGCAGGGTTTTTTATCTCCAGCTGCTGTTTAAGGTTAAGGCAGTACTGTTCTTTTTGCTTCAAAATAAAATAGAGATGCTGCATCAAGTTTTTTTGAATTTCAGGCAGCATATCCTCAAAGCGTTCTACCTTATATAACATCGCTCTATAAAATTCTTTTTCAAGCCGCTTAAAATTATTATAATAATCCCCTAAATATCGTGAAGGCGAACTTCTCAAAAACATTTCTTCAAGATGTTTAAGTGTATGTTTTTTTTGTTCCAACTTTTGCACAAGAAGCTGTTTATAGCGCTGAATATACTCATCAAGCATAAAAAGTACCTCTTTTGCGTCCGGCAGTATCATTTCAATGGCTGCACTTGGAGTAGGCGCACGCAAATCAGCCACAAAATCACTGATCATCACATCCACTTCATGGCCTACAGCACTGACTACGGGTGTTTTCATCCCATAAATCGTATCAGCTACTTTTTCATCATTAAAGCACCAAAGATCTTCCGTGCTTCCTCCTCCTCTTCCAAGGATAACCACATCGACATTCAAAGTATCGGCGTATTTTAAAGCCTTTACTATCCGTCCGGGCGCCGATTCTCCTTGCACCAGCGTATCTACGACTGTTACCTCAACAAGCGCCCAGCGTTTTTCTATGATTTTTAGCATATCATAGAGTGCCGCACTCTCTTTAGCAGTCACCAATGCAAGTTTGCGAATATGTTTTGGTATCAGTTTTTTACGAAGAGGATCGAAGTATCCTTTGGCCCGGAGTTTTTCTTTAAGCTGTTCATAGGCTAAAGCTAACGCTCCTTGGCCGTAAGGCTCTATATGCACTGCATAAAATTGATACTCTCCCCTTGGAGTATAAACACTCACCGAGCCTTCCACTACAATATGCATTCCGTTTTCGATGCGAAATTTAAGTTTGTTTGCATTTGATTTAAAAATGACACATTTGATAGCGCTCTCTTTGTCTTTGATAGAAAAATACACATGGCCTGACGTATGATAGGTTACAGAAGCCACCTCTCCTTCTACAAGGATATGCATAAAGGTGGCTTCTAGCAAAGATTTGATTTTGGTATTGAGAGAGGTTACGCTCATCAACAAAGAGGACATTGGTTTGCCCCCTATTGTTTTTGTGCAACCAGCAGCGTTGAGATCCCCATGGAGAAAGATTTCGTATACTTCATCTCAAATCCTGCCTCCCTAAGCTCATCTTCCAGCATTTTTGTTGTCAAAAATCCTTCGATGGAGTTGGGCAGATAGCGGTATGCATCATAATTTTTAGAAACAAATCCGCCTATCGCAGGAAGAATTTTTTTCATATAAAAATCTACAATCTTTGAAAGATATCCGTTTTTTTCCTGTTTGGTAAACTCCAAAATTACCACCATGCCGCCGGGCTTAAGTACTCGATTAAACTCCTCAAGCGCTTCTACCCTATCTACCACATTTCGAATGCCATAAGAGATAGAGATAATATCTGTGCTTTCGTTTTCTAGAGGAAGTGCCTGTGCCTTTCCTTCAAGGAAACCGGCAAAATCCACTTTTTCTTTGGCTACTTCAAGCATCCCTACCGAAGGGTCTACTCCGATATATTGATTCACCTTTATCCCATGTTTTAATGCCCGCTCACGCCAGTAAAGCAACAAATCACCTGTTCCGGTAGCTACATCCGTTATCTGCGTTAACTCTTTTTTCCCCAATAGTTCATATGCTTTGTCGCATCCTTTTTTGCGCCATTGCTTATCAATGCCGAAACTCAATACTCTGTTGGCCAGATCATACGTTGATGCAATATCATTGAACATATGTACTATATTTTGTTGTTTTTGCTGCTTTTCAGTCAATTTTTTTACTCCATATCATAAGATCCACATCTTTTTTGGTTTGATGCAAAAAACTTAAATTCATATCAGTATTATAGGTTAAATTATTGGCAGAAAGCTTAGGCGTTTGATAGATTAACAACCAATCGATCTTTTCTTTTAACGCCAAAAGCATCCCCTCTCCTCCTTCTACAAGTACCAAAGAAGGCCGCTTTAGAAAATGCAAATCGCTCCTGATCTCCACTTTTCTATGCTCAACGCCAAATAAAGGGATAGAGATGTCAAAAGATTTCTCTTTTGAGTAGATAATGACATCCGGTGCCTTTTCTTTGATAAACCGGCAATCCAATGTCGGCCTGTCTGTACGTACCGTATTGCCTCCGATCAGCAGTTTTGAGCATATGCTTCTAAGCCGGTGCACATGTTTTAACGATGTATCGCAACTGAGATATCCCCCGCCGATCTTTGCATTGCTTGTTTGCGCAATCTTAAACAGCACAAAAGCTCTTTTTTGCCATATCACAAAAGGTTCAAGCAAAGCTTCGGCCTCTTTTTGAAGTACTCCATAACATACATTTTTAAGCCGTTCTATCCCGCCGCTATGCTCTTGTATAGGATCACGGGTTGCGACAACAACACGATAAAGATCCAATGAGCGGAGCAAATTTGCACATGAGGGCGTTTTGCCTTCATGGGAACATGGCTCCAATGTAACATATATCGTACACTCGCTAAAAAAACCGGGAGGAAGGCTCAAAAGAAAATCATGCGCCCTGTGCGCATCAAAAGGATCAAATCCGATCGGTCTTTGGCTTATATTTTCATAGGCATATAAAAGTGCCAATACTTCAGCATGAGATGTCCCCGCTTTTTGGTGGGCGGCCACGGCAATCATCTCTTTACCTGCTGTTATCACAGCACCTACGGGCGGATTGGGGTAGGTTAATCCTTGATATTCCCAAGCTTCATTAAGCGCAAGCTGCATATACAATGCATCCAAATCCATCGATATGCTCTCCTTGCCGCCATGTGATTTAATGTTGGCTGTTCCACTCAAAATAGGTTCTGACGCTTCCTAGCTGTTCATAACCAAGAGAAACTTCGCCTTCTTTTGTTTCCACTACAATGCCGTGATCGTCAGCAGATTTCAGTATGCCTTTAAAACGCTCTTTGCCCGGTATTTTTACCTTTACGTTTTCGCCTACTGCGTGTTTAAAATGGATGGGCTTGGCCAATTTTCTTTCAATCCCCGGCGAACTAACCTCTAAACGATATTGTCCGCTTACAGGAGGATGCACATCAAAAAAAGGAGAAAGCTGGTTCGAGATAGCAGCGCACAGATCAAGATCCACGCCTCCTGCTTTTGTTATATAAATGCGAAAAACAGTCTCATCAAACTCTTTTACCGTTTCTATATCATACAAAGCAGCCCCGTTAGCTTCTATGATTTTTGCTATTTGGGCCTCAAGATTCATCGTGTTCTTCCTTTTTTTCTTTGTTTTTTGAGCTTGCAATCTGCTCAAAAAGTTTTTCGATGCGCATTGCTTTTTCCAACTGATCATCAAACTCAAAAGTTAAGCGCGGGGCCTTAAACCACCCTTCGCTCTGTTTGCAGTGATTTTGAATATAACCCGCTACTGTCCGCAACTGCTTGAGTGCCTCGTTTTGCTCTTTTTCGTTTAAAAATGAAGGATCAAGATAAACTTTTGCATCGCTTCTGCCTTTCGAACATACCACATCCGTTACCAACAACGAATTGATACGCTCATCATCCAGCGTAGCAAGCGCTTCCGGAATAATCTCTTTGAGTATCGATTCTACGCGATGTCGCTTGATCTCTTCATGCGTCATAGGGTCACTTGCTCCTCAACATTTTTAAAAGTCTCGATCACATCACCCTCTTTGATATCATTATAGTTTGCAAGCATGATGCCGCACTCATATCCGCTTTTTACCTCTTTTGCATCTTCTGTAAACCGTTTCAATGAAGCAATAGTGCCCTCATGTATCACAACACCGTTTCGAATCAGTCTTGCTTTGCTTCCTCTTGTTATGACACCTTCGGAAACTTTACAGCCTGCGATTGTACCCACTTTTGCAACGACAAACGTTTCGCGCACATCCGCCTGCCCTGTTACCTCTTCTTTAATGACAGGGCTCATCATACCGCCAAGCAGTGCTCTGACATCATCAATCAAATCATAAATAATAGAATAAGATTTGATCTCCACGCCAAGCTCTTTGGCTTTTTTCTTTACTGCTCCGGTCGGACGTACGTTGAAACCTAACACGACGGCATGCTCGCTGGCTGATGCAAGTGAGATATCGCTTTCTGTCACACCCCCTACGCCTTCATGAATAATATTGACTTTCACTTCTTCATTTCTTAATCTCTCCAAGCTGCCCTTAATGGCTTCAAGAGAACCTTGCACATCTGCTTTAATGATCACAGGCAATGCTTTAAGCTGTCCTTCTGCAATCAAAGAAGAAAGATCATCCAATGAAGCTTTGGTACTCTTAGAAAGCATTTTTGCTCTATCATACTCTGCTCGCTTTTCGGCAAGTTCTCGTACTTCTTTATCTGTTTTCATCGCAACAAGTGTATCTCCGGCATCCGGAACATCATTAAGCCCTACGATGGCTGCGGGTGTACTTGGCCCGATTTCTTTTGCATTGGAACCGTCATCCAGTCTGATCGCTTTGATGCGCCCATATGTTTTGCCGACAATCACGTTGTCGCCTACCTTCAAAGTACCGTTTTTGATAATGACGTTAGCAACCGGCCCGAATCCTTTTTCCACTGAACTTTCGACTACGACCGCTTTTGCATCTCTCGTCGGGTCGGCTTTGAGTTCCATAATTTCTGCTTGGAGCAAAATAGTCTCCAGCAATTCATCTATCCCCATGCCTGTATGGGCAGACACAGGAACAAACTCATATTCCCCGCCCCACTCTGCAGGCATAATTCCCAATTCTGAAAGTTGAGATTTGACATTATCCGGGTTTGCATTTTCTTTGTCCATTTTATTGATTGCAACAATGATCGGCACCTCTGCGGCTTTTGCATGCGCGATAGCCTCTTTTGTCTGCGGCATCACCCCGTCGTCCGCTGCAACAACGATAATAACGATATCTGTTGCTTGTGCTCCGCGAGAACGCATCTGGGTAAAAGCTTCGTGGCCCGGAGTATCGACAAAAGTAATTTTTTTGCCGTTTTTTTCAACCTGATATGCACCTACATGCTGCGTAATCCCGCCTGCCTCTTTGGCTGCAACCTTTGATGAGCGTATTTTGTCTAAGAGAGATGTTTTCCCATGGTCAACATGACCCATAATCGTAATAACAGGGGGCCTTTCTTTAAGATACATATCTTTGATCGCATCATAGGCTCCTACATAATCCAATTCATCAAGAGGATTGACGGTTGTAACCTCTACACCAAACTCTTCAGATAGAATCTCAATTTCATCTTTTCCCAAAAAGTCATTTTTGGTTACCATCATGCCAAGCGCAAAGAGCACTTTCACGACTTCGCCAACACTTTTATTGATCTTTTCGGCAAACTCGTACACCCTTACGTTTTCAGGAACTTCGATAGACGTGACTGCCTCTTTGCTTTCTTCTTTTACATATTTTTTGCGTTTTCCGCCCCGTCTGATAGAACGGCTCTGTTGTGCCTGCGGCAAGTGCTTGTTTGCTCCGCCTTGCATTATTTCTCTTTTTTTCGCCTCTTCTTTGCGTTTTTGCTCTTGACGCATCATCTCTTCATAAATATTTTTATCAGAGAAATCTAACAACACAACTTCATCTTCATCAAAAACACTGCTGATTTCTCCATCCAGGCTTACATGGCTGAGAATATCAAGTTTTTCTCCGGACTTTCTTGCTTCGGCTATTTTTTTAGGCTTCTTTTTTGAAACATAAGATGTCTGCTCTTCTAAAGAAATTTTTGCAGGAGTTTTTACCGGTGCCGGTTTTGCTTTTTTGACAATTTTAATTCCGGCACGAGAAAGTGATCTTCTCTCCGGCTGCGTTTGCAGTTTCTTTTCAAATCCTTCGGCTTCTGCCTCTTCTTTTTTGCTTACAACCGAAATACCTTTGCGTTTTTTAGGCATCTCGGATACTGATGTTGATTTTTTTTCTGCAACAGCCTCTACGCTTTTTTTCTCTGCTTCCGGTTCGCGCGGTACTGCTTCTTCAACCAAAATGTCCTCTGAGACTTTTTCTTCTGTTTTTTTCTCTTTCTCTGCTTTGGAAACTGCTTTTTTTGCATCGGAAGTTTTTGCTTTTGGTTTTGGCTTTGCAAATCCTTTCGGAAGCATTCCGCTGATTGCATAATCTACTAAAATACCGGCATCTTCCATACTGATAGTACTATTTGCAGCTTTCACATCAAAGCCAAGCTCTTTGGCTTTTGCCAATAATTCCGCATTTGACAATCCTGCTTCTGCTGCTATTTCTTGGATTTTTACTTTATCCATTCTCAATTAACTCCTTTAAAAGCTTAATAAACCGTTCTTCTTCTTGCCTAAAACGTTTAATTAAACCTTTTATTTTTTTGTCGTTTGTACAGCATTCTCTGCACAGATAGAAACTTCTTCCCATGTTGTCATATAAAACAATATTTTCACCTTTTTGTTTGAGCCTGATCAAATCTTTTTGAGGGAACCTGCTGCGGCAAGCAATACACATTCGTATAGGTTGTGATTTTTTCATAGGAATTATACCCAAAAAGAGATTAAGAGCACTTCTTAATGCCTGACCGTAACGCCATGATTGTCCAACGCAAGAGCCAAAACCCTGAATTGCGGAAAACGCGCCTGCAGAGCCTGTACCATTTTATCTGCATCTTTATCATAGCATAAATTAAAAAATGTAGAACCGGACCCTGAGAGCGTACTCATCAATGCCCCGTACTTAAGTGCAACTTTTTGCACATCAAAAAGTTCGGGCATCATTTTCATACGCCTGGATTGATGCAATTTGTCTTTGGAAGCTATACGCAGTAAATCCCATGATTCGCTCATAAAAAGAGCCGTCATATAGGCTGCTCTTGAAAGCGAATAAACTGTTTCTTCTTTTTTATACATTTTTGGCAGAATTGTGCGTGACTGTGCTGTAGAAATCGTGCGGTTTGGAATTACCACAACAGCTCTTAGATAATCAGGCATGCGACGTTTTTTGCTATAAACACGATCCCCTTCAACGCAAGCAACGTTAAAGCCTCCCATCACTGCCGGAGTAATATTGTCCGGATGCTGTTCATAGCGCAATGCGTGATTAAGTATCTCTCTTTTGTTTGATTTGACACCGGCTGCTGTGTATGCGGCAGTCAACGAAGCAACAATGACCGCCGAAGAACTTCCCAATCCCCTGGAAATGGGTATATTGTTATAAAATTCAAATCTAAAATTATCTTCTTTCCCGGTCAATCTTTTATAATTTTCATTAAAAATATTTAAAAAAAGGGTGTTTTTTTTTATTTTCGGATTATCTGCTCCTTCGCCATGGGTAGAGATGCTTAAAAACTTTGAAGGCTTGATAATAATTTCATTTTTTAAATCCACAGCCAATCCCAGCGTATCAAAACCTGGTCCTAAATTTGCACTGGTGGCGGGTACACTTATAAGCATTCTCTTCCTTCTTTTTTAACCTGAAATATCTCTCATTTATATAGAAAATAAATTATTTATGCAAATTTTAAACAGCAGGCAAAATATAATCCGGGACCGCCTCTTCGTCTAAAACAATATCTTGAATATATTGCGGCAATGCAAAATGTGATAGGATCGGCTGTTCAAATTTTTTTGTAATTATAGTCTCTTTTTCCTTGATAAAATAGAGATTTCCGACAGCTTTTATAGGTTCTTGATGATTTAACTCAAAACCGCTGCATCCTGAACACTTGATGCCTTTGATGATTTCTATCGTCTTAAGCATGACATAGGTTAATTTTATCGCCATATAGCTGCCCGGCCCTCGCGTATAAACGATATGCGAAATATTATACGTTTGCATGCATCTATCGATAATGGGCAACAGCACTTGCGATGTTTGTTTTTCGCTTGAAATCGTTTCGACAAGTACACCGTCTTTGTAGACACCTACCAACAGGGGGGAGGCAATACATACAATCAAAAGCTCAAACCTATGGTCTCTCACGCTATTTGTCCCCACTGCTAGGCAAAGCTTTTTGCAAACACTTTGCTTTGCAAGGTTTCAACGGCTACAAACTCATAGTTTTTGCTATCAGAAAGCAGTTTGGAGGTAAGTTCAAAATTGAGCTTATGGCTTCCGGCAAAAGACTCATACTTCGCTAAAATATTATGCCCTGTAACCATCATATCTCCCATCGCATCAAGTATCTTATGTCTGATAAATTCATTATCAAACCGTAAACCTTCCGGATTTAAGATTTTGTGCTCATCAAGCCCGATTGCATTTTGAAGCGTTGCGCCCAGTGCAAGATTTTGGCTCTTTAAATACTGAATATCTTTGGCAAACCCAAATGTTCTCGCCCTTGCAATCTCTTCAATAAACCCGCTTGTACTGAATCTGAAACATTCGCTTTGCTCTCCTATGGCAGGATGATCGAATTTGATCCGAAAATCAAATACTGCATACTCATGGGGCACAAGACGTACAAATTTATCACCCTCTTTGACTTCAACCGGTTTTTTTACACGAATAATTTTTTTGGGCACATTTTGCATCTCTATGCCTGCTTCATCCAGCAAAAGACAAAAAGAGACGGCAGAACCGTCCATAATAGGCATTTCATTTCCATCTACAACCACTCTTAAATTATCAATGCCGTAGGCATAAACCGCTGATAAAAAATGCTCGATAGTCGAGATAAATCCCTTTTCATTGCCAATAACCGTAGCCATACGGGTATCAATCACGCTTGCAGGACAAAGCGGTATGCTCATTGCCAAATCTTCGCGATAGAAAACAATGCCTGAATTTGCATCAAGCGGTTCAAGCCGAAGTCTAATCGGCTCACCTTTGTGCAAACCGATACCCACTACTTCTACAGGTTTTTTAATGGTTCTTTGTTGCATACTTTTTCCTTATTTATCCAAAAACAATATACAGCTGCATCTTTTTTGTAATCTCGTATTATAGTATAATCTTTCTCTTTTTGGGCAAAGTATAGACTTTTTATGTGAATGAATTGTGAAATTTATATTCCCTCGATAATCTTGTCTGCTGCTTTAAAAACATCTTGGATGTTGATTTTAATCCAGCTCTCGTCATACCATTCCAACGGCTGCACTTCTACACCCTGTACCAAAACGCCAAAATGAAGATGATCGCCCAGTGCCAATCCGGTCGTTCCCGTTTTGCCGATCTCTTGCCCTATTGCTACGTTGTCGCCTTCTTTTACCGACATTTTAGAACAATGCCCGTAAAGCGTATGTAACCCCAAACCATGGTCAATCATCGGCATATTGCCATAGATGCCGTTATCTCCGGCATAAACCACTATCCCTGGATTTGATGCTGTGATTGTTGCCATTTTTGTGCTTGCAAAATCATGCCCCAAATGGTATGAAAGTGATACCTCCTGTTCTTTATTGTCATAATAATAGTGTCTTGTATCTCCAAAACCGGCAACATTTTGACCATTTTTTAAAGGATAGAATTTTTTTATAGGCCAATTTTGAATTATCGCATCTGACATTTTCCGTCCAAGTGCATGGATTTTGTCTTCATTTTTTAAACGCATGGTTTCATTGACTGCACGAAATTTTTCCAGTTTGTCTTCGATGTCAGCATAATCGGGATCACTTGAGGCCAAATCAGTAATTTTTCCATCAATAAAACCGTCTGTCGCCTGAATCCATGAAACTTTATATTTTTGACTTTTCAAATAAAGCGGAATATGTGACACCCTTGTATTCCCGGCCAAATCTGTCGCAATGATTTCGGCTTTGAAATTGTCTTGATAAAGAAAAGGCCATGCAATCAAAGCAGCCCAATAGCCTTCTTTTTTGTACGGCACCGCTTTAAAAGTTTGATCTGCCGCTTTTATATGAACCGTATCCAAATTTTCATCTTCTGCCTGAAAAATAACCAAAGCGCTTCCGCCCTGTCTGATCGTACGGGTGTTGGCCAAAACGTTTATATCAGGACTTTTATAGTCTACATGAATATCAATCGTTTTTTTTGCTTGATTTCCTTTAAAAAAATTCCATAAACTTCCGTCATTGACAACAATCTGAAGCTTTAGACGGGTTGCTTTGGGATCAAGCGTATTGCTTTTTGGATAACTTACCTGCAGGATCTGTTCATTTGTTGCTTCTTTAAATTCTCCCCTTCCTACAATAAGGCTTGTTTTACCGTCATTCAGGATGAGTTCAAAATTTTTTAAAGCAACATTGTCGGCCAATTTGAGCTGCAGCGGGTTTTTTCGATTCCAAAACACATTTTCCTGTATCTCAATACGGGGAGCTTCGCGCTCAAATTGCAAAGACGTATACACATAACCTGTGCCTATAATCCCTCCCAACAACAATAGCCCTGCTATAATTTTTATACCGCTTTTTTTATCTGCTCTTCTTGCTGTTCTTTTCATCTATCAATCCCAATACTTTTATTTTTTCTAAAATTATACTTACTGCTTCTTGCAATTTATTTTGCTTAAGCGTAAATCCTGCAGCAAGCCTATGTCCGCCTCCGCCAAATGCCGATGCAATCTTGGAAACATCTGTCTTTTTGCTTCGCAAAGAAATACGAATACCATTCTCTGTCTGGATTGCGCATATGGCTATCTCAACGGTTGCCAAGGATCTTGCATAATCAACCACTCCGTCTACATCAGGCATTATCGCACCCGTTGCATACATGTCATCCTGCGTAACAGTGATGCATGCAATGGCTGCATCTTCATACAACGCCAAACTCTCCAGCGCTCTTTGCAAAATACGCAAAGAAGACAATGGCCGTCTTTGTGTAAAATGAGAAGAGATTTCTGCTGCCGAAGCACCCGCTTTAACCAATTCGCTTGCCACATCAAACACTTTCTCGTTCACGCTGCTTGTTGTAAAATATCGTGTATCCGAAAGCAATGCCGCATAAAAACAAGTGGCAGCCTCAGGCGTGATAGTACAGTATGTTTTAAATACCTCATAAGCAACCTGCGAACTTGAAGCATATTCAGGAATCACTATATTGACATTTCCGTATTGCGTATTGCTATAATGGTGATCTATATTCAGTATTTCCCTTTTGCCTACCTCAAATCCAAGCCTGTCTGCATTTCCGCAATCACAGGAGATCACTAAGTTTTCATTATAATCCATTTTATGTTTGATGTGGTTAAAATACGGCAAAAAATCGAGAAATTGCGGCAGCTCTTTTGATGCATTCACTACTTCTATTTTTTTGTTTTTATCTTGACGCAGCAAGGCATAGATGCCCAAAGCCGTACCCAAAGCATCCGGATCGGGATTGATATGCGACAAAATAGTAACACTGGAAGCATTTTCTATAAGACGCTGCGCTTTTTTTACGGCATTTTGAAAATCTTTACGGTCCACTATTCTACTTTCATGGACAAATCAATCCAATTTGCCTGATGAATAATACTTCCCGAGCTTATGGCATCTACCCCCGTCAGTGCAATCTCTTCGATCGTATCAAGCGTCACATTCCCGCTCGCCTCAAGCAAAACGTGAGGATAACAGCTATTGCGGTAACCTACCACCTCTTTGATCTCTTCTGGGGACATATTATCGCACATCACGATATCTGCACCCGCTTTCATCGCCGCTTTTGCAGCCTCTGCATTTTCGGATTCGATCTCGATTTTCGATGTAAAAGGAATTTTTTGACGCGCCTCTTGCATAAAAATATCTAAATTATCGATCGTTTTGAGATGCGTATCTTTAAGCATCAAACAATCATCAAGCCCCATCCGATGATTTACACCGCCGCCGCAACGCACTGCATATTTTTCAAAATCACGCAGCATTGGACGGGTTTTGCGCGTATCCAGCAGCTTGACGCCTGTTTTTTTGATCTTTGCTGCATACAAAGATGTCAATGTTGCTATAGAGCTTGCATGCAGCGCGATATTTAAAATAGCCCGCTCCAGCGAGAGCAATGTTTGAGAGTTTCCCTCAAGATAAAAAAGGATATCCCCTTTTTTAAAGGGTGTGCCATCTTCGGTATGCCATTCAATCTTTAAGCCGTATTTTCCATCAAATATTTCCAGATATTCCCTTCCGGCAAAAACCCCTTCGCTTTTTGCAAGAATATACGCGCGTATCTGTTTGCTTTGACTCAGACGAGAAAAAAGATCTCCTCTTCCGACATCTTCGGATACCATTGATTCTATAAACTTCTCTTTTAGCATCCGATCACTCCACTGCCAACATTCGTTCAAGAGCCAAATTGGCATATTTTGCAATATGAGGATCTACCGTCACTTCATTGATCGGTGCATCGTCTTCAATTGATTTGAGTGTTTTATAAAGGTCTTCCAGCGTTGTTTCATTCATGGTAGGACATTCAGGTTTTGTAGACGAAAGAACATAAGTGTTTTTCTTTCTCATTCGGTTGACTAAATTGTATTCTGTCCCTACGGCCACTTTTTGTTCCGGGGCAAGCGAATCTACATATCGGATCAGCTGCGATGTTGAACCGGAAAAATCCGCAGCCAACACGACTTTTGGATCGCATTCGGGGTGTACTGCTATTTTAATGCCGGGATATCTCTTTCTATAAAATTCGACATCCTCTACCGTAAAAAGCTGGTGCACGGAACAAAAACCGTTAAAACAAATGATATCTGCTTCTTTCGGATCACATTCCCCTTCGCCTATCACACATGATTTGAGCCCCATTTGTATGGCAAAATTCTGCCCTAAGCACCGATCCGGCACAAACAAAATCTTCTTTCCGCTTGCCAACCCTTTCTCAATGATCTTAAATGCATTGGAAGAGGTGCAGACCATTCCCCCCATTTCGCCCACTTTGGCCTTGACGGAAGCATCCGAATTGATATAGGTAATGGGCAAAATATCCTCTTTGGCCACCCCTCTGTCTGTCATATATTTGACACTGTCGTCAAAATAACTGATATCAATCATCCGCGCCATTGCACAACAGGCAATTTTAGGCATCAACACACGTTTTTGAGGCGCAATAATCTTCACACTCTGCCCCATAAACCCCACGCCGCAAAAAACTACCCATGGATTGCTGTCGGCTTTGCATTTGCGCGCCAGCTCCAAACTGTCTCCCGTAATATCAGCCGCTTCAAACACTTCATCACGCTGATAATAATGGGCTGCTACGGTTACTTTTAATTTTTTTTTCAGTCTTTGTATTTCGGCTTTGTAGTCTATACCGGTCATTTGCCTATCCTTCTTTTTTTACCTTTAAACCCAATTCGGAAACCTCCTGCAGGCCGCCGTTTTGTCTTAAGCGCAAAACAATTTATATCGCCTCTTTGCGATTTCAATCTTTTTCAATTTACTAGGCTATTTTATCAAAATTCGGTTAAAATTGCATGTTTACTGTAAATTCAAAATAACGGAATAGCGAAAAATGGATATCCTACTCAATCAAAATGTTTTGCTGTATCTTGCAGCCTATTTAATTTCAGGTATACCTTTTGGATATCTTTTGGCTAAAAAGTTTGCCGGGGTTGATATTAAAAATGCAGGAAGCGGGAATATCGGTGCAACCAATGTATTGCGTGTCGTAAAAGAAACCAATCCTGCATTGGCCAAAAAACTAGGAGCAGCAACGCTTTTTTTGGATGCCGTCAAAGGCATCGCAGTTATTGTTGTCGCCATACTCCTTGGCGCACCGCAGAGTGTGCTGTGGACGATCGCTGTTTTGAGTGTTGTAGGGCATTGCTTTTCTGCTTTTTTAAACTTTGAAGGCGGGAAGGGTGTTGCAACAGGATTTGGCGTACTGCTTGTGATGATGCCCATTCCTGCGCTCATTGCTATCATTATCTGGTTTATTGCAAGCAGGGGCTTAAAAATTTCGTCTCTCTCCTCGTTGATAGGATTGGTTGCATTTATCGGCGCTTCTTATCTGATTTATCCTGAAGTCCCGGAGATAGGATCGCACGCTCCCATTTGGATCATTGCCTTTATTATTTTCTACAAACATATACCCAACATCATAAGACTGCTAAAAAAAGAGGAAGGAAAAATTTAAACATGATGATTCATATAGAAGCATTAATGCTTGATGTCATTATAGGTTTGTTGGATTTTGAAAGAGACAAACCCCAAGCTATACGAATTGATCTGGAAGCTTCTTATACCTATGAAAATGAAAATTTTATCGACTATGCCGACATGGTTTTTCTCATCGAAAAAGAGCTCAAAGAAAAACGCTATACACTCTTGGAAGAGGCATTGACCGGCGTTAAAAATGTACTCATCGTGACCTATCCCCATATTCAAACACTTTCGTTAAAAATTTCAAAACCGACTATTTTGTCCAATTGCAATGTTGCCTTAAGCGAATTTTGGTCTTTTTCTTCCAAAGAAGAATAATTTTTAAAAAAACTTTCAGAAAGTCTGCTTTATATGTTATAATCATTAAATAAATCTTAAAAAACAGGGAGCCTTCAAAATGAGAGTATTGATCGTGGAAGAGGAAGCGGCCTTAAGCAAAACACTTTCAGAAAAGCTGATAGAGCATGGATATCAAAATGACATCGCCGAAAGCATTGAAGACGGGCGATACTATATCGATATCAGAAATTATGATCTTGTGCTCTTAGGTTGGGAAGGACCTGATACTGCAAGATTGAATATTATCCAAGAGATAAAAAACAACTCCCATAAAACATCCGTTATTGTTATTTCGGGACAAAAAGATAAAGAGAGTGAAATCAAGGCGCTTAAATCCGGTGCGGATGACTTCATAAGAAAACCGCTTGATTATGATATTTTATTTGTACGTATCGAAGCCAAATTGCGTTTTGGGGCTTCGAATATTATTGAAATTGATGATCTCATTATCAATCCCGAAGAAGAAAAAATTATTTACCAAGGAAACGAAATCGAGCTCAAAGGGAAACCCTTTGAAGTATTGACGCATCTTGCGATGCATAAAGACCAGATTGTATCCAAAGAACAGCTTTTGGATGCCATCTGGGAAGAACCGGAACTGGTAACACCCAATGTCATTGAAGTGGCCATTAACCAAATCCGCCAAAAAATGGACAAACCTTTAGACATCACTACGATAGAAACCGTCAGAAGACGCGGTTATAGATTTTGTTTTCCCAAAAAAATATCCTAAAAACACGATGATATTGTGATAATTTATTGTCACAATATTTTTGGCTGCACCCAATATCAAACATCCAAAATCATTTTTAAATAAAGCATAAGCTTTCTTCGGTTATAAATCGTATAAACAATATCAAAAACAGAGGGAAACATGGCGCTGATAATCACAGATGAATGTATAGCATGCGATGCATGCAGAGAAGAATGTCCAAGCGGAGCAATTGAAGAAAACGATCCGATTTATATCATAGATCCTGACCGATGCACAGAATGTGTAGGATATTTCGATGAACCGCAGTGTATCGGGGTTTGCCCTGTTGATTGCATTGTCCCCGATCCGGATAATGTTGAAACCGTAGAAGAACTTATGTTTAAATTCCGTCAGCTTGAAGAAGAAGATTAACAAACAAGATGGCAAAACGAACCGCAATTATCGATATCGGTTCAAACTCGGCAAGGCTTGTTATTTTTGAAAAAACCAGCCGGTACGGTTTTTGTATCATTTGCGAACAAAAATCAAAAGTACGCATAGGCGAAGGCGCCTATGAAAAAGAAGGCATTCTTCAACCTATAGGCCTCAAAAGGGCTTATCTGGCTTTAAAATCTTTCCTCAACACTATCAAAAAACACGAAGCTAAAAAAATACTTTGTATCGCTACGTCTGCTATCAGAGACGCTCCCAACGGAAATCTGTTTATCTCCTGGATAAAAAGAGAGCTAGGCCTTTCCATAAAAATCATAGACGGAAAAAAAGAAGCGCTGTATGGCGCTATCGCAGCAAGCAATCTGCTTCCGATTGATGAGGGGATCACTATAGATATCGGAGGCGGTTCTTCTGATATGGCCTTGATGCACAAAGGAAACATCATTGATACCTACTCATTAAACTTAGGTACGGTAAGACTCAAAGAGCTTTTTTTTGACAAATCGATGCCCATAGAATCCATCAATGAAAAAGCAAAAATATATATACGCCAAGAACTGCAAAAACTGCCTGAACACTTTAAGCATACTTTGGCCATAGGCATAGGAGGAACCGCCAGAGCGTTAAGCAAAGCCATCATAAAAGAATCCTTGCATCCATTAGAGAAAATCCATGCGTTCACCTATAGCAGCAGGGATTGGCGTACCTATCTTGAAGCTATCCCTCTTAGCAGTGCCAAAAACCTTAAACGTTTTAAACTTGATAAAAACAGATATGATACTATCAGAGAAGGTACGCTTATTTTCAACGAGATCCTTCGTGTAATCGGGGCAGATTTTATAATCTCCAGCGGCGTAGGAGTCAGAGAAGGTATTTTTTTAGAGCAGCTGCTAAAGGGAAGCTCTTTTAGATTTCCAACTACGCTCAATCCAAGCATTATCTCTATTTTGGATAGGTTTCGGCCTTTCCTGCCCACAGAGAAGACAAAGAGAAATAAACTCAACCTCGGATCAAAGCTTTATCATACACTCAAAATCCACTTTACACAAAATGATGACTTTCATCGCGAACTACTTTATGCGCTGGAGCTTTCAGACATCGGGAATGCACTTACCGTCTATAAGTCGCATCAGCATGCTTTTTATATCGCCATGCAAGAGCTCAATTATGGATTTACGCACGGGCAGATTGTGCTGATTGCTTCGCTTTTGCGTATGCATGGAAAAGAATTGCTGCTCAAATCCCTTTACCAAGAATACAAAATATTGCTTCCCTCAAAAGAGGTTTTGCTTTGGCTCAGTTTCATTTATACGCTCACCGTATTTGTACATGAAGCCTCCAACGGTGCAGCCATAGAATTTCATTATGCTTCCAAAATATTGACAATCACCTCGGATAAACCGCTTTATCTTGCCAAAGAAAAAATAAAAACACTCCAAAAACCGATACCGTTTGCCATCATTATCAAAGACGAAGACCACATACCCAAAAATAGAGCACTCAATATTGTTTAACCTTATTATTTGATTTGATACGGCAGGGGACAACCAGAGAAATTTGTGCCTTTTGGAAGAGCGAAACTGTTTTTTTGCAGGAATTTTATAAAATTTTTACAGATCGCATTTTTGCACTCTGCTCTTTTGCCTCAGGAGGGTTGCTCCTCAAGCAAAGATTCTTTAAGCGTTAAAATCTTGACCCCATAGAGAATTCAAAACTGGCCGTATCATCTCCCGGCTCTTCATCTATCGGTTTTGCAAACACGAGGTTGATCGGGCCGAACATCGATTGCCATTCGATCATTGCACCGGTTGAACTGCGTTTGATCTCATCAAAACTATCCTCACCGATCATCCCATAATCATAGAAGAATGCCAAACGCATCTTGGCAGCTTCAGAAAGCGGAATGCTTGCCTCTATAGAAGAGGAGGCGCTGTATTTCCCTCCGCTGCGTCTAGAATACGGATCGCTTGGGTCATATAGCGGCGAAATCGAATACGGGCTGTATCCCCTTACGCTTCCCAAGCCCCCCAGGAAAAGTTTTTCAGCCGTAGGAATTTTTTCATTATCGGCTACACCGCTAATTGTACTCATTCTTCCTTTAAACCGCAAGATCATATCGTAATCGATCCAATCCTCCAAACCATAGTAAAGCCCTACCTTGCCGCTTGTTTTGACAAAGTTTCCATATCCGCCGGGATATTTAGTAAGATTCACGTCATCTCCGCTTACATTTGCCAGCTCTGTGGTGACCGAAGCGATCATCCCTTCTCTTGGAGTATAAAAATCATCGGTATTGTCATACGAAAGGCTAAAAAATACCGAACCTTTTTTGTATTTGTCATCATAGAGCTCTTTATAAACATCATCTAGATAAGAATAAAGCGAATCGTTATTGTCGGCAAATTCAGATTGGTTATCGACATACCCTACCCCTACAGAGCCGTGGAAATTTCTGAGAAACTGTCGTCCAAGCATCAAAGTCCCGCCGATTTGATCCTGCGTAAAATCGATATACTCGTAATCTTTCTTATACAGATTCAGCCCCAGGCTGTATTGGCTGTCCCACACTTTGGGGTTGGTAAAAGAGAGGTTGTAGCTGGTGGAAATTTCTGAAATTTCAAATCCTGCGCTTGCATCGATCCCCGACCCGAAAATATTTCTATCCGATACGCTTGCATTAAACATCAACCCTTCATAGCTTCCGTATCCCCCGCCGGCAGAGATACTGCCCGTAGGTGCTTCTTTGACTTTAACCAAAAGATTGATCTTCTCCTCTGAAACTCTTTGGCTTTCGATATCCACCGATTCGAAAAAGCCTGTTCTTCCCAAGGCGTTCTTAGAATCTTTTAAATCGACGGCATTATAAAGATCTCCCGGAGCAAGATAGATATATCTTCGAATGACCCTGTCTTTTGTTGTGTCATTTCCTGAAATCAACACATCGTTGATGGTCACTTTTTCGCCCGGCTGTATCACATACTGAAGATTGATCGTTTTTTCTTCGGCATCTTTGTTCATTTGCGGAGAAACTTTTGCATAGGCATATCCGAGATTTCCCACCTCTTCTTCAAGATATTTTACATCTTTTCTCATTCGGTCTATATTGAAAATTTTGCCTTCTTTGAGCGTAAGGTCACCCAACAGTTCTTCGTTTTCAAGCCCTTCCACCTCTTGCGCGATACTGACTTTTCCTACCCTGTATTGTGCGCCTTCGGCAACCTTGTAATCCACTTTTGCCGCGTAAGAGCCAAAATCCACGCGCATCAACGGTTTGCTGACATAGGCATCCAGATATCCGTGCTTCATATACACATCTTTAACCCTGTAAGCATCGTACTCTAGCTGATCGACTTTTGCCACACCGTCGTTTCTCCACGGCATCCATCCCAGAAAATCCTCTTCTTTGTTAGCAAGAGGCAGCTCCAAATCGCTTTGGCCTATCTCTGAAGCCCCTACGAAATTCATTTTTTTGATTTTTATTTTTTCGCCTTTGTTGACATCAAAGGTAACCGATACACTGCTTTCTCCCACGGGAGCAGTCGTTACTTCCACGACGGTATCGTAGTAGCCTTCGCTTTCCAGCTTTGAAATAATCTCTTGTTTTGCTTTTTTTATACGCGATTCATCATACAAATCGCCCTTTTTAAGCCCCATGCTCTTTGAGAGAGTATCCGTATCATCACCGCTCCCGTATCCTTTGATCTCAAGATTGGCAATCGCTAGTTTTTCTTTAAAATGGTACACCAACACGCCGCCGTTTTGATCTACCCATACATCTTTAAAATACCCTTGCGAAAAAAAGTTTTTAATCGATTCATTAATCTTTACTGCGCTCATTTCATCGCCGACGTGAATATCTGCAATTTCCATCGCAACACTCGGGGAAAGATGAGAAAGACCTTCAAATTTAATTTGTGTTACTTTCTGTGCTAAGAGTAATGATCCCATCAATATCCACGAAAAAACAATTTTTTTCATCTTCATTGCCAACCTTTAGTAATGTGTGTATTTTTGGTAATAGTTTATCTTTTTTTCAATAAGAGGTTCATAAAATAATGCTATAATTTCTCTCAGACCAAAAGGAGCTACATGAAAGAAGGAACTATCGGTATCGTCGGCCTTGGATTGATGGGAGGTTCACTGGGTATTGCACTCAAAAAAATATCGCCCGATTTGAAAATTGTGGGACTTGACCACAATGCCGACCATGCCGCCCAAGCGCTAGAACTCCATCTTATTGATACCGTAGCAAACACCATCGATGCAATCACTGCTTGCGACGTTGTCTTTTTGACAATTCCGGTAGATAGTATTATTGCCGTAGCACAGCAGATCAAAAACCTTGATGAATATTGCACGGTAATCGATTTGGGAAGCACCAAAGAAAAAATCTCACATGCCATTCCTTCGCATTTGCGCAAAAATTTTATCACAGCCCACCCGATGACGGGAACAGAAAAATTCGGGCCAGCCGCGGCAACAGAAGGCCTCTATACCGACAAAGTGGTTGTTCTGTGCGATATGGAAATGAGCGGTGTGCATCAGCAAGAGGTCGCTAAAAGGATTTTTACGCAAATAGGCATGAAACTTGTTTTTATGGGCTCCAAAGAGCATGACAGGCATGCAGCATTCATTTCTCATATGCCGCATGCTTTAAGTTTTTCTTTGGCCAACAGCGTCATGCAGCAAGAAGACAGAAACAACATCATTGCACTTGCCGGAGGGGGCTTTAGAGACATGAGCCGTATCGCTAAATCTTCCCCGTCAATGTGGGAAGATATCTTTAGACAAAACAAAATCAATGTGCTCCAAGCCATAAAAGCATTTGAAACAGAGCTTGACAAATGCCGCACTATGGTTGAAAAAGAAGACTGGAAGGCACTCAATTCATGGATGCATGAAGCCAATAAGCTTCACCATATTTTAAGCTAACGCCTACAAATCTCTCTACCCAAACTGCTCCAGCAGCCTTTTGAGTGCTTTTTGATCGATTTGGATGGTTTTGTCCCCGCTGCTTTTTGCATAGAGCTTGCGGACCATCTCTTCTACTTCGGCGGATTTAGCGGTATGAGGATAAAGTATTTTTAGTGCTTCAGCATTTTTAAGTATGTTTTTTCTCCTATCCCCTTTCCATGCCGGAACCCCTCTTAAAAACAGGTACATCACTATCAATCCGCCCATAAAAGAGCCCGCCGGCATCCACCAAAACGCTGCTATCTCACTTTGTGCTTTGCTTTTATCCTCAAGCGCCTCTTTTTTATTTTCGCTCTCTTTCTTCTCTACGGCTGCCTTTTTTTCGATTGGCCCCGGCGGGATGCCTTTGACTTTGATCTCATAAGCAGGTATCTGCAGTATTTCTGAACGTTTTGCCTTTGGATTATACATAGAAAATTCTCTAGACGGTATCGTAAAATTGTGGTCCCCTATGAAAGCAAAACTCTTCGTATAAACACTTTTTATGCTGCCGTCTATGATATCGGTCTGCACCTTGGCATCATCGCTATAGACGGTAACGCCGTCAATATCATAAGCAGGCAGCTCAAATGTTTCAAGATTTCCCTCTCCTTGTATTGTTACGATCAAATTGACGGGCTTGTTCGCTTGTGCCTCATGCGTATCGATGCTGCTTTGCAACGTAAATGTTCCTACCAGATCGCTTAAGGGTACTGCGGAGACTACCTTAACGGCGGCCGTGTTTGAAACAGCCTGCGTCCATTTGGCAGGAGCAAACATTCCAAACGGATCTCTCATGCTGCCGTCTTGTTCGGGAATATTTACCTGCGCCGGTCCTATGGTGTAATTGCCCTCTTGCCGTGGAGTGAGTATATAACGGAGTTCTTGGATGTTTTGGCTGCCTTTTCTGTACACTTTAGGCTCTTGAACCTCGTGAACAAAAAAACCGTCAAATGACGGTTTTTCATATCTTGGATTCTCAGCCAGCCTCAATCCGTCTTCATATGAAAAATAAACCGTCACTACAAAAGATTCGCCTACAACTACTTCATTTTTTTCAACAGCCATTTGAAGCGAAAATTTTGTATTTTCTTGCATTGCGGGGGCCTCGGATTGAACAACCGTAATCTTGATCGGTTTTGTCTGATACGTTTTTCCGTCAATGAGGACATCATAAGAAGGAACGGTCAGATTGTGTTCGGGGACAAATTGCAGCAGCAAGGTAGTTTTGTTTTGCCGGCTGCTTTTCCCGTTGATCGATGTAAAAGAAATGCTGCTCGACTTAGCTTGGCCTAAAACCGGCGCAGACTCTACCTCTTCAATCTCAGGAAATACTACATCATCACCTACGGCATCTATTTGCAGCTGCACGGGATTACCTGCGACTACCTGACGCGATGAAACCGTTGCTTCAACGCTTTGGCTCCATGCTGCATGGAGCATCGCAATAAAAATGATGATGATTTTACCAAGGATTTGCATCTTCTCTCCTTTGTGTCTTTTGTGTCTCCATCGGATACATCAAGGCAGGCATCTTTTGAGCTCCTGTTTTTTTAAGCAGTCGTTTTAATGCCTCATTTTTGAGCTTCTCTTCCGTGCTCAGAGCCGATGAGGCGGGCATTGAAGCCGGATTGGCATCTTGGGGCTTATTTTCTTCTTCTGTTTGGTTTGCCCCAACAGCATCTTTATCATTTTGTGTTTCTTTTTTTTGCTTTGTATCTTTGGCTTGCTGATCTTCTTGTTTCTCTTGCTGTTGATTTATCTCTTGCATCTTTTGTTTTTTCTCGTCTTGGTTTGGCTGCTGAGAATTGTCTTGTTTGTCGTGTCCTGAACTTTGGGGCTGATTGTCTTCTTTATCCTGTTGGTCTGATTGATTTTTTTCTTTATTTTGCTGCTTTTTGCTTTGGCCATTCTGTTTTTGTTGGCTTTTTTCTTCTTTTTCTTTTTGATTCTCTTGTTTATCGTTTTGCTGTTGGCTGTTTTTTTCTTCTTGCTGTTTCATTTTTTCTTTTGCCAGTTCCAGATTAAAACGTGTTGCTTCGTCTTCTTTGATTTTTAAAGCGTCTTCGTAGGTATCTATGGCTTTTTTCAGTTCATTTTTTTGAAAATAGCTGTTAGCAATATTGTGAAGCCTTGCTGATTCATCTACGCCTTGCGCTTGCTCATACGCTTTAATGGCTTCATCATACCGTTTGGCCTTGTAATAGGCATTGCCGATATTATATGATTTCTCAGGCGATTTGGCCTCCAAGCTCTTCAGCAAGGCTGCGCTTGCAGTGTACTCTTTTGCCTCATAAGCCTCTTTGGCATCCCGAATCGTCTTAAAGTCTGTCAAACCTGCATTCAAAACTATAGAAAACCCCATGCTTAAAATAGAAAATACTTTGATTGATTTTTTCATTTTTTGCCTCCATAGCCGGCTGTATGCCGCTTGCCGTTTGCTGTTTTTTTCGGCAAGGAACTGAGTGCAATCAGCAATATCAATAAACCGATCCCCAAAGGATAGTAAAACAGCTCCTGGCGTTCTTTGATTTTTACTTCGCCTTGTTGTTTGTTTTTATATTTATCTCGCATCATTGAAAGCAGTTTTTCTATATCTTCTTTCGAATTATCGGCTATGACTCCAGTGCCCCCGTTTTTTTTGGAAACTTCCAAAAGCATATCATTTCTTTGGGTGATGACAATGGAGCCGTCCTGCTGTGTAAAAGGTTTGCCTCTTTCATCGATCACCGGCGCTCCTTTAGCCGTACCGACAAGCACCGTATACAAAGCGATATCGTTTGCAGCAAGAATATCGGCGAAATCCCCAAGCGCCTCTTCATCTCCGCCATCGGTAAATACCGCCAGAATTTTATAGGGCTTGTCTTTTAGCAGCCGTGCAGAGAGCATCGCTAGGCTTTCAAAATCCGTTGAGCCCATATTGATATAGTTTTCATCGACCCTTTTTATGATCTCTTTGAGCGTCTCTTTATCGGAAGTAAAAGGCGCCACCACAAAAGAAGCGTGCGCAAAAGCCATCATGCCGACCTCATCGCTTGGCATCGCATTCAAAAAAGTTTCTATTTTTTTCTTGGCAAATTCCAAACGGTTCGGATACTGATCCGTGCTTCGCATGGAAGCTGAGATGTCAAGCCCCACAAGTACATTCAGCCCCTCTACCGATACGATCTTTTCTCCTTTTTCTATCACGGGCCTTGCGATGGCTACGATCATAAAAAACAAAGAAACAAATAACAGCATATGGCGTACACCAAGAGAAAGGGTTCCTTTTGCGGCATTGAGCCTCTCAAGCACCTTCTCGTCAAAAATACGAGAAAGCCTTCCTTTGTTGGTCGAGACCAATAGGGCAAAAAAAACAAACGGCACTATCAGCGCTAAAAAGAGATAAGGATAGACAAAGCTCATTTATGCCCCCTTGCTGCTTCTAAAATAGACAAAAAGCAGCAAACTCATAATTGCTAAAAAAAGAGGGTAAACATAAAGATAGGTATGCTCTGCTATTTTTCTATCTTCCATTTCGGTTACCTCAAGCTTGTCTATCGCTTCGTAGATTTTCAAAAGAGCAGCCGCATCGTTCGCCCCGTAAGCCTGGCCTCCCCCTGTATCTGCCAACGCTTTCAAGTAGTGTGCGTCATACTCTCCGGCATTACCCATCCCTATGGTATACAGCTTGATATTTTGCTCTTTGATCATTTTTAAAAGCTCATCAAAAGAGACCTTGCTCATATTCTCTATACCGTCGGTGAGCAAAATGGCTATTTTGGATTTGGCTTTGCTTTGAGAAAGCATCCCGTATGCTTGCACAAGCGCATCGTTGATGGCCGTACGTCTGCCTGCCATGCCGAGCTGCTGCATTTGAATGATATTTTGTAAAAAATCCTTTTCAAAGGTTAAAGGAGAAGAGATAAATGCAATATCTGCAAAGGTGATCATCCCTATACGGTCACTTGTCCGTTTGTCTGCAAAAGAACCGATGACTTCTTTGGCTACATTAAATTTATTTTTCCAGGGATCATTGGCATCAAAGCCTCCTTGGCGCATCGAATCGCTCGCATCTAAAATCAACACGATATCCCGCCCCTCTTTTTTGCTGCTTGTATAGTTTTTGGTCAATACCGGCGAAGCAAAAGCAACAACGGCAGACACAATACCTATCCATTTGAGCCACTCAAGCAAAGTGCCGGAAGAAGCATTTTGCGCAATCAACCGTTTTACATGAGGAAAAAAAATGGCTCTCGATCTTTGCCTGCACCATTTGTCACACACGGCAAAAAGTATAATCGCCAAGAGAAAAAGCGGATATTCGAAACTAAATTGACTCATTGGCTACCTGTACAAAAAGATTAAACTGGCTGTACGTCTCTTCATCCAGCGGTCCTACCTTTTTTTTGTATTTGTACTTTTCCAGCATCGCTTCAAGCTGAGAAAACAGCTCCTGCCTGCGTGCATCGGTTGCCAACAGTCTTGCATAATGCGTCGCTTCATAGGCTGATTGTTTGGTGTCTTTCCAGTCAATAGCCTTAAGACGGGCAAGATAGATTCTAGCCAAATTTGTCTTGCGCTGCTCCCATAGTTTCTTTGCGGCAAAAAAAAGAATGCCAAACAGCAGCAACATTCCAAAACTCACAAACCCCCAATAAAAATAATAAGAGTCGTCCGGTATCTTTAAAAGCGGTTTGATATCCCGAAGCTGTGCCGTTAAATTCTGTTCTTCTGCCTGCACTGCACTCATCCAAACAATGAAGAGCAAAGAGTAACGGGTAAAGAACTTTAGATTGTACCGCGTTGCAGTGCTTCTGTCCAACAAAAGCTTTTCAAAGAAAAGCTTACCGACATTCCTAATCCCTAATTTCTCATTCCCCATTCTTATACTTTTCCCATATGCTTGATAAGTTTTAATGCCGGATCTTCATCGGTATAAACCTTGACAAATCGGATCCCTTGTTTTTTAAACTGCCTATAGAGCCTCTCATCGTTTTCGTGAAGCGCTTTTTTGTAATGTGTGAGCGTCTGCCTGTCTATATTTCCCTCAAAGCTTTTTTGGTTTTCCATATCCACAAGTCTTAAATAGCCCAATTCATCGGGATTTTCTTCAAATTTATCACGTACAATGACGGCAAAAAGATCATGCTTTTTGCTTAAAGGTTTCAGGTCGATATCTCCGACAAAATCAGAAACGATAAAAAGCAAAGCTTTCTTTTTAAGCCGCTTTGAAAGCATGGACACCAACGCATGATAATCAGCCTCTTTGCCCAGCGGATCAAAAGAGATAAGTTCTTCTGCCACCTGATGCACAGCAAAAAGTTTTTTGCTTGGTTTGCATATGCTGTATAAATCATCTGCAAATAAAAAATGAGAAAAAAGATCACTGTTTTTGATCGCAGAAAACCCCAAAGTGGCAACGATCTCTGCAATTACCTCAGATTTTTGCCTTACGGTGCCAAAATAAACAGATCCGCCAAGCACCGAAACCGCTACAACATTGAGTTCTCTTTCTTCTTTATATACTTTGACATAGGGCTTGCCCAGTTTGGCTGTTGTTTTCCAGTCTATTTTACGTACATCATCGCCATGCACATACTCGCGAAGCTCTGAAAATTCAAACCCTTCACCCTGAAAAAGCGAAGGATTGTTCCCAACCCTCTCGGCGTAAACTTGTTTTTTGGTTTTGAGAATGATCTTTTTTGCCGCCGGATTCATCAGGGTACCTCTGATAAATCAATGTTGCATGTTGCGTATTGAGTGTTGAGTGTCAAATTGCTCAGCAATGTATACAAAAATTCCTCATTCTTCATTTCTAACTCCTCATTTTCCATAATGCAGTACATTATGGTATCGGTACGGCAGCCAATATCTTTTCTATAATCCAATCTTGGGTGATATCTTCTGCCTGTGCTTCATAGGAGAGGATCACACGGTGGCGGAGTACCTCTTTGGCGATATAGGCTATCTCAATAGGCGAAACATAATCTTTTCCTTTTAGATAGGCAATCGCCCTCGCAACCTTGTACATATCGATACTTGCTCTTGGACTGGCCCCATACTCTATATAAGGGACGAGCGCTTCAAGCCCATATGCTTTTGGATCTCTGGTAGCCATCACAAGCTCTACGATGTACGCCTCTATCTCCGGGTCAAGATGCACCTCCATCACCTCATCTGCAACACGGTTTAGATCTTCGATGGTTGCAACTTGACGGATGGCTCCAAAACTGTTATTGGCTGCACGCCGCGCAATTTCAAGCTCTTCTTCTTTAGTGTTGTATCCTACAACCACTTTCATCATAAATCTGTCAAGCTGTGCTTCAGGCAGCGCATAAGCACCCTCTTGCTCAACGGGGTTTTGCGTTGCCATGACCAAAAACGGAGGATTTATCTTAAAACTCTCATCTCCTATCGTTACCTGCCTTTCCTGCATTACTTCCAAAAGTGCGGATTGGACTTTTGCGGGGGCACGGTTAATTTCGTCTGCCAACAAAAGATTGGTAAACACGGGGCCTTTTTTGATTTTAAAAGAGTTGCTTGAGGGATCATAAATCTCTGTTCCGATGATATCGCTTGGAAGCAAATCGGGCGTAAACTGTACCCGCTTAAAATTTAACCCCAAACTTCTTGCCAATGCATTGACTGCCGTTGTTTTGGCAAGTCCCGGCACTCCCTCCAGCAAGATATGGCCGCGGCAGAGCAGCCCTGCCAACAATCCTTCAACCATCTTCTCCTGGCCTACCAACACCTTAGAGATTTCCGTTTTGATATCGGTGATAGTTTGACTCACGCTTTTCTCCTGCATTTTGATGCAGAAGTATACTTTAGGGGGGTTAATTGAAAGTTAATGCAATCAAAAGCTGTTTTCTCTTAAGGCAGGTCGGATTTGAGATAGCGCATTGCGGTCGCTATGATATCATCGTCATCTTTGCTCGCAGACTTTAAAACCGCCCTTTCTTTGCTCTCATCTGCAAATTCTACAAACACATTCTCCCCATAGGAAGAGATTTTGGCGATGCCCTTGGTTTTGGCAAGGACTTTCATTGCCATGATATCTATAAACTGTCCGGTAATTCTGTCAAGTTTGCCAAAACGGTCTTCGATCTCCGAGGCAATCTCGTAAACTTCGCTTGCACTCTCGCATAGCGAAAGACGCCTGTACAGCTCTAAACGCAGCCTGTCTTCCCTTATGAGCTCTTCATTCAAATAGGCATTGACAGAAAGCTTCATATCAACATGCTGCTGTGCCTCTTTGTGCTGGCCGCTTAACTGGCGGATTGCATCTTCAAGCATCCTCAAATAAAGCGAATAGCCTATCTGTTTGATATGGCCGCTCTGCGCTTCTCCTATGATATTTCCTCCGCCCCTGATTTCAAGGTCATGAAAAGCCAGCACCGCACCGCTGCCAAGATCGGAGTGTGATTCAAGCGCAAGCAATCTGCGTTTTGCATTTTCCGTAAGATGCTCTTTGTCCGCCACCATAAAATAGCAATACCCCTCTTTTGCGCCTCGCCCCACACGCCCGCGAAGCTGATGCAAATCGGCGATTCCGAAGCTGTCCGCCCCGTCTACGATCATCGTATTGGCATGCGGCATATGGATGCCCGATTCGACGATAGAGGTAGAAAGCAGCATATCGTATTTGCCTTCTCCAAAAAGCATCATCTCATCTTCTGTCTCTTGGGCTGAAATTTTCGAATGCAGTACGGCTATGCGCAAGTCAGGAAGCATGCGGCGCAGCTCTTTTTTCTTCTCTTCTATCCCTGCGATCGAATTGAAAACATAAAAGATTTGCCCTCCGCGCCGCTTTTCGCGCAAAATGGCCTCCTTGATAATCTTCGGATCATAGCTTTTGACAAACGTACGTACCCCTTTGCGCTCCATAGGCGGCGTGAGAATTTCTGAAAAACTTTTGATTTGTGAAAGGGCAAGATTGAGGCTTCTTGGTATCGGCGTTGCACTCATGCTCAAAAGATGCGCATTTATAGCGATCTCTTTGAGTGCTTCTTTTTGCTTGACTCCGAATTTATGCTCTTCATCGACCACAATCAGCGCCAAATTTTTAAATTTTGCCTTCAGCAGCGCATGCGTTCCTACCACCGCATCAATACCCCCCTCTTCAAGCCCTTTGAGTATCCCGCTTTTTTCTTTGGATGTTGTAAATCTGTCAAGCTTGGCTACTTTGATGTTAAAATCCCCAAAGCGTTCTTTCAGTGTTTTGTAATGCTGGGAACTCAGCAGGGTGGTAGGCGCTATCATCATGGATTGGCAGCCGTTTTTGGCTGCGATAAACATGCCGTTCATTGCCACTTCCGTTTTGCCAAATCCGACATCCGCACTCAGCAATCTATCCATCATAGACCCGCTGCCCATATCGCTTAACATTTCGCCAATAGCCCTTTCTTGGTCTTGCGTATATTCAAATCCCGCTTTGGCCATAAAAAGGGCATGTTCAGGCGTGTTTGATTTTAAAACAATCCCTTTTTTGAGATGCCGCTGTGCAGAAAGATTGATGATCTCAGAAGCGATCGCAAAAAGTTTTTCGCGAACCTTGGCCTTAAGGCTTCTAAAGCTTGCTTTCCCCAGCCTGTCAAGCGCCGGCAGCGCACCCCCTTCGGCGATATAGCGGTCGATGACTTCAAGATTGGAAACGGGTATCAGCAAGATGTCCTCATTTTGATACTGCATTACCACAAATTCGCTTGTTGCCCCCAGCACATCCCTTTTTTCAATTCCCTTAAAAATACCCACTCCATGGGTTTCATGCACGACATAATCGCCCTGTTTAAGTTCATCAAGAACCAAATTTGCTTTTTTGACACGTTTGATTTTTGCCGGCTTATTGAGCGACAAAATAAGCTTATCTGCACCAAGAAGATTGACTACCCCTTCTTGATAGATAAACGTAATGTTTTCAAAAGAATCCAACTGCGAACCGCGCACAATACTTTCGTTTTTGGCAATAATGATAATTTGTTTATCTTTATGTGCCTGCAGCAGTTTATTGGGATCAACCGCTTCAAGATCGCGGTATTTGTTTCCCTCGGCAATAACTGGGAGCAAAAAAGATTCTCTGGGAAGAGAGGGTTTGCTTAGACTATAAATTTCATCGAGCTCCTCCTCAAGACGGCCGGCACAAACAGCCGAAAACTGAGCAAATGCACTTTGGGCCAACTCCTCAAGATGCCAAAGCCCCAAAGAGTCGATATCTTTTACAAAGCTGTCGCAACTGCTGTTTTCCACTCTTCTAGAGAGAGCCTCATGCTCAGCCTCGGACAATGCCAAAAAAGCCGGAGGTATGTTTAGAAACTCCAACTCTTCGCTGAATCTTTTTTGTGTCCCTTCGTCGTAAGGATGGATCGCTTCTATCTCTTCATCAAACAGTGAGATACGGTAAGGATTTGGGGTATCGATAGGAAAAATATCTATGATATCTCCGCGAAAAGAAACCTCGCCTTTGCTTGCTGCAATATCTACAAAATGGTATCCCCATCGGTATAGTGTCTCTTTTAGCAAGTTTAAATCAAGCGTATCCCCAAAAGCAATCGTCTTGGAAGCAAAATATTGGGGTTTAGGAAAAGGCAGAAACAACGTTCTAACCGGAGAAATCAAGACTTTTTTCTTTTGGCTTTCATGATATCGTGAAAGCTGAGCAAAAAAAAGTTGGATATCCTCGCTATACGTACGCAGATCCTCTCCGACATTGATGCGCAAATCCGGCAGCACAAAAGTATCAAAGCCTAGCAGATTGGCTACATCCTGTATCTGTATGGCTTCTTTGTCATCCTTGCAAATAAGCAGTTTGTTTTCGTTTAATTGTTCTAGGTATTCGTAAATATTGCTTTGGTACATGATTATTTTTGATCCATTTTTTTCAGAAACGCTTCGACCGTATGAAATGATCCGAAGACAAGATACTCCTCTTCTTTGTTGATCTTTTCTTCGAAATAGGTATAAGGCAGCCCGATTTTTTGAAGTATTTTTTCTATTTGTGCAAGTGCAGCGGCACGCTCAGAATCAATAGGAATAATTTCTACCCGGCATACTTTGGGTTTAAGTATACGCAATACCTCTTCATAGTCTTTATCGTCCAGACTGTTGTAGATAAGCACCACTTTTCTGTCTAACGCTTTTTCTATGACGCTTGCAGCCAGCGGATTATGCCCTACATCGATACGCACATTTTCGCTCCAGGGGTAAAAGCGTCCAAAAAGCTCTAAAGAATTTAAGTCATCCATATCGTATGGGATACCCAGGATGTCCAATGCCTCCAAGCAAACCAAAGCATTGCTTACAAGATAGCTTCCCCACGATTTTTGTTTGGCGATGGCGTTGAGTCTTCTTACCCGACCATCCATAGGCGTGCATTTGCTCAAAAACAGCTTTGCCCCTTTTTGTTCGGCAATCTCTTGGGCTACCTTCTCCACTTCCTTAAAAGGCTGGGGGGCAAGCAAGGCCCGTTTTTGGATACTTCGTATTTTTGTGCCTGCGATTTTCTCAACACTGTCACCCAAAAAAGCCCGGTGGTCTATGCCTATGGGCGTGATCACGCTCAAAATCTTGTCGCATACGTTGGTGGCATCATACTCTCCGCCCAACCCCGCTTCCAAAACGATCAAATCAAGATTTTCAAACACCGCCAATGCCAAAAGCGTCGTGTATTCAAAATAACTCAAGGCATCGCACCCGGCTCTTCCCAAGATGCCAAAAAGCTTTTGGTGTGCCGCCTCAAGCATCTCATCATTTGCATCCGCACCGTTCACCCATATGCGTTCATTAAATTTCATAATGTGAGGAGAGGAAAAATGCCCCGTTTTTAATCCGCTTTTGTAAGCCAAATAGGCAATCATCCTGCCGGTCGAGCCTTTGCCGTTGGTTCCTACGATGTGGATTGTTTTGGGATGTTTGATATGCGGTTTGAGTTGTGCATAGGCATTCGCGATGCGTGTATGGTCTATCTCCTTATAATAAAGGGGTTTGTTCTTCAAAAAATCTGCAAAAGAAGGCATCTTGCTATTCACTGCTGCCCGCCCTTATCCCTTTGGCACTTACATAAGCCAAAAATTCATTCATCGCCTTTTCCATTCCCTTGCGAATCGCTTCGATTCTAAGCTTAGAAGAAAGCATTGAACTGACTTGAACATCCCCTTCCTGTACCGCGGTAATCGTTTTTTTCAGTCTGCCTTGGTTGGTGATCATATCAAAGGTGACACGGATGTTGGCACGATAGCGCGAAATATATCCGTCTTTATAAGCCAAAGGCGTAAATGTCGTTCCGTTATAAGAGATGATGATCTGACTTTTTGCTTGCTCTTTAGGTACGATTTTGCCCTTAAAACGCGTATACACCATACGATTCATTTCATCTTTAAGAAACGGCGCATTTTCCGGCTCAGCCCTGTCAACATGCACCTCTACATAGACGCTGTCTGAAAATATATTTTCAATTGCCCAAGAAGAGGGTTTATAACCGCAGGCTGTCAGCAGCATTAAAGCTGCCAACATAAGGAGTGAGAAGTAAGGAGTGAGGCGTTTTGGGCTGTTATTTTTTAAAAAATTTCTATTGATAACCATATTTTTCCTTTACACATAAAGCGGTATTTCCGCATACGTCCATTCCTCGTTCCTGCATTCTCACTTGTCACTAACCAGCCGGTTTTACTGCAAGATTAACCAATTTTCCTGGAACGACCACTTCTTTTATGATACTCATGCTCTCAAGCCATTTGCTCCCGGCCTCTTTGGCCAATGCAAGGATTTCCTCGGATGAAGCATCGGGAGAGACTTCGATCTCTGCACGTTTCTTTCCGCCTATCATCACCACATAAAGAATGCTGTCATGTACAAACACCTCGTCTTTGACCTTAAGAACATCAGAGAGGTTGGCGCGTCCAAAAAGCACTTCGCTCAACTCCCAAGCCGCATGAGGGATAATAGGCTCAAGCAAATTGAGCATCACGTACATTCCCTCGCTCCAGACTGCACCGTCATCTTGTTTATCAAGTGCATTCAACGCCTCCATACATGCTGCGATAAGCGTGTTGAAGGCAAAGGTTTTTTCATAGACATCTTTCGATTTTTGAAGTGCCTCATACACCTTTTGGCGCGCCAGCTTGGACTCTTTGCCAAGAGCTTCATGGTCAATGTTCGGCAACTCGTTTCTCACAACTCTGTCAGCTCTCTCAAAAAGTCTCCGAATAAATTTAAATGCGCCTTCGACTGCATTATCGTTCCATTCAAGTTCTTTTTGCGGCGGTGCGGCAAAAAGGATAAAAAGCCTCGCCGTATCAGCTCCGTACTTTTCGATCAGCTTATCGGGGTCAACCGTGTTGCCTTTGGATTTACTCATCTTTGCACCGTCTTTAAGTACCATTCCTTGAGTCAAAAGACGTGTAAAAGGCTCATTAATGTCATGATAGCCCAAATCGCGCAACACTTTGGTAAAAAATCTGGCATACAGCAAATGAAGTATGGCATGCTCTATCCCGCCGATATATTGATCTACTCCCATCCAGTATGCTGCATCTTCTTTATCGATCCCTATTTCATTCCATTTCTTCGGATTTGTGGCATAGCGGAACTGATACCAGCTAGACTGTACAAACGTATCAAGTGTATCGGTTTCGCGAATTGCTTCTTGGCCGCATTTTGGACAACTGCAATATTTCCATGTCGGATGACTATCAAGCGGATTGCCTTCCCCGGTGATCTCCACATCGTCAGGCAGCGCTACAGGCAAATTCTCTATCTTTTCCGACACCAACCCGCACTGCTGACAATGCACAAACGGAATTGGTGCGCCCCAGTAACGCTGGCGGCTGACACCCCAGTTTCTTAATTTATAATTAACTTTCCCTTTCCCAAATCCTGCCTCTTCAAACATTGCGATGATCTTGGCTTTGGCTTGCTGATTATTTAGTCCGCTAAATACTGCCGAATCAACAAGTTTTCCCTCGCCGGTAAAAGGAAGTTCTCCTTCGGCACCTACCACCCTTTTGATAGGCAGATTATATTTTGAAGCAAACTCATAATCTCTTTCATCGTGTGCAGGTACCGCCATCACTGCACCCCCGCCATAGCTTGCAAGCACAAAGTTAGCCGTCCAAACCGGTATCTCTTCGCCTGTAAGAGGATGAATCACCGTAATGCCAAGTGCATGTCCCTCTTTCTCTGACTGCGCCCTTTCACGCTCGGCCATATTGGCAATATGCGTGATCTTTTGGGCTATTTTGCTTTCTACCAAACCATGCTCAACAATATATTTTGTGATAGGATGCTCCGGAGCAAGTGCCGAATAGGTCACCCCGTAAATCGTATCGGGCCTTGTGGTAAAGACAGTATATTTCTCAAATCTCCCATGCAGTTTTGCCTTGCTCTCTTCGCTTAGTTCAAACTCAAACTCAAGCCCTTCTGATTTGCCGATCCAGTTTTCCTGCATCGTAAGGACTTGCTGAGGCCATTTGCCTTCAAGAATTTTAAGATCTGTAAGCAATTCATCGGCATATTTGATAATATCCAAATAGTATCCGGGCATCTCTTTAAGCTGTACAGGGTTGTCGCAGCGCCAGCAACATCCCTCTTCTACCTGTTCGTTTGCCAGCACCGTATGGCAGCTCTCACACCAATTAACGGTAGTAGACTCGCGAAAAAGAAGTCCTGACTCATACATTTTGATGATAAACTCCTGCTCCCATTTTGTATAAAGAGGGTCGCAGGTTGCAAATTCCCGGGTATGAGAAAACGAAAGGCCCAAAGCACTTAATTCTTTACGCATATATTCTATATTTTCATAGGTCCACTTCTTGGGATGAAGCTTATGCTTAATGGCCGCATTCTCTGCGGGCATACCGAATGCATCCCAACCGATCGGATGCAGTACATTATAATTTTGTTTTCTATAGTAACGTGCAATTGCATCGCCGATTGCATAGTTTCTTACATGGCCCATATGAATGCGCCCGCTTGGATAAGGGAACATGCTTAAAATGTATTTTTTCTTTTGCTCTAACGAATCTGACGGTTCAAATGCTTTTTCAGATTCCCATATTTTCTGCCACTTGGCCTCAATCTCATTAGGATTGTAACTCATTGATTGCTCGCTTTTAGAATGGATATTAAATGAAAGTGATTATAGCGAAGTAGTTGGCAATTCCTTATTAATTGTAAACAATTTGATCTATTTTTGGTCCGTAAAATTTCCCTTTTGAAATAAAACCGCATAAGCCGAACAGCTTAACTGACTGTTTGATTTTGATGTTAGGCTTATTGAAACGTATTGCATTCTCCCACGTCTCCCGTTTCCAATCCTCGCTTAAACCACTCTGTACGCTGCTGCGAAGTTCCGTGCGTAAAAGTATCGGGCCTGACGTATCCCGTTGCTTTTTTTTGCAACGTATCGTCTCCTATAGAGCCGGCCGCATTTAGTGCCTCTTCTATATCCCCCGGTTCCAAAATATTGAAACGTTTTTGTGCATGGTGTGCCCAGATCCCTGCATAACAATCAGCTTGAAGTTCTATTTTTACTTGAAGCGCATTGGCTTTCTCTTCATCATTCCACTGCTGCTTAAGCAGCTGCGCCTTGCTCAGTATGCCTTGCAGATTTTGAACATGATGGCCTATTTCATGCGCAATCACATAGGCTTGAGCAAAATCTCCAGGTGCATTATGCCGATTTGCCAGCTCATCGAAAAATCCTAAATCCAAATACACTTTTTGATCGACAGGACAATAAAACGGCCCCATTTGGGCACTTGCATATCCGCATCCGCTTTGCGTACTGCCGCGATATAGCACTATCTTCGGATCTTTGTAATGCATATGATATTGAGGAAGAATCTCTTTCCATACCTCTTCTGTATCCCCCAACACCGCCGAGATAAAAGCTGCCTGCTCATTCTCTTTTTCTTTGTCTGTTGTGTGAATGGTTGTTCTTTGCTCTTCCAGTCCCAAAATGGCTAGCGGATTGATGCCGTTCATATAGGCAAGTATACCAAGCGCGATGATTGCCCATCCCAATTTGGTCCGCAGCAAAGGCTTAATCAGCGGCCAGATCATCATTACGCTACCCATCGACGGCAATCCTCCGGAACCTCCCCCGGAGCTTTCCCGTCTATCTTCTACATTCGTACTTCGTCTGCTATCCTTCCATTTCATGACCGCCCTTTTTCTTGCAGTATTGATATATTAATTATACCAATCAAAAGTAAAATTTGACTACAATATATTTATAATCCCAGTCCACTTAAAAAATAAAAGGAGTTGCTTTGTCTTTAGCTCTTGCGAGGAAATATCGGCCTGCCGCGTTTGATGATCTCATCGGTCAAGAAGCAATCTCTCAAACCCTTTCACTGGCTCTTGACAGCAACAGACTTTCTCATGCTTACCTCTTTTCAGGGCTGCGGGGAAGCGGCAAAACTTCGACGGCACGTATTTTTGCCAAAGCGCTTCTTTGCGAAAAAGGCACAACGTCCCATCCGTGTCAAGAATGCAGCCATTGCATCATGGCCAGCGAAAACCGGCATATAGATATTATTGAAATGGATGCGGCCTCCAACCGCGGCATTGACGATATCAAAGATCTTATAGAGCATACCAAATACAAACCGACTCTGGCCCGATATAAAATCTTCATTATCGATGAAGTTCATATGCTAACCCCGCAAGCATTTAATGCATTGCTTAAAACACTTGAAGAGCCGCCTAGTTTTGTAAAATTTATTTTGGCCACTACAGACCCGCTGAAACTGCCTGCAACCATTCTCTCAAGGACACAACATTTTAGATTCAAAAAAATTCCTCAAAATCTTGTGCTTAGCCACCTTGAACATATCCTTAACCTTGAAAATATAGGCTATGAAAAAGAGGCCTTGGAGATCATTGCACGCAACGGTGCAGGAAGCCTAAGGGATTCTTTGACGCTGCTTGATCAAGCCATCGTGTACTCTAAAAACTTTATAGATATCGGTACGGTGACGGGAATGCTTGGCATCATAGACCCAAATATCCTAGGCCGGCTGATTGAAGACATCATGCGCAAAGACCGCTCCAAAATACTTGCTTTCGTTCATATGGCATCCGAGTATGAAGCAGAAATGATACTCGATGAACTCACTCTCTATCTCAAAGAATTGCTTCTTGCGCAAAATACAAATTTTTCCACAATAATCCTGGAGCGTTTTTTTAGGGTGATTGCTGATGCCAAAAGTTTGCTTGCGCTGGGAAGCGACGGTGAATTTGTGCTGATGCTGACACTCTTTAAGATGATGGAAGCATTAGAGATCAAAGAGATTGATACAATGATCAAATCTTTAAAAACCGAACTCCAAGAGGTTCAAATCCCTTCACAGACAATCCGCTGTACTAGCCTGGAAGAAGCCGCTGCTCCTGCCGAAGTTATCATGATTACCGAAGAGGAGATTGTCTCCTCTCTCCCTTCAAAAACAAAAGACCAAACAATCAATCCTTTAGACAAAGAAAGAGATGAAAATTTGCCCAACCAAATCTTTCTTGACAGTCAAACGGCGTACGAGGAATCCCAAGCAGCCCAACTTTCTCATTTAAAAAACAACGAAAAAACTGCTCAAGCACAACAATCAAATACCGATCAAAAAAAATTCGAGATGCTTATCGAAAAAATATTTGATCGAAACTATGAATTGGGCGCCTGCTTCGAAGCCAATATTACCTTTGAAAGCTTTCAAAACAACCGGCTCACGTGGGTTTCTACGGCTCAAGACGAAGAAAAAAAACTGCTCATTGCCCATTGGGGAGTTATCAACATGTTCGTCAAAGAGACATTTGGACTTGAAACAAAAATCATTAATACTGCCAAGCCTGGATTGTCACCTATGCATACTGAAGATACTACAGATGCCAAAGAGAAAGAAGAAACTGCATTGCCTTATGCCGATGATGAAAGCGATGAGTGCAACGGTTTTTCTTCTATGATAGAAGAGATTGAGATGAAAAATTCCTGTCTTGCTTCGGCTTTGGAAGAAGATGAAGCGTCAAAAGAGAAAGACCCTTCTGCTATTTTGGAAGAACCGATGATCAAAGAAGCAATCGCACTTTTTGACCCCAAAAAAGTACGTATCAAGGTCAACTCTTAAAATCACTCTTTCCATGCATCGGTGATAAGTTTGGGCATATTGTCATAAATTTTTATTTTTTTTGCCTCCTTGCAACGCCCCTCATCATCAAGTTCAAAAACAACCATTTGAAAAATTGCCTTACACGTCTCAGGCACATCAAAATGTCCCCCCGCACCCGTTAAAAATCGTCTAATCGGCATGTCTTGATGCATACCGATTACCCCGTCCCTGCATCCGGTCAGCCCGACATCCGTAACATAGCAGCACCCCCCGGCGATTTGCAAATCATCTGTTCCAACATGGGTATGTGTGCCGAGTATGGCACTGACATCTTCTTTTAGCATATGCAAAAGGGCCTGTTTTTCGCTGCTCGCTTCTGCATGCATATCGATAATAATATGCTTGATTTCTTTCATTTTCAGCTGCTCAATTTGTTGCAAAATTGCAGTAAACGGATTATCTACCATCGGCATGGTATAATATCCCATAAGATTCAGTACGGCTACTTGATTGCCCGATACAATTGTTTCATAAACCCCTTTCCCCGGTGCTTGTTGCGGTAAATTAAGAGGACGAATAAGGGGATAAACATCAAAAAGGGGTAAAATCTCTTTTTTGTCAAAACTATGATTGCCTCCGGTCATCATATCTATGCCGTAACCTAACAATTCTGCACAATTCTTTTCCGTCAATCCAAATCCATGGCTTGCATTTTCATAATTTGCTATTACAAAATCAAGAAAATGCTCTTGTCTCAACCGCTTCAAATGGTTTTTTACCATCAGCCGTCCCGGCTTGCCTACAATATCTCCGATAAAACCGATTCTCAAAAACCGTTTCCTTTTTATTCTTTTGCTTTGCCGGCAAAAGGAAGCAGAGCACTCGCCCATGTTAACCCTCCGCCGAATGTATCCAAGAGCATCAAATCCCCTGTTTTTAACCTTCCTTCTTCGTAAATATCGTTAATTGCCATGGGAATAGAAGCAGCCGAAGTGTTCCCGTATTTTCCGACGGTTAAAACAATCTGATCTTCTCTCATTTTCAAAGCATCCCCCACCGCTTTAATAATGCGGTAATTTGCCTGGTGAGGAACAAAATGAGGAATATCTTTGGCATCTATATGATTTGTTTCCAGGATTTCCTGCACATCTTTGGTTAATGTTTTTACTGCAAGCTTAAAGGTTTCATTTCCCTTCATTTGCACAAACTGAAGCCCCTCATCGATCACTTTTTGGCTTGCAGGATGTACAGCTCCGGGGGCAGGGGTAACCAAAAAATCTGCATAAGCACCGTCTGCACTGGCATGGATATCGATAAAAGCTTCTTTTTTATTTTCCGTTGCGCAAATCATTGCCGCCCCTGCACCGTCTCCAAAAAGAATGCAAGTGCTTCTGTCGGTATAATCTACAATCGAAGAAAATTTTTCAGCTCCTATAATCAAGACATTTTTTTTCATGCCCGATTCAATAAAAGCTTTGGCAATACTCAAAAGATAAACAAAACCGCTGCATGCAGCAGAAATATCAAAAGCTTGTACATTGTGAATATCCAATTTATCAGATATGATACATGCAGTTGAAGGCATATTAAAATAATCGGGTGTCACTGTCGCACAGAGCACTAGGTCAATCTCTTCTTTTGAAATACCGGACCTCTCAATTGCAAGCCGTGCCGCTTTTACCGCCATATCGCTTGTATACTCATCTGTAGCTGCGATATGTCTCTCTTTTATTCCCGTACGCTTTACAATCCATTCATCGGTGGTATCTACCATCTTTTCAAGATCTGCATTGCTTAAAACTTTTTCAGGCACGTAAGCACCTATTGACCTGAAAGAAGCATATGTCTGCTTTGTTTGTGACATGATTGTCCTTGAATATAAAGTGCATTATTTTAGCACAAATAGGATAAAAGGGGAATTTGGAGACTGTCCAAGAAAAAATTTTCTTGGACTACTTGTTTTCGCTCAAAAGCGCTTCTATGGTTTTGTTTACGTTGGATTGTGTATATCTTATGGCCTGAAATATGGCGTTTTTGATCGCTTTGGCATTTGAGCTTCCATGGCTGATAATGACGCATCCGTCGATACCCAAAAGCGGTGCGCCGCCATACTCGGCATAATCCACTTGTTTTTTCATATTGCCGAATACCTTTTTTCTCATCATCAGTGCACCGATTTTAGCAGGCAATGATTTACGGATTTGCTGTTTCATCAATGCAAAAATTGTGGAAACAACCCCTTCGCTTGTTTTGAGCAAAATATTGCCGGTAAACCCGTCGCACACCACAACATTAACATGGCCGTTAAAAATATCACGCCCTTCTACGTTTCCGGCAAAGCCGTTTAAATCTTTTAATAATTTAAAAGCTTCTTTTGTCAGCGCATTGCCTTTGCTGTCTTCTTCCCCATTGGCAAGAAGCCCAACCTTGGGAGAAGGGATCTTGAGTATCTCTTTGGCATATGCTTCACCCATTACGCCAAACTCGTAAAGGTTTTTTGGCGTACAGTCTACCACCGCACCGACGTCAAGCACCAATGTTTTGGTTTGAATAACACTTGGCATCAAGGTAGCAAGCGCAGGCTTTGAAATATGAGGCAAGCGCCCTATTCTTAAAGTAGCCAAAGACATTGTGGCACCGCTGTGCCCTGCGGAAACAATCGCATCCGCCTCATGGTTGCGTACCAATTCTACGGCCTTATAGATAGAGGATTCTTTTCTTTTTAGCGCATTGGTCGCCTGATCACTCATGGAAATAACATCCGAAGCATCGACTATTTGGACTTTTTCGTGATAATATTGGGGAAGAAGCGCAAGAATTTCTGCTTTTTTCCCAACCAATATAGGAAGAAATTTTTCATTTTCAAGTGCTTGGACCACACCTTCAATGATAGGTTCGGGACCAAAATCCCCACCCATTGCATCTATTGCAATTTTAATCATGTCTTATGCTTTGGTTTTATATTCACCGGTAGTCATATTCATATGGTGAGGCATTCTCCACGTACCATCTGCATCTTTTACAGGCATTGGCAATGTCACTTTGTAATGTGTTCTTCTTTTTGCTGCTCTTGTGTGGCTCACACGTCTCTTAGGTACTGCCATCGTATATCCTTTTGTAGTTTTTTATTTAAAATTCCGCTTCGAACATCTCGTCGCTATTGCTGCATTTGGCGCAATAATGATATGAGCCTCTCAGCGCATTGATTTCGCTTTCTAGAATGTAAGACAGATCTATTCTGCCGTCCAAAAACTCAATTATATCCAAATCATCTTTATCTTCTACTGGCTGGTCGCTGATTGTCAGCTTTAGGAAATTTTCCAACGGATAATCAAACGGGCTGCCGCACCGATCACAATCCAATTTTATATTCCCGCTTAATTTGCCCTCAAGAACAACACGATGATAACCGCTTTTATATAAATTGCCTTCAAGTTTGGCGCCTTCAAACTCAACTTTGAAAGGTTTTGGTGTGGTACCAACTTTTTCAAACTCTATTTTCATTTTACGCCTCTTAAAAACATTTTCTTTTGCCCCGCCCTAAGAAATAATTCTTTTCTTGGCTGGCAAAGCACTTTATTTAGCAAATTTCTCTTTGGGCAAAGAAAAAGCTAATCTCGTTTGCTGCATTTTCCAAAGAATCGCTTCCGTGCACGGCATTGGCATCAATACTGTCTGCAAAATCTGCTCTAATTGTTCCCGGTGCAGCCTCTTTTGGATTGGTTGCACCCATAAGCTCTCGGTTTTTTGCCATCGCATTTTCACCTTCAAGCACCGATACAACAACCGGACCGGAAATCATAAACTCTACAAGATCTTTAAAAAAAGGTCTTTGCGCATGCACTGCATAAAACGCTTCGGCATCTTCTTGGCTTAGTTGGATTTTTTTAGTTGCAGCGATTCTCAATCCCGCCTCTTCAAATCTGGCAAGAATTTTTCCTACTACATTTTTAGCAACTGCATCGGGTTTAATGATAGATAATGTTTGTTCCATATGATGATTCCTACACACAAAATTTACTTTTGACAAAAAAAGTATTCGGGCGGGATTTTATCAAAAAAGATATTAAAAATAAATTAATAATTAAAGAAAGAAATTCATTGGGAAACCCCCAATGAATCAAGAAGATTAGTCTTCAATAACAGGTTTTCTAGCCTGTCTGTCATCCATGCTGATTTCTTTTCTGAAAGGCATTTCGGCATCAGAATTTTCAATACCGTAATTGTGTCCGCCTACGTAATTTGCTCCGGCAAAGAAATCTTTGTGTTCAGATGTAAAAGGCATATCCCAAGTAATACAACCTTCTGTAGGACATGCTTCTGCACATGCCGGCGTATCATGATAACCTACACACTCCACGCATTTGTCTGGATATACATAATAGCACTCTTCACCAGTCGGATTATCATCCTCGTCTACAATCGCCTCTACCGGACATTCATCGATGCAAGCTGCACAATTAATGCAAAGATCAGTAATGATTACTGCCATTTTCTAACTCCTTTATTTTAAAGTTTAAAAACTATAGCCAAACTTATTTAAATTATTCTTTAATTAGAGGTCAAAATATGCTTTTATTTCAGAAACCTTGTCCAATTTTTCCCAAGTAAACCCTTCTTCTTCCCTGCCAAAATGGCCGTAAGTCGCTGTTTTTCTATAGATAGGTCTGAGCAGATCCAAACTTTTTATGATTCCTTTGGGGGTAAGATCGAACAATGCTTTCACGCACTCGATAATTTTTGATTCTTCTACTTTAGCTGTTCCGTGCGTATCTATATAGATGGAAACCGGATTAGCCACGCCGATGGCATAGGCTATCTGGATGGTAGCCTTATCACAAATGCCGGAAGCTACAAGATTTTTGGCAACATGTCTGGCAGCATAAGCGCCGGAACGGTCTACTTTTGTAGGATCTTTGCCGGAAAATGCACCTCCGCCATGCGGACATGAACCCCCATAGGTATCAACAATAATCTTTCTGCCCGTAAGTCCTGCATCCCCCTGAGGCCCCCCGATAACAAACCGGCCTGTCGGATTGATGTGATACGTAACATCCTCATTCATCAACTGCTCAGGGATAACCGCTTTGATCACCTCTTCAAGTACAGCTTCTTGTACTTTTTCTAAACTTACTTCAGGATGATGCTGGGTTGAGACAACAATCGTATCGATCGCTACAGGTTTTCCATCCACATATTTCACGCTCACTTGCGCCTTTCCGTCCGGGCGCAAAAAAGGTATTGTGCCGTTTTTACGGACTTCTGCCAGCTTTGAAGTAAGCTTATGCGCCAAAGAGATAGGCAAAGGCATCAACTCTTCGGTTTCATTGCAGGCATAGCCGAACATCAACCCTTGATCCCCCGCACCGATTTCGCCCGAGGCTTGATCAACCCCCTGATTGATATCCGGGCTTTGTTCTCCGACACCGTTAAGCACACCCGCGCTTCGGTAGTCAAATCCGTAATTTGCATCGGTATATCCGATTTCCCTGATTACTTCCCTGGCAACTTCCTGCATCGGGCAGTAGGTATGTGTTTTTAATTCTCCTGCAATAACACAAAAACCATTGCTCAGTAATGTTTCGCATGCCACTCTGGCTTGCGGATCTTTTTCAATGATATAATCTAAAATTGCATCAGAGATTTGATCGGCCATCTTGTCCGGATGGCCTTCGGTTACCGATTCACTTGTAAAAATGTATTCGTGAGCCATTTTTTTCCTTTAAAATATTTGTTCACTGTCACTGAACTTGCGAAAACACCCCTTAAGATATTTTTGCAAGTTCATATTTCGGTGCGATTTTGCTTGACAAAGACATGTTCCCGTCTTTGTCGCATCATTTGCCCTGCTAGAGGATTCTTTTTGCCAACTGCCTGGGCAAAATTCCCAACGATTCTTCAACATCTTGTGTATTGCCGTGCCCGATAAAATTATCGTCATACTCAAAAGTCGTCAGTCTAACATCTTGTATCTTGCTTCGGCTTAAAAACTCCAACAATGCAGATCCCACACCGCCATAAGCGGCACTGTCTGAAAAGACATACCATTTTTTATAAATTTGCGCCAGCGTTAAAAGCATTTCGCTATCCAGCGGTTTTACAAAACGCAAATCCAAAATACCTACTTTTTTATCTAGCAATGCTGCGGTTTGCTCTGCTCGTCCTACTCCGTTACCGTATCCGACAAAAAGAATCTCTTCTCCTTCTTGCAAAAGCTCAGATTTCCCCAGCTCAAAAGGTCTGGTTTCTCTTTCTTTGGCCCAAAAAGCACCTCTGGGATACCTAAAAGCACAAGGCCTAGGGTACTCTTTAGCAAACTCCATCACAAGTTTCATGGTTGTTTCATTGGATGGGGCGCAAAGCGTCATATTGGGTATGGCCCTTAGATAGGATATATCAAAAGCACCTTGATGCGTCTCCCCGTCTTCTCCGACGATACCGGCCCTATCTATCGCAAACGTTACTCCCACATCCATCAGCGCAATATCATGAATCACCTGATCATACCCCCGTTGCAAAAACGTCGAATAGATAGCACAAAACGGCTTGAACCCCTCTTTTGCAAGCGGGCCCATCGAGGTAACGGCATGCTGTTCGGCAATTGCAACATCCCAAAAACGATTCGGATATTTTTCCATCGCTGCACTCATACCCGTACCGCTGGGCATTGCTGCGGTCACACCTACCACTTTGTCATCTTCCTGCGCCAAAGCAAGCAGTGTTTGGGAAAAAATAGCCGTGGCAGATTTTTGTGCAGTTTTCTTAATCGGCTGACCCGTCTTGAGATCAAACGCACTTACTCCGTGCCAATGCTCTTTGGTCCCTTCAGCCATCTTGTAGCCTTTTCCTTTGGTTGTCTGCGCATGAATGATCACGGGTTTTTTAAGATTTTTTGCGATTTTCATCGTTTCAATCAAAGAGCCGATATCATGCCCGTCTACCGGGCCGATATATTCAATCCCCATTTCTTCAAACAAAATTCCCGGAGTAATCAAGCGAAACGACTCTTCAAATTTTTTCGCCATATAACTTGCACTCTCAGGAAAATGATCCAAGATTTTTTCAACTTTTAGCTTAAATTTTTGATAAAATGACCCTGCCATTGTTTGAGAAAGCAGTTTGCTGATAGCCCCTATGGGTTTAGCGATACTCATTTCATTGTCATTCAGAATAATAACAACCGGGTATTTTCTGTCTCCGAGTTCATTGAGCGCTTCATATACCATTCCTGCACTCATACTTCCATCACCGATTAAAACTACCGGTATACGGTCCTCTTTTTTCAATGCAATCGCTTTAGCTGCGCCCACTGCCAGCGAAATAGAAGTAGAACTGTGCCCTGCAATATAATAATCAAATTTTGATTCTTTGGGTTTAGTATAGCCGCTAAGCCCTCCAAACTGACGCAATGTATCAAAACTGTCCCATCGGCCCGTGATTAATTTGTGCGCATAAGCTTGATGGCTGACATCAAAAATAAAAGGATCCTTGTTTGCATCAAACACTTTATGCATTGCCACGATAAGGTCGGCTGCCCCCATCGTTGAACTCAAATGCCCTCCGTTTTTGCTTACGGTATGCAATATCTTCTGCCTGATATCTTCAGATAATAATTTGAGTTCTTCTATAGAATAGGATTGTATATTCATTGTTCTCTCTTATTTTCTTTGTTTGGTATAGGCAGCAAGAAGTTTTTTGCAAAGCCGATCTCTTCTTTCTGATGTATCAAATCTAATTCTTGCGCAAACTTTATTAGATTTTTCTTTATTGTATTTGATTCAAAAGACTCAAGCTGTTTTGCTTGACAAAAATCCTCGATTGCAAAAGGTTTTATTTTAACCTCTTGGGCTTTGACGACTTGAATTTTTCTCAAGCTATTATCTCTGTAAAATACTTAAAAAAAGTATCGTTTTGTTTTGCCGTTCCTATGGTAATACGTATTGCATTCATCCCATATGAAGCGAGATTGCGGATAATAACACCTTTTTGAAGCAATGCGTCGGCGATTTGAGTAGAATTAAATTTTTCATCAAACAGATACGTAATAAAATTGGTATAACTGTCGATATACTCTATATCATGTGCTTGCGCAAATGCTTCGTAACGCTTGATCTGCTCTTGATGCAGGGCCACGGATTTCTCGACAAAACCCCTGTCTTTGCTTGCCTCCAAGGCTGCCGCCAATGAAAGCGTGGTCACATTAAACGGGGGACGCATCTTATGCAGTGCCCTGATCAAGTCGCTTTGTGCAATGCCGTATCCGATGCGCATGCCGCCAAGTCCGTAAGCTTTGGAAAATGTACCCAAATAGATTACGTTGTCATACGATAGCAAATCACTCGGTGAAATTGCATATTTTTCGTCTTTTGCTGCAGCATACTCCATATACGCCCCGTCTACCACCACCAACGTATCACTATCGACTGCCTTGATGATGCGCAAAACATCCTCTTTGCTTGTTGCATCTCCTGTAGGGTTGTTGGGCGTACAAAGATAAATCACTTTAGGATGATGCTGATTGTATGCCTCGATAAACTCTTCAGGTTTATGCATATAGCTGGGGGTCCGTACTATTTTTGCGCCTGCTTGCTTGGCATAAATCTCATACATTGCAAAAGTCACCTGACTCATCAATACGGTCGTTGTTTCATTTAAAAGTGCATGGGAAATAAACTCCAATATCTGATCGCTCCCCGCACCGACAATAATATTCTCCGACTTAACATCGTAAAGATTTGCAAGCGCGGCTTTCAACTCAAACATGCTGTCATCAGGATAAAGGTGCGCTTTGGCTGCATTCTCTATGATTACTTGGGCAACTGCAGGGTTGGTGCCGATAGGATTTTCGTTAGATGCCAGTTTGACCACATCCTGCGGCGCGATGCCAAATTCCCGAACCACAAGCTCGATCGGCTTTCCGGCTTCATAAAGCTGTATCTCTTCCAATACTTTATTGAATGTCATTTTATTCCCTCTTTTTTATGCTTTGTTACATATAAATATCTTCTGATTGTTTTACATATGAACCCAACACCTTAATTGCATTTTTATGCTTCTCTAAAATGGGCTGGATATGCGGATCGTTCCGGTGGCCGTTAAATTCAATAAAAAATATTGATTTTCCTTTAATGATATGCGATTTTATTTTTGTCAGGTTGACATTGGCTTTTTCAAAATCATTTAGAAACTCGACCAAACTTCCCGGCTTATTGGAAAGTTTGACCAACAATGACGTTTTATCATTCCCAGATGGCTGATTTTCAAAATTGCTGATGATAAAAAAGCGCGTACGGTTGTTGCTGTTGTCTTCTATGTTATCAAAACGTATAGGCAGATTGTAAATCTTTGCCGCAACGGCAGGACATATGGCTGCCGATTTTTTATCTTTCAGGGCAAGCTTGGCTGCTTTGGCAGTAGACTCGATCGGGATATGCTCAATCTCGTCAAGCCCTAAATCCTGTAAAAAGTGATGGCATTGTCCAAACGCAATATCTTTAGAATAAATCTTTTTGATCTCTTTGATATTTTCGCTCAGTGTAGCAAAAGCCAAATGTATGTCGATAATGACCTCGGCAACAATTTTTAAAGGATACTCATCCAGACAATTGATTGTATCGCTTACGATTCCGTTTGAACTGTTTTCTATCGGAATAACGCCAAACTTTGCCGTTCCTTTTTCCACTTCCCTAAAAATACCGCGGATTGAGCCGATAGGCAAATAAGTACTTGTCGCGCCAAACTTGCTCTCTGCTGCTTGATGTGTAAAACTTGCTTCCGGGCCAAGATAAGCAACGGCTTCAGGCAATTCGAGATTTCTCGCCACGGCAAAAAGCTCTAAAAAAAGCGCGTCGATCGCCGAGTCAGTAAGCTTTCCGCCGCTTATTTTGTTGTGCTGTTTAAGGCGGTTTAAAATCGCCGATTCGCGTTCGGGACGATAGATGGGCTCTTTTTTCGTGTTTTTTAACTCGCCTACTTGATGGATATATTCCATGCGTTCATTGTACAACTTAAGCAGTTTGTCATCAATGGTGTCTATTTTTTTTCTTAAATCATCCAGTGTCATTTTTGCCCTTTACTTTTCCAAATATTCAAGCTCCAAGCGTATTTGATCTTCAAAGCTCTCCCGTTTTCGGATCAATCTGTCTTGCCCGCCTTCGATCGCCACTTCCGCACATTTATTGCGGGTATTGTAGTTGCTTGCCATAGTAAATCCGTATGCGCCTGCACTGTGTACGATGAGAAGGTCATCATGCTTTAATGGAGGAAGCGGTATATTTTTGCCCAAAAAATCGCCGCTTTCGCATACCGGGCCCACCACGTCAGCGTTTGTTTTTTCCCCTTCTGCACCTACTGCTTCAATCTTATGAAACGCGTTATACAAGCTTGGGCGTATCAGATCATTCATCGCGCCGTCTATCACAACAAAGCGCTTATGGCCGTTTTGCTTTTCATACAAAACCTTAGTAAAAAAAGCCCCTGCATTTGCCACCATATAACGCCCCGGTTCGCATAGCAAAGTCACGTCCAATCCCTTGGTTGCCTCAAAAATAGCTTGTGCATATTCCGTAGGGGATATCGTTTTTTCATCATCATACACTACGCCGATCCCTCCTCCTACGTCAAAAAATTTAATCTCAATGCCGATCGCATTTAACGACCGTACCAAATCCGCAACAATGTTGCATGATTCTCTAATGGGATCCAAATTGGTCAGCTGAGAACCGATATGGAAATGAATACCTACGGGATTAAGAAAAGATGATTTTTTTGCGTAGATATACATACGCTTTGCCATATCTATCTCTACCCCGAATTTATTTTCATGCAACCCCGTAGAAATATAAGGGTGCGTTTGCGGATCGATATTCGGATTGACGCGGATAGAGATTCTTGCCTCTTTTCCCATCTCTTTTGCTATCATCTCCACACGTTTCATCTCAGCTTCACTTTCTAAATTGAGCAGCAATATATCATACTCCAATGCCGCCTTGATCTCGTCATCGCGCTTTCCAACGCCTGAAAAAATAATTTTATACTTATCCACGCCTGCGGCTAATGCCCTTTTGACTTCGCCGATACTTACGCAATCCGCTCCTGCTCCGAGTTTTGCAAGGTGCGCGATGACAGACAAGTTTGAGTTTGCTTTTACTGCATAGCTGATTAATGATTTGCGTCCGCTAAATGCTTCTTTGAGCACTTCATATCGGTTTTTGATATAATCAAAATCATACACATATAAAGGTGTACCGTATTTTTGGACCAATGTTTTATAATTGAGATTCATTTAATCATCCTGTTTTTAGCCTTGTAAGGGTAATAATATTTAGAAGGATTTTATCTAAAAAATGTTAAGAAGGCAGTTACGCAATCTTTTTTTCATCAGTGATATAAACATACAAAGCATATATCCATAACAATGCGATAGGTAAAAGTGCCGTAAATTCAGGCAATACTGCGCCGCTTTGGCCTATCTGCTTCAATCCAAACAGTATCCCCCATATCACAAAGGTAATTCCCAAAGAAAAAGCAATTGTTTTTCCCGCATGCATAAATCGGGCATGAAAAGGCAACTTAAAAAATAAAATAAGCAACAATGCAGGAGCAAAAAGCGGCACAATTGCCTTCTCATAAAATACCGAACGTATTTTATCTGAATCAAGATGCTGTTTTTGCAGCAACTGATAGGCATAAAAAGCATCGACAATATTAAGCGCTTCGCCCTCGTAAAGAGATTTGATGATTTTAGGTTTGTATCCATGCAAAGTCTTAATAACATCTTTGTGTTCTATGGTGTATCTCTCCAGTACACCGTTTTTATATAGGTGTGTTTTCAAAGTTGCCTCATAGGCATTCCATTGTTCGCCGTCAAAATTCGCCTTTGGCGCATGGATAGTATAGTCAACCTGAAATCCGTCAACCCTAAAAATCGTAATATCTTCAATCGTTTTGGCAATGGGGTCGAGTTTTTTAATATAGACAAACGTATCATTGTATTTAAAAAAAAGATCATTGAGATTATGGGCATGGATCTCATTTTTAAGCAAATGCTCGGCATTTTCTTTTGCATAAGAAAATTCGGTCGTATGCAATGCCGTAAAAAGAAAATAAACCCCGAATGCTGCTGTCAAAAACGGTACAGAAAGCCTCTTTTTATCATATCCGAATGCATGCAATGCTCCCATAGTGTTGTTTCTTATCAAATGAAATTTTGTCATGATAAGGGCAAATACGATTGCTAAAGGATAAAGCAATCCCAATGCTTCCTGCCACATATAAAAAATATAAAGCACCTTATAATTAAAAGAGACGTCAAAATGGCGTATATGCTGAAAATAATCAATCATGGCAAAAGAGAAAGAAAGACCAAAAAGTATTGCCAAAAGATTCTTGGTATAAAGTCTTGCCAAATACCAAAAATAGAGCGAAGAGACCATCAATTTAAACTTTTAAACTTTCTATAGATTTAAGGCTGTATTTGGATTTAATTTGGTTTAAATCTTCAAAAACCAATGCTTTACAGGCTTTGGCGATATGAGCAACCAATGCATCCACATACATCTTTTCATCTGGATGAAAATCGCACAATACATAATCGGCCACTTGTGATTTATACAAAGGTTTGCCCACTCCTATTCTGATACGGATATAAGATTCGCCAATATAGGAATCAATTGACTTTAGTCCATTATGTCCGCCATGCCCTCCGCCTTTTTTAAAGCGAACAGCACCGAAAGGCAAATCAATATCATCATGAATCACAACAATATCTTCCGCTTCTATTTTATAAAAGTTTTTAACCGCTTGTACACTTTTGCCGGAAAGATTCATAAAAGTAGCAGGCTTTAAAAAAAGCACTGAGGAGGTTTTATAAAGAGCCCCGTAAAATGAGGCTTTAGAAACATCTATGGCTCCAAAGATATCCACTAATGCATCAATGGCTTTAAAGCCGATATTGTGTCGTGTATTTTCGTATTGTGATCCCGGATTGCCTAGGCCTACGAAAAGTATCACGACGCTGCTTTCATACTTAGATTAAATTATTTTGCTTTGATTACACCGCAAACAGCAACATCCGGTCTGTCCATAAGACGGCACCCTGCAGGCACTTCAATATCTCTGATTAAAATATTATCGTCTCTATCAAGAGGAGATACATCCAGATTGAAACTGGCAGGTATATTTTCAATCGCCCCTCTTACTTTAATTCTTTTTTTAGATATGATCAAAACACCTTTGTTTTTAAGGCCTTTAGGCGTTCCGTATGTTTTCACAGGTACAAGAAAATTTGTTACTTGACCCGGCACTGCTACTCTCAAATCAACATGGATTGCATCTCCGGTTACCGGATGAAGCTGATATTCTTGTACTATTACGTTAAGTTCTTTATCGCCGACTTTTATAGGGAATGCAAGTGTTTCTTTATTTCTTACCGTTCTTGCAAACTCTCCGCGTTTAAATGCAGCGGCGATATTTTCAACACCGTTTGCATAAATATTGGCGATTAGATAACCATCTCTTTTAAGCGTTTTTGCATTGCTTTTTCCGATACTCTCTCTAACGATACCTTCTAACATAATCTGTTTCCTTGTAAATAAATTCTTCTCACAAAAACTTCGTACTTGTCTTGGGATTTGTAAAATAGAGGCGGATTATATCGAATTTTTATTAAAAATATCTTGAAAAGATCTTCTGCTTTGCGTCTGCCGCATTCTAAGAAAGCCAAATAGCCAATCCTTGCTGCTTAGTGTTTATTCTTCCTTAAAACCGAACACTTCCGCTTGGCGCATATGCGCATCTTTATCCACTAGCGCGTCTTTTCCGACACCCTGCATCTTTAATCTTAGATCAGACGGATTGCTGGCATATTCCAATGCAATCTCTTGAGATATTGTATCAGAACGCACAAGGTCCAAAAGTGCTTGGTCAAACGTTTGCGTGCCGTAGATTTCTTTGCCCTCTGAAAGCGCATCAGGTATTTCATAATCACGATTTTCCATAATAAGCTGTTGAATTCTGGCTGTTTTTTTAAGAATTTCAATGCCTGCAACCCTGCCTCCCGTTTTGGCAGGGATCAATCTTTGGGAAATCACCCCCTCCAGCACCGATGCCAAAGACCCTCGAATACGATTTTGCTCTTCTTTTTCAAACATGCCTATGATCCTGTCAATGGTTTCTTTGGCATCAAGCGTATGCAAAGTTGAAAAAACCAAATGGCCTGTGTTGGCAGCATGCAGCGCAATATCTATCGTTTCCAAATCTCTCATTTCCCCCACAAGGATAATATCCGGATCCTCCCTCAATGCTGCCCTGAGCGCATCGGAAAATGAATGCGCATCCTGCCCTATCGATCGTTGGTTAAGAAGACATCCTTTGTCTTTATGGATAAATTCTATAGGATCTTCGATGGTAATAATATGTTTTTTTTGTTCATTGTTTATCTTGTCAAGCAATGCTGCCAATGTGGTTGATTTTCCGCTTCCCGTAACACCGGTAACCAACACAAGTCCACGCTGTATCTGCGTGAATGTTTTTATCACTTCAGGCAATTTTAACTCATCAAGCGAAGCTATTTTTACCGGAATGACACGAAAAACTGCACTCAAACCGTCCATTTGATAAAAAAAGTTTACACGAAATCGATATTCTTCGCTCAATACGTAGGTAAAGTCCAGATTTTTATCTGTTTTAAGTTTTGCATATTGCTCTTGCGTCATAATTTCTTGAGCAATGGTTTCTACCGTCTGTACGCTTAAAATTTCTTGGCCCAACAACCTTAAAGTACCGTCTATGCGCACCCGTGCGACAGATCCCGATTTTATATGAAGGTCGCTTCCTTTATTGCCGACCATGGTGCGAAGATATAGTTTAAGTTTTTCTTCTGCCATTTTTTTACTCTAATGTCTCCAGCATTTCTTTAAATGCCTTTTCAAATGCCTCTAAACCTTCGCAAAGCAATGTATCATACACCTCTTCCATCGAAATACCGGCAGCTTTAAGCATTTCAAAATGCGCATCGATCTCTTCGTTTGAAATAGGCAATTTTATAGGCGCATCACCGGCTTTCATATAGGATTCTATAGTAGACAAAGGTGCCGTATTGACAGAATGGGGCGCTAACAGTTCGCGGATATAATAATCTGCTTCCAACTCATTGCCTTTTACTCCCGTACTCGCAAAAAGAGTACGCACGCTTGGCGTGCGGTTATCCTCGATAAGATTGTAAATTTTTGCGGCATTATAAATACCTGTCTTTGCAAGAGGCAGCCCTTTTTCTTTCAGCATAGGATCAAGCAGCCTGTCAAAACGGCTCACAAAAACAGAAATAACCGCTTGTGCTCTGCGTCCCCCGCTATTTTCAAAAGTATCCAACCCCTGCTTCATTGCAACCAGACATTTTTTGGCTTGTTCGGGCGAAAATATCAATGTGGCGTTTACTGATATTCCCATACTGAGCAATTCGGCCATCGCTGCATATCCTGCTTCGGTTGCAGGCACTTTCACCATCACATTAGGTTCACCTATCGCTTTAAAAAGTCTTTTTCCTTCTTCAACTGTTGCATGGGTATCATTAGATAAAAAAGGATCTACTTCGATGGAGATATAGCCATCGTTGCCCTCATCATAAATGCCCCTTAGTTCGATTGCTGCCATCTTGATATCTTCAATTGCAAGCGCTTCGTATTTTTCTTTGGCGCTTTTTCCCTCCAGGGATTTAAGCTGTTCTTTGTAGGCACTTGAAGTTGTGATGGCTGAGGCAAAAATGGAAGGATTGCTTGTCGCACCGTTAATCATGCCTGCTTCTATCAAATGAATAAATTTATTTCTCAAAAAATCTCTCTCTACAAAATCCAACCACAACGAAAAACCAATCTCCGTGTTAACCATTATTATACTCCCAAAAAAAATGATGCCAATACCCCAAATCGCTAGGTTTTTGTAAAGCAGACTCAAGTTCGTTCAAAAATCTGTCTCTTGAAATAACTTGTGCACCCAAACTTACCAAATGATCCGTTTTCATCTGGCAATCAATAAAATCATAGCCTTTAGAGCCTAAAACATCACTTAGTGCCTTGAGGGCAACTTTGGATGCATCCGAAACTAACGAAAACATAGATTCTCCAAAAAAGCCTTTTCCCATTGCAACACCATAAAGACCTCCCACCAATCTGCCCTTTTTGTACACTTCGACACTGTGGGCAAACCCATGCCTGTAAAGGTTTAAATATGCCAAACGCATCTGCGGAACAATCCAGGTGTCTTTTTGCCCTTCTCTGGGAGTAGTAGCGCACAAATGAATCACATCGGCAAAGTTTCTATCAAATGTAACTGTGAATCGGCCGCTTTTTAGCACACGGCGGAAAGATTTTTTTACTTTAAAATGTTTGGGATACAGTACAAGCCTGGGATTAGGAGACCACCACAATATCGGATCATTTTTGCTGTACCAAGGGAAAATACCTTTTTGATAGGCAGCCAAAAGGCGATCGACAGAAAGGTCCCCTCCGTAAGCGAGCAATCCCTCGTCCGGCGCAGATCTCGGATCAGGGAAGACATAGGAATCTCGCACTGGCGGGATGATATAGTCTTGCTCAGCCATTGAAGCCACTGATACTCCTTTTTGCGATTTTTCTCTATTTGCCCGTAAGAGAAAAAGACAGTTTGTCTTTTTTACAGCTTATTTTTGCCGTGCCGCCATTTTTGAGTGCCCCAAAAAGGATCTCATCAGTAAGCGCCTCCTTGATCTTTTCCTCTATTACCCGGGCAATGTGCCTTGCACCGTAACGCTCGTCATATCCTTCTTTTGCCAAATACTCTTTGGCCTTTTTGTCAATCTTAACGGTTACCTTTTTTGCTTTCAGCAGCGCATTGAGTTTGTCTATCTCTGTATCTACGATGCCTTGCAATATATCAAGCGAAAGAGAGTTGAAATAGATAACTGCGCTTAAGCGGTTTCTAAATTCCGGGCTAAAAAAATCTGCCAAGGCTTTATCAGTTTTCATCGAGACATCTTTGGTAAAACCCATGACGCTTGGTTCTTTGGTTCCTATGTTGGAAGTCATAATCAGTATGACATTTTTAAAATCGCTCACCACGCCGTTATTGTCCGTCAGCTTAGCCCCATCCATCACCTGAAGCAAAATATTCATAATATCCGGATGTGCTTTTTCTATTTCATCAAGCAGCAGCACCGTATGGGGATGTTTTTTGATCATCTCAGTAAGCAATCCCCCCTGTTCGTATCCCACGTATCCTGGGGGAGCGCCTACCAATCGACTGACAGAATGCTTCTCCATATATTCGCTCATATCCAAACGCTCAAAATGAACATGCATCGTTTTGGCAAGCTGTGTGGCGAGCGCCGTTTTCCCTACGCCCGTAGGCCCCACAAAAAGAAACGATCCGATCGGCTTATCGGGTGCATTCAAACCTGCATATGATCGCTTAATGGCAGCCGTCAATACCCTGATAGCCTCATCCTGTCCTAGAATATGCGATGCCAAATCTTTTTGGAGTGTTTCGAGTTTTTTTACCTCATCCGTTCCTATCACCGTCGAAGGAAGTTTGAGCATTTTTGCGACGCTTTGCTCAATATCTCCGGCCTGTACCGCTATACCTTTTTGCCCTTTAAGCATAAAGTGTGCACCCACCTCATCAATGATATCCATTGCCTTATCGGGCAAAAATCTATCATGCAAATATTTTACGCTTAAATCAATGGCGCTTTGAAGCGCCTCATCGGTAAAATAGATACCGTGATAGGATTCATATTTATGTTTAATGCCCTGCAAAATGACCATCGTATCTTCTGCGCTGGGTTCTTCTACATCGATTTTGGCAAACCTTCTGCTTAATGCTTTGTCTTTATCAAAAAAATTCCTATACTCTGCATAGGTGGTTGCCCCAATACATTTTAACTCTCCTCGGGCAAGGGCGGGTTTAAGCAAATTGGAAGCATCCATACTCCCTCCGCTTGTCGCCCCTGCGCCCACTATGGTGTGAATCTCGTCTACAAACAATATCGCATTCTCTATCGCTTCAAGTTCGGCAAGGATACCTTTCAGCCGTTTTTCAAAATCACCCCTGTATTTCGTTCCTGCGACCAATGCGCCCATCTCTAGCGCAAATATCTTGGCATTTTTCAGCACTTCGGGAACCTCACCCTTTTCAATCTTAAGCGCCAATCCTTCGGCAATAGCCGTTTTGCCTACACCGGGCTCACCCACAAGCAAAGGATTGTTTTTTTTGCGCCGGCATAACGTCTGCATGACCCGCTCAATCTCTTCAGTACGTCCGACAACCGGGTCAATTTTCCCTTTTTTTGCCAATCCCACGAGCTCAACGGTAAACTGCTCTAGCAGCGTCTCTTCTTTTGCATCGGTTTTTTGATCTGATTTAGAGGGTGTGTCGTGATGCGAAATAACCTCCAGCACATCCACTCTGGCGATCCCTTCTTTTTTCATCAAATAAACCGCATACGAATGCTCCTGCATAAAAATAGCAGCCAGCATATCTCCGATGCCGGCTTCCGTTCTCCCTGCGCTGTGAATATGCACCATCATGTCATTGATCGCCCGGGACAGCGCTACGGTTTCAAAAGGCTCAACTGGCCCCTTGAGAACCGGAATTGTTTTATTGATGTGCTCCAAAATCCCTTCTTCAAGGGCAGCCATATTTGCGCCCAAAGCTAAAAGTATACCTCTGCCTTCTTCGCTTTTTATTATTGCCAAAAAGACATGTTCGACGGTAAGATATTCGTGCCTGCTCTCTTTGGCATAAGCTACGGCATTTTTAAATACATCATTCAGTGCTAAACTTATCATTCTGCTCTCCTTACTCTCTGCTTGTCACCCGTCATCCGGCGTATGCAAATCAACCTCTTTTTTCTATCCTCATGCCTACTCTCTATCGGGCTATTTTTGTTTCTCATTTATATATCTTCTTCGATCGTAGCAAGCAGCGGAAATCCGCTTTGCTTGGCAAGCTGCTTTACTTGTTGCGCTTTGGTTTGTGCAATCTCAAAAGAATAAACCCCGCAGATTGCTTTTCCGTTTTCATGGACTTGAAGCATAATACGTTGCGCTTCTTCATAGTTTTTATAAAAGATACGCATCAATATATCTACTACGAAATCCATGCTCGTATAATCATCATTATGCAGCACTACTTTATATTTTGCCGGCTCTTTTAGTTCTATCGAAACATCCGACTCTTCTTTAAACTTTGGCATCTTATGCTAAAATCCTCCACTCAGCTATCACTATTTTAATTTTAATTATACATAAAAATAAAGGATTTTCAAGTGCAAACACTTTTTGTAAGCGCCACGGGCACCAATGTCGGCAAAACGTATACCATGCTGCAGCTTATCGAAGGCTTTGCGAAAAAGGGAGTCCGGGTAGGCGTCTTTAAACCTATCGAAACAGGAGTTCAAGGAGAACCCGAAGATGCGGCGCTTCTTTTGCAGTCCTGCCAAAAAGCCAATCCCAAATTCAAAACCCTGAAACCCAAAGAGATCACCGCATACACTTTTGCGCTTCCTGCAGCTCCTTTTTGTGCGGATTTGCACCATTCTATACGCATCGAGAAAATCATAGAAAAATACGATCAGCTTTCATCACTTTGCGATCTGCTTTTAATCGAAGGTGCAGGAGGGCTCATGGTCCCGATCACAAAAGATTTTATGATGATAGACCTCATTAAACACCTCCAAGCCAAACTCCTTTTGGTCACCTCCAGCCGTCTAGGGTGTATCAACGATACCCTGCTTTCGATGGAAGCTTTGCGCTCCCGTAATATCTCTTTTGACTGGTGCGTCAATATACACCAAGAAAAAGAACTTTTCGATACGGTAAGCAAGCCTTTTTATGATGCAGCGTTCCCCTCATGGTGGAGTGTTCAGGCAGATCTAAACACATTTATCAACAGCTATTTGCTATAATGATGAAATTATTTAAAAGGTCTCCCATGCAACATCTCTTAGACACTACCGATCTTTCGGACAAACAAATCGCCCAAATATTGGAAGATGCAAAACGTTTCAAGCAGCAGCGTCCCGGTCACTTACTTTGCAACAAACTTCTGATCACCCTTTTTTTTGAAAACTCCACCCGCACACGAAGCTCTTTTGAGGTTGCAGCCAAAAGGCTTGGGGCCACGGTAGTGCACCTTGACCCCTCAAGAAGTTCAACCAACAAAGGCGAGACGCTTGAAGATACGTTTGCCAATCTTTGCGCTATGGAACCCGATGGGGTGATCATCCGTCACAGCGAAAACCATACACCCCGCCTCTTGGCGGATAAAAAAATGACTTCGGTGATCAATGCGGGTGCAGGAAATTATGCCCATCCCACACAAGCACTTTTGGATCTTTTTACAGTAATGGAGCATTTTGAGGGAAATGTTTCAGGCAAAACCATCGCTATCGTTGGCGATATCGTCAGTTCACGTGTAGCAAACTCCGCAATCCGCCTCTTTACACGGATGGGGATGAAAGTTGTCTTGGTTGCACCGCAATCCTTTATGCCCCAAAGTGATTTGCCTCAGTATGAACAACTTGAAGAGGTAATCGACAAAGTTGACGTCATCATGAGCCTTAGAGCACAGCTTGAACGTCATGCCACGCCTCTTTTTGATGATTATACGATTTATGCAAAACACTACTGTATCAATAAAGATCGGCTGGGAGACAGAAATATTGTTGTTTTGCACCCGGGCCCTGTCATGCGCAATATTGACATCAGCGATGAAATACTGGAAGATCCCCGATGCAAAGTCCTTGAGCAGGTAAAGAACGGAGTATACGTGCGCATGGCTGTACTTAAACTTCTTTTGCTAGATGCTTAATGTCTGCATCTGTTTGGCTAGATAACCTGCAAGGGTTTAAGCAGATAGACCTTCTGGCAAAAAAACGCATCCCTTTTTTGTTCGTGATCTCTTTTGATGCGCAAAAAATATTTGCCAAACCTCTAAAATCTCTGGACAAAGAGATTTACTACAAACTCGGAGATTGGCGCAATTATCCCGCAGAAAAACTTGCGCGCAATGTCTCTTTTTGCGCATCTCCTATTGATTTTGCCTATTATAAAAAAACACTCGAACAGATACAAGAAGAGATACGCAAAGGCAATACCTATCTGCTTAACCTTACTTTTAAAACCCCTATAGAGACCGACCTTACCCTTAGAGAGATTTTTGCCTGCGCAAAAGCCAAATTCAAACTCTACTTTAAAGATGAATTTACCTGTTTTTCGCCTGAACCTTTTATAGAAATAAAAGACAATACGATCGCAACCTATCCTATGAAAGGCACTATCGATGCCGATCTTCCCGATGCGGCATCAACGATTCTTAACGATAAAAAAGAGATGGCAGAGCATGTAATGATTGTCGATCTGATGCGTAATGACCTTGGGATGATCGGCTCGGACGTGAAGGTGGAAAAATTCAGATATATCGAAAAAATTCAAGCAGGAAACAAAGCGCTTTTACAGGTCAGCTCCAAAATTACCGCTAAACTTCCGCCAAACTGGCAAGACAATCTCGGTATGCTGCTTTCTAAAATTCTGCCTGCAGGCTCCATTTCCGGAACCCCCAAAAAAAGTACTGTTGACATTATCCATCGTACAGAAAACTACGGCAGGGGATTTTATACGGGGGTTTTTGGGATCTATGACAATGCAGCCGTGCGCTCAAGCGTCATGATACGCTTCATAGAAAAGGAAAATAACAAACTCTTTTATAAAAGCGGGGGAGGCATCACTATCGACAGCGAGGCGTTTCGCGAATACCAAGAGCTCATTAGCAAAATCTATTTGCCGATATAACCCAAAAAATCACTCTGTACACCTGCATCTGTCAAGCCGATGCTTCCATTGATAAAGCGGGTCTTTTTTAAGTTTTTCAAAAAATAGCTTCCCAGAATGGCGCCACGGATCGATAATGATCCCCTCTTCGACTTTTCCGCCTTTAGGCACCACGACCAAAGCATTATGTTCGCTCCAATACTCCCCTTGATTCGCTACGGCCAAATGAAACTCAAAACTCGGATATTTGTTTGCATCCAAATGGGCATAAAGCGCATCGCTCCATTGGTAACACAATCCTCCCTCACGCATGCCTGTATTGACAAGAAAATTATGAAACATCGGAGGGGAAACAAGCTCGTATTGCTGCGTTAATTCAGCCGTATAGCCAAAGATATCCGATGCCAGCCGTTGTGCTTCTTCATGCGATACATTCGAGTCCAATGAAACCAATTGCCCCACAAGCTGCGCGACCCTCTCCTGAGAGGGTACGGTAACCGGCTTGACGCTGCATCCTAAAAAAAAGCAAGCCAAAAACAAGCCAAAAAGATATTTCATGGTTTAAAGATACTTAAATATATCTGCGGCAAAGCGGTATAAAAAAAGAAGAGAACCAGCACCATTGCTATCACGTAAAAGATAAACCATTGCCGATTGCGCTGGATCACGAACCCGCCTACAAATCCTGTAATGAGCCCTCCGATATGGGCACTCATGTCTACACTCGGCACAGCCAATCCAAATACGATATTAATCAGGATAATAATCCCGAAATCTTTCATAAATACTTTGCTTTGAGGGCCGATTTTCTCGCGATGCGCCAAAAAAAATCCCGCCAATGCCCCAAAAAGGCCGAATACTGCTCCCGATGCGCCCACGCCGACGCCTTGAGGATGAACTGCCAATGAAACAAATGCGCCGAGGATACCCGAAAAAAAGTAGAGAGTGATATACGATTTGCCATCAAAATAGATCTCCGCGCCTCTTCCGACAAGATACAAAGAGACCATATTCATTAAAAGATGCGTCATGCCTCCATGCAAAAACATGGCACTTCCCAAGCGCCACCATTCCTCTTTAAATACGACATAAGGGCCGTATAATGCACCCGCATCTACCAATCTTTGCAAATCCATCTCAATGAAATTGCCGCTTAAAAAAGCAGTAAAAAGATAGGCTAACAAATTAATGGCAATAATCGTATAGGTGAGCTTAAATTGACCAAATTCACGCAATGGGCATACTTTTATCAGTAGATGGCTTCTGCAAAAAGGATACCGTCGATCCCTTCTTTTGCGATCTTGCTGATTTTTTTAGGATCATACACAAGAACCAACACTCGGGCATCAAAAAGATATGTTTGTGCCACAGGCTGTATCTCCAGAGCATCGTCTTCTTCACAGATAATATAAGAAGCCCCTAATGCATTTGCCAAAACGGCATCTTCTACAGTACTGGCCACCACGCCGTAGGGAATACGGTTTGCTTGACAATATCTGGCATGCATATGCGAATCCGATAGCGGTTCTAGCAGTACAATATCGTCTGCTTGAGTCTGTTTAATATCTTCTTGCGAAAATGCATATCGGAAACGGCTGCTTTTTATCCATGGATGACCTATAATAATCATATACTTCTACTTTCCTGTCTTTTTATTGGCGCATTCTTTGGAGCAGTAGTGTTTCCCTTCCGATACAATACTCTCTTTAAGCGTCACATAGGTACCGCAGTTTTCACACTCCACAAGTGTGTCTTCTTCTATTTTTTTTTCTTCTTTTGTTTTGCCAAATGTAGGAAACTTCCCTCCAAAAAATTTATAGATAGCCAATCCCACCAGCAAAAGAATAAGAAGCTTCACTATCATTTGCACCCTTTGATATACAGATAATTGCGTTGATTTTTTTGTACTATATCATAACTTAACTGATGTTGCACCTCTTGTACTTCTTCAAAAACACGGCTTCCTTTATAAAGCAGATAGGCCGTTTTTTTGTCTCTTACTTTTTGCGTAAGATCCAAAAGCAATTTTGTGTTCGTCACCGCGCGCGAAGAGATAAGCCCAAAAGGCTCATGCGCGATCTGCTCTACTCTTTTGGCCTCTACCGCTACATTGCAAAGACCTAGATCTATCGCCGCATATTTGAGAAACGAGGCTCTTTTTTTAAGGGGTTCTGCCAGCATTACCTCGATGTTTGGCATCGCTATAGCCAGCATAAGCCCCGGAAATCCCGCTCCCGTACCCACATCCAGCAAGGTTTTTGGAAAAGAGACAAACGCAAGAGGATAGAGCGAATCCGCAATATTTTTATAAATATCTGCTAACGTTCTTGCGCCGGTCAAATTATGTATCCGGTTCCATTCATGCAACAGATCAGCAAAAGCAGCAAGCCTCTTTGCCGTATTCTCGTCTATACTGATTCCTTCATCTTTCAATAGTTTTTGAAGCGTGTCGTTTTTCACTTTTTGCCTTATTTTTTAGAGCAAATGTCCCATCTGCTCTTTTTTGACCCTCAGATAGTTTTCGTTGTGGGGATTGGACTGTATCTGTATCGGCAAACGCTCGACAATTTCTATATTTTCAAGACTTTCTATTTTTTTGGGGTTATTGGTAAGAAGCTTCAATTTTTTAATCCCGAAAAAATTCAAAATAAATTCGACTATTTCATAGGTGCGCTCATCAGCCCTGAATCCAAGCTGATGGTTGGCAGCAACCGTATCTAAACCTTGATCTTGAAGTGCGTAGGCGTTAACTTTATTAAGAAGCCCTATATTTCTGCCCTCTTGCCTATGATAAATAACCATGCCTCCTTCTTGGGCAATGTATCTTAATGCCGCTTGAAGCTGTTCTCCGCAATCACATTTTAAAGAGCCAAGGGCATCCCCTGTCAAACATTCCGAATGTACGCGCACTACAGGAATCTCGGGCAAAGGTTCTGTAAAGATAGCCAAATGCTCTTTTTCGCCCTCTCTGAATGCCTGGATTTTAAATAGCCCGTAACGGGTAGGAAGCTGTGCAACTTTTGATATTTTTATACTATTCATGGCAGAATTATACATCAAGAATAAATAATTAATAATGAATAATCGATAATTATTGTAAAATACTTTTTATACCATTTTAAGGCCATTATTATGTTTGCACGTTTTAGAAGAAAAAGAATCAATCCGGTTTTAAGGAGCCTGCTCCAAGAAACCCATCTGCGCACAGATGATTTTATCTACCCGCTTTTTGCAAGAAGCGGCACGGGGATCAAAAACGAAGTAGCCTCCATGCCGGGTGTCTATCAAATGAGTATTGACGAGATTGTCAAAGAATGCGAGGTGCTAAAAAAACTGGGCATCTATGCCGTTATTCTTTTTGGGATACCCGATGTCAAAGACAGCGTCGGCAGCGATGCACTGTGCGAACACGGCATTATCGCCCAAACCATCAGAGCCGTAAAAAACGCACATCCTGATATGTTTGTTGTGACAGATCTTTGTTTTTGCGAATATACGGACCATGGGCATTGCGGCGTGCTTGATCCGGTGTTGCATACGGTCGATAACGACATCACGCTAAGCAACCTTGCCGCACAAGCAGTCATCCATGCAAAAGCCGGCGCTGACATGATCGCCCCGAGCGGAATGATGGACGGCATGATCACCGCCATAAGAAAAGGGCTGGATCATGCCGGATTTGAAAATCTTCCCATCATGAGCTACTCTACCAAATTTGCCTCAGCCTATTACGGTCCTTTCCGGGATGTCGCAGAAAGCGCTCCGAGTTTCGGAGACAGAAGAAGCTATCAAATGAATCCGGCCAATCGAAATGAAGCCATTGCAGAAAGCATGGAAGACGAAAAAGAGGGAGCAGATATCCTGATGGTCAAACCGGCGCTTGCCTATCTTGATATCGTAAGGGATATCAAAAACAACACGACGCTGCCTTTGGCTGTTTATAATGTTTCCGGTGAATATGCAATGCTTAAAATGGCTGCCAAGGCAGGCGTAATAGACTATGACAGAGTCATGATGGAAACACTGCTCGCATTTAAACGTGCAGGGGCAGATATCATCATCACCTACCATGCAAAAGAGGCTGCTGTTTTATTGCAAAAATAAATATTTTCCCCAAAGCCGGGGAAAAATCAAACCTCTCCGTTTAACCCTATTGGACTTTCAAACCTTTTATGGTAGAATAATTTCTTTTAAATTTTACCGGCAGATTTCCGGTATGAGGATAGGCAGATGAGACATTTTTTAACATTGGCAGATTTTACCAAAGATGAACTTCTAGAGATGGTCGCTTTGGCCCAAAAGATTAAAGCGCAAACCAAACAAAAACAGTTTGTTCCGTACATGGAACATCAGACGCTGGGCATGATATTTGAAAAAAGCTCTACGCGGACACGTGTAAGTTTTGAAACAGGCATCTATCAACTGGGGGGTATAGGACTTTTTCTTTCTGCCAATGATATTCAGCTGGGGCGCGGCGAACCGATGAAGGATACCGCAAGAGTGATTTCTCGTATGGTAGATATGGTGATGATACGCACGTTTGAACAAAGCAAGCTCGAAGAGTTTGCTGCCTACTCGAAGGTACCCGTGATCAACGGGTTGACCGACTCATACCACCCTGTACAGCTCATGACGGATTATTTGACGATGATAGAGTTCGGCAAGGACCAAAACCCCGTTGTAGCGTATGTAGGAGACGGAAACAATATGGCGCATTCTTGGCTGATGCTGGCGGCAAAACTCGGATTTGAACTGCGCATCGCCACACCAAAAGGGTATGAGTGCGATAAAGCTATTTCAGAAAAAGCACTCAGTATGGCCCAAGAAAGCGGAGCCAAAATCATCTTCGGAAACGATCCCAAAGAAGCCGTTAAAAATGCCGATGTAGTCACCACAGATACATGGGTTTCCATGGGACAGGAACAGGAAAAAGAGATTCGCATGAAAGCGTTTGAAGGGTATATGGTGGATAATGCGATGATGTCGTTAGCAAAAGACGAGGCTATTTTCTTGCATTGTTTGCCGGCCTACAGAGGGTATGAAGTAAGCGAAGAGGTTTTTGAAGCATACGCGGAAGTCATCTTCAGCGAAGCAGAAAACAGGCTGCATGCACAAAAAGGGATTATGGTTTGGCTCGACAACCACCGCAATCAAGAAGAAGGAAAATAAATTGAGTCAAATTGATTTAGAAAAATTCAGCAAATATTCCAAACCCGGCCCCCGCTATACCAGCTATCCGACTGCGTTGGAATTTAGCGATACTTTTGCGTATGAAGACTATCTTCGCTGCCTCAAAACAGAAGAAGGAAAGCTCTCTTTGTATGTACATTTGCCTTTTTGCCGCAGCGCGTGTTATTTCTGCGGATGCAACGTCGTATTTACCTCCAAAGAAGACAAGCTGAGCCGCTATGTAGAATATCTTAAAAAAGAGATCGACATTTTATCTTTGAGCCTTGACACATCAAGAGAAGTCATACAGTTTCACTTTGGAGGAGGAACCCCGACTTTTTACAAAGCATTTGAACTTGACGAGATTGTCACCTATATCAAATCCAAATTTCCAAACTGGAGCCAAAATGCCGAAATCAGCTGTGAAATTGATCCGCGTTTTTTCAACGAAGCACACATGCAGGTATTTGTCAAACACGGCTTTAACCGCATCAGTTTTGGCGTGCAGGATTTTGATCCCAGGGTACAAGAGGAGATCCATCGCATTCAGCCTTACGACCTCACAAAATCAGCCGTTGACCTGGCACGAAAATACGGCATAAAAAGCATCAATATCGATCTGATCTACGGCTTGCCTTATCAAACCTTTGAAAGTTTCAAAAAAACATTGGAGCTTGCTTTCAGCCTTGCACCGGACAGACTTGCCGTGTTTAACTATGCGCATGTTCCTTGGCTCAAAAAAACCATGCGAAAATTTGATGAAACAACCTTGCCTTCCCCCGAAGTCAAACTTCAAATTTTTCAATATACCATTGATTTTTTTGAAAGCAACGGATATAAAATGGTAGGAATGGACCATTTTGCCAAACCCGAAGATGAGCTTTTTACCGCAATCGAAAAAGGCGAGCTGCATCGAAATTTTCAGGGGTACACAACCAAAGGAGGCGCCAATCTTATCGGTATAGGCCTTACAAGCATCGGCGAAGGCAGCAGATATTATGCCCAAAACACCAAAGAAATGACAGTCTACGAGGCTGCGCTTGATGCAGGGAGATTGCCGTTTGAACGCGGGATAGCCTTGAGCGATGACGACTTTATCCGTAAAGCGGTGATTATGGAACTGATGGCAAATTTCTCTATCGATATCAAGCGTGTCGAAAAAGAACACCATATCGTATTTAGCGATTATTTTGCCGATGCAGTCGAAGCCCTTAAAGAGTTTGAGGAGGCTGAGCTGCTAACCATGACTCCGGAATTCATACGCGTAAGCCCGACCGGCACGCTTCTGATACGAAATATTGCCATGCCGTTTGATGCGTACATGAACAAATATGCGCAAAGCAAAAAAACATTTTCAAAAACAGTCTAAGAGAACCTATGAAAAAACCTGAAGAGATTTTTAACTTCACTGCAACCAGCGATGCCTGTATCAAATGCGGAAAATGTATCCCTGTATGCACGATACATCAGATCAATCCTGACGAAACAACCTCTCCTCGAGGGTTCATAGATCTTTTGGGCGCCTACAAACGAGGAGAATTGGAGCTGGACAAAACAGCAAAAAATATTTTTGAAAGCTGTTTTTTGTGTACCAATTGTGTCGATGTGTGCCCCAACTCTTTGGCTACCGATATGGTGATAGAAGAGGTGCGTGCCGATATCGCGGACAAATTCGGTATCGCTTGGTTTAAAAGAGGCTTCTTTTTCTTGCTGCGTCATCGCAAAATCATGGATCTTGTGATGAAATTTGGCTTTATGTTCAAAACTTGTGCCTTGGCGCAGGATGAAAAAGGCAGAGGGCTAAGAGCAAAGTTTTCTTTGCCTATGGTCAAAAAAGGAAGGCTGCTGCCTTCTATGGCAAAAAAAAGCTTTCTCAATAGCTATCCGGAAGAGATCCTCTCGAAAAAAGAAGGCAAAAAACCCAGAGTTGCCATTTTTATCGGATGTTTGGCAAATTACAACTATACAGGTATCGGCGACAGCCTTGTAGAAATCTTGGAAAAACTTGAAATTGATATATTTATCCCCAAAAAACAGCTCTGCTGCGGGGCACCTGCCTATTTTACAGGGGATATGGACAGCGTAGAGTATATGACCAAAAAAAACATAGAATATTTCGAAAGTTTTATGGATGAATGCGATGCGATGCTGATCCCGGAAGCCACCTGTTCGGCCATGGTAAAGCATGATTGGCAGGTTTTTTTTGAAAATCACGATATGCCCGAGTGGAAAAAAAGAGCAGCGAAAGTCGGCGAAAAAATTCATATGGCAACCGCCTGGCTGCATGACCATACCAATCTCAAAGAACTGCTTGAAGAAAAAGGCAAAAAATTTGATGAATTGGTGACCTATCATGACCCCTGCCATGCCAGAAAAGTTCAAGGCATTTACAAGGAGCCCCGTAACCTCCTGGCGCCGAATTATCCTATGGTAGAAATGAGTGATCCTAACCGCTGCTGCGGATTTGGCGGGGTTACGATGCAAACAGAAAAGTTTTATTTTGCTGAGGCAGCAGGCAAGCCGAAAGCTGCCATGATCAAAGAAACAAAAGCGCACTATGTCTCTGCGGAATGCTCCGCATGCAGAGTGCAGCTTTCAGAAGCAATGAATGATGCAGGGGTTGAAACGATCTTTAAAAATCCTCTGGAACTGATCGCACAAGCGCTTAAAGAATAGCGCTTTTTTTTCGTTCCGCGGGATGTTTTTTTGCCGTGTGTATCAAAAAGACGTTTTTGCCCTCCACATGCTTATAAGAAAGAGTATACCCCAATTTGTCCAGAATGCTGTTGACAATATAAAGCCCCAATCCAAACCCGGAACTTCGCTTTTCTTCTTGGGTAAAAGGCTCTATATAGTATGAAAGCGGCTGCTTTAGGGCTTCGCCGTCTGAAATAACCGCAATATTTTCGCCGATTGACTTTAGCCAGACTTGCTTGTTTTTGCTGTATTTGATCCCGTTGTCCAAGAGATTTTTGATCGCCAGTGAAAGCAGCTTGACATCCGTATAGATGATCTGGTTATCTGCTTGGATATGCACCCGCCCCTCTTCTGCCATCAGCAATTCTTGCGCTTTTTTGATCACCTCTTGAAGTGTTGTTTTTTCCAGCACAGGCTCAAAGCCTTGCGTGGTAACCCTCTCTATTTGTGCAAGCTCCAAGATAAGCTCATTCATTCTTTCAAAAGCACGAACAAGCGTTTGTTTCGTAGGATCATCCTCCTCCATCATTTCTACGACAATTCGGCCTTTGGTAATGGGGGTTTTCAGCTCATGCATCAAATTGCGCATAAAAAGATTTTTAGAAGCGCTCAGCGCATTGATATAGCGTATCGCATCATTAAAACTCTTGGCGATCTTGCCGATCTCATCATCATGCACGTAGGTAATGTGTATCTTCGTGTCCCCTTTTGCAAATTGCTGTATTTGCTTATGGAGCTTTTTTAAAGGAAAGAGTTTTTTAAGAACCGCCAAATAAAGAAGCAGCAAAAGCCCTATCAAAAAAATACCCGAGGCCAATGCGATCTCGAAATAATACGTTTCAGGCCTGTCGTCTAGGAGCATCAGGTTGTATCTCATACGCTGAACATAGACATACTGCGTTTGGCCGACCTTAAAGACCCTCACCTGGCCCAAAATAGACCCCCCCGAAAATATCGTTTGTCCGCTTTTTGCTATCTGTTCTTTGATTTCTGGCAGCTTTGATTGGGGTACGGGTTTTAAATAGAGCTCTTTATAGAGCTTTTCAAGCGATGCTTTGTCAGGATTGAGCTGCAAATTCGAAAGAAATGTAAGTGAGATAAGCTGATAGCGTTTAAACTCTTCGATTTTATAGCGATTTTTATCCCAAGAAAGAAACAATAAAAACGTGGCTATCAAAATAGCGATAGCCACTGAAAACAGGATATGGATAAATGTCGTTACGGATAAATTTTTCATACACGGTCAGTCAAAAGATATCCTACGCCCCGTATCGGTTTGATATAGACATGCTCGGGATCGATTTTGGCGATTTTTTGCCTGATGCGGGAAATGATCACATCAATATTCTTGATAGAACTCTCATCATCGATATGTTCGCTCTCATACAGCAGCTGCTCCCTGGAGACCGATCCGTTTTTGTGCTGTATCAGCATTAATAGCACATCATATTCTGCCGCCGTTAATTCAAGCAGTGCTCCTTTAAAGGTAATCGTATGCGCTTTTGGATCAGCCATGAAAAGAGTTGCCGGTTTTTGTGTTTTTTCTTCGGGCGGGTTGGTTCGCCTTAGAATTGTTTTGATACGCGTCACAAGTTCTCTTGGATCATAAGGCTTTGGCATATAGTCATCTGCCCCTCTTTCCATCCCTATCACTTTATCGGTTATGTCATCTCTGGCCGAAGAAATGATAATGGGGATACTTGTTATTTCCCGAATTTTCGGTATCACTTCCAATCCATCCATCCCGGGCAGCGTAAGATCCAATATAATCAAATCAAACGCATGCTGCGTAAGCAAAGACAGGCCGATATAAGGATCTTCCGCACCTATGACTTCCATATCGAATTTCGTAAGATAATTCGTCAGGATAAGTGCCAGTTCCGGATCGTCTTCAATAATCAGTATCTTAATAATCTTAAATCCTTTATTTCTTATACATCATTGTATCAGTTTCATTGTAATCTAAATAGACTTTCGTAATGGCTATGAGAAAAGAGGTCGTCGCCGGCCCCAAGATCATACCCCAAAATCCATACGTCCCCATCCCTGCCAAAATAGAGAAGAAGATGACAAGTTCATTCACTTCAAACGTGCTTTTGAACAAATTCTCTTTGATTATTTTAATGATAATAGGCTTAATAAATGTATCGGCGATGATAGAAATGACAATAATTGAATACGCCATGATAAAAATTGCAGCATACTCATTGGCACCGGTCCAGCTATAAAGAGCCACAGGACCCCACACCACAACCCCTCCTACAACAGGTATTAACGAGGCAAATCCGTAAACGATCCCCAAAAGCAACCCGTTAAATCCGAAAAAACTCACCATAATGCCAAACAAAAAACCTTCAAAAATTGCCGTTACGACGACAGAATAGAGCACCACTTCCATGGTTGCAGAAATTTCCTGCATCATTTTTGTCCCTTTTGCCGGAGAAATAGGAAGCAGGGTTAAAATAGTTTCAAACAGGCGGTTGCCGTAGTAGTTGATAAAAAAATAAAATACGATAACCAAAAATATATTTTTTATAAATCCTAACCCCGCACTCCCGGCAGTAGCAAAGTAGGATGCCGAATCTTTTATATAGCCGGCAATCTTTTCATCATCTAGATACTCTTTTCCTAACCCCTCAAGAAAAGGAATATTTTCAAGCGAATATCTGAGTGTTCCTGTCATCTCCTTAATGGTAGCCGAATCGAGTGTTGTGATGTACGCTACGCCGGTTGTTGTCAGGTAAATGATAGGAACAAAAAGCAGCAGCGTTAAAAGCAGCGAGGAAATACCTGCACTGAGCTTCGATGAATTGGTAAACCTCATCAGTTTATTTGTTAGGTTAAACGTTGCCATCGTTAGCAGTATGGCTACACTCATTGCAAGCAAAAAAGGCTTATAGATACTATACGCGCCCATGATTGCCAAAACAAACAACGCCGTAATGATCAAATTTGTTTTAGACATTTGTACATTCCTGCTGGAAATATTTTTTTAAATTTTCATTGTTTGATTTAAAGAATCTTTTTTTATTTAAAAAGACTTTCCTTATATCCGCCAAGCTTAAAATGCTCATAGCTTTTTTGTGTAGCGATACGGCCTCTGGCGGTTCTTTCGATATAGCCGTTTGCAATAAGATACGGCTCCAGCACATCCTCGATCGTGCCCTCATCTTCGCTCAGTGCAGCACTGATCGTACTTAACCCCATCGGTTTGCTCTTTGCGCTCACCAGCAGTTCGAGCAGCCGGATATCCAGCTCATCAAATCCTAAGTGATTGACACCCAATTCATCCAGCGCATACGCGGCACGGTGCAGCGCGATCTCTTTTTCATCTTCCACTTCGGCAAAATCACGCACACGGCGCAAAAGTCTCAGTGCGATACGCGGCGTACCCCGGCTTCGTTTCGCAATCTCGCTTGCGGCCTCTTCCAAAGCCGTTTTTTCAAGTTTGCGTGAAGCTTGTACTACAATCCGGGCCAACTCCTCGGTTGTATAAAATTGCATACGAAAATGCATTCCAAAGCGTTCTCTGAGGGGATTTGACAGCATGCCTGCTCTTGTCGTTGCGCCGATTAGCGTAAAGCGGGGAAGGTCTATTTTGATCGTTTGCGCAGCGGGCCCGCTGCCTATGATGATATCCAAACGAAAATCTTCCATGGCCGGATAGAGGATCTCTTCTATGGCCGGACTCATGCGATGGATTTCATCAATAAAGAGAATATCCCCTTCCTCGATATTGGTAAGGAGTGCGGCAAGGTCTCCGGCTTTTTCTATCATGGGCGCGGCCGTCGTTTTGATGTTGGCGTTCATCTCCGAAGCAATAATATTGGCCAGGGTTGTCTTTCCAAGCCCCGGAGGCCCGAAAAAAAGGATATGATCAAGCGATTCGCCTCTTTTTTTGCTTGCTTCTATAAAGACTTTGAGGTTTTTTTTGATCTTCTCTTGTCCGATATATTCGTTCCAGGAACCGGGGCGAAGCGAAGTCTCCTCACTGCTTTCGCCTTCAAACCGCTCTATTTGAATCATTCTTTCCATAAATTATCGAACCGCCAAACGATTCACAACAATCCCGGATCCCTCTACGGATCTTGCAACGGTTCCTGCAAGCAATTTTTGTTTTTTGGTATGTACTTTTCCATGAAGGATCGTTTTTCCGTTTTCTTTTTTAACAACGATATAGGTATTTTTTAATGCGTTTGTTTGCGCAAATTTTTGACTGACAGGCGAAGAGGAAGGGGAAAAGCCATATTTTTCCTTAGGTGCTGCATCTTTGTTGTTGGCACAGCCGCTTAGCAAAATTAAGCACGCAATGCCTGCTCTCATTAAGTTTTGTTTCATTGATACCTCTATTTCTTTTTCAATAATTATGCAATTCATCAGGAAAAACTCTGGATTTCACTTCATTGCGGTATGCTTGCAATCCTTCGCGAATATATTGTGCGCCTTGAAAATACTGCTTGACAAATTTGGGCTTGAATGCTTCAAAAAAACCAAACATATCACTCCATACCAACACTTGTCCGTCCGTACTATTGCCTGCACCTATCCCTATCGTGGGGATCGATACGGCATGGGTGACAGCTTGTGCTGCTTTGCTCTTTACGCCTTCTACTACCAAAGCAAAAGCGCCTGCTTTTTCCAGCGCTTTTGCATCTTCGACAAGCCTTTCAATATCTGCCTCATCTTTACCTCGTACCTTATATCCGCCCTCGCTGCGGACAAATTGAGGCATCAATCCGATATGGCCCAACACCGCGATTGAGTTTTGCGTTAGCATTCTGACAATGTGTTCTCGTTCTTTTCCCCCTTCTATCTTTACGGCCTGCGCATCGGTTTGCTGATAGATTCGGGTTGCATTAGCCAAGGCTTGCTCTGGCGTTGCACAAGACCCAAAAGGCATATCCACGACCACAAGCGAAGACTTTGCGCCGTTGCATACTGCCTGGGTATGATAGATCATCTGATCCATGGTTGCCGAAAGCGTATCTGCTCTGCCCATAAAACTCATATTGAGACTATCGCCCACAAGGATCATTTCAACTTCACCGTCAAACAATCTTGCAAAAAGTGCATCATACGCCGTTACCATCGTGATAGGCTCAACCCCTTTCATTTTGGCGATAGTGCTGAGCGATACTTTTTTGTCTATCTTCGGTGTCTGAATACTCATTATCTTCCTAATATTCTATAATTTTACTCATTTTATCATATAATAACAAAAATTATTAAGACAAGAGCAGACATTGAAAAAATTAGTAGCATACATTACTACAGGCTATCCATCTTTGGATTTTACGGTGGATGCGGCATTGGCATTGGCAGCGGCCGGCGTAGACACATTAGAACTTGGTATGCCGTTTTCAGACCCCGTCGCAGATGGTCCGGTTATCGAAAAAGCAAATCTTTTGGCACTGCAAAACGGATTTAAGCTTGATCATCTTTTTGATATATCCGCCAAGATAGCTCCCCATGTCGATACCCTTTGGATGGGATATTTCAATCCTTTTTATCACAAAGGCATAGAAACTTTTATTGCTCAAGCACAAAAATCGGGAGTCAATGGTTTTATCATCCCCGATTTGCCCTTTGAAGAGGCAAAGCCTTACAAACAACAGATAGAAGCGGCCGGTTTAAATCTGATTGATTTTATCGCCCCGACAGACTCAAAAGAACGAATTGAAAAAATTACTGCCCAAGCACGCAAATTCATCTATCTTGTCGCCTATGCCGGGATTACGGGTGCGGGGAAAAGCGAAGATTTGCAGCCTATTATTGCACAGATTAAAGCATGCACGAATACGCCTGTCTATGTGGGATTTGGCGTTGATGAACATACTGCCAAAGAGAAAGCCAAAGGTGCCGACGGCGTCATTGTAGGGTCTGCATTTGTTAAAGTTTTACTCGATGAAAACTTAAGTAATCTGCAAAAAATAGACAAAATCTCTGCTTTAGCCAAAGAAATCAAAGCAAAAATCAACGAATAAAACGCAGGGCCTAATGCCCTGCGCTCATCATCTTCTCTATCTCTTCCGGTTTATCATGAATACCGAAACGGTCGATGATCGTCCGGGTTGCTTCATTCTGCCCGATGATTTCTACCTCTTTGCCTATGTTGCGCAGTTTGATGACCGCTTTATCCAAAGCATATACCGCGGTGATATCCCAAAAATGCGCATGGGTCACATCGATAATAATGCGTTTGGCTTCTTCTTTATAGTCAAATGCATCGGCAAAACGGTCTGCAGAATTGAAAAAAATCTGCCCGAAAAATTTATAAATTCGTGTACTGCCAGCCTCTTCAAACGAGGTTTCCCAATACATCAAATGGCTGATTTTGTTGGCAAAAAATAATGATGCCAACAATACGCCCGTCAAAACACCCAATGCAAGGTTATGGGTAAAAACAACCACCGCCGTTGTGGCGACCATGACGATATTGGTTGAAAGCGGAAGTGTTTTAAGCCCTTTGACCGAAGGCCAGCTGAATGTTCCGATCGAAACCATGATCATGACGGCCACAAGGGCTGCCATCGGAATAAGCTTGATCAGGTCGGATATAAACACAACCATGATAAGAAGCAAGACTCCGGCTGTCAATGTTGAAAGACGCCCTCGTCCGCCTGATTTGACATTGATGACCGATTGGCCGATCATCGCACATCCGGCCATCCCGCCGATGCAGCCACTCGCAATATTGGCGATCCCTTGCCCTTTGGCTTCACGGTTTTTGTCGCTGTCTGTATCGGTCATATCATCAACGATCGTTGCGGTCATAAACGACTCCAGCAATCCTACTGCAGCCAATGCTGCGGAGTACGGGAAAATAATGGCAAGGGTTTCAAAATTTAAGGGCACGTCAGGCCACAAAAAAACAGGCAGCGTATCGGGCATCGAACCCATATCGCCTACCGTGCGCACATCGATCCCCACCGCAACCGTCACCAGCGTCAAAACAATGATCGTCACAAGAGGCGACGGGATGGTTTTTCCGACAACAGGAACATAAGGAAACAGATAGATAATCGCCAAACCGGCAACAGTCAGCGCATAGACATGCCATGTAACGTTGGTCAGCTCAGGCAATTGCGCCATAAAGATCAAAATTGCCAACGCATTGACAAATCCGACAACGACAGTACGGGAGACGAAACTCATCAGCGCGCCCAGCTTCAAGTAGCCTGCAATGATCTGCAATACTCCCGTCAAAACCGTCGCAGCAAGCAGATACTCAAGTCCGTGCTCTTTTACCAAGGTTACCATGAGCAAAGCCATAGCCCCTGTAGCTGCCGAGATCATCCCTGCACGCCCTCCGACAAAGGCAATCACCGTCGCGATACAAAATGACGCATACAATCCCACTTTGGGATCAACTCCGGCGATAATCGAAAAGGCGATCGCTTCGGGGATCAGCGCCAAGGCTACGACAATGCCCGCAAGAATATCAGCCCGGATATTGCCAAACCACTCTTCTTTAGTAGATAACAATAACATTTATACTCCTCGATATGTGTTTAACGCATTTTTTATCTTAATTGAATGATCTGCACCGACAAAAGGGCAAAAAGATATAAATAAAATATACTGCCATGAAGGAAGAGGCCGAATTTTACCGAATATCGCTATAAATACTGATAAAAAACTAAGACAAGCATTGTTTTACGGTTCAAATCAAACCATGCAGATACTTAAAGATCTGCAATGAAAACAGTGCAAAAACGATCCCATACCCTACAAGTGCGGCGCTCAGTTTCGGAGCAAATCCGGCATTGATCGCCAAAGCCCCCGCTGTGATCATAGGAGGCATAGCCGATTCAAGAAGCGTCGTAAGCGCAACTTCACCGGTTAATCCAAACATTTTAAACACTGCCAATATAACCAAAGGGGTCAACAAAAGCTTCACGGCCATGGCTTTAAAAAATACATCTTTTTGGCCGTCAAGTTTCAGCTGCATTGAAAACCCCACACTGATGATGGCCAAAGGAACCAGTGTTTTGGAGAGAAGCTCAGCGTAAGGCAAAACCGGCACCGGCAAATCTCCTACGATAAAAGCGATCAACAAAAAAATGAAAGGGGGAAACGTAGCGATTTTTTTAATGATATGTTTTACGCTCACCGAGCTGCCGCTAAAATATGCGATGACAAAAGCCCCGTACGTCGTAAGCAGCACAAAGCTTCCAAACTGATCATAAACGATACCGTACTGTATCGCATCTGTCCCCACAAGCGCCTCTAGGACAGGAAAACCAAAAAAAGAGGTGTTTCCCAAAGGCAAAAGCAGCAAAAGCGCCGCTTTGGTGTTTCTCTCTTCATTTTTAAAAAACAGATACACAAAAACCAGCGACAAAAAAAGCACCGCATAAGGCACCATAACGGGCAGTATCAGCGAACTGTCAAAATGGATTTTTGGCACCTGCAGCAAAATAGTCGCAGGGAAAGAGACGTAAATGATAAAAAGATTAAGGCTGTGCGAAAAATTTTTCGGGAAGCTAAAATATTTTAAACTGTATCCGGCCGACAACAAAAAAAGTATAAAAAGTATCTGCTCCATTATCCCGGCCAAAATAAAATTAAACCGGCATTTTACACCAATCTGTTTATATTTACATGAGCTTGCTTTGCAAAATGACCAAAAAACAGCCATATCATTTCATAAAAATTCAAATACAAATGGTCTTTTTATTTATTATTTTTCAAAAAAATAACAAAAAGTAACAAAAATATGCATTTTTTTAAGTTTTTTGTATTCCAAAAATGTGTTATACTCTTTGCCATTTTTAAATTTAAGGAGAGAAGAATATGCCATATGTAAAAGAAGTCTTTGACTATCTAAAAAGAACGAGCCCGTCTCAGAACGAGTTTTATCAAGCTGCAGAAGAGGTGCTAGAGTCATTAAGACCCTTGATGGAGAAATATCCCAAATACAGACAACACAAAATCATCGAAAGAATCGTAGAGCCTGAAAGACAAATCCTCTTTAGAGTAAACTGGGTTGACGACAAAGGAGAAATTCAAGTCAACAAAGGTTTTAGAATCGAATTTAACTCAGCCCTTGGGCCATACAAAGGCGGACTTAGATTTCACCCAAGCGTCAATGCAGGCGTTATCAAATTTTTAGGTTTTGAACAGATTTTCAAAAATGCACTTACCGGTTTGCAAATCGGCGGCGGAAAAGGCGGAAGCGACTTTAATCCCAAAGGCAAGTCTGACAATGAGATCATGAGATTTTGCCAAGCATTCATGAGCGAACTTTATAGACATATCGGTGCAAATACTGACGTTCCTGCAGGCGATATCGGTGTAGGCGGCAGAGAGATCGGCTATATGTTCGGTATGTACAAAAAATTGGCAAACAGATATGAGGGTGTGCTTACCGGAAAATCACTCAAGTGGGGCGGTTCGCTTGTTAGAACCGAAGCAACAGGGTACGGTGCTGTTTACTTTGCCCAGTATATGCTTGAAGACAGAGGAGAAACGCTAGAAGGCAAAAGATGCGTCGTATCAGGATCCGGAAACGTGGCTATCTATACTATTGAAAAACTTTATCAGCTTGGCGCACTTCCTATCACCTGCAGCGATTCAAACGGTATGATCTATGATGAAAACGGTATTGATCTTGAACTTCTAAAAGAGCTGAAAGAAGTGAAAAGAGTAAGATTGAGCGAATACACTGCCTATAGGCCGTCTGCCAAATATACGCCGATCGAAGAGTATGCGGAAGGAACCAATGCAGTATATTCCGTCCCTTGTTTTGCCGCATTCCCGAGTGCAACACAAAACGAACTTAACCTCGCTGATGCTAAAAACCTGCTTGCAAACGGCTGCATCTGTGTAAGTGAAGGCGCCAATATGCCATCCACCCTTGAAGCGGTGCATGCATTTATCGATGCGAAGATCTGCTACGGGCCAGGCAAAGCGGCAAATGCCGGGGGTGTTGCAACAAGCCAGCTAGAGATGCAGCAAAATGCTTCTATGTGCAGTTGGACATTTGAAGAGGTCGATGCAAAACTGGCACAGATTATGAAAAATATCTACCTCAATGCCAAAGAAACCGCAACGGAGTTTGGACAACCTACCAACCTTGTTTTGGGGGCAAATATCGCCGGATTTAGAAAAGTAGCCGATGCGATGATCGAACAGGGATTGGTATAATTATCCATCCTGAAACCCTTCAGAAACGAAGCGGTTTTTTTCCTTCCTTTTACCGGGAAGGATTTGCCGCAGAAGTGAACACTCTGCCGATGCAGAACGGTCTCACTTGCGCCAACCCTTAAAAGAACGGCCTTTATTGTTCTTGCTTTACCAGCTCAAGCAGGATTTTGTACTGCTCTTTCGATAAAGTCTTGTAAAAAATGTTAATGCACTCAACATGTTTTTTTGTCATCTCAAGCCTCAAGTTTGCAATCTCTTGAAGTTTTACTTCAACCTCTTTTAAGTTTTTTCCTTCATACACCACTGCATCGACCATTTCCAACTCAAGTTTTTTTATCTTTTCTGCCAAGGAAACGACTGCAGACAACACTTCTTCTTGTGCAGCCTGCAGTTTTTCGATCTGCTCTTTTGAAAGATTCCACGCTTTGTTTTCCTTCTGAAGCCTAAATACCTTCATAAAATGAGGAAGATTTGAAGGAATCAAGAAGTAATCGCCGGGGAATTTTTCCTCTTTACTAAAAGGATTTTGCCCTAACGGAGCCTTTATTTCATCGGCAAAAACCAATCCCCCAAGAAACCCGGCTAAGATCAAACAGCTTATAAGTTTTTTCATTGTGTTCCTTTTTTTTAATCAAATCTATTTTAGGAAGAGATTGTAACAAAAAGTCCCTTTGCTTAATAAATATTGATAGTTAGTATCATTATAAAAGCAGGCACTCTATCCTTTCTTCCACACTTTTATCACCACTCTTTCCCATGGCGGCTTTTCATAATCATACGCATAAACAGCCGCTTGCAAAATCTCTCCTTGATCCATCAATAAAGAAAGGTTTTTATTTTCATGCTGAGGAAGATAGCCCGCTTTGATACCGCGCACATACACAGCGATTGCTTTGGGGTCATGGGGATTTTCAGCTTCCCTTTTAAGCATTACCGGCTCATCTTTCAGCAATGCAATATACGCAGCTTCGCCATACTGCAATCCCGCAACCCTGAAAGTACCCAGATGCAAACATTTGGCATTTTGTTTCCAAAAGAAAAGCGATACTGAAAATATACGTTTTAAAAATCGCAAAAAATCCCTTCCCATTCGTTCTCTTTTTATGATTTGTATTTTGCGGATAATCAAAAATTATATCATTTTTTCAAATCACGCAAGAAGAATGATTAAAAAAGCAAATCAAAAAAACCAAAATAAATTAGAGTATAATACTCCCCAATTAAATTCCTTAAAGGTATATATTTATGGAACATTTCATCTGGAACGCCGATCCGAGCATCTTTACATTTGGCGCTTTGCAGCTGCGGTGGTACGGCGTGCTTTTTGTCGGATCATTTTTTGTGGGGCTCATGATCGCAAAATGGATCTATACGCGCGAAGCAAAAGACCCTTCAGTACTGGACAATCTGCTGATGTACGCTTTAGTAGGCGCTGTTATCGGGGCACGTTTGGCACATTGCCTTTTTTATGAACCTGAGCATTATCTTTCTCATCCTGTTGAGATACTCAAAGTATGGGAAGGCGGGCTTGCCAGTCACGGCGGGCTTGCGGGCGTACTCATTTCGTTTTATCTTTTTGCCAAGCGCTACAACACCTCTTATCTATGGCTGCTTTCGCGTATTGCCATACCTGGAGCGTTGACGGCTATGTTTGTGCGCATAGGGAATTTTTTCAACTCTGAAATTTTGGGCCTTCCCAGCGATGCGCCGTGGGCGGTTGTGTTTGCCCGCGTTGACATGATTCCGCGCCATCCGGTGCAGCTTTATGAAGCGGCAAGCTACTTTATCATTTTTTTAATTCTTCTGGGCATCTACAAAAAAGTCAGCCCCGATTTTGCCACAAAGATCCTGCCCGGAACATTTTTGATTTTATTGTTTAGCGTACGTTTTCTTCTCGAATATACCAAAACACGACAAGAAGACTACATCATCAATCTGCCCTTTACCACTGGACAACTTTTAAGCATTCCCTATATCATCGCGGGCATTATCTGGATCGCATTGGCACTAGGCGCCTCTAGGAACAAAAGCGCATGAGCATTCCTCTGCCGCCTCCCTTCTATGCTCTAGGTATCGATGTAGGCTCCACAACAGTCAAATATGTGCTGTGTGATAAGGATTTCAACATCCTCTCTAAAGCTTACACCCCGCACAATACCAAACAAGCCGCTACGCTTCTGGCGCTGCTGGAAGAACTTTCAAATACTTATCCCCAAGCCTATCGTGCGATAAAAAAAGTCTATATCACCGGTTCGGGTGCAAGCCGTATCGCGCCGACGCTGAATGCACAATTCATACAAGAAGTCAATGCAGTTGTCTTGGCCGTCGAACATTTGCATCCCGAAGTCAACTCCGTCATAGAGCTCGGAGGGCAGGATGCCAAAATGATCCATTTCAAAGAAGGAGAGAATGGCAAAAAAACCGTACTGACCTCGATGAACGACAAATGTGCTTCTGGAACAGGAGCTACTATCGAAAAATGTACGATGAAAGTGGGCTTGGAGGCAGAAGCATTGCAGCAGCTCTCTTTTGACGCAGCCAAGCTGCATCATGTGGCGGCCAAATGCGGTGTATTTGCAGAAACAGACATCGTTAATCTGGTAAAAAACTCGATTCCTCCCCATGAGATCATGAATTCGCTCGCTGATGCGATCGTGATGCAAAACCTTACCGTGCTCACAAGAGGCAACACCCTCATGCCGAAAGTATTGCTTTTGGGAGGGCCGAACACCTATCTTCCTTTTTTGCAGGAATGCTGGCGCAAACGCATCAGCGAAATATGGGACGAAAGAAACATAGCCTATGACAAAAGCGAACTCCAATCGCTGATCATCGTTCCTCAAAATGCACAATACTATGCTGCCTTGGGCGCAGTGATCTTTGGGGAAGGCGCATCAAACCATCATCAGGCTTTCAGCGGGCTTACAGCCCTCAAAACACTTGTCGATACGGGAAGCAAAGGAGCCGGCATCCATGCCGACACTCCGCTTTGGCACTCCAAAGAAGAGCTTGAAACCTTCAAAGCAACATACGCCATTCCCGTATTTGCCCCTCCCCTGCTGACCCAAAAAACAACCTGTTATCTAGGCATCGACGGGGGATCAACCAGCTCCAAAGCCGTACTTGTCGACGAGAAAGGAAGATTGCTTCTGAAAGTTTATCAGCTGTCCAGGGGCAATCCCATACAAGATACCCTTGAGCTCCTAAAACAGATCAAAGCACACGATACGCATCAATTGTACGATATCAAAGGCTTGGGAGTAACTGGGTATGCTGCCGACGTGCTTGAAGGTGCGCTTAGGGCCGATGCCAACATCGTAGAGACCATTGCCCACATGAAAAGCGCCCAGGCAGCCTTTGGAAACAGCATCGATGTCATTTGCGATATCGGAGGGCAGGATATCAAAGTGTTATTCATGGAAAACGGCATGATGAAAAATTTCCGCCTCTCCAATCAATGCAGCGCAGGCAACGGTACGCTGCTTCAAAGCATGGCAAAACAATTCGGTGTTGCGATCGAAGCGTTTGCCGATGTTGCTTTTGCAGCAACCCAATCACCAAAATTCAACTATGGCTGTGCAGTATTTCTTGACACCGATAGAGTCAATTTCCAAAAAGAAGGCTACAGCAAAGAAGAGCTTTTTGCAGGTATCGCCAAGGTTTTGCCTAAAAATGTTTGGCAATATGTCGTGCAAACGCAAAACCTTGCCGCGCTGGGAAAACATTTTGTCCTTCAAGGAGGAACCCAATACAACCAAGCCGCCTTGAAAGCCCAAGTAGATTATATCAAAAACGCTGTCCCCCACGCCAAAATAGACGTACACCCCTATCCGGGAGAAGCCGGAGCCTACGGAGCGGCGATAGAAGCGCGCCATAGGATACAAGAGCGGGGATATGGTACTTTTGTAGGCATAGATGAAGCGCTGCAGCTCACCTATACTTCTCGGACGGATGAGAGTACGCGATGCCATTTTTGCTCCATCAACTGTTCTCGCACTTTTATAGATACCCAAACCCCGCACTCATCAAGCTTTCGCTATATAGCGGGTTTTGCCTGCGAAAACGGTACCGTCGAATCCGCACAGGATCTTCTTTCGATCAAAAACCAAAGAAAAGCGCTGCAAAGCAAAGTGCCCAACCTTGTCAAAAAAGAATCCCACGCCCTCTTTGCACCGACCTACACGCTTGATGTAAAACCCACCGCAAAAGAGATCATCTATGAAGAGCAAATCAAAGTAACGCTTAAGGGATGGGGCCCGACTCTGAGAAAAACGATTGCAAGAAAGTTTGAAACCGGCCGCCCGGAAGATAAATCTTACAGACAGATGCTTCACATCGCCATTCCCAAAGTACTCAATGTGTATAGCCTGGCACCTTTTTTGCGCACCTATCTTGAAGCGCTTGGCCTTGATCCGCTTCATATTCAATTTTCAGGATTTTCCAATGAAGATATGTTTCTAGAAGGCGCCAAATACGGCTCCGTGGATGCCTGCTATCCCGCAAAAGTAGCGCAAGCGCATGTCTATGCTTTGATGTTTGGCAAAAAATTTTCCAAAAAACAGTTTGACTATCTTTGGTTTCCCTCCGTAACCGAACTTTCAGGATATGTAACGCATACAACCGGCCTGACAGCATGTCCCGTTGTTTCCGGCACTCCGAAAGTTGTCTATGCGGCATTTGTAAAAGAAAAAAATATATTTGAGGAAAAAGGGATACGATACATTGATGATGCCCTTAGTTTTTCTGATCCGGCCCTGCTAAAAAAACAGCTTTTTGGCACATGGGGGCACAAACTTCGCATCACCAAAGACGAAAATAATTGGGCGGTAGCACAAGCGCTTAAAGCACTTAAAAACAATGAAGAGGCTTTGATGAACGAAGGGCGCGCCATTTTGGAAGAGGCAGAACAAAACAATCAAGTCGTGCTTTTGCTCTTGGGCCGCCCCTACCATACCGACCCGGGGCTCAACCACGAAGTGCTTGATGCGTTCCAGTCGCACGGGTACAAGATCCTTTCCATGCGGTCCATACCCAAAGACGAGACTTATCTTCGTACCTATTTTCAGGAGGATTTAACACAAGGGTTTATCAGAGATGTTTTTGATATCAAAGATGTATGGCCGGAAAATTTTTCTACCAACTCGGCACAAAAAGTATGGGCGGCAAAATTTGCAGCACGCCACCCCAATGTGGCCGTTATCGACCTCTCCAGCTTCAAATGCGGGCACGATGCGCCTACGTATGCCATGATCGATAAGATATTGGGCAGCAGCCACACCCCTCATCTTACCTTGCATGATATCGATGCCAACAAGCCCGGAGGATCCATAAAAATACGCGTAAAGACATTTATCTATACCCTGGAGCAATATCAAAAAACACTGGGAGGAGATACAGTGATAAACAAAGATACTATGTTTTCAAAAGACGATGCCTCCTACGAAACCGTCAAAGAGGAGATACGATGAGTGCTTCATTTTCATGCAACGCTTTTAAACCCGGCAACAATCCTGACAATCTTCACTTTATCCGCCAAGAAAAAAGCCAATGGAGAGACCACACCGACTATACCTTTACTCCGGACGAGAAAGCTGAGGCAACCATTCTTTTTGGGGGGTTGACGCTGCTTCAGGACAAACTAATCGCCTCAGCGCTGCATTCTTTGGGAGAAAGGTATGTAGCCATACCGAATCCGGACTTTGAGTCGTTTCGGCTAGGCAAAGCGTTCGGAAACCGCGGACAGTGCAATCCGACCTATTTTAACGTAGGCAACCTCATCAAGCACCTCCAAACCCTTCAAAAAGAAAAAGGCCTCAGCAGTGAGGAGATCATCAAAAAATACCTTTTTGTAACAGCCGGAGGATGCGGGCCCTGCCGTTTTGGGATGTACATCACCGAATACCGCAAAGCGCTCCGCGATGCAGGGTTCGAAGGTTTCAGGATCATGAGTTTTGAGCACAATAAAGGTATTTTTCAGGCCCTTGGCGATCAAAGCGCGATCAATTTTTCTCCCACTTTTTTTATCACTCTTGCCAAAGCGGTCATCATCGGAGATATCATCAATCTGCTAGGCTACAAAATGCGTCCCTATGAACTCGAAAAAGGCGCAACCGACAAGGCGATCGAGCAATGCAGAGAGATCATATCCAAAGCGTTTATACATAAAAAAAATCTCATCAAAGCGATGTACAAGTGCAGAAAAGTCCTTAAAACGGTTGCCCTCAACCGGCTCCGGCCTAAACCCAAAGTAATGATCATCGGCGAATTTTGGGCGGCCATGACCGAAGGAGACGGCAATTACAATCTGCACCGTTTTTTGGAAGAAGAAGGTGCAGAATGCATCCCCCAGCCCCTCATTAACCGGCTGATGCTCAGCATTTGGGAAGCGGAATTTACCCTCAATCAAACTCTGGACATAGAAAAACCGGGCCAAAAAAAGATTGATTTTTCAAATCTCAAAAACAAACTGCTTGTCAATGCGGCCAAAGTCGCACTCAAGACGCATTTTACTCTCTATTCCAAAGCGATAGGACTTTATGATTTTACATTGCCCGACATCCAAAAACTGGCCGACCTGAGCAAAGCATACTATCCTATCGAGTCAAGCGGAGGCGAAGGCCACATGGAGGTAGCCCACCTCATCGAAAGCGCCAAAGAAAATCTTGCCCATCTGGTCATCTCTGTCAAGCCATTTGGCTGTATGCCCTCTTCGTGTGTTTCGGACGGAATCCAGTCTCTCGTTGCCGGCCGCTTTCCTTCGGCCAATTTTCTTGCCATAGAAACTTCCGGAGAAGGTGCGGCAAACTTCTACTCGAGGGTGCAAATGGCATTGTTCAAAGCCAAACAAGCAGCCAAAGAAGAATTTGAATCGTTGGATATGCCCGCTTTTATTCCCCCAAAAGTGCACTGCTATCTTTATCAACCCAAAACAGGAAAAGCCGGCAGCGCTGCAAATATAGTGCAAAGCATCGCCCCAAAAAGGCTTTAAGCTCTCTTTGGGGCCATGATAATCCTATTGACAAACTCACCCAAAAGTGTTAAAATTTCTTTACTCTAAAAAAGTAGTAAAGTGCCTTGAAAAAACGATCTTTTGCTATCTTCGATGACAGAGTAATACATGGGGGTGACTTGGTTTCGACTGGAGCAGTCGGGGCTATGTGCATGTCGGACTGGGCAATTCCGTTACGCGGCCCAACGCGAATAAACGCAAACAATACAGATTATCGTCCAGCTTACGCAGTAGCGTAAGTCTTTAAGCCCGCAAACGCGGAGGACTGCCTCGCCGGCGAGTGTCATCTTAGCCGGAATGTGAGGTATCACATCTGATGACTATATCCCAAGGCTGCCTAACCTTCGGATGAACACTCAGGCTGGTCTTGCATAGTTTTGGATGCCGTACGAAGCAAGATGAGAACAAACAACATCATCTAAGCATGTAGAGTCATGGTTTTACCTGTTTTAGGACTGGGGTTCGATCCCCCACACCTCCACCATTCCACAATTTTAATCACTCCATACTCATTCACATTAAATAACTCAAAGCCCAGAAATACAGGCTTACAAGCGGTTTGTCGTTCAAATCCATTCAGATAATTCAGCCCAAGCGATATTTTTTTATGGCAACTGCCAAATGATGACGGCTTTTGTTTCTTCTGTCCCGCAACTCCCTTTTGAACAACCTCTTTTTTTTACTGGCAATATGATATTGTTTTGTGCGATTATTTTTGATATAATTAATTATTATAAACAAGGGAGAGCAATGTTAAAAAAATTAGCAATGTTGGCAATAGTAGGCAGTTTTTGTATGGGGAGCGAAATGAAAGAGGCGCAAAAAGCGTTGCAAGCGCAAGAATACGAAACGGCGGTGCAATTGCTCCAAAAAGCATGCAACGAAGGACAAGCGCAAGGATGCTCAGAGCTTGGGATTATGTATCGGCTTGGCAAAGGCGTAGAACAAGACAATGAAAAAGCGGCACAACTCTTTAAAAAGGCATCATTAGGCGGCGATGCTACCGCACACTCCAATCTTGGGATCATGTATGATTTTGGCAAAGGCGTGAAACAAAGCAGCTACAAAGCGGCAAAATTCTATCAAAAAGCCTGCGACGGCGGCAATGCGTCAGGATGTTCCAATCTTGGGATCATGTATGAAGACGGCAAAGGCGTTGAACAAAGCGACCATCAGGCTTTAGAATATTACAGCAAAGCCTGCGATATGGAAGTCGAGCAATGCTGCAAAGATTATACCCGTCTAAAAAAAGAGATTACAAAAAATATTTGACCGGACCTTCAGATAAAACATTTTAACATAAGCCGGAAAAAGATAAGAGTGTAATGCATCTCACAAGCAGTGTGCGTACACTCAAAATACACTCATTATCTTTTACACCCGCGTCCGGCAATATCTTCCAAGCTCGACTCTCTAAACATTTTTTGCAGCAAAAGTTTAGGCTCCATCCATTGATCATGAAGTGCGCATTTACATATGCCGTTACAAAACCCTATCCCCAAAATACACTGTTCATCTTTGATGGAATCATGAAATGCATCCAAAATATCACCCACCATGATATCCGAAGCTTTCTTTTTCAGTTTGTATCCGCCCTCTTTTCCTCTGATGGATTCTACCAGGCCCACCTTTACAAGCGACGTCATGATCTTGGCTAGAAACTTATAGGGTATAAGTAATGTTTCAGCTAATTCTGCGGCATTAATAGATTGAGAATCCTTTTGACCTGCCATATAAACTAAAATTCTTATAGCATATTGTGATGTAGCACTCAATTGCATTCAAATCCTTTAGGTTTATGTTTTATACACTTAGTATATTATCGTATATTATAGTATTGTAGTGCAAATTTATTCAATTACTACTTAAAGGTGGTATTTATAAAAATTTGTCGATATTTTATATACTACTTAAAGGTAGAATTAAAGAAACTTTGCTACTATTCGAATTACTACTTGATGGTAGAATTTAAAAAAGGATTGCCTATGACTGAACGTATCACGAAAAGTATGGCAAAAAATATTTATTACGGCGGGGGGACCTTTGCGCTATTGATATTTCTTGCCCTTACTTTTGACACTGTAAAGCAAATACCGCATCGATCAAATGAAGTCAATATGACCGCATCTGTCGTAGCCGGTAAAAAACTTTGGGAGGACAACAACTGTGTTGGGTGTCATACGATTGTCGGGGAGGGGGCATATTATGCACCTGAACTTATGAATGTGTTTCAAAGAAGAGGAGCATCTGACGAGGGTGCATTCAAATCATATATGCAAGGCTGGATGGCCGCTCAGCCGCTCGATACGCCAAACAGAAGAAAAATGCCTCAATTTAATTTGAGCAAAGAAGAGGTTGACAACCTGTCTGATTTCTTGATTTGGACATCAAAAGTAAATGCCAATGACTGGCCGCCAACGATCGAAGGATAGGAGACGATATGAAATATAGTTCACAAATGGTAGCAAAGCCATATTTTATTTTTGCATTGATTCTTTTGGCCGGAGAAATATTGTTTGGTTTGCTTATGGCTATTCAATATTTGTATGGTGACTTTTTGTTTCCGCTGATCCCGTTTAACGTTCTAAGAATGGTACACACCAATTTGCTGATCGTACTGCTTTTGTTCGGCTTTATGGGTGCGACCTATTATCTGATTCCTGAGGAAACGGAAACGGAACTTTGGAGCCCAAAATTGGCGATTATTACGTTTTGGGTATTTGCAGCAGCGGGCGTTGCTACAATTTTAGGCTATCTGTTTGTGCCGTACGCCCAGCTTACGGAACTGACCTTCAACAACCTTTTGCCGACAATGGGCAGGGAGTTTTTAGAGCAGCCTTTGCCGACTAAACTTGGGATTGTACTGGTAGTTGTATCGTACATACTTAATGTCATTATGACTGTAATTAAGGGAAGAAAAACCGTTATCACTACTGTTTTGATCACCGGCTTGGTAGGCCTTGCGGTGTTTTTTCTGTTTGCTTTTTATGTACCTCATAATCTTATTATGGATAAATTTTTCTGGTGGTTTACCGTACACCTATGGGTAGAAGCTACATGGGAACTTATCCTTGGCGCTATCTTGGCTTTCGTGCTTATCAAAGTAACCGGGGTTGACAGAGAACATATCGACAAATGGCTTTATTTGATCATTGCGATGACAATGCTTTCAGGAATCTTGGGAACCGGACACCACTTTTTCTACATGGGTGCGCCTGAATACTGGCTATGGATCGGATCTATCGCATCTGCTGTTGAGCCTTTGCCGTTTTTCCTGATGATCTTGTTTGCGTATACGATGACAAGAGAAAGAAAGATCCAGCACGGCAACAAAATTGCGCTTACCTGGGCAAAAGGAACGGCGGTTATGGCATTTTTAGGCGCCGGAGTGTGGGGATTTATCCATACGCTTGCACCGGTGAATATGTTTACGCACGGTACGCAGCTCACCGCAGCACACGGCCACCTCTCGTTTTTCGGGGCTTATGTGATGATCATATTTACGATGGTCTCTTATGCGATGCCTATCTTAAGAGGACGCCCGCAAGGTAACTCTCAAAAAGCACAGAACTTGGAATTGGCATCTTTTTGGATGATGAATATCGGTATGATGGGCCTCACATTGGCGCTTTCTGCTGCAGGTATCGTTCAGATTCTAGATCAAAGAGTGGGAACCGAACTGATAGGCTTTATGGAATCGCAAGAATCCATCGCGGGCATTTATATGATCCGTGCAGGGTTTGGCCTATTGGTGTTTGCCGGGCTTTTCACTTATTTTGCCAGCTTCTTTGTCAAGGAAGAAGCCGGCCAAACAGCAGGATATAACGCATAATGCTGCACTATTATCTTGAGTTTGAAGAGAGTATCGGCAAAGTTTGGGATAACTATCTCAACAAAAAAGTAAACAAATTTCATGAAAAAGAAAGAGTTTACTTTGCCGATATCAGCAAATCATTGAACCTTTTTTACCGCCTTTTGGGCGGTGATCAAGGCAAAAATCTGCAAATCACAGACAAAAGATATGTCAGTACCTCTCGCACGCTCTTGCAAAAAATTTCATTTTCAGGAAAAGAGTTTTTTTTAGCGTGGCAAGACGACAAAGCGGTCTATCTGCCCCCTTCTTTTGCCTATTTTGACACAAAAGAACAAAACGAAATGCTCTACTATTGGCTCACAGCAATGGCCGCAAAAGTCCCGGCAGACATCACTGTCGAAACACTTGCATCTCAAAACAATGCTGCAGCAGCAAGCCTGATCGACACCTATGCGGGATTTAGAAAATTTTACGACAAAGCAACCGATTATCTTAGCAGCCGCTTCGAACAATTATCGTTTACGAATACTTTAGACAACTATAAAGCATTTGCAAGCGATTATCCCAATCCCCTGTGGATCTATCCCTCTGCACTCTCAAAAAACAAAACAGACGGCGCAAACGATGAAGAGGACGAGGGGCTTCAAAGGGATCAAGACAAAAACAAAACCGATACCCTCAAGATGAAAAAACAGACCAATCAGCTTGACGACAAACATGAAACCGACGGGTTTTTGGCCTTTTTGCCCGAGTCGCTGATGAGCATATTCGAACAGGTCAACGTAGACAGATGCGAAGATGACAGTTTTGATGAAAACGCGCTCTACCACGCTGAGGATCTAGACGAGATCACCTTGGGGAAAAAACAGGCAAATCTCTCTTCGCGTATCAAAATGGATTTGGATCTGCAGCCCAATATCACGGAGATCTACCCTCTTGGAAAAGGACATTTGATCGATGAGTGGGATTATAGAAAAAAAGCCTATCTCAAAAACTATGTGCGCATCAAACCCCAGATCACCATCAACGTAACCCCGATAGAGCTGCCAAAAAGGCTGAACAAAACGGTAAAAAAAATCCAAAGCGAACTGGATCTGCTTGAGATCGACAAAATAAAAAACACCCGTCTTCCCTACGGGGACGAGATCAACCTTGATGCATGGATCGAGTACAAAGGCCATCAAAACAAGTCTTTGCACCATCAAAAGTTTTTTACCGCATATGAGAAAAAAACACGCGATATGGCTACGTTGATTTTGGCCGATATTTCGCTCTCGACGGAGGCCGGCATTACCGAAGAGGTGCGTATCATCGATGTGATTAAAGACGGACTGACAGTATTCTCTGAAGCGCTTGAAAAGCTTCAGGACAGATTTGCCATTTATGCTTTTTCATCGCGCCAAAACAAAAGGGTGTATTTTCATATCATTAAAAATTTTCAAGAAAAATATTCCGATCTCATTCGCGGCAGGATAGAGAGCATTCGCCCGCAGTACTACACAAGGCTGGGTGCGGCCATACGCGAATCAACCAAAATTTTAGACAGCCAAAAAAGCCTTAACAAGCTGCTGCTTATCATCAGTGACGGCAAACCCAACGACGAAGACAGATACGACGGACGCTACGGTATAGAAGATACCAAAAAAGCCATCGAAGAAGCCAGACAAAAAGGCATTACCCCTTTTTGCATCACGGTCGATCTGGATGCGAAAGAGTATCTGGGCTATCTTTTTGGGAAAAACGGCTATGCGGTGGTAAGGGACGGGCAGAAACTGCCAAAAATACTGCCCGAAGTGTATATCAATCTAACAAAATAAAAAAGGAAAACCATGTCACAAACCTACTATTTGCCGCAATCAAACGAAGTGGAACTTTTTAAAGCGGCGGCGGGGATGAACCTTCCCGTTTTGATCAAAGGCCCCACGGGATGCGGGAAAACACGGTTTATCGAAGCGATGGGCGAAGCGCTCGGACGGGATGTCTATACGGTCGTGTGCCATGACGACCTGAGTGCGGCCGATCTGGTAGGCCGCCATCTTATAGACGAAAACGGCACCTATTGGCAGGACGGGCCGCTTACCAAAGCGGTAAGAAACGGCGGGATCTGCTATCTTGACGAGATCATCGAAGCCAGAAAAGACACCACCGTAGTGCTGCACTCTTTGGCAGACTACCGCAGAGTTTTGCCGATCGACAGAACGGGCGAACTGATAGAAGCGCATCCGGATTTTATGCTGGTGATCTCTTACAACCCGGGGTATCAAAACGTGCTCAAAGGGATGAAACCCAGCACCAAACAAAGATTTATCTCGCTTACTTTCAACTATCCAAAACCGGAGGTAGAAAAAGAGATCATCATCCAAGAAAGCGGAGTAGATCAAGATGCGGCCCAAAAACTGGTCAACATCGCCAATGAAATTCGCAAACTAAGCGACAGCGACATCCAGGAGGTCGTATCGACACGTCTGCTGATCTATGCAGCCAAACTGATCGCAAAAGGTTTTGATCCTTACCAAGCCTGCATGCACTCCGTTGTTGAGTCGCTCAGTGACGAAGACGATGTGTTAGAAGTGCTTGAGAAACTGATCGCTTTGCATTTTCAAAAGGATGTTCATGTCTAATATGCTGACCGTCAAAGAGCCTCATCCTCCGGGAGATTTTGCGATTTGGATCATCATCTATGTCGAGCTTCTGACGTTTGCGCTGCTCTTTTTGGGCTTTGCCTTCTCAAGAAGATCCGACATCGAGATGTTCAACGCCTCACAGCTGCAGCTGGACCAAATATCGGGTTTTATCAATACCCTGATCTTGATCACCAGCAGCTATTTTGTTGCCAAAGCTGTGCAAAGCATCAAACACATGACTGATGAGCGCATCAAAGAAGCAAGCCGCGCGGCGGCACGATGGCTTTTGTTTGCCATCGTCTCTGCGGGGGGATTTTTAGTGGTCAAGATGCTTGATTTTATCCATGTGTTCGGACAGGGCATCACCCTGAGTACCAATAAATTTTTTATGTTTTATATCATGTTGACGGTATTTCATTTCATGCATGTGCTTTTGGGCTCATTCATACTGACTGTCCTTTACCGAAAAACCAAAGCGCAGGGTTATACCCAAAACGACCACAAAGGGCTTGAGACGGGCGCGTCTTACTGGCATATGGTCGATCTGCTTTGGATCGTGCTCTTCCCTCTTGTCTACATCATACGATAAAGGCTGAACAATGAAAAAAACTTTGGAAATCGTCTGGGTTGTGCTGACGATGCTTACCGTTTTTGCTTTTGCGCTGGGGTACACCAACCATGTTAATTCGCTTCTTGTGGGCTTCTTGCTCGTAACGACATTCATCAAAGGCCAATCGGTGATCGATCATTTCATGGGGCTTAAAGATGTCCGGCTCAAATACAGGCTCATTCCGTTTTTTTGGCTGGCCGTGACACTCTCGCTGATCGCGGCAGCGTATTATCTGCCTATCACCGCATAGACAAAATCACTCTTGACAAGATGTATATTTTTGTGGTATCGTAAAATCTATTTATCATAAGGAGGATACCATGAAAAGATTTACACTTTCAGTGGCTGCATTGGCAGCGATAGGCACGTTTGCCATGGCAGGCGGAGACATCGAAGCGCCGGTGGAGCCGGTAGTAGAGGTGGAAGCGCCTATGGCTGTGAGCGATAGCGGTTTTTATATCGGTGGTGCGTACAGCGCAGCAAAACTTGATAGAGATTTTAACGGATGGGAAGAAGAGCTAGATAGCGGTGACGGAATCTATGAAGAGTATAGAGGGAGTGTAGAAGTAGAATATGATGCACTGATGCTGCAAGCAGGATACAAATTCAACCAATACCTCGCTGTAGAGGGAAGATACTGGAAATCCCTAAGCGACGGAGATTGGTCTTATAACGCATCCGGAACTGAAAATGATGAACCTTTTTCAGAGCATGACAGCGGCTCAGACGGAGATTTTGACTTTGAAGCATGGGGGATTTATGTTAAACCGATGTACCCTGTCACGGAAGAGTTGGATGTCTATGCGTTGCTGGGATACGGTAACGTAACGCTGACAAATGCATGGGACGAAGGGGATTTCTTGGATGAAAATGGCTTCCAATGGGGTCTGGGTGCTTCCTATGCGCTGACTGACAAACTCTCTGTTTTTGCGGACTACGTTCAGCTTTGCGATGCGGATAATTCAGAATCATGGAATGAAGACGGATATGTCGGCCAAGAAAATTGGGATGATACCGTCTATACGGTCAATGTCGGTTTAACCTACAAATTCTAACTTTTTTAATCGATAGGCTTTTTACAAGCCTATCGGCCTTTAAAATATAAAATTTCTCTATTTTTTATTCTCTTTCTTCTAAAATTTTAAGCAATTACAGTTATCAAGTGGTATATACTATTGTTCTATTTTATATCACAAGGGAGATACAATGAAAAGATTTACACTTTCAGTGGCGGCATTGGCAGCAATGGGAACATTTGCATTGGCGGGCGGAGACATAGAGGCACCGGTAGAGCCGGCAGTAGAGGTAGAAGCCCCTGCAGCGGTGAGCGACAGCGGTTTTTATATCGGGGGTGCCTACAGTTTTGTGAACTCTGAAACAGATTATCAAAGAAATGATTATTATTTGGACGAGCTTACTTATCAATATGGCGGAACATACGATAGAGACTATGATGCATTTATGCTTCAGGCAGGATACCAGTTCAACCAGTATGTTGCGATAGAAGGAAGATACTGGAATTCTATCACTGAAAGATCTCAAGATTCTTGGTATAGATATCCGGATCAAGAAACACAGGATAATGGAGAATGGAGTGACGGCGATTTTGAGGCATGGGGGATTTACGTTAAGCCAATGTATCCGGTCACGGAAGCGCTGGATGTGTATGCCTTGCTAGGATACGGTAACGTAAAATCAGATGACAACTATTGGTATGAGGCTGATGGGCTGGATGAAAACGGTTTCCAATGGGGACTTGGTGCTTCCTATGGTATTACAGAAAATGTTTCTTTATTCCTTGATTATGTTCAGCTGTGTGACGGTGTAGATGACTCTTACACTCAAGAGAGTGGAGATTACGACTATGTGTATAATTGGGAGCACTCAATCTATACAGTCAACCTTGGCTTAAGCTACAAATTCTAACTTTTTTATCCCTCAGGCTTCACGCCTGGCGGAGTCTTTTTTTATCTTATTTTTTCAAATACATTTCGTAAAATACAAATTATCAAATTCCCAGCATTGTTCTGGTTTCGTTTGCTGTGGCGATGGGCCTTTGCAGTTCTTTGGCAATGCGCACGATGCGGTCCACCAGTTCTGCGTTGGCCGCCGGCTTCGTTTGGGCGTAGTCATAGTAGATGGCATCCTCTATCCCGACCCTTACATGTCCTCCGGCAACGATCGCCGCAACATTCATCGGCAGCTGAAATCCTCCCAGCCCCGCAGCCGCCCAGATAGAATCTGATGGCAATGCGCCCGAAAGATGCGCAAGATCCCCGATCGTGGCGGGTGCGGTGTTGATATTGCCCAACAGAAGGTTGAAGTATTTTTTCCCGCCGATGATCCCGTGCCTTTCAAGATATTTGGCGACATTGATCATCCCCATATCAAACACTTCCAGCTCGGGCTTGATGCCCTGCTCCTTCATGATCATGGCAAGTTCCTGAATGGTATCAAGCGCATTGATACTCGGCCCGCTTAGAAAATTTAAAGAACCCAGCGTCAGGCTTGCCATATCGGGCTTTGCCTTGCCGCTTAGGTAAAGTGCTTCCGAACGCTCTTTTATCCCTTTAAAGTTGCGTCCCGAAGTAGTCACGCAGCACACAAGCTCAGGCCGCTCTTGGCGAATGGCCGTAATCATCTCCTCATAATAGCGTACTTCATGGGCAGGCTTGCCGTCCTTATCCCTGGCATGCAAATGCACGATCCTCACCCCTGCATCGTAGACCCTGATGGCATCTTCGACAATCTCATCCACGCTGATAGGCACATACCGTGTACTCATTTTTGTCGGCACCATACCCGTCAAACAGGCATTGATGATCAGCGGAGGATAAGGAGAAAGCGGATGGGGATCATTTTGCAAGATATAGCGCTCTTTTTTTGTTTCTTCTTCTTTTTTGTGCGCAAAATATGCTTTCACGTCCATCTGCAACGTCGTCCACTCTCTCACTTCATCTACCCCAAAAGAGGCAATCTTTTTTACTTTGCCGATTTCTTTGTAGCCGTAATGCTTTTTGTACCATACGATAATGTCATGGCGATCCGCATTGGTAGTGACGCTTTTGATGCCGGCTTGATGCATCGCTTCAAGTCGTTTATCTTGCAGCGCCTTGCCGATACCGGAGCCTTGAAACTCCGGATATACCGCCAAAAGAGTGGTTTTTCCTTCCTCTTTGGAAAGTACCTTGTAGCCTGATACCCCCACAATTTTGCCGTCCATCTTTGCGACAAAAAAAGTATCGAAATCGATCATCTCCATTTCAGGCGAAGGGATATGGTGCATATTCCACGGTGTAAGCACTGCAAGGATTTGATCAAAATCGCTGGGTTTGGCGGGCTGTATGTTAAATTGCATCTTTTACCTCTTTAGGATCATCTTGATAATGGCCCGGATAATCATATCGATCTGTTTGGTCCATATGTTATCTTTGCTTTTGGCGTTGTTAAGAAGGATATTCATATTGGCGTTGGCTTCAAACAAGGTCAAACCAAATGCCTCATCGATCGCACAATCGATCCCGAAATAATCAAGCTTCACTCTATCGTAAATTTCTTTGATGATAGGCTGAATCTTTGGTTTGATCTGCTTGTCAAATGTTTTGAAGATATCTTTTTCTAATTGCTGATAGTTTTTATTGCTTTCCATAAAAGTTCTGCTCTCACTGTGGATAATCCAGCTGTCGCTGAAAATCACATGCCGCAAAAACACTTCTCCGTCCACGACAACCAAACGGTATTTGGCATAGATGCCCTCTTGGGCATACTCCGCAAACTGGGTCAGATAGTAGTCTCTTCCATCCAGCGCAAAGGCATAGAACTGTTCTGTTTCATCCTCTACCCTGATCGTACTGATGCCTCCGTGGTCCCCTGCCTGCCTGAATATCACGGGAAAGATGAAACCTTCTTTTTTCACCGCATCATAGATATCCGAAGGCGATCTCGGTTGGATCTTGACCGTTTTGGGAACATGAAGCTTATCGATCCCTTGCAGCAATCTGTAGATATTATCTCTGGTTGTCTGCATGATACGCGAAGGGATATTGAAAAAAGAAACATGTTTTGAGACATGCTTGTAAAATTCGTCTGCTTTTTGCAGGGTGACCTTGTGGGTGTCGGGATCGGAGATTTGGTTGAACACTGCATGGATCATTTGCTTCGGGAGTTCTTGGTCGCGGTTGGTATCAAACACGATATTGGAGCGATGGAAAAGATCGGTTTGAAGAAAACTGACCAGATTGGCGCTGCCGCTGCCCCGCCATCTAAGCGTCCCGTCTTGCTCGATCTTACGGACTCTCACCTTTCTATCATCGGGTATGCCGTCTATAAATAGAATGGTTTTTTTTTGGCTCATCTATACAACCCTCCTTGGTATATCGGCCGATAATGCCGTAGTCATCTCATAGCTGATCGTTCCAAAATGTTTCGCTGCTTTTTGCGCATCATCCATGATACAAACCTCTTCTTTCCCGCACGCCAAAGAGACAAAGTCCATCGAAACACGCCCCAAAAGAGGCATGCCTTCGCCCGTGACATAAGGATCGGCACTGTCTGCTCTGGGCCAGCCGTCACCATACCCCAGATCATAGGTTGACACGGTCATCTTTTGCGGCACTTCAAAATCTCCGCCGTACCCTACCCTTTCTCCCGCTTCAAGAACTCTTGTGGCTACTCTTTTGGCATACAAAGAAAGCACGGGTTTAAGCTCTATCTTGCCGTAAATACCGGGAAGTTCGTTATATCCGTATATCCCGATCCCGGCACGCACAAGATCTTCGTCGAAGCTGCGGCTGCGAAACAGCGTTGCTGAATTGTGCGAATGAAATCTCACATTCAAAAAGCCGGCTTCCTTGACGGTTTTCTTGACAACCTCGAAGCGTTTTTGCTGCCAAAAAAGCTCCGAGCTGAGCACATCGGCACTGCGGTAATGAGTCATTACTCCGACGAGGCGCAAATTCCTTTGCTTGATCGTCTCCAATGCCTCGTGCAATTCTTCGAGCATAATGCCGTTGCGGTGCATCCCCGTATCTACTTTAAGCTCTATCCTGACATCCTGCGGGGCTTTTTTGATCTGCTCCATACTGTTGAGTGCAAACGAACAGACATCGTCTGCATGCGGCTCGCCGCCCAATGCCAAAACGGTTTCAAAACATGCTTTGATCTTTTGGGCTTCTTCGTAGTTTTTGACTACGGCATGTTTGATACCGTATGCTTGGCTGAGCGCGGCCATCTCTTGAATGCCATGCCCGTAGGCATTGTCCTTCAAAACGACGGCAATTTTTTCTATCGAGCCGGTTTTTAGAGCAATTTGGTTAAGATTATGATAAAAATGTTGTTGGTTGAGTGTGATAAATGCCATAAACGATTATACTTTTCTCTGTATAAAAAAGGAATGAAAAGCAATAATGATTTTTTGGTTTTTTGCCGCTTCTCAACATTTGACGACGTCAAAACCACCCCATCAAAAAGGATACTGACCCAATGAGAAGAATGATCGCAGAATGGGAAAAGCAGCGTATGGTGCTGCTCTCTTTCCCCCACGAAGAGACAGACTGGAAAGAAGACCTCAAAGCATCCCTTACGCCTTTTGTTTGCATGGCCCAAGCCATCGCCTATGCCGAGCCGGTCTATATCATTTGTCAAAACAAAGACAAGATAGCCGATCTGTTTTGCTCTACGCGCAATATGACTTTTATCGAGATTCCCACCAACGATACGTGGATCAGAGATTACGGGTATATCAGTATCGAAGAGGATGGCGCGGTGAAGCTTCTGGATTTTACCTTTGACGGGTGGGGCGGCAAATTTGAAGCATCGCTTGACAACCTTGTCAATCAGCGATTGCACCAAAAAGGCTACATGGGAACCATGCCGATGGAAACGATCCCTTTGGTACTTGAAGGCGGGTCGATCGAAAGCGACGGAGACGGCACCATCCTTACCACCTCGGAATGCCTCTGCAATCCAAACCGTAACGGCGGACTAAGCAAAACGGAGGCAGAAGAGAAATTGAAGGCTTATTTGGGCGCAAAAAGAGTTTTATGGCTGGATCACGGCTATCTGGCCGGGGACGATACGGACAGCCACATAGATACGCTGGCGAGGCTTGTCAACAAAGAGGCCATCATGTATGTCAAATGCGAAGACACAGAAGACGAACATTACGCTGCGCTCAAGCAAATGGAAGAGCAGCTGCAAACGTTTAGGACTTCCGAGGGCAAGCCCTATACGCTGATTGCTTTGCCTATGTGCGAAGCCAAATTTGGCCAAGAAGGCCGCCGTCTGCCTGCTACCTACGCCAATTTCCTGATCACCAATCATGCAGTCATCTATCCCGCCTACGATGCGCCGCAAGACAAAGAGGCACATGAAGTCTTTAGGCTGGCTTTCCCGGACAAAGAGATCATTCCTGTCAACTGCCTCAAACTGATCGAACAAGGCGGCTCGCTGCACTGCTCTACGATGCAGGTGGCATTCTAGCGTCTGTATCCGAGATTGAGCGTCCAAAAAACTTGATAGCGGGTGTCGGGATTGGTGCTTTTTGTCAATGCCATCTCTCTAAAATCAGGATTCATGATGTTGGCACAATGGGCGGGACTCTCGGTCCAAGCCTGCACTACCTGTGACAAATTTTTTTGTCCTGCGCCGATATTTTCGGCAAAGGCAAATGCTTTTTGATAGGTATATCCGTGAAATTTGCCGCGTTCTGAGGCGCTGCTGGCCCGTCGCATCCAACCGATTTTCATACCCGTTACGTCGGTTGATTTTCCTGAACCCGCATGGCAAAGCATGCCGTGTGTTGCCATATCTTTGGAATGTTCCAATGAAGCCCTGTAAAGCTTGTCGCTCCATCTAAGCGGGGCAGCGGCTTTAAAAGTGCCCTTGTTGCCGCATTTTCTCGGTTGGCTTCTCATGACATTGATCGCATCCAGATAAGACTGGATGACGGTTTGATCCGAATCATACCGGTAAGAGTTTTCATTGCCTATAGACCGGCTTCCCTCAAAACTCTCGGCAAGCAGATTCGTATATACAAAAAAAAGAAATGCTACGATATATCCTGCTCTCGACATTTTTTTCCTTTATGTTTGCACACTGCAAAGAGAGACATGCACCATTTGAGCATTTCATTGGCAACCTGGCGATCTTTTTAGCAAGACCCATGGTTTTCCGTCCCTGCTTCACAACAAGTTTGGCATTTTTCAATTCATTAAAACATATATTAGCCTAAGCGAATTTAATTTTTTATTAATCCCTGTTTTTGATATTGTTGCCGCCTTATGTTAAAATACCGGAAAAATCATACAAAAAGGCGAAACGATGCAGATTGCGCTTATACAACAAAAATTCTACGGCGATAAAAGCAAAACGGTTGAAGCAACCGTTGCCAAGATCCAAGAAGCAGCAGCAAACAACGCCGAACTGGTCATTCTTCAAGAACTTCATCAAAACGAATACTTTTGCCAGTCCGAAGATACAAAATTCTTTGACTATGCCGCAAATTTTGAAGCCGACGTTCTCTTTTGGAGCGAGATAGCCAAAGCAAACCATGTAGTTCTGGTCACCTCTTTGTTTGAAAAACGTGCACCGGGACTCTATCACAACACCGCAGTCGTATTTGAAAAAGACGGCTCTGTGGCAGGAAAATACCGCAAAATGCATATTCCCGATGATCCCGGATTTTACGAAAAATTTTACTTTACGCCGGGAGATTTGGGATTTGAGCCCATTCAAACGTCTGTAGGCAAACTGGGCGTGCTTGTATGCTGGGACCAGTGGTATCCCGAAGCGGCACGCCTGATGGCCCTCAAAGGGGCCGAACTCCTTATCTACCCTACTGCCATAGGCTGGTTTGATGCGGACAGCGAAACAGAAAAACAAAGACAGCTGGATGCATGGATCACGATACAGCGTTCTCATGCCGTTGCCAACGGCGTTCCGGTCCTTAGCTGCAACCGTGTAGGATTTGAGGCGGATGCGTCAGGTATCATGGACGGCATACGCTTTTGGGGGAACTCGTTTGTGTGCGGTGCCCAAGGAGAAATCCTAGCCCAAGGCGGCCATGAGAGTGAAGCGATCTTGTATGCCGGCATCGAACACAGCCGCACCAAAGAGGTAAGAGACATTTGGCCCTTTCTGCGCGACAGACGCATCGATGCCTATGAAAACATACTCAAACGATATTGCGACTAGACGATGCGTCTTTGGCGAAAGATGCGCGATACTGTTTTAGTGTTGCCCTTGATGTTTTTTGTGCATAAAAAACCATGCAAAGGCGAACAATAGCCCCGGTGTTTTGACGATGGTGTCATCATACATCAATGCTTCGGCTTCGGTGACAGGCAGTTCAACCACTTCGATCACCTCTCCGTCCACGCCGCCGCCTTCGCTTACTTTCATCGCATCATTGACTGCCGCATAGTAAAGCGTCTGCTTGCTTCCGGCAAAACCGACAGACGTATAAAACGAGGTGATTTTTTTGATCTGTTTCAAAGGGACGCTATAGCCGCACTCCTCTTCGATCTCTTCTTGGATAATCTGCTCTAGGGTCATGTTTTTATCTACGATCCCCGCACACAATTCGATGCTCATCCCCTCTTTGTTGTGGACATACACAGCCGGCCTGAACTGCCGTACCAAAACAAAAACATCTTTTTGCATATGATAGATAAGCACGGCTGCGCTGTCGTGTGCTTCTACGATCTCCCATGATTGCAAAAAACCGTTTTGTTCGTATTTGGCCAATCCCGTTTTTACAAATTTTGCATCATTGAGCGGATGCAGCGTAAAATTTTTGATCTCATTTTTGTGCTTCAAAATTTCTCTCTGTCGTTGAGATAAACACTTTGCAATTGCGTGATGCCCCACACATGCGAAGAGGCATTTTGATCTTGATACGCCAATAACGCTTTTCTGTACTTTTGGGCATCTTTTATCTCTACTTTTTTATATTTCGTGGTGGTAACGTCTTCGTATTTGGTAATTTTTTTCAATACTGTTGCTACCCTGGATTCTTTGCGCAGTACCTTCATGGGATCCATCCATCTTCCCTGCTTCATCAAACCAAAATGCAAATGCGGGCCCGAACTTACGCCGGTGTTGCCTGTATATCCTATCACTTCCCCTTTCTTAACGCGCCGGCCTGCATTGCAGCGTATTTTGCTTAAATGGGCATACAAAGAGACATATCCTCCTGTATGCTGCAATCGAATGGTATTGCCATAGCCGGCTTTCCATCCTGCATCTATCACTCTTCCGTCATTGACAGCCAAAATAGGGGTACCCTTCCTTGCACCGAAATCGGTTCCGTGGTGCGGACGATAGCGGCGCAGCACAGGATGCCATCTCCTATATGAAAAACCCGACGTAACTCGGTTGTTATGCAGAGGCATGCCAAAAACAGCCTCTTTCCCGGAAGACGGAACCCTGCGGGTAAAAACAACTTTTTTCTTTCCCGTGACTTGATAGGAGATGGATTTTTGCGTATCATCATAGCCGTATCCTTCCTCATCGACATAGATAAACTGTTCTTTTCCTCCCGTCATAACTTTGATCACTTTGATGTCAGGCATATGCGGAAGTTTCCCCAGCCTTGTTCTTTGCTGATAGACAAAGGCGATCTCATCACCCGGCTGGAATTTTTTGGTATTCACAGCGCCTTTTAAAGCCTGGCCTACCCTTTTGGCTATATTTTGCTGGTTGACTGCCTGTTGCGTATCTGCATAGGGATTGCTTTTAATCTCAACTTTTCCGTAATAATCGTTTTCTTTGTATTCGATGGGAATGATATCAAATCCGTACGCTTCGCCGTCTTTATAAAGATGAATCTGCATCTCTTTACCTATGGGGATCAAGGCATGCAGCAACGTACCGTCTGCATCTTTGGCTTCATAATAGTGAGAATTGCTTCGTATATCCGATAAAAAGGTTTGGTCTTCTTCCGAAATGGAACTTAAAAGTGTCGGCGGTACATTGTGCGAACTTAAATACTGCGAAAAACTGATGCCGTCTTTCCATTTTTCGTATGTTACTTTTGCTCCAAATAAAGTGTGCATCGCAAGAATTGCCAGTATGAGATATTTCATTATGCTCCTTTTGTCGGAATAGTATTATAGCCTAAATAGCTAAAGAGGGGCTCCGCACAAAAGCTCTTGGCATCTCTCAATAGAATTTTAATATTTTATTTGTATAATCTATCCATTCTAAACATAAAGGATTTTCGATGCGTAAAATAGCTTTATTGCTTTTGACCGCTTTGCCGCTTTTTGCAGATTTTTTTCCGCCGGCGATACAAACAACCGTTTCAAGTGTCGGGGATAAAAGCATTATATTAGAGCGGCCTTTTCCTATCAACGGAATGAGCGGAGTAATTGTCCATACCTATGATGATAACCTTGCAACGGTTACCCATCGCATTACCCAAACTTCAACGCAAGGAAATGCCGAATTCGTCGATATGCCTATCATTCATCATGATAGTCTCCCCGGTATCAAAACCGCCGTACATACAGGTGATAAAGCAATCGGAGGCTACCTTTACGATAATGTTTTGCTGCTAGCCCCCGATGCGCAAACTTACAGCAAAATGACTGCGCAATATGCCAAAACATGGGTGCACCCGGATTTGTATGCCCTCTTCCTTTCCCAAGAAGGAGACGATGTTCCGACGAAAGAAAATCTTGCCAAATTTGCAGAAATGTACCAAGTAGGGCTTGTATGCATCATACATAAAGAGCGTGCGGTACTGCTTGATCCTTTTTCGGGCAAGATTGTAGGGCAAAAAGCCCTAAGCGGCATGCCTGCACAAGGACAATACCCTTTCTTTATGCACTTTGACGAGATAAAATCAGGATGGTTCGGCAGCAAAAAAGAAGGGAATTATTATCAAACGATGGGGTCTATTTGATGAGAACGCTTTTTGAGCGAAGCCCAAAAACCTACGCTAACGCTGTGTTAACTTCAGCAGTTGGCTCATGCGGCTGGCCGCATCGGATGATGAGAACGCTTTTTGAGCGAAGCCCAAAAACCTGCGCTAACGCTGTATTGATTTTAACAGCCTGCCAACACAACCGATTGCAATAGGGAGAAAATCATGTTAGATGCCAAACACATAGAAGCCTTCAAAGAGATCGTAGGAGAAGAAAATGTCTATAGCGACAAAGCCCATCTGATCGCCTACAGCTATGATGCCACACGTACGCGATTTCAGCCCGATGCCGTTGTTTTTCCCAGAGACGAAAATGACGTCAGCGCAATTTTAAAATATTGCAACACCCACCACATCATCATTACGCCGCGCGGTGCAGGATCGGGATTTACGGGCGGTGCACTTCCTGTCCGGGGGGGTATTACGCTTGCGATGGAAAAACACATGAACAAAATCCTTGAGATTGACATGGAGAACATGGTGGCAGTCGTACAGCCCGGCGTGATCAATATGGATTTGCAAAAAGCTGCAGAAGAGGTAGGGCTTTTCTATCCGCCTGATCCGGCCAGCGAACAGTACTCTTCGCTCGGCGGAAATGTAAGCGAAAATGCAGGAGGCATGCGCGCTGCCAAATACGGCATTACCAAAGATTATGTCATGGCGCTGCGCGCGGTACGCGCAAACGGTGACATCATCCGTGCAGGCAAAAGAACGATCAAGGATGTAGCAGGCTACAATATCGCAGGCATTCTTATCGCAAGCGAAGGAACCCTTGCCGTTATTACTGAAATCACCCTGAAACTTATCCCCAAACCGAAATTCACCAAAGCCTACATGGGGATTTTCCCGTCGGTAGAAACAGCGATGAATGCCGTGTTCAAATCGCTTGCAGCAGGAGCCAATCCGGTGGCAATGGAATTTCTAGACAGCTTGGTTGTGCATGCGGTGAAAGAAAAACTGGGGGTTGACCTTCCCGAAGAAGCCGGAGCGCTTCTTATCGGAGATGTAGACGGCAACGTTGAACAGGAGGTCTCTTTCCAGCTGGAAATCCTGGAAAAATCATTCAGAGAAAACGGGGCCCAAGAGTTTGTGATCGCCCATGATGCAGCCAAAAGAGAGGAGCTGTGGTATGCCAGAAGAAACGCCTCTCCCTCCATCACCATCTTTGGCAACAAAAAACTCAATGAAGATATCTCCGTGCCAAGAAGCATGCTTCCCAGAGCACTCACCGGTATCTATGCGATCGGGGACAGATACGGATTTAAGGTTCCTTGCTTCGGACATGCGGGGGATGGAAACATTCATGTCAATGTGATGCTGGACAATCCCGATGAAACGCTGCTTGAAAAAGGACACCATGCCATAGAGGAAATCTTTGAACTGGTTGTTGAAATGGGCGGCACACTCAGCGGAGAACACGGTATCGGTACAAGCAAGGCGCCTTTTATGAAGATCGCTTTTACCGAAGAAGAGCTTGCTTTGTTTAAAGAGATCAAAAAAGCTTTTGATCCCAACAACATCTTAAACCCCGGGAAAATGGGACTGCCAAATTAAAAAGGCGTTTGCCTTTTTAAAATGAAGAATGAAAAATGAAAAATGAAAAATCATTGAAAAGAAATTATCTTTCTATTTTATTCGATAAAAGCATTATTTTACAATGCATACTGACACTCTTCACTAAAAGGGATCTCTCATGAGATCCCTTTTAAAATATTATTATGTTTTTCTTCGTGATTTTTTCAAAGATTTGTTTGACGACAAATTGGGACATTACGCATCAAGCCTCAGCTGGAGCACGCTCTTTTCGATCATCCCGCTGATGGTGATCCTCTTTTTTGTTTTTACCACGCTGCCTTTGTTTGATTCGATGTACGACAAAGCCAAATCGCTTTTATTTTCAAACCTTATGCCCGCAGAATCCAAAGAGCTCATAGACTACATCGATACGTTTATGGCAAATTCCGATCAGCTAGGCTCTGTCGGGGCGCTTTACGTAACATTTGCGGCCATTATGTTTTTTAAAAACTATGACTATATCGTTAATGATATCTTCAATGTACCGACCAGAACGATCTGGAGTGCCGTCAAAACCTACCTTTTGCTTCTTTTGATCATTCCTGCAATGATGGGCGCTTCTTTTTTCTTCTCTACTCACATACAGGCCTATCTTGACAAAAGTGCCATCACCAGTGCCATCCATCTGTATAGCTTTTTGCCTTATTTTATCGTATGGATGATCTTTTATACCGCTTATCAGCTCTCGGCAAACATTCCTATCAAATTTTCCGCTGCCATCATCAGCTCTTTTATCGCCTCTTTGGTATGGTATGCCTCAAAAAGCGCTTTTGTCTTTTATGTGCTTCACAACAAAACCTATACCAGCATCTACGGCAGCATCAGCACACTGCTTTTTTTCTTTTTGTGGATCTATATCTCCTGGGCGATTTTCCTTCACGGCTTAAAATTTTGCGATCTGCTCAACAAGGATGAAGAGATAGAGCAAATTTGACAATGCATGTCTAGAGGCATGTATCAAACAAAAAGGTAAATGCCATATCCTGTTGCGCCGCTTAAAGCAGCAAAAAACAAATGCCTGCTTCCTATCGCGCCCAAAGAGAGCAAAAGATAGAGGCCAAAGGCCCAAAGCGGCAAGAGTATCTCTTTGCCCTCTTTTGGAAGATCAAAAAGCCACTCCAAAGCCCCGTCAAACACACCGCCCCATTGCAGCAGATGCAGCACCATCACCAGCGGATAAAAAGGCACAAAGAGCAGCGAGAGAAGCGGAGAGAGAAGCTGATAGGGCGTCGTCATACCAAAAACGGCATGCACCACAGGCAGCATCAGCACAAAAATACCCAAAGGAATGGCCAGCAATGTTACAGTCTGTTTGCTAAGGTTTTTTGCATAATGCAACACCAAAAAGATATAAAACACACCCGCCACCGAAAGCCAGAAACTCAAAGAAACCGACAAAGACGGGAAAAGCGCCAAAAGCGCTCCGACGACCGATGCCAAAAATGTAAAGCTCAGCAGCTCCACCCCCAAAAGCAAAACAGTCCATCCGGTTAAAACCATCGCAAAAGAGCGCACCAAAGAGGGCGGAAAATCAACAAACCACACATACATCCCCAAGCAGACGATACTCACCGCGCCCACATCAAGCAACGCATGCCGGTAGGGAAAATACCGCTGCTGCATGATCCTATAGGGCAACAACAGCAATCCGTACACAATCCCCCACAATATCCCCAGATGAAATCCGCTGAGCGCCACAAGATGGCTGACCCCCAACATGTTGATCTTTTCTCTTAGCGCATGCTCCAAAGGGGCAGCAAAAAAGATCGCATTGTAAAAAGAACCAAGCGCCCTGTTTTGGTGCTGTGATGCTGCGGCCTCAAGCAACCCTTCTTTAAAGGTTCCAGCAAGAGGCTCACTATGCTTGATACGGCTCTTGACAAAAAACACTCCCAGATACCCCCAAAACGTGATCTGCGCATCGGGAAGAAGCTGCAGCCTCAGCCTTGTGCGGCTAAAATCCTTTTTTTGATAGCTGATCGTATAAAAATTCAGCCCCTCATTGCTGCGGAGTTTCAGCACTTGATAGGTTTTGTTATTTTTTGTTTTGGTATAGGAAAAAAGCACCTCTGCATCGGTATAGAAAAAAGGTTTATGGATAAATGCCTGATAATCCTGATAAAGAAAACCTGCCCTTATCACAAACAAGATCGCCAAAAACCCCATCACTGCCGCAAAAGATTTGACATCCCCAAAAAGTTTCGGTTTTTGCGGCTGCATGCAAAAGGCTAGATGTGCGGTATGTCGATATGCCCTTCGCGCATATCCACGTTGCTGTCTTCATAGACGATCTCAAAAGCCGGGGAATGCGAAGCATCGACAAAACGGGTATATTTTTTCTGAAAGACCAGATCCACCGTCCCCGTCGGGCCGTTTCGCTGTTTTCCGATAATGATCTCTGCTTCCTCTTCGGGTTTTTTCCTAAAGTCGCTGCTGTACTCTTTGCCCTCGGCCCTGGCTTTCATCTCTTTTTCTTTCTCTTTGGCTTCGCGATAGACATCGTCGCGGTACACAAACAAAATGATATCCGCATCCTGCTCTATCGCTCCGGATTCTCTCAGGTCTGAGAGCATCGGGCGTTTGTTTTCCCTGGACTCAAGCGAACGGTTGAGCTGCGAAAGTGCGATGATGGGGATCTGCAATTCTCTGGCAAGCTGTTTGAGCCCTCTGGAGATCTCCGAAACCTCCTGCTGCCGCCCTTCCCTGCCTTCACCGCTCATCAGCTGCAGATAATCTATCACCGCCATTGAAATCTCGGGATGTCTGCCTTTAAGCTTTCTGAGTTTGCTTCGCACATGATGGATCGTGGCATACCCTCCGTCATCCACAAACAGCTTTTTGCGTGAAAGTTCGTCCACGGCTGCAGAAAGCTGGCTCCACTGCTCGTCTATCAGATCGCCCACACGCAGCGACTGAAGCGGGATGGAGGTTTTGGCCGAGAGCATTCTGAGCATCAGCTGTTCAGCAGGCATCTCCAAGGAAAAAAACGCCACCCCTTCGTTGCGTTCGATCGCCCTGAGCGCCATATTGAGCACCAGGGCCGTTTTTCCCATCGCAGGCCTTGCGGCGATGATGACCAGATCCCCTTTGCCAAATCCCGATGTTTTTTCATTGAGATTTTTAAAGCCCGTATCGGTGCCTATCAGTCTGGAGTTGCCCAGCGCTTTAAGGCGCTCTATCTCCTCCATCATCGCGTACGCGATCTCTTTGGACTCCCTAAAATCCTCATCGGTATTGTTTTGGGTGATCTCATAGAGTTTTTTCTCTACAAGATTCATGATCTCTTCGGCCGGAAGATCGTCCTCTATCGTTACTTTTTTGATCTCGGTTGCCAACGTCGCCAGTGCGCGTTTGCTTGATTTGGCTTTGATCTCGGCAATGTAGGCAGCGGTGTTGGTGATGGGATTGGCCGAAAGCAGATCAAGCATCGCGATTTCATCAAATTTTCCTTTTGACGCCAGCTTGGAGCGCAAAAACTCTTCATCAATCGGTTTTTCTTCCTTATCAAGCTCCTCCATCGCCGCAAACAGGTATTGGTGAAACGGAAGGTAAAAATCGTGCGGCTTGAGTTTGGCCGCGATCTCTTCGTATGTTTGAGGATCAAAAATGATCGAAGAGAGTACGGCCCTTTCGATGTTGAGATTGTACATGTTTTCCATCAATACACCTCCGGTGTAAGTGAATAGTGAATAGTGAATAGTGAATAGTGATTGTTTGTTTTACACTGTAAAAATTTTATATAATACATTTCTTTAACCTTCTAAAATAAAAGCTTTCCTATCAAGAAAGCATATCAAAACTATTCACTATTTGTTATTAGTTATTCACTAAGAGTTTTGCTTCGCAAACTTTTCGACCTCTTCGACAAACCGGTCGACCAGCTCGGCTTCGGGAAGTTTCGCCACCACTTCGCCCCTGACCATCACCATCCCCATGCCTTTTCCGTACGCGATCGCCACATCGGCATGTTTGGCTTCGCCGATGGCATTGACCACGCACCCCATCACCGAGACATCCATCGGCACGGTGATATGCGCCGTTCTTCTTTCCACTTCCGCAACGGCGCTGACCAGATCGGCTTCTATCCTGCCGCATGTCGGGCAGGAGATGATATTCAGCCCGTCTTTGACGCGTCCGGAATCTTTCAAGATGGCCCGCCCTATCTTGATCTCCTCTTCGAGCTCTCCCGTGATGGAGACGCGCAGCGTATCGCCGATCCCGTCAAGCAAAAGCGCACCCAGCCCGATGGCCGATTTGATCGTCGCATGAAAGATAGTGCCCGCTTCGGTCACCCCCAGATGAAACGGGTAATGGTTTCTGGGCCGCAGCATCCTGTAAGCCTCTACGGTCCTGTCCACATCCGAAGCTTTGAGGGAGACTTTGATATCGGTAAATCCCAAATCTTCCAAAAATTTGATGTTGTACTCCGCGCTTGCCACCATCCCCTCTGCCGTTGCGCCGTACTTTTGGTCAAACTCTTTTTCGAGCGAACCCGCATTGACCCCTATGCGTATGGGCAGGGAACGTTCCTGGCATGCTTTGACGATCTCTTTGATACGCCCTTTCTCCCCGATGTTGCCGGGGTTAAACCGGATGCAGTCCACCCACTTGGCTGCTTCGAGTGCCAGCTTGTAGTTAAAATGGATATCGGCGATGAGCGGCAGCGAGATCTGCTCTTTGATCGCCTTTAGCGCCAGCGCATCTTCCATCGCAGGCACCGCCACGCGCACCATATCCGCCCCTGCAAAATGCAGCCGGTTGATCTGATCTACCGTCGCGGCGACATTGTGCGTATCGCTGTAAGTCATCGACTGCACCGAGATGGGCGCATCGCCGCCCACGGCTACATTGCCGACATAGATCTTTTTCGTCTGGTATCTTGGTTTCACAAGATATCCTTTGAAGTCAATAGTGAGGAGTGAGGAGTAAATAACAAATAGTGAATAGTGAATAGTGAATAGTTTTGGTATGTACACTCTGTGTACTTTTTATTGATGGTCATTCTTTTTCTCTTTGCCTGTATTGATACTGCTCGTCAATATTTTGATAAGCTCTTCTACGTCTGAGTAAATGCTGTTTGCCATACTATCATTTAAGTAATCACAATCCTTGAGAAGCCTGATCCAATATCTGCTTTCATTTGCTTCTTTCAGTCCAATAGAAAGTTTATTGATAAAATCAGCCTTTGATTGTGCATAATGCGCTTCAGAAACAAGAGCGCCTATTGCAGTACCCGACCTAAGCAATTGCTTACTCAGCGTATACTCTTTTTTCTCATCTTTCAAATATGCATTTAACTTGACAATACGGATAGCAAATTTATAACTTTTCTCAGCCAGTATACTCATAAAAAACATTTTACCAAAAACTACCGTTATTCACTATTAACTATTCACTATTCACTTCGAATTTTCTAAGAAAATTCGACCGGGTCCATATCGATCTCTATCTCTCTTCTGTCCACGCTGTGCAGCGCTCTTAGCAAAGCGGTGCGTTTGGGGCTTCTCAGCAAGATCGCAAACCGGTACTTGCCCGCGATTTTTTCCACGGGCGCTTTGCCGTGCCCTACGATCTCTACCTCTGCAAACGCCTTGAGCTTCGCGACGGTATCCAGCGTGATCTTGCCGGCCTTGTTTTCGTCTTTGTGGGCGATCAGTATCCGTGCGAGCGAAGCAAAAGGGGGGTAGTGCGCCGCTTTTAAAAAAGCCAGCTCGTCTTTGATGAACCGCTCATAATCCTCCAGATAGGCTTGGAAAAATTCCGCATCTCCCGTCTGGACGATCACCTCCGCTTTTTTGGCGCGCCCGCTCCGCCCTGCGATCTGAAAAAAGAGGCTCATCGCCCGCTCTCTGGCGCGATAGTCCGCCAGCCCCAGGATATAGTCCAGCCCCATGATGACACTCAGCGTGATATCGGCATAGTCATGCCCTTTGCTCAGCATCTGCGTTCCCAAAAGCAGACGGCTCTCTCCTGATTCAAAACGCTTCAGCGCCTGCTCAAGCTTTTTAGTCGTGGTAATGGCGTCTTTGTCAAACTGCTCGATCGTGATGCCCTCGATCGCGCCCTCGATCACTTCGATCGCCTCGGCCGTGCCCATGCGTTCGCTTTTGAGCGGATGATGCCCGCAGTAAACACACGTATCGCGTATAGGTTCGGTATAGTTGCAGTAGTGGCATTTGAGATGGCGTTTGCCGCGGTGCAGCGCCATGCCGACCGAACAGTACGGACACAAGTGCGTCTTTCCGCACTTTTCGCAGTAGAGGTACTTGAAGTTGCCTCTGGTGGGCAAAAAAAGCAGCGACTGGCTCTGGGCTTGAAAATGCTTCTTTAGGGCATCAAGGATAGGTGCATGGATGCCTTCACCCGATACAAAACGGTAGGTTTTTTTCGTTTGGATGTAGGGGTGTTCAAGTTTGATGACATCGTACTTATGGTAGCTGCTGCCGGAGGGGGTTGCCGAAGCGAGCACCACCTTTGCACCCAGCCTCTCTCCCGTCAGCACCGCTGCGTCCCTCGCATGATAGCGCGGGCGCGTCATCGCTTTGTAGCTGTCGTCATGCTCTTCATCCACGATGATGAGCCCAAGATTTTCAAGCGGCACAAACAGCGCCGAGCGGGCGCCCGCGACGATGCGCACTTTGCCGCTGTAGATCCCCTCGAGGATGGATTCTTTTTTCTTTTTGGCAAGCTTCGAGTGCCACATCGCGACGCTATCGCCGAAATACGCCCTCAGGCGCTTTTCCATCTGCGGTGTGAGCGAGATCTCTGGCATCAAAAAAATCGCCGTTTTGCCCTCACGGAGCATCTTTGCCATAAGAGAGATAAAAATCTCCGTTTTCCCCGAACCTGTCACCCCAAAAAGCAGCGCTTTGTCTTTTTTCAGAAGTTGGGTGTAAGCTTTTTGTTGCGATTGGGTTAATGTCGGAACCTTTGCGCTATGCACTATTAACTTCTCACTATTCACTTCTCTTTGATTTATCCTAAAAGGGATAAACAAAGAGACCGCTTCCCCCAACGAAGAGAAGTAGTACTCGGCGATAAACTTCGCGATCTCCAGCTGCTTGGGGGCATAGAACCTCTCGCTTACAGAAATGATCCGAGCCGTTTCAAACTCGGGCTTTGGCACGCTGCGGAGGATAACAGCCTCTTTATGCGCCGTGTGCAGCGGCACGGACACGACAGCGCCTGCTTGCAGTTTTTCTTCGCAATAGTAGGTCAACGCCGGCGCACTCGAGCGCAACAGCAGCACTTCATAGTAGTATATCGTATCGCTGTTCAAAGGCTGAGTTTTCTCTGTATATAATCTTGTTTTAGTTTTTCTTGCATCATAGCAAAACCGCCTTTTTAAAAATCATTTTATGAAAAGGGTTTGTAAAAGTACCGTCATCCAGCAGTATATCTAACTTTTGTTCGCCAAAATCCTTAAAAAAAGCCACACGAAGTTTGCGTAAATCTTTTTTTGTAAGATCGGAAGATACCACAAGCAAGTCTATATCCCCTCCTCGTTTCGCATCATCCGCCCTGCTCCCAAACAGATAAAGCTTCGCTTCTTGCGACAGTGATGCCAGTTTCTCTTTCAAGAGGCGTCTTTCATCTATGGCCAATCTCATTTCATCTTACCAAACTGCCCGGCTTAGCCTGCACGCTTATGGCCTCTTTTGCCAAACGCGTTTTGCGGCGGCGCACTTTACTTTGTCAACTCTCGGCAGTTTTCATCGGTGCTTGATTTGCACTCGAAGCGGTTGCTGTTCAGTGTAAAGACAGCGCTGCCCGAAGCAGGCATCACAAAGGTATAATCCCCGTCTCCGGAATCCACCCAGCACTCCCTTGAAGCGGCTGTGGCGCAGGAGCGCGGCGGATACTCCAGCACGGGGTTGCTCGTGTTGCCGTCAAACGCATTGAAGATAGGCTTGTCATACCCGCTATCACTGCTCAGCGAAGTGATAGCCGTAAAATCCCCTCTGAGGATGCGCTTTTGGCGCTCCGTTGCCACCGCGTTTCTGACCGAAGATACCGTCGTCATCGCTTTGGTGATGACCGCATCATCCCTCGTCACCGCCAGCTTTGGCACCGCCACCGCGGCAAGTATCCCTATGACGACGATCACAAACACCAGTTCGACCATCGTAAATGCGTTTTGCGTTGTATTTTTCATTGTTTCACTTTGATAGGATTTATTTGATTAGTATAGCACACAACGAAAGAAAAAAGAAGAAAAATTAAAAAGAAAGAAGAGACCCCCCAAGCAAAAACTTGGGGGTGCTAAGAAATTGTCCCCCGCTCCTAAGCTACGGCTTTGGAGCGCATACTTATGTTTTTGTAACTGCCGTATGCATTCCCAACGAGGACGTTGGAAACGGGCAAAAAACGAGAAAACTTAGCGTTGAACTTTTACACCGCCAAGACTATGAGATGTAGCAGTCATCCCCGTTATCGCAGGATCACTAATGACTCCATCACATATAGGACTTTTTCCAGTTGCTGCTGCTGTTATTGTTACTGTAGATCCATTTGCATCAGTCGTAAATGTAAGACATGGATTACCGCCTGTTACCGATTCATCACATAGCAAAAATGCACTACCCGCAGCCGAAGCGTTTGAGTCTGCACCACATGCACTCTCAAAAGGAACATCTGTTACCTCTGTAATTTTTGTAGCTGCATTGACCCATTTAGCATTTCCCTGCGAGGTATAAAATGCAGTCATATCTCCCAATCCTGTCCTAGCATTTGCGATAATATTTGATACTCTAGCATCATCTCTCGTTGCTGCCAATTTAGGTATCGCTACCGCTGCCAATATCCCAATAATTACGATAACAAAGATCAATTCGATCATTGTAAATCCGCGTCTCATGTTGTTCATGATTAACTCCTCTAAATATTTAGATCCGGTTCTTCACCGGTCGATTAAAAGTATAGGCTTATCTGCCTTAAGAAAAAATAAAGACTAAAGGCCCTCAAGCGTCTCGATGAGCAGTTCAATCTCCTCTTCGTAGCTGGTTGCCTGTTTTGCCAGCCTCAGATAGGCTTTGAGCAGCTTATCGGGTGCATTGTCTTTGTGCAGTTCCACCCCTGCTTCTTTAAGGTCCCTGTTGATAAAATCCGCGAAGTCATCCTCCAGCCTGATCTCGTACCGCTTCCCCGAAATGGTCAATCCCACATTTTTCATTAAAAATCCTTTAGATTTTTAAAATTAAAAAGTATAAATTAAAAATTAAAAATATAGTAGAACCAATACCTTTTAATTTTTACCTTTTTAATTTTTAATTTAAGGGTCTTTACGAAAGTAAAGTCTCCACCTGGGCGATGATCTTCTCGATCTCGGCGTCTTTCTCTTCGAGTTCGCGCTTGAGGCTTTCGATCGCTGCGGCTTGTTCGCTTTGTGAACCGCTCAAGTCTTCCAGCCGGCTTTTAAGCTGCGCATTCTCCTCTTTGAGCGCCTCGTGGTCTCTTTTCCATTGTGTTATCTTCTCTTGCAATCTATGTAATGCAGACATAAAAAAACTCCGTTTTTTGAAATTAAAAATTAAAAAGTAGAAATTAAAATTGACACTTCCGTACTTCATTTAATCTTTTTGTTATAATAGCCAAAGAATTAAAAATTAAAAATTAAAAATTAAAATTAGAGAGGCCTAAAGTGCAAAATAACAATATATTGCATGCCAAAAGTTACGCCTTTGCTGTTAGAACGGTCAATTTATCACGTTATCTCAATAGCGAACAAAAAGAATACATACTAAGCAGGCAGATTTTACGATCAGGCACTTCTATAGGTGCGCTTATCAGTGAATCTGAATTTGCACAATCGACTGCCGACTTTATCCATAAGCTCACCATCAGCCTTAAAGAAGCAAACGAAACAAAATATTGGATAAACTTGCTTTATGATACGAAAACAATTACAGAAAATATGTATGAGAGCCTTATGTATGATATACAAGAGATTATACGTTTGCTTGTATCGATTATCAAAAAACTAAAAAACAAAAGCATTACACCGTAATGCATACCAAAATTTTTAACTTTTAATTGTTAATTGTTAATTACAAAGGAAATCCGTGCCAAATTTCAAAGTTTCAAGTCCTTATCAGCCTGCCGGAGACCAGCCCGAAGCGATCGAACAGCTCAGCCGCTCCATCCTTGAGGGCAACCAGTACCAAACGCTTGTGGGAGTCACGGGGTCGGGGAAAACCTATACCATGGCAAAAGTGATAGAAAAAACCGGCAAACCCACCCTGATCATGACGCACAACAAAACGCTTGCGGCGCAGCTGTACAGTGAGTTTAAAAGTTTTTTTCCCAACAGCCACGTCGAGTACTTCATCAGCTACTACGACTACTACCAGCCCGAAGCCTATCTGCCGCGCCAGGATCTGTTCATCGAAAAAGACAGCTCCATCAACGAAGAGCTGGAGCGTTTGCGCCTGAGCACCACAGCCTCTTTGCTTTCGCACGACGATGTGATCGTGGTCGCTTCGGTTTCTGCCAATTACGGTTTGGGTTCGCCCGAGGATTACCGCTCTATCGTGCAAAAACTCTGCATCGGCGATGAGTACAACCAAAAAGCGCTGCTGCTTCGGCTGGTGGACATGGGGTACAAGCGCAACGATGATTTTTTCGACCGGGGGGATTTTAGGGTCATGGGAGAGGCTATAGACATCTATCCCGCCTATGCCGAGGAGTTTGCGGTGCGCGTAGAGTTTTTCGGGGATGAAGTGGAAGCCCTCTATACCTTCAACTCGCTCACCGGCGAAAAAGAAGAAGCCAAAAAAGAGATCACCATCTACGCCGCCAATCAGTTTATCGTAGGAAAAGAAAAGCTCGCCCAGGCGATCAAAAGCATCGAAGAGGAGCTTGCGGAGCGTTTGGCATACTACCAAAGAGAAGACCGCATGGTCGAATACCAAAGGCTCAAACAGCGCACCGAGTTTGACCTGGAGATGCTCGAAGCCACCGGCATGTGCAAAGGGATAGAGAACTACTCCAGGCATCTTACGGGCAAAAAACCCGACGAAACGCCCTACACGATGATGGATTATTTTGAAATGATGCATGAAGATTATCTTGTCATTGTTGACGAATCGCATGTGTCGCTGCCGCAGTTTCGCGGCATGTACGCAGGCGACCGCAGCCGCAAAGAGGTTTTGGTCGATCACGGCTTCAGGCTGCCCTCCGCGCTGGACAACCGGCCGCTGATGTTTAACGAGTATATCCACAAAGCACCCCATTTTCTTTTTGTTTCGGCGACACCTTCATCGCTTGAGCTGGAACTCTCTTCTACCGTGGCACAACAGGTAGTGCGTCCCACGGGGCTGCTTGATCCGCCTATCGAAGTGGTGGACAGCACCTATCAGGTCGAACATCTCTACGACAGAATGAAGCCCGTCATTGCCCGCGGCGAACGTGTGCTTATCACCGTACTGACCAAAAAAATGGCCGAAGAGCTTACCGCGTACTACAACGATCTTGGGCTTAAAGCCCGCTATATGCACTCCGAGATGGACGCGATCGAACGCAACCAGACGATACGTTCTTTGCGCTTAGGAGAGTTTGATATCCTCATAGGGATCAACCTGCTCAGAGAGGGGCTTGACCTTCCCGAAGTCAGCCTTATCGCGATACTCGATGCGGACAAAGAAGGGTTTTTACGCTCGGAAACCTCCCTCATACAAACCGCAGGAAGAGCAGCAAGAAATGTCAACGGACAAGTGTTGATGTACGCCAAAAAAATAACCAAATCCATGCAAACCGCTATCGATGTCACCCAACAAAGGCGGCAAACACAGATCGCCTATAACATACAGCACAGCATCACTCCCCAAACAACGCTCAGGACGCTTGATACTGATCTGAAGGTGGAAGATGCCGGCGAACTTTACAGCAAACAAAGCAAACTGGACAAAATGCCCAAAGCCGAACGGCAAAAACTAATGCAGGAACTCAAAGCAAAAATGCTTGCCGCAGCGAAAAATCTGGAGTTTGAAGAGGCCGCAAGGCTGCGCGACGAGATCGCCAAGATCAAAAAGCTTTAGGCTTTTTAACAAGTAAAAATTAAAAATTAAAAATTAAAATGAATGTTTTTGCTATAATAAATATCATAAAGGAAAATTTTTAATTGTTACTTTTTAATTTATAAGTGGCGCCGCTGCACCACCTGCCAAAATTTTTAATTTTTACCTTTTAATTCTTAATTCAAAAAACGGAGTTTTTATGTCATCGAATCTGGATTCATCGCAACTCTACTTTAACCGTGAACTTTCATGGCTTCAGTTTAACTCCCGCGTTTTAGCTCAGGCGATGGACGAAAGACTGCCTCCGCTTGAACGGCTGAAATTTCTTGCCATTTACGGGACCAACCTGGATGAATTTTATATGATCCGTGTGGCCGGGCTTAAGGCGATCTTTAAAGCCCGCATCCAAGAAACGGGTGCGGATAAACTCACCCCTGCCGAGCAGATCGAACAGATCCATGACTATCTTCATAAAGAAAAAGGGGTGTTGGAGTCTTGCTACACTTCCGTCATCTCACAGCTTCATGCCAATGGTGTCAATATCAAACGTTTTTATACCCTCAATGCCGGCGAGCAAGCGCAAATCGCAGAAATTTTTCTCAAGGAGATCTACCCGGTCATCATCCCCATCGCGGTGGATGCAACGCATCCTTTTCCTCACCTGAACAATCTCAGCTTCGGCCTTGCAGCCACGCTTAAAGACGAGTCGGGACACATCAAGCACGGGCTGGTCCGCATCCCAAGGATCCTGCCGCGCTTCATCCCCCTGGGGCAGACCTTTGTGCCTATCGAAAGCATCGTAAAGCATTTTATCTCTGAACTCTTTCCGGGATTTACCGCGATCGTATCCACGCCGTTTCGGGTCACGCGTAATGCCGATATCGAGATAGAAGAGGAAGAAGCCGATGACTTTTTGGAACTTCTGCAAGAGGGGCTAAGATCAAGAAACAAGGGCTCTTTGATACGCCTTGAGCTCATTGAAGGGGGAGATCGGGACCTTGTCAACTTTTTGCTCTCCCACCTCAACCTTGACGACAAGGACATTTACGCCTACAAAGACATCCCTCTCAACCTGGGGGGATTTTGGCAGATCGTAGGAGACCAGAGGCTTTCGCATCTTATGCTGCCCACGTTCAGCCCCAAGATACTGCCTCCGCTTGACAGTGAAAACATTTTTGATGCCATTGACAAACAAGATGTCATCCTTTACCATCCGTTTGACAGTTTTGATCCCGTGGTCAAATTTATCCATCAGGCTGCCGCCGACCCGCAAACGCTTGCCATACGCATGACGCTCTATCGCGCGGGACAAAAGTCTCCGATCGTCAAAGAGCTGATCGATGCGGTCAAAGACGGCAAGCAAGTGACGGTGCTTGTCGAACTCAAGGCACGGTTTGACGAAGAGAACAATCTCAGGTGGGCCAAGGCATTGGAAAATGCAGGCGCACATGTCGTGTACGGCATCCCCGGGCTCAAAGTACATGCCAAGATCGCACAGGTGATCAAACGCAAAGGGAAGGAGCTGAAAAACTACGTCCACCTGGCAACCGGCAACTACAATCCAAGCACTGCCAAAATCTATACCGATTTTTCTTACTTTACCGCCAAAGAGGAGTTTGGCATCGATGCGACGCGGTTTTTCCATTTTCTTACCGGCTTTTCATCTTTTATGAAACTTGATACGCTTTTGATGTCTCCTACCCAGATCAAACCCAAACTGCTTCAGCTGATCGGCGAAGAGAGCAGATACAAGCAAGAAGGGCACATCATCCTCAAAGCCAATTCGATTGTCGATACGGATATCATCAAAGCGCTCTACCTTGCCTCGATGGAAGGGTGCAAAATCGATCTGATCATACGGGGCATTTGCTGCTTGAAGCCCGGCATCAAAGGAGTAAGCGACAATATCCGCGTTTATTCGATCATAGGAAAATATCTGGAACACCCCCGTGTCTATTTTTTCAAGCATGCCAAGGTACAATGCTATATCGCAAGTGCGGATCTGATGCCTAGAAATCTTGTAAGACGCATTGAGCTGATGACCCCCATCATGGATGAAAATCTGTCGCGAAAAATCGAACAGATCGTCAAACTGCAGCTTGTAGACAACCAGTTGCGCTGGGAATTGCAAGAAGACGGAAACTATGTCAAAGTGCCTCTTCTGGGCAAGCCTGTTAACAATCATGAAATTTTGGAAGAGTATGTCAACAAAATTCATGACAAAACAAAAAAAGAAACCCCCGATTATGTCAACCGTTTGGCAAATCGGATACTCAAGGAGACCTGATCATGCTTATATCATTTAAAGAGTGGACACCGCAGCTTAAAGAAAATGCTTGGATCGCCCCCGGCGCATCGGTCATCGGACGCGTAAAGATGGGAGAGGACAGCGCGGTATGGTTCGGGTGTGTCGTGCGCGGGGATGTGCACCATATCAAAATCGGAGACAGGAGCAACATCCAAGACCTCAGCATGATCCATGTCACCCACCACAAAAAAGAGGATATGAGCGACGGACATCCCACCATCATCGGCAATGACGTAACGGTGGGGCATCGCGTGATGCTTCACGGCTGCACGATCGAAGACGCCTGCCTGATCGGCATGAGCGCGACGATACTTGACGGTGCGGTCATCGGTAAAGAGTCTATCGTCGGCGCGGGCGCTTTGGTGACGAAAAATAAAAAATTCCCTCCCCGCAGCCTTATCATGGGAAGCCCTGCACAAGTAGTGCGCGAACTCACGGAAGAAGAAGTCAAAGAGCTTTACGCTTCCGCATCACGCTATGTAAAGTTTAAAAACGAATACACGGGCAAATGAAACAAACGCTTTTCAAGACGCTCAGTGATCTTTTCTCAAAAGAGATAGTGCTGTTTGTATGCATCGCGGCACTGGGGGCGTTGATCCTTGCCGCTGTGCCGATATGGATCTTTTGGGAAGAATGGCTGGGGTTTGTCACCTCTTACTTGCAATGGATACCCTGGGAATGGCTTCAAACCACGGGCGCATCGATAGGAGCGCTGGGTTTGGGGTATATGGTCTTTATCGTTTTGATCAATGTGTTTACGTCCCTTTTTAGCGAAACCCTTTTGATCAGAGTGGCAAAAAAACATTATCCGGACGTCTCTGCCACAGGGGAGGCAAGCATCGCCGCTTTGATCGCGGTCAACCTAAAGGCTAGTGTCATTTTTTTGGCTCTTTTTGTCCTTTGCATTCCCGTGCTTTTTATCCCCGTGCTGGGCCAGCTTGTCATGCTCTACCTTTGGTCTGTCCTTATCAAAGAACCGACGGTGTATGAAGTGGGGTCTTTGTTTGTGCACGACACTCAACTACGCAAAGAAAAAAATAAAAAAGCAGCGACGATCGCCCTCATCGCTTCGCTTTTTAATTATATCCCGCTGCTCAATATCTTCGCGCCGATTTTTGCGCAAATACTGTTTTTGCATTACATCCTAAGGACGGATAGCTGAGGACTCTTTTTTTGCTGTTCGGCTTTTTTTGCTTGAAGTGGCAAATTGGAGCAGATCATCGGCACTCTTGACGTATTTGGGCAAGGTTTGAAAGCTTTTTTCCATCACTTTGGCTGCGCTCAGCGCATCGCTGTACGCGCGATGATGCCTGGCCGTCTCTATCTGCAGCGATTCGATCAGATAGGCCAACCCGTAGCGCTCGCTCTCAAACGTCCGCTTTGCCAAATCAATCGTGCAAAGCTTAAGATTGCCGATCGTCCCCAATCCGAACCTTTCAAAAGAGGCATTGAGAAAATTAAAATCAAATTCGGCATTATGCGCGACAAAGATAGCATCTTCCATAAAAATACGCAATTTTGAAAGGGCCTCTTTTCTGCTTGGCGCACCGATCAGATCGGCCGGTTCGATACCGGTGATTTTGGTGATATATTCGGGCAAAAAAGCACACTCCACAAATGTTTCCATGCTCTCAATGATTTTGCCTTCTTGTATCATCACGGCACCGATCTCTATCACCTGCGACGTTCCGGGCTTGCTTCCGTTGGTTTCTATATCCACTACACAATATCGCTGTGCTTCGTAAGGCGTAAAATAGGACTGAAGGAGATACTCTCCCTCCTGCGATTGCACGATAGGATATCCCGAAGCCTGCAGCAAAATAAAAATCGTATCGCTGTCTTCGAGCAGCGTCGTATGCTTCATGACGATTTGGCTGTACTGTCTTGCAGAAAGTTTGCCCTTATGTTTTCGAAAGGCGCCGGTCAGCTCGCTAAATACATTTCGCATTGGCGATAAACCTTGCCACTTTGTTAAAATCTTTTTTGCCTTTGGCCGCTTCCACACCGGAGCTGACATCAACGCCGTAAAACCCGAATCCTTTGGCTTCTTCAAGATTTTCAGGGGTAAGCCCGCCCGCCAAAATCATCTTGGAGCAGTCCAGGTTTTGAAACCATGAAAGGTCAAGTCGGCTTCCCGTTCCTCCGAAAGCATCGCTATAGACATCTACAAGGCGGTATCTGTTTGGATATCTGTCCAGATCCTCTTTGCATTTTGCCCTGATGACGGGGAGGGTTTTAAGATCGATCGCATCGAGCAGCGCTTCGCCGGCATCAAAATGAACCTGCGCCAACGAAATACCCGCCTCTTTGCTTACGGCATTGATCGTTTCGGCTGTTTCATCCACAAAGAGCCCCACTCTTTCCACAAAAGGAGGAAGTTCGTCTATGATCCGTTTTGCCTGCAGAGGGGCGATATAGCGGGGAGATTTTTCATAAAATACAAATCCGAGCGCATCTGCGCCGCACTCGATGGCATAAAGCGCGTCTTCAAGGTTGGTGATTCCGCATATTTTAACTCTGGCCATACATTTTGTCCCTGTTATCTCAAAGAAGCGATCGCCTCTTTGATCCCTTCGGGGTGCCCGTACACAAACGACCCTGCCACGACGATATCCGCGCCGGCCTCTTTAAGAAGCTTGGCATTCTCATCATTGACGCCTCCGTCTACCTCTATAAGGCATTGCGGATTTTTTTGCAGTATCATTTTTTTAAGACGTTTGATTTTTTCAAGGACGGAAGGGATAAATTTCTGCCCGCCAAATCCGGGATTGACGCTCATAAGCAAAACCATGTCTATCTCTTCAAGCAAAAACTCTATCGCTTCGGCAGGCGTATGGGGATTGAGTACGATCGCAGGGCGTATGCCCAAAGCGCGGATTTTTTGGATAAGGCGGTGAGGATGTTTTTCTTCTTCGATGTGAAAAGAGATAAATTCAGGCTCCAACGGCGCAAACAGATCGACAAAAAAACTGTTGTTCTGCACCATCAGGTGGATATCCAAAGGTTTGGAGGCGGCTCTTGCAACGGCATCTACGACTACCGGGCCTATCGTGAGGTTCGGCACAAAATGTCCATCCATCACATCGACATGCACAAAATCGCAACCGCCCTTGCAAATGGCTTCCACATCCCTTGCCAAATATCCGAAATCAGCAGAAAGTATACTTGGAGCAACCAGCATTCAAAATCCTATCGTATTAAATTGATGTGATTATAGCATATGTTCGCTCGTTTTATTTTAAAACAAAAATTCCATGCGCATTCAACCAGCCCTTTAAGCAAGCTTTATGCTATTTTTATCTATAATCGCACAAATTTTTGAGATTTCATGGCTGAGCGTATGGAGTCTACATTACATAGAAGGTATTATCATGTCAAGAAAATGTTCAGTTACAGGCAAAGGCCCGCTTACGGCAAATAACGTTTCTCATGCAAACAACAAAACAAAAAGAAGACAGCTTCCAAACATCAGAAGCGTCAAAGTTACACTCGAAGACGGAACAGTACAACGCATCAAAGTTGCTGCTTCTACACTAAGAACGATGAAAAAACAAGCTGCTTTGGCAGCTGCAGCCAACTAACTATCCTTTTTGGATATACCGTTTTAAGCCTGAGTAAGGCTTAAAATGCCTCTTTACTCAAATCCATCCCTAAACCCCATACAACACTCAACCAAAACATTCTTTTTCTCTAACCTTTTTTTAGGCTTTGGACTGCACTTACTGCTGCTTATGGTGCATATACCAAAACTTTTGCCGATAAAACAAACGAAAATGCCGGCGAGATAAAAAAATTCTGCACAATCAAGAAAAACCAGAAGAATTGAAGTATGAATAATGTACTGTTTTACAAATCATTTTCTATGAGTATTCTTAACCAACAAAACAAAGGAGCGTCATCATGTTTAAACTTTTTCCCGTAAAAGGCGGCCTTGAAAACGTGCAAGGTTTTTTTTGCGGTGCCACCAATGTAGGGATGCGTACCAAACCCTCCGGTACAAACGAAGTCGAAATCGCCGGCGATGTTGCTTTTATCCGAAGCGCCACCCCCTGTGATATTGCCGCTGTGTTCACTACCAACGTTTTCAGGGCAGCACCGCTTAGACATTTCCAAAAATATCCTAAAGATTTTCAAACCGATTTTGTACTGATCAACGCAAAAAATGCCAATGCCATGACCGGAGAAAAAGGCATTGAAGACATAGACACCCTCTTCGCTTCGCTTGCCAAAAAAATCAATGTTCTCAATCCTGTGATGAGTTCTACGGGTGTGATCGGATACCGATTGCCGATTGATAAAATCACCTCAGCGTTTGAAACACTCGATTTTAACGCCAAAAACTCCGATCAGACCGCAAAAGCCATCATGACAACGGACAGTTTTAAAAAAGAGCTTGCCTACAAAGTAGAACTTGAAGACGGCGGGTCGTTTCATATCGCAGCCATTTGCAAGGGTGCGGGCATGATCAACCCTGCGATGGCAACCATGCTTTGTTTTATCATTACGGATGCGGATATTCCCAAATCAGACATGGCCGAGCTGCTGCAAGCTTCGACGGAAGACTCCTTTAACCGCATCTCTGTTGACGGCGATACCTCAACGAATGATACTGTGATGCTGCTTGCCAACAAACAAAGCGGACACTATCACAAAGAGGCTTTTGAAGAAGCATTGAGAAAAATCATGTTCGAACTGGCGATGCTTATCCTCAAAGACGGCGAAGGCGCAAATAAACTGGTGGCATTTGAAGTCACAGGAGCCAAAAACCAAGAAGAAGCCAAAAAAGCTTCCAGAGCACTCAGCAACTCCTTGCTTGTCAAAACGGCGCTTTTCGGAGAAGACCCCAACTGGGGCCGTATCGCTTCTACGATAGGGGCAAGCGGAGTTGTATGCGATGAGCGTACGCTTACCATTCACTATGACGATCTTTTGATCTATTCTGACGAACATAGAGAATTGGACAAAGAGCGCGAAGAGAAAGCGTATAAGATCATGAAACAAGAAAGCTTTAAAATCAGCTGCGATTTGGGACAGGGCGAAGGATCTTATACCTCTTACGGCTGCGATTTGAGCTATGAGTATGTAAAAATCAATGCGGAGTACAGAACATAAGAGATTTTCTCAAGATTAATACGATTCTAACTGCAAAAAAGATAAAATGATATAAATGATTATTAGGAGTGCCTATGCTACACGAATACAGAGATGAGATCAGCCATTTAAAACAAGAAAATGCGCATTTTGCCAAAATTTTTGAAAAGCATAACGAATTGGACCAAAAAGCAAAAGATGCAGACGAAGGACGTCTTTCATTAAGCGATATGGAGCTTGAAACGATTAAAAAAGAAAAACTTAGACTCAAAGATGAAGCCTACAAAATGATTTTGGAGTATAAACAATCTCAAGCCTAAATCGTGTGAGCCTTCGGCTCACCTGTTTTTACTCCTCTTAGTTCGTTCTTTTATTATCCCTACAGCATAATGGACATACACATCAACATGAAAACATTCGATACCATCAAAAAGATCCCCAAATCCCTTTTAGACACGCTGGCCTCTCTTGGTTTTACGCATATGACACCCATACAGCAAGACGCTATCGCTCCCATCCTGGACGGTAAAGATATTTTAGCTCAGTCCAAGACGGGTTCAGGTAAAACTTTAGCGTTCGGACTGCCAAGTATCCTGCGCATAGAGATTGAGAAAAACAAACCGCAAATACTTATTGTTGCGCCTACGAGAGAACTCTCAGACCAGATCGCCGCAGTGCTTCGAAAACTTGCAGCCTACAAAGCCAATCTTAAAATTATCACACTTTACGGAGGCGTGCCGCTTCGCGCACAAGCCGAGTCCCTTGCCAAAGGCGCGCATATCATTATCGGTACGCCGGGACGCTTGCTGGATCATCTCGGCAAAAAAACACTTGCACTTGAGAGCATCCAAACGCTTGTGCTTGATGAGGCCGACCGTATGCTGGATATGGGATTTTATGATGATATTATCAAGATCAACGCCCATCTCCCCCCTTCCAAACAAACGCTTCTTTTCTCGGCAACTTTTCCGCAGAAAATAGAAAAATTGGCCAAAACTCTCCTCAAGGAGCCTCTTACCCTCAAGGTAGATACGCTCCAGGAAAGTGCCAAAATAGATGAAATAGTTTATGAGACTTCTGATAAATTTAAAACCCTCACAACTCTCATACGCTCTTACAAACCGGAATCTCTGCTTATTTTTTGCAATACAAAAGCACAAGCCATATCTCTTACTGATGCATTGCATCATCAAGGGCATTCTGCCATCGACATACACGGGGATCTGGAACAAAAAGAACGTAACGAATCTGTCATTGTTTTTTCCAATGGTTCCAAACGCATTCTTGTTGCTACCGATGTTGCCTCAAGAGGCCTGGATATTAAAGGCATCGAACTTATTATCAATTATGACTTGCCTTTTGACAAAGAAGTCTATACCCATCGTATCGGGCGCACCGGGCGCGCCGATGCAACCGGAACGGCTATTTCTCTCTATACACCCAAAGAGAGCGCCAAATGCGCCTACATTACCTCTTTGGCCCGCACAGCGGATATCAAAGAGTTGCACGTCGATACAACATTTAAAATGACATCTGAGTATGATACGCTTTGTATCAACGGCGGCAAAAAAAACAAACTTCGCGCCGCTGACATACTGGGCACATTGTGTAAAGAGATAGGCATTGAGCCTGCGATGATAGGAAAGATAAATATCACGGACACAAAGTCTTACATTGCGCTGCATCATTTGATCACAGACAAAGTTTTAAAAGCGCTCAAAGAGACAAAAATCAAGAAAAAGAAATATACTGCTTGGATCGTAAGATAGTTTTATACTATTTTTCGTAAGGCTGTTCTTCGAATATCTCTTTTCGTCTTTTATTCCGAACGATATAAAAAAGGGTGATCAGCACAACACAGATAAGCGCAATGAGCGTTGCAGAGGTGAGATATCCGGAGATAAGCGCTTCGTTTGAGCCAAGCACATAGCCCAATGCCACCAAAACGATGACCCAGATCCCCGCCCCCAGTGCCGTGTAAAAAGAAAATTTTACAATATTCATACGCGCAAGTCCTGCGGGCAGGGATATTAGCTGTCTAATGCCCGGGATAAGCCTTCCGTTAAATGTCGAAAGCTCGCCGTGGCGCTTGAAAAACTGCTCAAGCTTCTTAAGTGTATCGGGTTTGATAAAGATATATTTTCCGTATCTAAGCAAAAAACCTCTGCCTACTTTTAAGGCAAAAAAATAGTTAAAAAGCGCTCCCGCCACCGAACCCAGTATGCCCGAGACGATCACCATATACAGATTCATCTCGTTTTTTTGGGCAAGATAGCCTGCAGGCACCATGATTACTTCGCTGGGGAACGGAAAAAATGTACTCTCTATAAACATGAGGATAAAAATACCCCAGTACCCCCATTCTCCGATGGTTGATACCAAAGTATCGGCAATTGTGTGCAGCATAGTGAACCGACTACTCTGTGTAAGCGCCTACGGCGGTCAATTTCGTATATCGCTTTTCAAGCAATTCATCTTCGCTCAGTTCTCTAAGCGATTTGACACTTTGCAAAAAATACTCTTTAAGCACCGAAGCTGCCGTCTCTTTATCCCGGTGCGCGCCGATCAGCGGTTCATCAAGCACGTCATCCACCAGCTTATGCTCCAGCAGATCACTTGGGGTTATCTTCAATGCTTTTGTTGCGGCTTCTACTTTGGAAGGGTCGCTCCATAAAATTGCAGAACATCCTTCAGGCGATATCACGGCAAAAACAGAATAGCGCATCATCGCTAATTTGTCCGCTACGCCGATCGCCAATGCACCGCCCGATCCGCCTTCTCCGATCACCACTGAAACCATAGGCACCTTTACCGAGGCAAATTCAAAAAGATTTCTTGCAATCGCTTCGCTTTGTCCCCTCTCTTCTGCACCAAGCCCGGGATATGCGCCCGGAGTGTCTATCAGCATCAATACGGGGATATCGAACTTTTCTGCCAGCTTGACTGCACGAAGCGCTTTTCTGTAGCCTTCGGGATTGGGCATCCCAAAATTTCTTTTGATTTTGTTTTTAACGCCGCGCCCTTTTTGTTCGCCGATAACCATGGCCTTTTGGCCGCCTATCCGGCCGATGTAACATACGATCGCCGGATCATCCCTGAAAGCACGGTCGCCGTGTATTTCATAGGCATTCTCCATGATCGCCCTGATATAATCAAGCGCATAAGGTCTATCCGGATGACGAGCCAACTGAAGCTTTTGATAATCGCTAAGAGAGCCGAATGTTTTTGCTACTTCTTTTTCCAAATCTTTTTGAAGTTTTGCAAGAGCAATGGTATTCCCGCTTGCCTGCGCGGACACAAGGTCTTCTTGAATCTGCGCAATTTTTTGTTCAAAATTCAGATAGGTCGTCATGAGAAATCCTTATATTTTTTTGAATATGACAACCCCATTGGTACCGCCAAAACCAAACGAATTGCTCATCGCTACCTTTATCTCTGCTTTTCTTGCTGCATTGGGCACATAATCCAAATCGCAATTCTCATCAGGCGTAGTATAGTTTATCGTAGGGGGAAGGATGCCGTCTCTCATCGCCATCAGTGTGATCACTGCTTCGATCGTGCCGGCCGCGCCCAAGCAATGGCCGATCTGCCCTTTGGTTGAACTCACAGGAGGACAATTCTCTTTACCGCCGAAAAGTTCTTTAAGGGCGGCTGTTTCATTTTTATCATTGACCGGTGTGGAGGTACCGTGCGCATTGACATAATCAATCTTTGGCTTGCCGGCCATTGTATAGGCAGCTTTCATGGCGCGCAGCGGCCCGTCCATCGTCGGGGTTGTGATATGGTTTGCATCGCCGCTTTCTCCAAATCCGATCAGTTCTCCATAGATGGTTGCGCCTCTGGCAACGGCATCTTCATACGCTTCCAATACCATTGCACCTGCACCTTCGCCCATGATAAAGCCGTCTCTGTCGGCATCAAACGGCCTTGAAGCCGTAGCAGGATCATCATTTCTGGTTGAAAGCGCTTTCATCGCAGCAAATCCGCCGATTCCTACCGCACAGATCGCAGATTCTGCTCCGACTACCAGCATTTTATCGGCTGTACCCACCATGATACTTTTGGCAGCTTCCCCTATCGCATGGGTCCCTGCCGCACAAGCAGTGACCGAAGCGAGGTTTGGCCCTTTGAGGCCCTGATAGATGGAAACAAAACCGCCAAGCATATTCACAAGAGAAGAGGGGATGAAGAAAGGAGAAATTCTTCTGGCGCCTTTCAGTTCGCAAATGACAGAGTTTTTTTCGATATTGGGGAGGCCTCCGATCCCTGAGGCTGAAGCAACGCCGAATCTTTCTTTGTCTATATCCTCTCCGAAACGGGCATCTTCCATCGCTTCTGCTGCGGCCTTGAGCCCAAGCTGGATAAAACGGTCTGCCTTTTTTGCTTCTTTGGGGTCAAGCACACTAAAAGGGTCAAAATCTGTAACCTCGGCAGCGATTTTTACCGTCTGGTCTGACGCATCAAACGACTCGATCAGTTTAACACCCTGTTTGCCTTCTATAATGGCAGAAAATGCGCTCTCTTTGTCAAGCCCCAAAGCATTTATCATTCCCAGCCCTGTTACTACTACTCTTCTCACTGCTTCTCCTATCTATATAAATTAAGATATATCTTAAAACTGCCTCTAGTTCTAAAATATATTTTAAAATCCCCCTAAAGGGATTTGTATATTACGCCTGTACGTCTTCGATAAATTTAATCGCATCTGCTACCGTTGCGATTGCTTCTGCTTTATCATCAGGAATTTCGATATCAAATTTTTCTTCAAGCGCCATCACCAACTCAACAACATCAAGGCTGTCCGCCCCAAGATCTTCAACAAATCTGGACTCTTCTTTCACTTCATCCGGACTTACGTTCAACTGCTCTACCACTACTTCTTTTACATCATCAAACAATGCCATTCATTACTCCTTCTTTTCGTTAAAATTTTACCGATTATAGCAAAAAAATGATAAAAAGCAGTTGGCTAGGCCTGCATAGGATAGCTTTCTTTTTAGAAGCATTTCATAATTACACATGATTTGAGCAAAAAAGGAATTCCCCCAAGGCTATGCCTTGGAAGACGGGAGAGGAGGATTAGAATTTATACTTGATATTGGTATAGATATAGCGTCCAGGTTCATTAAGAAGCATAACTTCACCGGTTATGCCTGAACCAAGCAACGTCAAATCCTCATAGGTATTGGCCGTAGCATACGTAGAGTCAAAGACATTATCGATCCCCACGGTTAACTCAAGATTCTTATTGAGCTGTTTTGTACCTTTAAGGTTGAGCACCGCATAAGCATCCAATTCCTGCTCACCGTTATCGTAATCATACCTACTCCATTCATCCGCTGCGATCAATTCAGCCCTAAAGCTTAAGCTTTCATCATACAGATAGTTTGCTGCTGCGTTAAATTTTAACGGCGGGATCTCAGGCAAATCGGTGTCGGTTTGTCCTGTTAGCGGGTCGTCTTTTTTGCCTCTTTGGTATGACATGCCATAGTCAAAATAGAGCGATTCGCTGGCCACATACGTTCCGCTCAGCTCCAGCCCGTAAATAGTCGCATCCACATTTTCAAACACATGGGTAGTGTTGCTTGAGTTATAAGCGATAAAGTCTTTGAGCATGCTGTAAAATGCTTTGGCTTTAAAACTTGCATTTTCAAACTTCTTTTCGATCCCGGCATCCAATTCATAGTTAACCGTATTTTCCAAATCAAGTGAACCTATCTGTCCTGCAGGCTTCATGAAAATATAAAGCTCTCTGGCATCCGGCACCCTGGAAGATTTTCCGATCCCTGCAAAATATTGGGTGTTTTCATCTGCATGGTAGGTTCCGGAGATATAGCCGTTGAGCTCACTATAGTCATTTACCGGATAAGAAATTGTTGATGTGCCGTTAAACCCTAGCCCGGAGGTAATTTCCGTATCATCGTATCTTAACCCCAGATTCCACTCAAGCTTATCCATCCTGAAGGTATCTTTCAAAAAGAGTGCATAATTTTCGGTATCCACATCAGAAAGGCTCGTATACTGATAAACTCCATTTTTATAAAATGCGCCGTCCCAATTTCTCAAGCTGTAGTCCAATCCGGCCGTAACCGTATGGTTCTCGACATCAAAACTGTTTTTGATCTTCGCTCCCTGGGTTTTTGTATCTAAATGGTGCGTAATTTCATCTGCAAGAGCTGTTGCCGCCTTGCGATAGAGCGTTGACATCGGATGGTCCACTTCCGACTGGTAGAGCTGCACGTCAAGTGCTTTGGAGTATTTGCCGAGATCTTTGAGGCTGTACTCTATGTTGAAAATGTCCGAATCGTCATACAATGCATCCATTTTGGAAGAAGGATAAAGGATATCGTCGCTTCGGTTGCCCGTATAGCTCAGTCTCAACTCCTGATTGTCCGCAATGTTCCAAAAGAGTTTTGCCATCACGGTTTTCTTCTCAAACGCATCCAGATTTTGATATTTCGGCTGGTATTGCGAACCGCTTGCATCCAATCCGTTTTCTGCGATCTGCTCTACAAAGTCATTCCCGTCTCCGTCTTCATACTGCTCTCCCGATTCGGTAGAGCCGCTCAGCAAAAATTTGACCTTTTCCCCGCCGCCGCTGACGTTAAAAGAGGCTTTTTTGTATCCCCAGCTTCCAAACCCGAGATTTACTTCACCTGTAGTCTCTTTAGTCGGTTTTTTGGTATGGACCTTTACATCGGCACTCAATACGCCGAAATCTTCCACATTGTAAGGCCCCTCAATCAGTTCGATAGATTCGATATTGTTGGTAAGCATATGGGAGATAGCCGGATCCATTCTGTTAGGACAGGCGCCGAATACTTTCGTCCCGTCGATCGTGACGTTGATGTTGTCTTTTTTTTGTCCTCTGACAATGATATCGTTCGAGATGCCGCTTCTTCTGACAAGCCATACGCTTGAAGATTCTTTAGCAAGCCCTTCTGCCACATCGGCAGATTTGATCTCTTCGTTGCTTACGTCTTTGATCACTTCGGTCTCTATTTTCTCTTCTACTTCTATCGTGCCAAGTTCTACATTTGCCGCATGCAAACAGAACGAAGCTGCAACAGAAAGACAAACTAATTTTTTCATATTGTATCCTCTCCTTATTTTTCGTGTGCTACAGAATACCGTGTATTTGTTAATTTTGTGTTAAACGGTACTCCAGCGCAAGATTGACAACGATAGGAAATGAGAAAGGCTTGCCTGCAGCGTTGACAGGAAAAGCTTTTTGGATCGCTTGGCGTGCCGAAGCATGAAAAATTTTTGATCCGCTCAATTTAATATCGGCTACACTGCCGTTGGACAAGATAGTAAACTGAGCGATTACCTTGCCCTGCATCCCTCTGCGTTTGGCGATAAGCGGGTAACTTTTATTTTGATTGATCTTTTGTCTAATCGCTGCAAGAAAGGCGTTTTTCCGGGCAACGTTGTCTTTTTGGGCGGTGCCTTGTTTGACCGCTGCCATAGCAGCGGCACCTTTGGGAGCTGCCGCCTTTTTGGGAGCAGGTTTTGGAGGCATAGGCTTTTTTTTGACCGGCTCTTTCTTTTTTTCAGGTTTTGGTTTAGGAGGCGTTTTTGGTTTGGGCGGCTCTACGGGGATGATAGGCTCTTTTTCAAGAACGGGCTCTTCTTTTGGTTTTTCTTCGACGATAGGTTCTTCTTCTTTGACAGGCTCTTCAATCACCTCTTCAACGGGCTCTTCAATCACCTCTTCAACAGGTTCTTCTGCGGGGGGGACAACCGGCTCAGGGACAAACTCGCTTAAGCACATACATATCGTATTGTCTGTAGCTTTTTGTTCTGCTATCAATAGGGTATCACGAAAGAAAAAATAAGATCCGGCCAACGCCAGGTAAATCAGTGATGTGATAAAAAATGAAATGAAGTATCGATGTTCTACCACAAAAAACTGTTTTCCTTTTGCCGTTTAAATTAAAGGGGTGAGAAAAGTATGCCACCAAAATGTTAATTTTGTGTTAATACATCTCTTTTTTTGTGCCGTATTGTATCATACGGATATGAAACTATGGCTGGAGTATCAGTTTTTTCTTTATATCAAATTTATCCAGATACAGCTCAATATCTTTCATCAATCTCTCCTTATCAAGCATTGATTTTTCCTTCATGGGAAATTTCAAAAAAAACTGCGGGGGCATCGTAGAATGGTCTTTTTTCGGATCCCTCAAATAGGCAGCCATTGCTTCTTTCATGCGCCCATGCGTACTATAGATAGAGAGATAGCGCCTATAAACAATTTCGTTTGGGATTTGCTGCTGTTGATGGCATTGCAAACAATCCTCTTGAAGCTGTTTTTCATCAAGCCTGATCTCTTGGCTTGCCGCTATCAGCGTACCAAGCAAGAGTAAAAATCCTATTGCTTTTCCCATCTGACCTCCACTTGTGTCCCTTGGTGTATTTTTGATTTGACGGATAGAACAAATCCGTAATTTTTAACCACTTGCGCAACGATATCCAAACCGATGCCAAATCCCCCTTCGCTGTCATTGGCGCGCTTAAAACGGTGCAGGATATTTTCTATCTCTTTTTCTTTGATGCCTATCCCTTCATCCATGATACGAAAATACTCTTTTGTAAGCTCTGCATGAAGCATCCCTTTGGGTTTGTTGTATTTGATCGCATTGGAAAAAAGATTGTCAACCAAGCGCATCAAATCATTGCGGTCCATCTTCAGCACAATGCCTCTGTCGATATCCAAACGAAGATCCAACTCTTTGGCCTGGGCCATCGAAGAAAAAAACACCGCCCGCTCTTCAACGATGCGGGAAACATCTATCTCTTCGATACGGCGATGATATCGATGGTTAAGATTGAGATAGGTCAAATCGTCATAAATGCGGCTTAGCGTTTTTGATGCGATCTCAATGCGTTGAAGTTCGCTGCTGTGTTCGCACTTCCCGAAAGTCTCCAGCATCTCTATATTGGTCAAGATCGTACTGATGGGGGTATTGAGCTCATGGGTCGTGTCTTGGATAAACCGATTCATTTGCCTGATCGAATCGCGCATCGGCGCGACAAACAGTTTTCCCAAAAAATACCCCAACGCCGTAAAAAAAACACCTGCACCGAGCATAAACCATACCATCATCTCTTGAAGCCTTTCAATAGGTTTCGTATTTAATGTTTTTGAAACAAGCAAAAAAGCCGCCCCCAGATAATAAGGTTCTATTTTATCCAGGTAGTAAAGCTGCGTTTCGTTTTTCACATAGTTTGATTCATCCTGCACCCTCTCCTCTTTGAGATTTCCGAAGATATAATTTTTATCCAGATCATAAATCGATGAAAAAAAATGAGGATGCACCGGATAAAAAAGCTTGGCATCGGAACTTTCATGAAGTTTGTGCAGCTGTGTTTTGATCTGCTGTGTTTCATATTTGAGCGATTCTCTTTGCTGATCGATCACTTGATGTTTCTGGTGCCGATAAAAGATCCACAGCCCTAAAGAAAAAAGTAAAAAAGTCGACCCCAGATAGATCAGCAAAAAACGCACAAGGCTCTTTTTTTCACTCTTTAACAAAACGATATCCTACATGCTTGACCGTCTCTATCTTCTCTTTGCCGACAATCATCCGAAGTGTTTTTATATAAGTGCGAAGGCTGCCGTGGCTTGGCTCTTCTCCATACTCCCATAGGGCTTCAAACAGCACTTCATACGTTAACAGCTCAAAAGGCCTCTCCAGAAAAATTGCAAGAAGCTTTGCTTCTTTTGTCTTGAGGGGGAATTTTTTGCTTCCTTGGAGCAAAAGGCTCTCTTTGATGTCAAAATACAGCCCTCCTCCCAAATCAATCTTCTGCTCATGTGTTCCGTAACGGCGTTTGATGAGGGATTCTATCCTCACCAAAAGCTCTTTAAGCGCAAAAGGTTTGCGAATGTAATCATCGCATCCCGTATCAAATCCCCGCTCCACATCCTCAACGCTATTGAGCGATGTGATAAATACCGCAGGGGTTTCAATTTTTCTGCTTCGAAGGCCATAAAGAAAATCAAAACCGTTTTGATGGGGCACCTTGACATCAAGCAGCATCAAATCAATATGCTTTTCATACACAAGCGCTTCGGCATGCAACGCATCGTATGCACAAAGCACTTCATACCCGTGATACATAAGAAACTGCTTGATCGTTTCGCTAAGCTGATGATCGTCTTCAAGCAGCAAAATAGTTTTTTTCATCGTATGCCTCTTTATTTTTGCAGTATTTATCATACTAAACCAAAATGAATCATTTATAAACTATTTTTGACAAATTCAAAATAACCTTTGTGCCTTTTGTTTTTTGAGAATGCACTTGTATGCCTATGCCTTCCGTATCACAATAGGTTTTTACCAGTGCCAGGCCTATCCCCTCTCCGTCCTGCTGTTTATCCCCTTGATAATACCGCTCAAATACTCGCACCAGCTGCGTTTCATCCATCCCCATCCCTTCATCTGCGATGGTCAGTATTTTTTCTTTTAGGATGAGCCTGATGGGTTTGTCTTTGGGGGAGTATTTCATCGCATTGGCCAAAAGGTTGTCTATCATTTTTTCAAATCCGATTTTATCTGCATAAATGCGGCATGCTTCGAGCTGCCTTTTGAAAGGATTTCTCTCAAACGCTTCAAAAACCTCCACTCTCTCTTGCAGCAGCTTCTCAAGGGCTATCATCTCTTTGGCAACAGGGTGCAGCTCTTTTTTGATCCCGTAAACCAACTCCTTATAAAGCCTCTCAAGCCTGTATGCAGCGGCCTCTATCCTCTCGAGCCGTTTTAAGAACTTTAGATCATCGGTCTGTTTTTTGAGCATGGCCGTATTGGCCGTAATGGTGGAAAGAGGAAGGTTGAGCTCATGCACCACTTCATTGACCAGCTCGGAGAGGTTGGTATCTATCGTTGCCTGGGGCGCAAGCAGGTATGAAGAAATGATGTGCCCTATCCCCCATGCGAACATTAAAACCACGCCGCTTATGATTAAAAAGTTTTCTTTGCTGAACCCTCTTTCCTGCATAAAAAAATACATGAGCGCCATACTGCCTATCAAGCTTAAAACATAGACCGATGTTGCCATCCATACTCGTTTATACATCTTCTGCCTTCAATTGGTATCCGATACCCCGGATATTTAAAACAGCATCAGGAAAAAATTTTTTAAGCTGCGCCACATACACCCTCAATGCGCCGTCGCTAGGCATTTGGTCTGCCGCCCAAAGCCGGTCTTTGATCCTCTCGATCGTCACCACTTCCCCTTTGGACTCAAAAAGAAGCACCAACAGTTCGACAGCTTTTTGCGTCACGTCAACGGCCTTGCCGTTTAAACATAATTTTTTTGCAACCACGTCAAGCTCATATGCCCCCAGCGCTATTTTTGTTTGCCTGGTATGGCGGCGCATCAATGCCTCGATGCGAAAAAGCAGCTCATCAAGATCGATGGGTTTTTTCATATAGTCATCCGCTCCTGCCCTGTAGCCTCTTGCAAGCGAGTCTTTGTCTTCGCGGGATGTCAAGAAAATAACCGGGGTCATATCGTTGCTTTGGCGCAATTTTTCCAACAGGTCAAAGCCGCTTTCATAGGGCAGGTTGACGTCAAAAAGATACAGATCATATTTGCATTGATACGTACAATCCAAAGCGCTGTAAGGATCCAATACGCAATCAACAAAAAACCCCTCTTCTTCCAAAAAATCCTGGAGTGTTTCATTAAATAGTCTATCATCCTCAAGCACTAAAATTCGTAAAGACATCTTTCTCCTTTACAAAAACATAAAAAACCATTATACCTAAAAATCATTATCCGTTCTTTTTGTTTATTTGAAAAAAACTCCGGCTTCTTATATGCCAAAACGACAGCGCTTTTTTTAGCCCCGCTCTTTAGAAAAAACTTTTGAAAAGCATAAAGTGTTTTGGCTATAATCTGACACACAATCAACCAAAAAGGGGCTGCATGCTTCAAGATGTATTTTCCAAACAGAGCGAAAAACGTATTTTGGCTATTGGTTTTCTCTCTCTTTTTGGGCTTTTTGCCCTTTTGGCATTTTACGCTGTCATCAACCCCAAAATTTTCAATATCCTTCTGAGCATCACCGCATCCAACATCCTTTTTGGAAGAATGAGCGGGCTTTCCATAGGCATTGCTTTTCAGATGAATACCTTTTGGCTTATCCTGTTCAATCTTTTGATCGAAACGATTTTGGTTTTAATCTTCTATCCGCTCTTTGTAATGAGCTGGGAACGTTTGCATATCATCCCCTATGCGCCTTTGAGGGATTTTTTCCGACGTTCTCAAGAAAATGCCCAAAAATACGAACCGCTGATCAAAAAATACGGCATTATCGGACTTATACTGTTTGTGCTTTTTCCGTTAAATATGACAGGCCCTGTGGCGGGAAGTTTTGTGGGCTACCTTATGGGGCTGGGACACTTGACCACGATACTTGTTGTTATTTTGAGTACGTTTGGGGCCATTATCGTATGGACCTATTTGATTAAAAATTTTGAAGCAACCCTTATCGTCTATAGCGATACGCTCATTGCCGTACTTTCCATCACGGCAGTGATCGTTTTGCTGTGGTATTTTGTCAGAAGAAAATTTTTGAATGGAAATAAAAAAGAAGATTAGAGTTTCAACCCTTTTGGTTCGCCCTGCCTGCGCGGCTTCGTTTCACTCCGACCGCTTCGGTTTCGACCCTACAAACGTGAAGCAGTTCACGTTTGCTTAACGGGTCTCACATATACATGCCGCCGTTTACTTTCAGCGTTTCTCCGGTGATATATGCGGCATGGTCAGAAAGCAAAAAGGCTACGGCATCCGCCACCTCTTTAGACTCTCCGAACCTTCCCAAAGGAATCTTGGCAACAAACGCCTCTTTTACCTCATCTTTAAGCACATCCGTCATCTCCGTAGCGATAAATCCCGGGGTAATCGTATTGTATCGGATGTTTCTTGAAGCAGCTTCCAGCGCAAAACTTTTAGTCATTGCGATCATTCCGCCTTTGCTTGCCGCATAGTTTGTCTGTCCGGCATTTCCCGTCTCGCCTACGATGGATGCGATATTGACCACGGATCCGAAACGTTTTTTTCCCATTACTTTGAGCGCTTCGCGGCATCCGACAAACGCGGATTTGAGATTGGCTTCGATCACTCCCATAAACTCTTCCGTTTTCATTCGCATGGCCAGTTTGTCGTTGGTGATGCCGGCATTGTTGACAAGATACGAAAGCTCTCCGTCCGTTTCGCTAATATGTTTGATGGCATTTACAAATGCTTCTTCGTCGCTTACGTCAAATCCGATCACTTCCGCCTTGCCGCCGTTTGCTTCGATCTGAGACTTGACTTCGTTCGCCTGCGCCTCGCCGCTTCGATAATTGATCCACACCTTCAGCCCCATCACTGCCAATGTCTGTGCGATTTGTGCTCCGATACCCCTGCTGGCACCGGTGATCAATACGTTTGAACCTGTAAATTTCATTGTTACCCTTTTTTCCGTTTTAATTTAATTATCTATTGCTGCTGCTTATACATGTCCCTATCATTCACGCCCAAAAAGCCTGTTTTTAATCTCTTCAAAAATTTCATAATCCTGCGGAGTTATCCTGTCCGAATAGATGACATGATTGAGCTGTTCTAAAAGATGAAACTTTGAAAGCTTGTCTTCGCGGAGCGCTTGATTGATGATCTGTATATGGGCATCCAAATCATACGGTTCATTGACTATCCTGCGAAGAAAAGCCTCTGCCTCTTCGGGGCTGCACTGAAAATCCTGCCCCATGATTTCGCAAAAAAGCGGTGCCATTTTTTCGATATCTCTGTGGTCTATCTTGATAATATGTGCCAGCAATGTTCCTACGGATTCTTTTATTTTCTTTTCCATTGCTTTTCCTTTCTTCTGCTTGGCAGTAAAAACTTTTTTCGTTTTTGTATACTGTATCGCATTTTCGCTTATATACAACGGATAATCACTTATCATCATTGAGGGTATGATGAAATAAATTTAGTCAATACCCATATCGATCAAATCAACGGCGCATCCATCTCTTGCGGGATCTCAAGCCCCATGATCTTAAGCACCGTCGGTGCGATGTTGTTAAGGCCGCCGCCCTCCTTGACTTTCTCAACACCCTCAGCGAGCACAAAACACCACACTTCGCCCACGGTATGGTTGGTCAGGATATGCCCTTCTTTGTCGCACATCTCCTCGCAGTTGCCGTGATCGCTGGTCAAAACAACGGCATATCCCTCTTTTTTGGCTTCGGTTATGATCTTGCCCAGCTCGGTATCTACCGCATGCACCGCCTGCCGCGCCGCTTCATAATTGCCCGTGTGGCCGACCATATCGCCGTTGGCAAAATTGACAATGACCAGATCGTACCCTTCTTTCATCGCCGTAAGGACTGCATCTCCTACTTCAGGAGCAGACATCTGAGGCTGCATGTCATAGGTCTTTACGTTCGGGCTGGGGATGAGTACCCTGCTTTCGCCTATGACGGGCTCCTCTACCCCTCCGTTCATAAAAAAAGTTACATGGGCATATTTTTCGGTTTCGGCCACGTGAAACTGGCTCAACCCCGCACGGCTTACTACTTCGGCCAGCGTATTTTTCGGGGATTCCTTGGGGAAAAGCACCGGATAGGCAAATGTCGCATCATATTGGGTCATCGTAGCAATGTGCAACGGGATATACCGCCGCTCGAACTTGTCAAAATTTTTATCTCCCAACGCCGTAACGATTTCCCTTGCCCTGTCTGAGCGAAAATTGGTAAAGATAACGCTGTCGCTTTCCCTCATCCCCTCATATCCTGCAAATGCCGCCGGCTCCAAAAACTCATCGGTTTCTTTTTTGGCATAGCTTGCATCGACATATTCCCGCGGCTGCAGCGAGCTTTTTGGCATCGCTTCTGCAATGGCTCTGTATCCTTGTTCTATTCTCTCCCAGCGGTTGTCCCTGTCCATCGCAAAAAAACGCCCGCCGATCGTGGCTACTTGGATATCCTCATCGCAAATGGCCTCTATCTGTGCTATGTAGGTTTTTGCACTCACAGGGCTTACGTCTCTGCCGTCGGTGATCAGATGCAAAAAGACTTTTTTCCCTCTCTCTTTGGCAAGCTTTGCCAGCCCTATCGTATGTTCGATATGCGAATGCACCCCGCCGTCGCTCAAAAGCCCGACCAGATGCACCCTTTCGCTTTTTGAGAGCGTATCGTTTAGGGCCTTGTTTTGCTCTATGCTGCCCTCTTCAAGCGCTAAAGAAATTTTAACCAGATCCTGATAGAGTACCCTTCCCGCGCCGATGGTCATGTGGCCTACCTCGGAATTTCCCATCTGTCCTTCGGGCAATCCTACGCTCAGCCCATGCGTAGAGATCAGCGCTGCGGGTGCCGTTTTAAAAAGCATATCATATGTCGGTTTTACCGCATCGGAAAATGCATTGCAAGCGCTGTGCGGTTTCCATCCTATCCCGTCGGTGATAATCAAAACTGTTTTTTGTCCCTGCATGTTTATCCTTTTGCATTCCTTGTTTTGATGAAATCTTAGTATCCAAACAGCATTCTGCTCCAGGTGCTTAAACGCCAAGCAAAATATACGTCTGCATACTCAAAAATTTATTGAAATAATAGTAAAATAACCTTTCCTAAATCTTTAACGAAAGAGATGCAATGCTGTTTGAACTCTCACAATTTTTTGATATCAACCTTTTCGGATACATCTCTGTACGTGCAGGTTTTGCATTTTTTTTCGCTTTTGTTTTTACGATTGTTGCCATTCCGCACTATCTGGCATGGGCCATCTCAAAAAAAGCCAATCAGCCCATCAACAAATACGTCCCTGCGCATGAAGGGAAAAAACACACCCCTACCATGGGGGGCGCGGTGTTTATCGCCGCGACCCTTGTTGCCACTTTGCTTTCGGCCAAACTTTCCAACCTCTACGTTTGGGGCGGAATGATGACGCTTTTGGGCTTCGGGCTGGTCGGCTTTAAAGACGATATCGGCAAAATACTCTCCGGCAATAATCTCGAAGGGCTCACGCCCAAAGGCAAAATGGCCCTTTTGATCGTTATTTCTGTTTTGGTTTCAGCTCTGCTCTTGTATGCAGGATTTCCGACAGAGTTTTATGTGCCGTTTTTGAAAACACCCCTTTTTGATATCGGTTATTTTATGATTTTGTTTTGGGTGCTTGTTTTTTTGGCCACTGCCAATGCCGTCAACCTCACCGACGGACTGGACGGGCTAGCCACCGTTCCCTCGGTCATTGCATTGGTTTCATTGGGAGCGATCCTTTATATTACCGGACATGCGATCTTTAGCGGCTATTTGCTGATGCCCAATATCAAAGGTGTCGGAGAAATGACCATCATGGCTGCAGCACTGGCCGGAGGGCTGCTTGGATTTTTGTGGTACAACTGTTATCCCGCCGAAGTGTTCATGGGAGACACGGGCAGTTTGGCGATCGGCGGTTTTTTGGCCTATCTTGCGATACTTGGCAAAAGCGAGGTGCTGCTTTTGTTGATAGGGTTTATCTTTGTGATCGAAACGGTTTCCGTGATCTTGCAGGTGGGAAGCTACAAGCTTCGCAAAGAGCGCATCTTTTTGATGGCGCCCATCCATCACCATTTTGAACTCAAAAAGTGGGCGGAAAACAAAATCATCGTCCGTTTTTGGATGATCTCTTTTCTTGCCAACCTGCTGGCTCTCATCTCGTTTAAGCTTAGATGATTTTAAAATGAGCAACGAGCAACTGAAAAACAACGATCCTTTAAATGAAAAAAGTTTTTCTTTTTCATTATGTATGGTTAAGCTGTTTAAATATATGCAAAATGATCATAAAGAGCATATTCTCTCAAAGAAGCGAATGAAACAAAATACCGGCTTGAACTTTTGCATCAGTTTGAGTATATTGATCGGGCGATGATAAAAGTATTGAACCGGACATCAATGAATTGCTCAAATTGCTCGTTTCTGGCACAAAGACCGTGAAAGGAAGTCTATGAAAAACACCAACCACTCATTACCCATTACTAGTTACTCATTTGATAAACGGAGTTTTTCATGAAACCGACACTTTTTGGATACGGACTGACCACCAAAGCGATCGCCCATGCGTTAGGCGGAGGATGCACCTTTTTTGACGACAACGTCAAAGAGCCTTACACGGACGAAGAGGGCAACCGCCTCTTCCCTTCATACCTTTTTGATCCCCAGGCAAGCAGCCTTGAAGTGACCACTCCCAGCCTCAAACCTTCCCATCCGCTCATCCAAAAGGCAAAGCACCTGCTGAGCGAGTATGACTACTTTCTTGGCAATGAGCAATTAGCGGCGAGCAGCGAGCAGCCAAAAACAGAAGTATCGCAAAGCGATACATACCGAAACTCCTCACTCCTCACTCCCCGCTCCTCACTATCCAAGCCTTTCACCATCTGGATCAGCGGTACCAACGGCAAAACCACCACCACGCAGATGCTCACCCATCTTCTGCAAAAACGCGGCGCCGTAAGCGGAGGCAACATCGGCACGCCTTTGGCGGCGCTTAGCCCCGATGCGCCGATCTGGGTGCTTGAAACCAGCTCTTTTACCCTCCATCACACCCATAGCGCATCGCCCGACATCTACCTTTTACTTCCCATCACACCTGACCATCTAGACTGGCACGGCACCCCGCAGCAGTATGAAGCAGACAAACTCAAACCGCTTTTGACGATGAAAGAGGGCGAGCTGGCTTTGGTCCCCAAGGGACTGCATCTGCCCCAGACCAAAGCCTATGTAGTAGAGTATGATTCCAATGCCTTTCTGGCCGAGTACTTCAACCTTGACAGTTCAAAAGTACGTTTCAAAGCGGCTTTTCTTCAAGACGCACTTTTGGCCCTTGCCGTGGCCAAAGTACTCTTTGACGAGATAGATTACGAATGCATCAATGCCTTTGTGCTGGATGCACACAGGCAAGAAGAGTTCAAAGACGCCCGCGGCAGGCTCTGGGTCAACGACTCCAAAGCCACCAACCTCGATGCAGCTATCCAAGCGCTCAAAGGCTATGCAGACAAACCCATCCATCTCATCATAGGAGGGGACGATAAGGGGGTGGATCTAGCGCCGCTTTTTGAAGTGATGAGAGCGCTTGACATTACCCTCTACACCATCGGCGCTAACGAACAAAAGCTCCTTGCCCTTGCCAAAACCTACGGCATCAAAGCGACCGCTGCGCAGACGATCGATAACGCCGTCCAAGCCATCGACAAAGTTCATACCGCTAAAAGCGTCGCCCTGCTCTCTCCGGCCGCCGCGAGCTTGGATCAGTTCACTTCCTACAAACACCGCGGCGACACGTTTATGCAGCTGGTCAAAGCGCTGGCATAAACGACTCCCGACCAAATCTTTCTCTGCCGCAAAAAACCGGACAGTTCTATTTTTTATAATTTAAATATTTTTTCATAAAAAAAATGATAATTAAAAATTTTTAAATCCCCCCCTCCCAGCCAACTTTTTCAAAAAAAACTTAAATTTAATACCTGTTTAAGTATGGTTCTATTAAACTGATTTAAATATTCTATAAAAAAAGGGGGAGCAAGTATGAAAAACAGTATCTTAAAAAGATGTTTGGTTTTTTTGCTAATGATAGAAGTTGCATTTGCAGCAGATTTTACCTATAACGCATATGGGGGATTTGTTCAAGGAAGTCAGAGGGGATCAAACGGCAGTGTTGATGATATTCATTTTACCGTTCCTGTTTCTATGCCTGACAGCAGTACAGCCTACGGGATGGTAGATTGGGGATTTGGCGGAAGCAGTAGCTTGGAATTGGTGCCACAGAGCGGGACGATCACAAGCAATGGCGGTGACCAGAGAGAGATATTAGGTACGTTAATGCACCACAATGAGCCGATCAACAGCGGGAGTTCACTCGAAAAAGTTGATATAGTCTGGCACTTAAACCTCCAGAGTAACACCGCCGGTGTCAATGACTTTAACCGTACCTGGTCATTTGAACTTCATAATTGGGAAACACCGAACAATGCTTATCCATGTCCGCGTGATACAGTTGGAATTATTCGTAATTTGGATGATACAAATCCTATCGGGGCCGGATTCCCTTATCTTGGAGATGGACTTGATAACGGAACCTGTGACGATGCGCATGATTTTGTAGATTATCCTGATCAAAACTACAGCTGGGTAGACGGCGGCACTGTGTATCGGATCGAGGTAACCGGTTTTTATGATGCACTTAACAACTTAAAGCAGACATTTTGGGCCGAAGAAGATGGAAGCACTTCAGGTACTGTTCAATTTTCTATCACAGAAGTAGGGCCTGCAAACGTAAATATAGGGGATAGAATTTGGATAGATTCCAATAATGACGGTATCCAGGATGCAAATGAGACAGCCGGAGTCCCTAATGTCAAAGTAGAGCTTTTCTACGATGCGAACGATACGGTAGCTGATACAGTATACAGCGATATCAATGGTACCTACGAGCTTTTCAATGTCAATACTATAAATGAATCAACAGGACAGCCTATAGACTATTACATCAAGTTTACTTTGCCGATTGCAGCCGGGCTGACGGAGTTCTCACCGAAATATGCCAATGGCGCAGCTATACCACTCGAAAATGCAGACGACAGTGATGTTGATGCGTCAGGCTATACAGATCCGTTCATTGTGGATGCCAATACTACCTCTATCGACGCAGGGGTCAGATGCGGATCCATCGGGAATCTGGTTTGGATCGACAAGAACCAAAACGGCCTTCAAGATCCCGGAGAACCCGGGATAGAAGGTGTTCAGGTAAATCTTTATAAGTCTGGCGACCTCAATAGAACAATTGCCAGTTCCCCTCTCGGACTATACGGATTCATGCCACTTCCTAGCGGTGAATATGTGGTAGAGTTTGTTTTGCCGTCAGGTTATCGTTTTTCTCCTTATCGTATTGGTAACGGGAGCAATGAGGCTACAGACAGTGATGCGAATGTGACAGACGGGAAAACGCGTTTGATCACCATCGATCTCAATAGCTCCTCATCATGTCATGTTGATTATTATGATGCGGGTATCTTCCAAGAACTCAACATCACAAAAGAAGTGAACGCAACGATAGCAGCCTTCGGCGATCTTATCGGCTACACCATCACTGTAACCAATCACAGCGAACGCAATGCAACAGATGTAAATGTAACTGACTTTCTGCCGGTAGGCGTAACATATATTAATGACACCCCATCGCAAGGATCGTTTGATTCAATGACCGGACTATGGGAAGTAGGCTTCTTGGCTGCAGAGGGCGGATCAGCAACTTTGCATATCACAGTAGAGGTGACCGGCAGTACGGGCGTGATTGAAAACAATGCAAGTGTTGTAAGCGAACAAAACAGTATTGGGATTTGGGATGATGCCAATTTTACTATCATCTCTCCCGCTATAGCTATCGAAAAAACCACAAACGGAGTGGATGCCTCGAGCGCTCCGGGGCCGATAGTAACAACCGGAAGCACCGTGACATGGGAATACAATGTCACCAATACAGGGGATGCAAACCTTATAAACATTATAGTAGCCGATGATCCGGCGCAAACGATCAGCTGTCCATATACCACATTGGCTCCCGGAGAAAGTATGGAATGTAATGCTACGGGTATCGCCGTAGCAGGACAGTATGAAAACAATGCAACGGTAACGGCCATCTCACCAACCGGCGGTACGGTATCAGATAGCGATATGAGTTTCTATTTCGGACAAGATCCGTCTATAGATATAGAAAAAATGACAAACGGAGTGGATGCCTCTGGTACGCCGGGGCCTGTGATTTTAACAGGAAGCACCGTAACATGGGAATACAATATCACCAATACAGGGGATGTAAACCTTAGCAATATTGCAGTGAATGATAATCCGGCACAAACGATCAGCTGTCCAAAAAACTGGCTGGCTCCCGGAAAAAGCATGACGTGTGAAGCCAACGGTACGGCTGTAGCAGGACAGTATGAAAACAATGCAACGGCAACGGCAAACACCCCGGTAGGGACACCGGTTTCAGACAGTGACATGAGCTACTATTTTGGACAAGATCCGTCTATAGATATAGAAAAAATGACAAACGGAGTGGATGCCTCTGGTACGCCGGGGCCTGTGATTTTAACAGGAAGCACCGTAACATGGGAATACACTGTCACCAATACAGGGGATGTAAACCTTAGCAATATTGTGGTGAACGACGATCCAGAAGGATCAATCACTTGTCCAAAAAACTGGCTGGCTCCGGATGAAAGTATGGTTTGTGAGAAAAACGGTACGGCTATAACAGGACAGTATGAAAACAATGCAACGGCAACGGCAAACACCCCGGTAGGGACACCGGTTTCGGACAGTGATATGAGTTATTATCTTGCAGAGGCCCCGTCTATAGATATAGAAAAAACGACAAATGGATGGGATGCCTCCAGCGCTCCCGGGCCGATCATTGCTGCTGGAAGCACCGTAACATGGGAATACAATATCACCAATACAGGGGATGTAAACCTTAGCAATATTGTGGTGAACGACGATCCAGAAGGATCAATCACGTGTGAGAAAAACTGGCTGGCTCCGGATGAAAGTATGGTTTGTGAGAAAAACGGTACAGCTATAACAGGACAGTATGAAAACAATGCAACGGTAACAGCAAGTTCACCGGAGGGGACACAAGTTTCGGACAGTGATATGAACTATTATACAGGCGAAGAACGTGTTGAACTGCTGGGCGATTATGTATGGTATGATGACAACTATAACGGTATCCAGGATGAAGAGGAAGAAGGAGTAGAAGGCCTTATTGTTACTCTTTTGGATGCAAACGGCACAGAAATCAATACTACAACAACCGACGCAAATGGCAGATATCAATTTGAAGTAGAGCCTGGAACTTATAGTATAAGATTCTCAGGGCTGCCTGAAAACTATATTTTCACCAAACAAAATGTAGGTGATGACACAACAGATTCGGATGCGGACAACAGCGGTATGATATCCTCAATCAATATCGGATTGGGAGAGGTTGACAATACTCTTGATACAGGAATCTACTGTACCTGTTTCGATGAGGCAAAAAGCGATAGCTCTCCGGCGCTCAACCAAATCTCTGCAGCGCTGATGATATTGATGACGCTTGGACTGGGGCTATTCTTCGTAAGAAGAGAAGAGCTTAAACAAAGATAAGGAGGGAAAAAAGATGAAAAAGACGATTAATACACTGACCCTTAGCGCGCTTGTCGCGACAAGCGCTCTGTTTGGCGGAGGGGATATTGTCCCCGCCGAAGAGGTGATTATCCCCATACCTGCGCACATCGATCCCAACCCTTTCTATTTGGGTCTTGGAATCCTCTGGACCGGAACAAGCAGCGACTGTATCTGCCTTACGCCCACCGGCGAGGTACATGACCGCGCGCGCGCGGAAGATTCGAGCTGGGGCGGCATCATCAGAGCAGGATACGACTTCAATCAATACTTCGGCATCGAAGCACGCGCACTCACAACAAATCTCAGCAGCGATTTTTATGACGTGGAGCATTACGGCATCTTCCTAAAACCGATGATGCCGATCGGTGATCGAGTGAATGTCTATGGCTTGCTTGGCTACGGACACACCGAGATCGATGCAGACTGCGGCACTTTTCATGAAACATTTGAGCATGACGGCTTCAGCTACGGGATAGGTCTTGAGTATGACCTCTCAAGCCGCGATGCCGATAAAGAAGAAGGTGAATACGACAGACCTTTTGACGGGCACGGTGATCAAGAAAAAGGCTGGGGTCTTTTTGTAGATTATCAAAATTTGATGGATGATGAAGGTCCAAGAAACTACAGAGCAAACATTGTCAGCTTCGGAGTCACCTACGACTTCTAATATACTAGTTAAGATTCCCGATCAAGTCTGGAATGACGCATGTTACGCCTTTCACACGGTTGCGTCATCCTGAACTTGATTCAGGATCTCAACAAACTAATTTGATTATTCAAATTAGTTTTAAGCAATATATAAGTTTAAAAAGCTATAATTTCATCCACTTCACGTCTAAAATAAATGGCTCGATAGCTCAGTCGGTAGAGCAAAGGATTGAAAATCCTTGTGTCGGGGGTTCGATTCCCTCTCGCGCCACCACTTAAATATAATCCTAAAATCTTTCTTTCAATCCAAACAAAATTAGCAACTATCCCATTCATACTTTACAGGCTGCCCTTTTAAGAGTTGTTTGGCTACAATATATTTTATTTGATTTTCAGGGCTCCTATGCAAAATTTAACTTTTTTATCGCAGATTGCGCTTCTTATAGTCGTTGCACCCATTTTTGCCAGAACATTCAAAATTTCTGTGGCAGTGGTTGAGATCATTCTGGGTGCATTGGTAGTTTGGGCAGGTTTTATCGAAGCAGACAACGATATTTTTAAAACTATTGCCAAAATCGGTTTTTTTTATCTGATGTTTTTGGCAGGACTCGAGATCAATATCAAAAAATTTGTCAGCTTTAAAGACAAATTTATCAAAAATGTCTTGCTCTATTTTAGCTGTCTGTACGGCATTTCCTTTTTACTCTACTTTGTTTTAGGGCTCAATCCCGTCTATATCGTTGCCATTCCTATCGTCTCTTTGGGGATGATTATGGCGCTGATCAATGAACACGGCAAGACGCACAAGTGGCTCGAACTCTCTTTAATCATCGGCGTGATCGGAGAATTGATCAGTATTTCTGCGCTCGTTATCTTTGATGCCACCGTCGCGCATGGAATCGGCATAGAGTTTTATAAAAATATCGGGATTTTACTTCTTATTTTAGCAATCTCGTATTATCTTTATAAGGGACTGCATCTTTTGCTCTGGTGGTTTCCGGAACTTCGCAAGATCATCATGCCCGAAGTAGACAACATGAGCCAGGACATCCGCGTATCCATGGCGCTCTTTTTTATCCTTATCGGTGTGATGCAGTATTTGGGTATCGATATGGTATTGGGGGCTTTTATCGCAGGGGTGTTTATCGCCAACTTCTTTGCACACAAAATAGAACTGCCCCATACGCTGCATACGGTCGGATTTGGTTTTTTGGTGCCGCTTTTTTTCATCTATGTGGGCACTACACTTGACCTTAAAATTTTGTTTACCAAAGAGATTGTCGCAACCGCAGGGCTGATCGTCTTGGCAATGGTACTTGCAAGGCTCATTAGCTCAATGATCGCATACTATAAATACTTAGGATTTCGAGATACCGTTCTATTTAGTTTTGGCGATTCAATGCCGCTGACATTTTTGATCGCCATTGCTACCATTGCGGTCGACAATAATGCTTTAAGCCTTAACGAATACTATGCTTTTGTGCTTGCGGCAATGATAGAAGTAATTTTTATTATGATACTTATTAACCTTATCATGACAAAATCCAAACCAAAATCAGGCAAACCATAGCTGTTTTGGTTTTTTAGCCAACCCCGATCTCCCATACTTTTCCCCCCTTTAAAATCTTTTTGCTCAAATTTCATCAAAATATGCACCAAAAATCTTAAAAAACGGTCGGCTTTTCTTAAATGCAGCCTTTTTATAAACCGTTTTGATGCTTATTTTGCTTTTAAGTTTGACAAAACTCCCCGTTTTTACGGGGCTCGAAGGGTATGATTAATGATTTGTTAACTTTTTATTAATTTTGTTGACATTGTTTAATATTATGTGTTATACTTTGGCTGTATTCAAAAAATCAAGGAGATTACAATGAAAAAAACATTATTACTTTCAGTAGTAGCGTCGACAATGATTATGGCGGGCGGAGATATCGCTCCTGTTGAGCCTGCAGTAGAAACGCCGGCTCCGGCAGTATCCGGGTGGGAATTCTCAGGAACTGCAAAAGTTTACTATCAAACAGATGATCAAGGTGTTTCAGGAGACTTCAGCGATGACAGTCTTTTTGCACAAGGATCTTCTGCAGCAGATCTTGGTCTTCAACTAAGAGCGACCAATAGCGATGTGTTTGCTGGTATCGGTGCAGGGATGGAAGTAAGCGGCCTTTCTACGCTGAACCTAGAAAACTGGATGGTATCTAACGTAATGCATGGTACAGGATGGGGTGATCTTGATGATGCAACTGACGGTGGTTGGATTTCTCAAATGTACCTAACCTACGGAATGGGCAACACAAGCATTAAAGCAGGTCGCCAAGAGCTTCCAAAAGCGCTTTCTCCGTTTGCTTTCTCTGAAGAGTGGAACGTATTTAAAAATACATTCGATGCGGTATTGGTTGTAAATACTGATATCCAAGACACTACATTGGTAGGTGCATGGGTTGGCGGTGCTAACTATAACGGATTTGGCTGGTGGCACAACATCACTGACTTCAACTCACTCAATGATGATAATGGCGTATGGATGCTGACAGCGCAGAACAAGTCTATCGAAAACTTGACATTGACCGGTTCTTACTACTTTTCAAATGAATTCATCACAGATGACAACCTGAACATCCTTTGGGGTGATGCACAGTACGATGCAACCAGCTTCAACGTAGGTATCCAAGGCGGTACGGTAATGCATGATGCATTTGAGGATGATATCGTAGCGTTCGGCGCAAAAGTGGGCACAAAGTTCAGCGGTGCAGATTTAATGGCTGCATACTCAAATGTAAATGATGGTGGAGCGCTAGGTGCAGCTGCAGGTATGTTCCAAGTTGGCGGTACAACATCTGCACTTTATACTGACCTGTTATCAGATCAATTATTTAATCTACCACTTCATGGTTTAACAAGATTTGATATGGATAAGTTCGTTGTAAAAGGTAAAATGGATGCGCTTGGCGGAAATATCTGTGCAGCGTACGGATACACTGACTTTGATGCATGGGATGGAGACCTCAACGAGTTTAACCTTGGATATACAACAAGTGTGACAGACCATCTTGATCTAGGCGTTAATTATGCATATATCTCAGCTGATGTAAATGTAGTTGATATGGACGAAGATATAAATGTTGTCCGTGTAATGGGAACATACAACTTCTAAGAATCACTTCTTACTTAGAGTTCAGGCTTTTGCCTGGCTCTATCCTCTCTTTTTTCTCTTTCAATTCATATCTTTTTCATTTATACTATCATGCTGAGAATTTTTATTGAATTTCTATTGAATGGCATTTTTATTTCTATCGTTCATGATGTGAATATGTCCTAAATGAATATACTTTTACTTTATGCTATAATCACAAAAACTAAATGGGGTATGATGGAAAAAACAGACATCATCAATTATCTGACACAGCATAAAGAAGATTTTTTTCAAAAATATGGCTTGGTCAGATTAGGACTATTTGGATCCTATAGCCGAGATGAAGCGAATGAGTCGAGTGATATTGATATACTTATAGAGATGAAGAGCGATATCAATGATGTGTACAATAAAAAAAAGAACTTTAAAAAACTTCTTGAAGAGACTTTTCATCGAAATGTAGATATCGCAAGGGAAAAATACCTTAAGCCATTGGCAAAAAAATCGATAGAACAAGATATCATCTATGTCTAATCAGATTCTAGCACTTCTCACTATCATTGAATCGATTGAGAAGATTCAACTTTATTCTTCTTTAAGTAAGGATGCTGAAGATTTCTACCATGATAGTAAAAGCTTTGATGCATCCATGATACATTTTATCAATATAGGTGAAATGATAGGAAAATTGAGTGATGAGTTGAAAAATTCTTATCCTGAAGTACCTTGGAGAGATATAAAAGATTTTAGAAACCTGGTTTCCACAACTATTTTGGTATAGATGCTGAAGAGATATGGGATATTATAGAACATCATCTGCCATTATTAAAACATAATATTTTAAAAATTTTAGAGAAAGAGAATCACTAAATGAGCAAAAAACTACACCTTGTCAGCCTTGGCTGCACCAAAAACCTGGTCGACAGCGAAGTGATGCTGGGACGTCTTAAAACCTACGAACTGACCGACGATGCTACGCAGGCAGACGTAATCATCGTCAATACCTGCGGCTTTATCGACGCCGCCAAAGAAGAGAGCATCAACACGGTGCTTACCTTGCATGAAGGGCGCAAAAAAGGCTCTCTCTTGGTGATGAGCGGCTGCCTGAGCGAGCGCTACAAAGAGGAACTTCAGGCACAAATGCCCGAGATCGATATCTTCACGGGCGTGGGAGATTATGAAAGGATCGATCAGCTCATCGCTTCAAGACAGAGCACCTTTTCTCCGGAAGTCTATCTGGCCAACGAAAATTCAAACCGCATCATCACAGGATCAAACTACCATGCCTACATCAAGATCGCCGAGGGGTGCAACCAGCAGTGTTCCTTTTGTGCGATCCCGAGCTTCAAAGGCAAACTGCACTCCAGAACGCTTGCTTCTATCCAAAAAGAGGTGCGCAATCTGGTGGCTGAGGGGTTTTATGACTTCTCTTTTATCTCGCAGGACAGCTCAAGCTACGGAAGAGACATGGGGTTGCAAGACGGGCTTATCGAACTTATCGATGCCGTGGAAGCCGTAGAGGGAGTAAAATCTGCGCGCATTCTCTATCTCTATCCCAGCACGACGACACTGAAACTCATCAATGCGATCGCCGACTCAAAGGTTTTCCAAACCTATTATGACATGCCTATCCAGCATATCGACGATGGGATGCTTAAGATCATGAAAAGAGGGTTTGGCGAACAAAAAACCGTCGAACTGCTTATGCATATGAAAAGTAAGCCAGGCGCTTTCATACGAACTTCCGTCATTGCGGGCCATCCCGGAGAGAGCGAGGAGGCTTTTGAAAAGCTCTGTGCCTTTATGGAGGATTTCGGTTTTGACAGGTTCAATACCTTTGCCTACTCAAACGAAGAAACCACCCCTGCCTATACGATGGAGCAGCTTCCCAAGAAGACGATAGAAAAAAGAACACAAATCCTCGGAGAGATCGGCCGCCAATCCATGCACACCTCCCTTAAAAGGATGGTGGGGAAAACGATCACCGTTGTCATCGACGGGGAAAGCAGCGAGCATGAGTACCTGCTCAGTGCCCGGCCGCTTGCATGGGCGGTGGAAATCGACGGAGAAATCCTCATCAACGATACTTCCGAGTTGGATATCGTGTTTGGCAAAACATATCAAGCACGGATTACCGAACTGGCCGGGGAGCAATTGCTGGCAACTTTGTTAAATGAAAAATGAAAAATGAAAAATGAAAAATTGCAACAAAGTATTTTTGAAGATCCATTAAGCCAAAAGAGCTTTTCTTTTGGTCTTAGAATCATTAAGCTTTATCTTTATCTCAAAACTGAACATAAAGAATTTGTCCTCTCCAAGCAAATTCTTCGAAGCGGAACTTCCATAAGGGCAATGATACAAGAATCACACTTCGCTCAATCAAAAGCAGATTTTATAAATAAACTTTCCGTAGCACTTAAAGAAGCCAACGAAACAAGATATTGGCTCTATTTGCTAGCCGAATCAAATTTCATTCAACCTCATATGCTTAAAAGTATATTGCCCGATATCGAGGATTTGATAAAAATGCTTGTATCAAGCACTAAAACAGCAAAACAAAACAATGCCAAATAAATCATTTCTCATTTCTCATTTCTCATTTCTCATTGACAAAAAGAATCTCCTCGCTTTCTCTGCAGGGATTGATTCGTCTGCGCTTTTTTTTCTGCTGCTAGAAAACAATGTCCCTTTTGATATCGCTATCGTCAACTACGGCACAAGGGAAAACAGCGACAAAGAAGAAGCGCATGCCAAAGCGTTGGCTGACAAATATAAGCTTGTATGCCATAGCATCAAAGCGCCCTCTTTTACCAGCCATTTTGAAGCCAATGCGCGCAAATTTCGGTATGCATTTTTCGATCGCATCATCGAACAGCACCGCTACGATACGCTTCTGATGGCCCACCAGCTCAACGACCAGCTTGAATGGCTGCTTATGCGGCTCACCAAAGGGGCAGGCGTATGCGAACTTGTGGGCCTTGAACCTGTCAGCCAAAGAAAAAATTACACAATTGTCCGTCCGCTGCTTAGCCATACCAAAGAAGAACTGCTTGATTATCTTCATACGCACGGCCATCCTTATTTTGTAGACGAGAGCAATCGTGATGAAAGATACGAACGAAACTATTTTAGACAGCGCTTCGCTGACCCTTTGATAACCAGATACCACAAAGGCATCCGGCGCAGTTTTGATTATCTTCGTCATGACAAAAGAAAAATCCAAGAGGCATTTGAGGTACTTTTTTCTGATAAAGAGCTCAGAGTTATCCGTCTGCACACCCCTTCTGCTAAAGTCAAAGCGGCCGACCTAACCCTAAAAAAGCTTGGCTATCTGCTCTCTGCTTCCCAAAGAGAGGAGATCCGCCAAAAAAACAGTTTGGTTATCGGGGGCAAATGGGCAGTCGCGATACAAGAAGAAAAACTCTATATCGCACCCTATCGCACCACAGACATGCCAAAGCCGTTTAAAGAGCAATGCAGGATTTTAAAAATCCCTGCAAAGATACGCGCCTATCTGTTTGAGGCAAACATCAGCCCCTCCTCCATACTTCCTCACTCCTGATTCCTCACTCTTCACTCTTTGCCAAAGGGTGTGCTTTCATGTACTCCTGCATTTTTTTTACCGAGCCCAATTTCGTATACACCTGCGTGGTGGCCATCGTCGCATGCCCGAGCAGTTCGCTTACATCTGCGATCCTCGCACCCTCGTTCAGCAAATGCGTTGCAAAAGAGTGCCGAAGCTGGTGCGGCGTAGCCTTGATGCCTGAAGCTTTAAAAAGATTGGACAGCCTATAGCGCAACTGAGCACTGTTCATCGGGGCATTGCCTTTTTCAAACAAATACTTTTGAGGTGCTTTTTGCGCTGTGTAGTGTGCGATCAGCCGCTGCAGCACATCCAAAAGAGGCAGCTCTCTTGTTTTGTTGCCTTTTCCGTGTACTTGCACCCATCCTTGCTTGATATCCTCAAGTTTTAACCCCGAAAGCTCGGAGATACGAAGCCCCAAACCGTACAGCATCATCACAAGCATTCTCTCTTCGAGATTTGCCTTGCTTAAAACCTCTTGTATGTAAATCTCTTCGATGGGCTTGGGAAGATTGCGGGGGACTTTGATGGATTCGCCTGCGATCAGCTTTATGTTTACCTGCTTTTGTTCTTGAAGATATTTTACAAAAGAACGTACGGCTGAAAGTTTTTTTGCGATGGTTTTTTTGTTGTTTTTGGCTATCTTGAAGCGAAAAGGGGTGATATCCAAGATCTTTTCGCCCTCTTCTTCATAAAAATGGCTCGCCTCTTGCATCTGTCTTAATGCCGTTTCATAAGTAAGGATCGAAGTCTCGCTATATCCTCTCACCTCAAACAGATAAAAAAGAAACGCTTCTATATGCTGTTTTAGATCCATCTTTTGCCTTTACGCAAGGGCATGTACAAGCATTTGCTTTTGCAGATATGCTCTGGCTTCTTCCAGGCTCATTTCCTCAAGGTTCAATGACTGTAGATAAAAATCGATCCGGCAAAAAGGCTTGGGAATGACAAACTTATCCCAACTGTTCAGCTGCCAATAGCTGCTTGGACGATAATTGATAATCACAAGGGGGATTTTGGCTTTAAGCGCCAAAGCAACCGCACCGTCGCTTACTTTATAGCGCGGGCCTCTTGGCCCGTCGGGAGTGACAAGCAGATCGCTTCCGCTTTTTAAAGTGCGAAACGCCTCAAGCAACACCTGTTTTGCACCTTTGCTGCTTGACCCTCTTAAGGATCCGATATCAAAAAATGCCAGCACCCTTGCGATCATTTCCCCGTCAAAATGCCTTGAAATGATCGCGAAAGAGCGCTGTGTTTTATGAAAATGTCTATAAGCCTGAGGCGACATAAGCAGTTCGCCATGCCAGCATACCATGACACACTGCCCTTGTGTGATCTCCCCTTCGGTATGAAACGATTTTCTGGAAGTAAACCAAAAAAATCTTGCCACCATATATGCAAGCCAAGGAAAAATGATCTTGGCTATGGCTCTTTTTTGGGATTTCATTTTTTAGACTATCTCGCCATCCAATGCTGCTCTGGAAGTATGGGTGATCTTTACATTTTTGACCCGGCCCAAAAGCTCTTCGCTTCCTTTGACAAAAATGAGCTTTCCGTCATCGCTCCGCCCCGAAACTCTGCCTCCGGATTTAAGCTCGTCAAAATAAACCTGATGGATTTTCCCCAGTTGGTTCTCCATCATTTCGCTCAGCATCTCCATATGCCGCTCTTGAAGCCTCGTAAGCCTTTGCGAAGCGATCGCATCGTCTATTTGGCCCTCAAAAAGGGCGGCTTTGGTGTGGGGACGCGGCGAATACTTAAACGAAAAAACCTGTTCGAATCTAACCTTTTCAAGCACATCCATCGTATCTTCAAAGTCCGCATCGCTTTCGCCGGGAAACCCAACGATGATATCCGTTGAAATGGTTGCTTCAGGGCACAATGTGCGAATCTTTTCGCACCGGTTCAAAAACCACTCTTTGGTATAGCCTCTTTTCATTGATTTGAGCAGTGAGGTTGAGCCGCTTTGCAGCGGTACGTGAATCTGCTTGCATATTTTTGGGTTGTAGGCAAATTCTTCAAGAAAAGCATCATCCATATGCAACGGATGAGGGGAAGCAAACCGAATCCGCTCTAAGCCTTCTATCTTAGAAATTTGCTGCAATAACTGCGTAAAATCACACGGCTCATCGGAGGTGCTGAAGTTTTTTCCATAGTCATTGACATTTTGCCCCAGAAGCATCACCTCTTTCGCGCCCAACGTGACGGCTTTGCTAATCTCTTGGATGATGAGATAAGGAGGGATGGAGATCTCTTCGCCTCTTGTTGCAGGCACAATACAAAAGGTACATGATTTGTTGCATCCGATAGAGATATTGACCAGCGCTTTTAGCGGATTGGTTCTATACTCTGCAAACTCAAACGTACTCTCATCATGGTCGATCGCAACTTCTACGGCATGCTTTTTGTCTATCACTTCATTGATCTTGGAAACATTCCGCGCCCCCAAAACAAAATCCACGCTCGGCGCACGCTTGATGATCTCGTCTCCAAGATGTGATGCGGTGCATCCGGTTACGCCTATTTTTGCAGAGTCCTTTTTGCGTTTGGTAAACACCCCTATCTCGGAGAAAAGCTTTGCAACGGGCTTTTCTCTGACGCTGCAGGTATTGATGATGATCAAATCAGCCTCTTCCATGCTGTCTGTTAACTGATACGGTTCTTTTTGATTGAGCTGTGCGATGATATGTTCGCTGTCACGCACATTCATTGCACATCCCAATGTTTCTATAAATAATTTTTTACTCAAAAAATCTCTTTCGTCTTAAGCTATGATGTGTACTTCATAGATATATTCATTTTCATCCAATCCGTACTTTACTTCACGCATATAAACACTGTACCCTTTTTCTTCGAAATATTCAATGAGTGCTTTTAGTTCTTTATGAGAGTTGTCTTTATCAAAATAAAATATAGATTTGTCTGCTAGTTCTTCTTCTATTTTAGAAATCTCAATGATTTTTGGTTTAGCCTTAAGTGTTGTTCTAGCAAGTTTTAGTTTCATCTATATTCCTTTTGTGCGTGATTATAATTGCTTTATTATACTTTATTTTGCGTAAAGGTTGCATTAGCTATAATTATACTCTTCAAAAAAACTACTTCCCGGACGTTCTTAACAGTGTTATGTTACCTCTTGTAGCGGTAGATTTGAAAACGATGCAAAATAAATTAATAAGGAAAATTTTATGGAAAAAATATTAGATATTATAGAAGCCATTGCCCATGAAAAAAATATTACCAAAGATCACGCCATTGAAGCTTTCAAAGAAGCGCTCATCAATACTGCCAAAAAACTTACCAGCCAATCAAGCACTTTTGAGGTTGTGATCGATCCTTCTTCCAAAACCTACCAAATTCATAAAGTGATCACCGTTGTCAAAGACGGAGATGCCTCTTTGCAAACAGAACCGGACAGCTATATCTCTTTGAGCGAAGCAAAAGATTTTGACGATACGATCGAGCTGGGCGATCAGCTTAAAGAAGAGTTTATTCTTGAAAATTACGGACGTACAGCCTCGTCCAATCTTTTTAGAGAACTTGAATACCATGTACAAAGACGTATCGAACAAGATCTTTTTGAAAAATACAAAAAAAAGATCAACACGATCATGATCGGTATCGTCAACCGTATTGACGCAGAAGACAATACCTATGTAGAAATCGGCGAACTCAAAGGTGTTTTAACGCTGAGAAACCGTATCAAAGGCGAAAAATTTAAACAAGGCGATACCATCAAAGCTCTGCTTCGCTATGTAAGTGTAGATCCTCACTACGGCTTATTTCTTGAACTTACAAGAACTTCCCCTAAGTTTTTAGAGCAGCTCATGGCAAAAGAGGTCCCTGAGATTGCAGATGGGGTAGTGGAGATTGTCGCAGCGGCAAGGATTCCTGGAGAACGCGCCAAAATCGCTTTAAAAACAGACCAAATGAATGTAGATCCCATCGGTGCAGCCGTAGGGGTAAAAGGGGTAAGGATCAATGCTGTAAGCCATGAACTCAACGGAGAAAATATCGACTGCATTGAATATTCGCCTATCCCTGAAATTTATATCACACGTGCGTTAAGTCCTGCCATCACACAAAGCATCAAAGCAGACCATGCAGCAAAAAAAGCTCTCGTCAATATCACTTCTGATCAAAAAGCAAAAGCCATAGGCAAAAACGGCATCAATATCCGTTTGGCTTCGATGCTTACAGGCTATACCATCGAACTCAATGAGGTTGAGGGAATGGTAGACAGACAGCAAGAAAGTGCCGCGGATACTGCTGAAACCGGAAAGACAACCGATATCTCAGCGCTTGCAGACCTCTTCAAATAAAAAACACTCCAGCCTATCCCAAATTCGGGAATAGGCATGAAACATATATGTTTAACCTATAACGCTAAAACAGCTTACAGGAAACTAGCCGATGATAATTTTGGCAAAACTCTCTGCTTCCAAAGAAGCGCTTCCCACAAGCAGCCCATCGACTCCGTTGATTGAGACAATCTCTTCGCTGTTTTCAGGCTTCACGCTTCCGCCGTAAAGCAGCGGCTTTTGGATGATTTTCTTTAGCGCCTGATGGGTAAAAGCGATCTCTTGGGAGGTTGCACTCCTTCCCGTCCCGATCGCCCACACAGGCTCATACGCCACAATCAGCTTTTCATAAGAAATATCGATGCCTTCGAGTTGCGAAAGAAGAAAATTCATAACACTCTCTCGACCCTCTTGGCGTACCTCAAGAGGCTCGCCTATGCAATAGATAATCTCAAAACCGCAAGATTGGAAATAAGCAAATTTATCGGCGATAAACATTTGGCTTTCGCCCAAAAACTGCCTTCTTTCGCTATGGCCGATCAGGATAGTTTTGATATCAAACTCTTCAAGCTGCTGCAACCCTATCTCACCGGTAAACGCACCGTTTTGCGTCATATAGGCATTTTGCGCCCCTAAAACAAAATCACCCTCATATCGATCCAAAGCAGTCGCAGGAGGAAAGATATAGACTTTGTCCTCCTCTTTTTTTGCTATGATTTTTGCCAAAAGCGCTTCTATATATTTTTTTGTACTCTCACGCGTATGATTTGTTTTAAAATTTGCCGCAAAAATCATTTTTCTGCCTTTCTTTTTTGCTTCACACTAACAGACCGGACTACCTAAGCGCGTCAAGCCCGGGAAGAGATTCCCCTTCGATCAGCTTAAGGCTTGCTCCGCCGCCTGTACTTACAAATGTCATCTCATCTGCATCGCCTGCCCTTTGCGTTACATCTGCCGTATCTCCGCCTCCTACGATGGTCGTTGCATGGGTTTGTGCAATATTATGCGACATTGCAATGCTTCCTTTGGAAAATCTATCCATCTCGTACACCCCCATAGGGCCGTTCCAGATAATCGTTCTGGCATCACCGAGCGCTTCACGGAAAAGCCTGGAGCTTGCCGGGCCTATATCCAGCCCGAACCACCCTTTGGGGATCTCTTGCGTAGGCAAAAATTTCACGATCGTATTTTCGGAAAACTCAGGTGCCACCACCACGTCTACAGGCAGATAAAACTTGATATTTAGCTCTTTGGCTTTATCCATAATGTTTTTTGCTTCATCCAAAAGGTCATCTTCTACCAGAGAATTCCCGACTTCAAACCCTTGTGCTTTCAAAAAAGTAAATGCCATTCCTCCGCCGATAATCAATTTGTCTACTTTATTGAGCAGATTATTGAGCGCCTGAAGCTTGCCCGATACTTTGCTCCCCCCTACGACGGCGATAAAAGGCCTCATAGGGTTTTCAATCACCCTAGAAAAGAAATTGATCTCCTTTTCCATCAGAAAACCTGCCCCTTTATGCTCGTTGTCAAAAAATTTGGTAATGGCATGGATGGAAGCATGTTTTCTATGGCAGGCACCAAAAGCGTCATTGATATAAAAATCCGCAAAATCCGCCAACTGTTTTGCGAATCCTTCGTCGTTTACTGTTTCACCTGCCTCATAGCGAAGATTTTCCAACAGCAAAACATCCCCTGCTTGGAGCTTTTGTGCTTTTGCTTTGGCATCTTCGCCGACCACATCTTCGGCCATGAAAATTTCGTTTTTGATTTTTAAAAGCGTATGCAGTCTTTTGGCTACCGGGGCTAGAGAGTATTGCTCTTCGTACTTGCCGGGCTCAGGGCGCTCATAATGGGAAGCCAATATGATTTTGCAATCTCTGTCGATACAATACCGAATCGTTTGAAGCGCAGAGCGGATACGTCTATCATCGGTAATATTGCCAAATTCGTCTTTAGGAACATTAAAATCACACCGTATAAAGACCCTTTTGCCTTCAATATTTAAATCTTTGAGTGTTTTCACTTTCATGCTCCCTACTTTTTACTCACATATACCGCCATATCAACCAAACGGCAAGAATATCCCCACTCATTGTCATACCAAGAAAGCACTTTGACCATATTGCCGCCTATCACCTGAATCGTATCAAGCGGTACAACGGTACTAAGCGTTTCTCCTACAAAATCTTGAGAAACTCGGTACTCTTCATCTATGCCCAAAATCCCTTTATGCGATCCTTCACTGGCCGCTTTAAATGCATTTTTTACTTCTTCCGGCGTTACATTTTGATTGAGAGTGACGGTCAAATCGACCATGGAAACATCCGCCGTCGGTACACGGATCGCTTGGCCGTTTAGTTTGCCTTCAAGGTTTGGCAGTACTTTGGAGATCGCTTTGGCTGCACCTGTTGTCGTAGGAACAAGATTGACAGCGCCCGCACGTCCCTTTCTTGGGTCTTTTTTATGTTTTGCATCCAAAATAGGCTGGGAGGATGTATAAGAATGAATCGTTGTCATCAGTCCTTTTTCGATACCGAAAGCATCGTCAAGCACTTTGGCGACAGGCGCCAAACCGTTGGTTGTGCAGCTTGCATTGGATACAATAGCCTGCCCTGCATAGGCCTCTTCGTTGGCACCGATGACAAAAGTCGGCGTGTCATCTTTGGCAGGCGCAGAAAAAATTACTTTTTTAATCCCATTCTCAAGATAGGACTGTACGCTTTCTTGCGTCAAAAAGGCTCCCGTACACTCCAGCACAATCTCTGCCCCCCAGGCAGCAAAGTCCAATTTTTCAGGATCACGCTCTTCTAAAATCTTGGCTTTATCCTTGCCTATATGCAAGTACCCTTCGCGCACGGCAACATCTTTGCGTACTCCGTGTACGCTGTCGTACTTAACATTATATTCTAACATTTCAGGCGTACCGCTTGCATTGACTGCAACCAACTCTATGTCCTCTCTGTCAGCAATGATACGCGCCACACATCTGCCAATTCTTCCCAATCCGTTAATTGCTACTTTTACAGCCATATTTGTACCTTATTATGCTAAAATTACGCAATTTTACACTAATTGAGGTTATTATTTGGTTAAACAAAAGAAGCCGACAGTGGCGATCTTTGGCGGGAGTTTCGATCCTCCCCATAAAGGTCATAGCGCCGTCATAGAAGAGGCCGTGCGGTCTCTTGATATTGAGAAGCTGCTTGTTGTACCTGCTTATCTTAATCCTTTTAAACGCTCTTCTTTAGCGCCTGCTGCATTGCGGCTTGAATGGTGCCACACACTTTTTGATCCGATAGAAAAAGTAGAGGTAAGCGATTATGAGATACAAAAAGGAAAAAGCATACCTACCTCACAAACCGTAAAACACTTTAAACAGATGTATCATGTAAAGTATCTTATCATCGGTGCAGACAACCTGACAACATTGTCAAGCTGGCACGAATTTGAATGGCTAAACAGTGAAATTACCTGGGTAATTGCAACACGGCAAGGCAGCTATGTGCAAACCCATATGCTTAGAAAATGGAAATTTTTAGAAGTCAATACTCCTGTAAGTTCTTCAGAAATTCGAGACACCGGGCAATTAAAAGATATTGACATACAAATCAAAGAATCTATCAAAAAATTATTTAAAGGACAACAAATTATGACAATCGAACAACGCATAGAAAATATCGTCACTCTGCTCGATGAAAAAAAAGCTGAAGAAATTGAGGTATTTAATCTCGATGATGCAGACTATATTGCAAAACGTGTAATTATAGCAAATTCACTCAACGGAAAACATACGCAAGCCCTTGTCGATGAGCTCAAAAGAACACTCAAGCCAAAAGGCGAAACTTTTTTGGCGACAGATTTGAGTGACGAATGGGCAGTACTTGATTTGGGGGATATTCTCATTCATATCATGATCCCAGAATATCGCCAGCGCTATTCGCTTGAAGCATTTTTAAGCGAACTGACAAAAACACAAAAAAGACGAAATTAGCGCTCGCTTGCCCAGAAGGCATCGCTATGCTTTTTAGCAGGAGGATGTCTTGGCATCCGGGATTTTTATATCTTATCGACTACTTCGATACCGAGAATATCCAATCCTTCTTTGATCGTTCTGCCTGTGAGTTGCGCCAAAGCCAAACGGCTCATCTGCGTCTCCTCGCAAACCTCTTCTTTCAAGATAGGATTTTGCTCATAGAACCGGGTAAACAGCGCGGCTAGTTCATAGAGATAGCCGGTGATGTGATGAGGGGCCGTATCCTCGGCCGCACGATAGAGCATATCCTCAAAACGAAGCAGCATCACTCCCAAACGATGCTCTATTTCATCTCCGATGACAATGCGTCTCTTTATCTCTTTGCCAAAACGCCTAAAGATACTTTGAATTCTTGCATAGGCATATTGCATATACAAAGAGGTATTGCCTTCAAAACTGAGCATCTTGTCCCAGTCAAAAACATAATTGGACTCCCTGTTTATGGAAAGATCGGCATATTTAACTGCGCCAATGCCTATAATTTTTGCCAAATTTTCAAGCTCTTCAGGCTCAAGATTTTCTTTGTCTTTAATGCTCTCTTTGGCTCTTATGACAGCCTCGTCAAGCAAATCAACCAGCTTGACAGTTCCTCCGTCACGCGTTTTAAACGGCCGGCCGCTTTTATCCATCATGGTTCCAAAAGCCACATGTTCGAGCCTTACCTCTTTTGAAACAAACCCCGACTCTTTTGCTACTGTAAATACCTGCCTGAAGTGTTCGGACTGTCTGGCATCCACCACATAGCAGATTCTCTTGGCGCCCAGTACATTGGCTCTGTATCTTAAGGCCGCAAGATCGGTTGTGGCATACAGATATCCCCCGTCTCCTTTTTGAACGATGACCGGGATCTCTTCTCCTTCCAAAAATACACACTGGGCGCCATCGCTTTCCTTGAGCAATCCCTGCGCTATCAAATCCTCGATAACATTGGGAAGGTCTTCATTGTAAAAACTTTCGGCCTTTACGTCTTCTCTTGTAAGCTTAATGCAAAGCTTGCCATACACATCTTCACAGTGCCCCAGCGAAATATCGATAAACTTTTGCCAAAGGTTAAGACAATGCTGATCGCCGCTTTGTATCTTTACCACATACTCCCTTGCTTTATTTGCAAAAGAGATATCCGTATCAAAACGCACTTTGGCTTCTTTGTAAAATTGCTCAAGATCCTTGAGGCTGCCGCTGCCGCTGCTGCCTTGTTCCTCAAGATAGGCAATCAGCATACCAAACTGTGTCCCCCAGTCTCCGATATGGTTTTGGCGGATTACCTCATCGCCAAGATATACCAGCAAATTTGCCACTGTATCCCCGATAATGGTTGAGCGCAAATGCCCTACATGCATCTGTTTTGCCATATTGGGGCCTGAATAATCTACAACGACTTTGATAGGGTTTTCATGCTTGGCTACACCCAATCGCTTATCTTGCAAAGCCTCTTCGCATTTTCGAGCTACCCAGGAAGGATGAAGCCACACATTGATAAACCCCGGCCCCGCCACTTCCGCTTTGGCTATCGCGCCGGTTAGGTCGATATGCGGCAAAAGTTTTTGGGCAAGTTCTCTTGGGTTTTGCTTGAGTGTTTTTGCTAAGGCCATAATACCGTTAAACTGAAAATCTCCGAATTCCGGCTTTGTGGCTTCTGTCACCATAACTGTTTGAATCTCTATGCCTGCTTTTTGGAAAGCCTCTTTGATAATGCAGTTTATTTCTGATTTTAATTTCATATATTATCCATGAATAGGTAGTGGTATTTTTTCAATGCTTCGGCTTGAAAATACAAAGGGGGTTTTGAAAATTTTGGAAAATTTTCCATGTTAATTCGTTTCTCTCTGCCCGCCCAAGAGAAGAGAGGGCATCTTTTGTTAGACGTTTTCGCTCTTTGTCTCTTTAGCCGGCGCTTCGACTTTCGGCTCCTCTTTGGAAGCGATCTCTTTTTTCTCTTCCTCTTCGTCTTCTTTCACTGCTTTTTTGAAGTCTTTGATTCCTTTGCCTATCCCTTTTGCAAGATCAGGAATTTTTTTTGCCCCAAAAAGAAGCACCACTATTGCTAATATAACCAACAACTCCGGCATACTTGGCATACCCATACAACATCCTTTGCTACTCAACGAGTGAGTGTGATATTAAAAATTTTACAATTATACTCAAAAATGTTTAAGAGCACCTCTTATATCGGCCTGCAATGATTATTCTTCGTTTAGCCAATTTTGAATAAACCTTGCTGCCTCTTCTTTGCTTCGTTTCAATCTTGCCGCCTTTGCTATCGTAACAAACTCCTTGGCAGCTTCTTCTATAAGATGATTAACAATCATAAAATCATATTCGCCTATGGCACATATCTCTTCTTTGGCGTTTTCTATACGTTTGGCAATGACGGCATCCTCATCGGTAGATCTGTCATTGAGCCTGATTTTTAACTCTTTGAGCGTCGGCGGAGTGATAAATGCCGAGGTAGTGATATCTCCCATTTTGGCGCGTACCAATCTGTGCCCCTGCACATCAATATCAAATATCACCAATTTGCCTTCTTTTAGCGCTTCCTTTACGGGCTTTAATGAGGTGCCGTAATAATTGCCGTGCACTTGCGCATACTCAAGAAAATTTCCCGCTTTGATATCTTCCTCAAAGCTTTCTTTTGAAACAAAAAAATAATCTTTGCCGTGCACTTCCCCTGCTCTTGGGGCTCGTGTTGTCGTGGAGATAGAAAAATAATATTCGCCTATCTCTTTGCCGGCAGCATTGATGATCGTACTTTTTCCTGCACCGCTGGGTCCCGAGAGCACCAAAATTGCCCCCCTTTTTTTCTGTTTCATTTTGCTTCGTCTCTAAAACGGATTGTGATGCTTATCTCGGCGCCTTTAAGCAGTTTTCTGATTTTTTTAACTTTCATGCCTGCTATTGCTTGCAAAAGTGACTCTTCAAGCGCCAATGGAGCATCGGTATTCTCTTTTTCTTTTGACCGCATCGTCTGCGCTGTGCCGCTTTCTTCCGCAAATGCTTGGCCGGCTGTGTTGTCTTGGATAAATGATTCAAAAAAATCTTCTTCATCCAAAATTTCCAATCCGTCTTTCATCAGCTGGCGCTTAATGATCTCTATCTTTTTCTCTTCGTCCATCTCTTCTTGTGCACCATAGATCTCTTCGTCTTCATCCATATCCAAAAGATTTTTTATCTTTTCTATCTCGTCATCGCTTAAAACACTTGTTTTTGCAAAATCATTTTCATCTGCTTGCAAATCTTCATCTTCCAAAATCTCCGAAGACAAAGGAAAAATAAAGCGGCTCTTGAGCTGAGAGGATTGATTTGCTTCCTCGTTTGCCTCTTTGAGAATACGCATGATCTGCGAGGGCAAAAAAGGCTTTACAAGTGTTTTATCAAACAAAGGATTTTCCTCGTGATGCTGCGTCAAAAAAACGGTTTTCAAGACATTCAATGTCTTGATGCGTTCTTGTACTTCCTCAGTATAAGAGTCATCGTCTACAAATATCAGATCATAGCGATCATTTTTGATCTTGTCTATGCTTTGCGCCTCTTCCAAAAAAAACGTTTCATCGCGCGCGCACAGGGAAAACAGCCTCGAAACAACCGGATTGCTATTGATGAGCAAAATATTCATCGAGATACTCCAAAAGGTATTTGTATTATTGTAGTATAAATTTGGTTATGTCTTGATTTTAAGATATAAAGAAGAAGTGGTACACCCATCAGGATTCGAACCTGAGACCTTCGGTACCGCAAACCGATGCTCTATCCAGCTAAGCTATGGGTGCACAAAATAAGTAGCGGTATTTTGGAAAGAGAATCATAGCAAATTTTTCTTTATTTTTCAAGTAGATTCATACTTCCAAATAGATTTAATGCCGTCGGATTGGAAATAAACGAATGATTGTAGGGGTGTTCAAGCTCAATCGTCTCAAATGGCTGCAAAGAAAATCTGTTTTTTAACTCTTTTGCATGGGTTCCGAACAAGATAAGCTTTGGAGCATTCTCTTTCAAAGAATGCAATAAATGTTCCACAAAAGGATTCCATGCTTTAATATGCCGGGGGGAACTTTTTTTATCGGTAAACACCAATGCCGTATTAAGAAGCAGTACGCCGTTTTTTTCAAAATTGATGCGAAGCTGCTCTATAGATGAGATAAGGTTGTTTTTATCAATTTTTAAAATTGCCTCTTGAGAAACGTCTTCTGTATTCAAATCCCCCCTTGCCACCAAAGCCATCTTGATAAAATTGCGAAGGCTTGTAGCACGGTTGACCTCTTTGCTCAGCCCTTTTTCAGAAAAAAGATACTCAACCTTGCCGTCTATAAAAGCATAGCCTATGGCGCTCTCTTTGCGGGGGTAAGGGTCCTGGCCAAAAAGAATATATTTTACCTCTGATCTTGGGAGGGTTTTAAAGGCATTAAAATAATTCACTTTAGAAGGGAAATACATTGTATCTTTTTCCAAAAAAGCTTGATACGAAAGGTCTAGTTTTTGATAAGATTCTTGCAGAATCTTTTCCCACCCGCTATACACCAAACCGTTTCTCTTTCTTGATCGCATCGAACTTGACAATAAGTTCCAATTTGCTAAGGGGGATGTTTAATTTTTCAGAAATTGCTTCCTTGCTTTCTCCTGTCCCAAGCAAAGAGACAATTTCGTTGTGCAATGAAGGGTTGTCTGTAGTTTCTTTGATAATGATTTTTGAATCTTCAAGTTTCTCGATCATTTTTTCCTTTGTGCGCAACAATTCCCTCAATTTTCCGTTTTCTTTTTTAAGACTGCCGTTTGTACGCAACAAGGCAACAAGTATCAAAACCAATAGTAGCAGTGCCCCCAAAATAATATAATCTGCCATTTGCATCTACATCACCTCTGCTATAATCAAAAATAAAAAAACAAATCCCAAATATCCGTTTACGGTAAAAAAAGCTTTGTCGATTTTCGAAAAATCTTTATGAACGATATGATGCTCATAAGCCAGCATTCCTGCCGAAAACAGTACGGCTGCTATGGCAAAAAATCCCAAATTCGCTTCATACACAAATGCTGCCCAAAATATGACCGTCAAGACATGCAGCATACCTGCGATGTACATCGTATTTTGCGCCCCAAAACGGGAAGGAACAGAATGCAAACCGTGTGCTTTGTCAAACTCGATATCCTGAAGCGAATACAGCAGATCAAACCCTGCGACCCAAAGCGTTACCCCAAGCGCCAGATATACCGACCAAAGCGTGACATCGCCCAAAACCGCTACGACTCCTGCAATCGGAGCAAGTCCCAAGCTTATCCCCAACACTAGGTGCGCAGCTGCAGAAAAGCGTTTAAAAAACGTATATGCCCCCAATACGATCAAGATCGGCACAGAAAGCGCAAATGCCAGGGTATTGATAAAAAAAGCCGTTAGGATAAACACTAGCGCATTGAGCGCAATAAACCATATCATTTGTGATGCTGAAACCCTTCCGTCAACCGATGGCCTGCTTTTGGTTCTGGGATTAAGCCTGTCGATATCTCTATCCAAATAGCGATTGACGCCCATGGCAAAATTTCTGGCACTTACTGCTGCCAAAACTCCCAACATCAGCAATTTCCATCCAAACCAGCCCTTCGCAGCCACAAGCATTGCTATGAAAATAAAAGGGAGAGCGAATACCGAATGCTTCAGTACTACCAATTCAGAAAAATGGGCCAGTTTCTCTTTCCAAAACACTCTTGTCATCATCATTACCGTCTTTTTTTTAAGGATGAGGTATTTTAAGCTTGCTGTTAAGCGACCATGCAATCATGATGACACATACTGTTATGATGTATATATTTTCTATCACTTCATAACTATACAAAAGATAGAGCACCCAAAGGAAAATGGCACCAAGCGGGGTTGGTACGCCTTCAAAAAACTTTGTCACCCCTCCGACATCGGCTTTTAAATTAAACTCCACGAGCCTTCTCAGCCCGCTAATAATATAAAAAACAAAAACCACCCCTGCCACTATCTCCTGCATACCGTTTGTCATTCCTTTTTGCAATGCATAAAAAAGCAAAAAAGACGGCATCACTACAAAAGAAAGAAAATCAGCAAAACTGTCAAGCTGTATACCAAAATCTGTAGAAAGATGAAATCTTCTTGCAACTTTGCCATCGGCGATATCCAATCCGCCTGCAATCCATGCAAGCACAATAGCAGTCAAGAAATCGCCCTTTACAATAAAATAAATAGCAATGACCCCGCATGCAATATTTCCGAAGGTAATCAAATTGGCCAGATTGAAACGATTGTCTTTGTCTAATAAACTCATACATACCTCTATAAATTTTCTTATTTTACCGTGATTGCAATTATAGGGCGATTATATCGTTATTGCTTGTTCTTTTCTGTTGTGGTATGATTTCACTTATGAATGCACCAAAACAACTCGCCATTATCGGTCCGACGGCTTCAGGAAAAACAGCTTTGTCTGTCAAGATAGCAAAGAAAATAGATGCTTTTATTCTTTCTTTGGACTCGCTTTCTATTTATAAAGAGATAGATATTGTCTCAGCCAAACCTACCCTGCAAGAACGCGAGGGAATCGAGCATTTCGGGATGGATTATCTTTATCCCCATCAAAATTTCGACGTAACTACTTTTATCGGGCTCTACAATGATGTTTATGCCTTGGCTTTAAAAAAGAAAAAAAATCTGGTGATTGTCGGAGGTACCAGTTTTTATCTGAAAATGCTGCTTGAAGGGATCAGCGCACTGCCTGCAATCAGCGCCCAAACAAAACAGAAAACACAAATGTATTTAAAATCTCTTCAAGAAAGCTACGATTGGCTAAAGAGTATCGATCCGCATTATATGTCGCAAATTTCATCCAATGATACCTACCGCATAGAAAAAGCGTTAAACATCTATCTGGAAACCTCTTTGTCTCCCAGTGAATATTTTAAACTATTTCCTCCAAAACCGACGATCACAACAGCTCTTCGTATCTATCAGATCGCTGTTGAAAGAGAAAAATTAAGAGCTCAAATTTCGCTAAGAACCCAACAGATGATAGAAAACGGGCTTATCGATGAGGTCTGCAAGCTGGAAAGAAAATATACACGTGCTCCGCATTGCATGAAAGCAATCGGCATCAAAGAGACATTGGCATATCTGGACGGGATTTATGATAAAAAAATGCTGCAAGAGAAGATTGCGGTTCACACTGCCCAGTTGGCCAAGCGTCAGACTACATTCAACCGCTCTCAATTTAGCAATGTGATCTGTGCAGAGGCAAAAGAGCTTGAAAAAATGATTTTAAATGATTTTATTTGATTTTTCTATTTTAGAAGATTGAAAAAAAGGGCACAAACGCCCTTCTTTTAATACCCGCTTGCACTTATCATATAATAAAAATATGAGATAAGCGGCTGCACATAGAATATGGCTCCTACTGTTGCTACGGTTGCAAATCCGATAATAACCATCAATGGTTTTGAAAGGTTATAATAAACCACATCAACACTTTTGACAGGCTCTTTAAGGAACATATACACTACAAGTTTAAGATAATAATATGCTGCAATCGCAGAATTTAACCCCATTACGATAGCGAGCCACACATATCCGGCATTGACTGCGGCCTGCATGACATAAATTTTACCCCAGAAAACGGAAAACGGCGGCACTCCGGCAAGCGACAGCATAAATAGGGCCATAATCACTGCGCCCATCGGCATGATATTGATAAGGCCTGCAAATTTTTCATACGGATTGTCAAAACGGTCATCAAATCTTCTTTGTTTATGACGAGAAATCCACAGCATCGCAAAAGCGCCAAGATTGGTAAACATAAAGAGTGCATAATAAAGGAATATACTTGTATTTCCTTCTGTAGTATCCAATGCCAAAGCTGCTACCACAAAACCTGCATGCGATATGGAAGAGTATGCCAACATACGCTTGACATCTTCTTGCACCAATGCCATAATATTTCCAAGCGTCATCGTAAGTACGGCAATAATAAGGATGATGACCCTGACCCATTCTACCCCCAATTCGATATACATACCGAAAATTCTAAGAGAAACTACAAAGGCTGCTATCTTCGGCACAACTGACATATATCCTGCCAGCGGTGCAGATGCTCCCTGATACACGTCCGGTGCCCATGTATGAAACGGAAAAAGCGAAAGCTTAAATGCCAAAGCACTCAACAAAAGTACCGAACTGCCGAAAATAGCAATCATCAATCCGGGTTCATTTAAACGGGAAGAAAGCGTTTGGGCAACCTGATAAAGCTCTACGCTTCCTGTCAATCCGTAAACTACAGCCGATCCCATTGCATAAAATGCCGTTGCAAGTGCTCCCATTGTAAAGTATTTAACCGCAGCCTCATATGAATCGCTTCTGTTGTGCATCGCAATCAGCGTATAAAGTGCAAGCGATGCCGTTTCAAGCCCTACCAAAATCAAAATAAGATTATCGCTGGCAGCCATAAACTGGAAGCCGGCAACCATGAACAAAAAGAGGGCAAAAAACTCAGGATATTCATATTCGTGAAATCTTTTTGAAGTCAAACCAAGCGGGATAAACAGTATCGACCCTGCAACAATCAACAACTGGGAAACAATTGAGACCCCATCAATCAACATGACATCAAAAAAACCGCGCTCATTGGCATTTAACCCCATCACCAAGCCAAAATCAACAACAAGTATCAATATCGTCAGCATTACATACAGGGATTTGTCTAAATTTTCTTTAAACAAATCAATACATAATATAATCAAACCACCCACAATCGCTATAAGCATCGGCGCAAGCGTAATGAGATTGAGACTCTCCAAACTTACTTTTATAGGTTCCAACATTACTTTATCTCCTGTGTTGATTTGGCAACTTTTATCATCTCTTTGGCCTCTTGCGTGATAGCCTTCTCATCCATAAAACTCAGCATTGCTTTCACCGAATTGTCAATCGGCTCCAAAACAGGCTTTGGATGGACTCCTAGCCATACAACAATCAATACTAACGGCACCAATGAAATCGTCTCTTTGGCATCCAAATCTTGAAGTGTTCTATTTGCTTCATTGGTCACAGGGCCAAAAAAGCTTTTTTTGTAGACAGACAACATATACACCGCTCCGACAATAATCGATGTACCTGCCAAAATCGTCATAATCGGCGATACGTTATAAAAACCGATCAAAACCAGAAACTCTCCTACAAACCCGATCGTAAGAGGCAAACCTACCGACGCCATCAGCATGATGCCAAAGACCAAAGCATATTTTGGCATCACCGTAGCCAAACCTCCAAACTCATCCATCATTTTAGTATGTCTTCTATCATAAATCACCCCAACCAGCATAAACAGGGCGCCCGAGACGATACCATGAGAAAGCATTTGAAAAACCGAACCGCCTATCCCTTCAGCATTCATTGCAAAAATACCCAGCATGATAATACCCATATGCGAAACAGAGGAGTAAGCAATCACTTGTTTCATATCTTTTTGCGCATACGCCACCATCGCCGTATAGATGATCATAATGATTGAAATGATTGCTATAGGGGTAATGGCAATGACAGAAGCATCAGGGAACATTGGCAAGGAAAACCTCACAAACCCGTAGGTCCCCATTTTAAGCAAAACTGCCGCAAGGATAACCGACCCTATCGTGGGTGCCTGGCCGTGTGCATAAGGCAACCATGTATGAAACGGAAACATAGGCACTTTGATAGCAAAGCCGATAAAAAAGGCGGCAAAAAGCCATAGCTGATAACTTACCGGCAACACCAATGCGTACCAATCAGTCAGTGCAAAACTCCATACTCCTGTCAAATCATGATAGATATAGGCAACAAAGAGCATCCCCACCAGCATAACCAATGATCCCATAAACGTGTACAAGAAAAATTTAATCGATGCATAAATTCTTAAAGGGCCGCCCCATGCACCGATGATATAAAGCATCGGAACAAGCGAAAGCTCCCAAAAGAGATAAAAAATAATGGCATCCAGCGATAAAAATACACCTACCATCGTCATCTCAAGGAAAAGAAGCGTAATCACCATATTTTTGATATTTTTTGCAATATTCATGCTAATCATTCCAATGAGTGTCATCAAAGTACTCATGATGACAATAAAGAGGCTAATACCGTCCACTCCGAGATAGTAGCTCACTCCAAAGTCCGGAATAAGCGGGATCATCTCTACAAACTGCATGCCGGCATTATTGTTGTCAAAAGCAAACCACAGCCACAAAGAGAGAAAAAACTCTATCGCCGCAACCGTGACACCGTATACCCTTGCACTTTCTTTGTTTACAACAAATCCCAATAATCCTGCAATTGCAGGGAAAAATACCAATACACTTAAAATGTTTTCCATTTATCTACTCCTTAACCTAACATTGCCGAAAGCATCGCAATAACAAGGAGCACTATCCCGCCGATAGCCATCCAATTAAGATAATTTGAAAGGTTACCTGTTTGCATCTTTCTTGTCCCGTCACCGCTTTTATAGAGGAATTTGGCAATACCGTCTACTGTCGCATCTACTATTTTTAAATCTACGCTTTTCCACATTAAATCCGAGATCATTGCATAAGGTTTTGAAATAATCTCTTCATACAGATGAGGGATATAGTATTGATTGGCAAGAAGCTTATAGAGGAATCCATTCTCTGTTTTTTCATCCCTTTTGAGTCCGTTGGCATATTTTTTATATGCCAACGCAATCCCTCCTACCGCAAAAGTAAGAACTATCGCACCCAACACCAATGCCAAATGATGGGTGTGTTCGCTCATTTGATATTCAGGAAGCAAACGGGTGACAAAATCATGGAATCCGCCTTGGAAGAATCCGGCAATCGCAGCCAATATCGCTAAAGGCGACAACGCTACAAGTACAAATTTGTACATCTCATGCGGATGGATACCGAAGGCTTTATATCTTTCATCTCCGTGAAAAGTTAAAAATACCTGTCTAAAGCTATAAAATGCCGTCATTCCCGCAGTCACAACCAACATTATCCATAAAATCAATGTACCTTCATTAAATGCGGTTTCTATAATGGCATCTTTGGAGAAGAATCCTGCCAAAGGCGGGATGCCGGCCAATGCCAACGAAGCCAATCCCATATAGATATAGGTCCATTTCATCTGTTTTTTAAGTCCGCCCATTTTGAAAATATCAAGCTCGTCATGCATCGCATGCATCACGTTCCCCGCACCCAAAAACAACAATGCTTTAAAGAACGCATGTGCGCCCAGATGAAATAACGCTATCCAGTATGCCCCAAGCCCTGCCGCCGCAAACATATACCCCAATTGCGAAAGCGTTGAAAATGCAATAATTCGCTTAAGGTCTCTGTTTACCAATGCCATGGAGGCTGCAAAAAATGCTACAAACGTACCCAATGCTGCAATAAAGAAGCTTACTTCGGGAGTCATTGAGAAGAGTGGATTTGCTCTGATGACCAAAAATACCCCCGCTGTTACCATCGTGGCCGCATGGATCAGCGCCGATACGGGCGTAGGCCCTTCCATCGCGTCCGTTAGCCAAGTATGAAGCGGAAATTGCGCCGATTTGCCCATCGCCCCGATAAAGAGCGCCAAAGCAGCCGTCGTCAAAATAATCTCACTCAACTGCGGAAGTGCTGCAAACACTTCACTGTATTGCAAAGAACCTACATTCCAATACAGAATAAAAATTCCTACCAACATCCCAAGGTCTGCAATACGATTTACGATAAATGCCTCGTTGGCTGCCCAAGAAGGAGAAATAGAAGGATTTTCCTCTCTGCTCTGGTCAGGCTTATGATACCAAAATCCGATCAGCAGCCAAGAACAGACACCGACACCTTCCCATCCGATAAAGAGCCCTGCAAAGTTATCACTCATGACAAGAACCATCATCGAGAACACGAAAGCCGAAAGATAAGAGAAGAATCTGTTAAAACTTTTATCATGATCCATATATCCGATAGAATAAACATGAACCACCGTTGAAACCACCGTTACAACACCCATCATGGTCACGGACACCTGATCCACAACAAACCCAAACGGGATAAACAGATCGCCCATGCTGATCCATTCTTTCATTGTTACATAAATGGGTGCGCCTGTTTGATACACATGGTATGCAAGCATCAACGATGCACTCATCGATACAAAGAGCAACGCCGAAGAGACAATCCCCACAAACGTCTGTCTTGGGCTCATGCCAAACAGGCCTGCAAACAGTGAGCTGACTAACGGTGCAAATAGTGCTATGTATACTAAATTTTCCATTCTTTTTACCCCTTCATAGTCGTGAGCTCATCAAGATCAAGACTTCCTTGTTTTTTATACAATACGATCAATATGCCCAACCCTACGGCTACCTCGCTTGCTGCGATTGCAATGATAAAAAATGCAAACATCTGGCCGGTAAGGTCGTTATAAAAATGTGAAATTGCTGCAAATGCGATATTGACCGCATTGAGCATCACCTCCGTTGCAAAAAAGAGCATCAAAAGATTTCTTCGTCTCAATACGCCCATCAATCCTATCGAAAAGAGCAGTGCGGAAACGACAAGGTAATGACTGAGTCCTATCATTTTGCATCCTTTTGTATCATGATTTCTTTCTCCATATCTACACTCATATCCTGAGTCAAACTTCGATCCATTTTTTTGCCTGCAAGAATAATGCCCGCTATCATAGCAACCAAAAGCATCACCGCTGCCACTTCAAAGGGAATAAGGTATTTGGTAAAAAGAACAATACCTACATCCTGTGCATTGCCTGCTTCGGGATGCATCGGATAAAGTGCCTGTATATTCTCACTAAATATCGGTGCTGCAAACATTAACACCAGTACCAATGCGCTCATACCTCCCAGCAAAAACACCAAGGCCGAACTCGTGTTTTTTTCTTTGATACTTCTTGTCGCATCAAAAAACATCATCGCAAACGAATAAAGCGCCATCACGGCACCTACGTATACGATCAACTGCACAACACCCAAAAACTCGGCACCCAAAATAAAAAAGAATCCCGAAATAAGCACCATTCCTGACGCCAAAGATGTCATCGCATACAATACATTTTTGCTCATTACAGTGATTAAAAAGAGTATCACCGTCAACATCGAAAATAGATAAAATGCTATTTGTTCATACATTTATACTCTCCTTAATACGCTAATGGCGTTTTTTTAATATGATCATCTGCATAAGGCGTCACTGCACCGAATCCTTGATATTCCTGCTGCAGGTTAAGATTGTCAATCGGGGTGAGCATATCCTCAAAAAGCGAAAAGCTTGCCCTTTGTTCAGAAGCATTTTCATATCTTGAGCCATGTACAATTGCAAGCTCCGGACACACTTCTGCGCAGAATCCGCAAAAAATACAACGGCCGAAATTAATGGTATACTCACTTACTTCTTTGCGCTGATTTTCATCATAGCGCGTATTCATACTGATACAGTTTGCAATACATATTTTTTCACACAATCCACAGCCTATACATCTATAATGTCCGCTTTCAAGCAACCTAAGCATCTCGTGTATCGCTCTGTATCTCGGTGAAATGGGAAGTTTTTCAAACGGATATTTTACCGCATGCATCTCTCCGCGAAAAAGCGCATTGATCATTGCTCTGAGCGTTACCCACAGGCCAACAAACAGCTCCCCTTTAAACGTTCTTTTGACAACTTGTTTAAATTTGTCAAAATTTCGCGTTGGCACTTGCTCCAGGTCAAGCATTTTATAGTTTTGCGTACCGATATTTCTGTTTTTAAATTGTTCCAAACCCATCTCTTCCTCCTTACACCATTATCACAATGCCGGTTACAACCACATTGATCACGGCAATCGGCATTAATACTTTCCAGCATAACCACATCAGCTGATTCGGTCTGACATGCGGCCACGATGCTCTAACCCATAACATCAAGAAAAAGACAAACGCGATTTTTAAAATAATGGCCAGCCATCCCGGTAGGAACCACATGTCATTATAGCCGCCCATAAATACAACCGCGCTCAACACAGAAACCGTAATCATGTTGGCATACTCCCCTATAAAGAACATCCCCCATCTCATACCCGAATATTCTGTTGCATACCCGGAAACTACTTCGGCTTCATGCTCCAAAAGGTCAAACGGCGTTCTGTTTGTTTCTGCAAAACCGCCTATCAAAAAGAGCACAAACGCCACAGGCTGCGTAAACATAAGCCATCCGTGTTCACTGCTGTAATTGTTAAAATCTACCAATGAAAGCGACCCTACTATCATGATAGGTGCCAGTATCGAAAGGCCTGTTACCACCTCATAGCTCAAAAATTGGACTGCCGTTCTTGCCGCGCCGATAATTCCCCATTTGTTTGCTTGTGCCATACCTGCAAGCAAGGGGCCGTATAACCCTGCGGCCATCATTCCCAGCACAAACAATATCCCGATATTAATGTCTGCTGCGATAGAAGGAACAAATGTGCCGCCAAGCAGCGGTATCCAGGAAGGGATGGTAAAATCCGGGAACACAGGAACTGCCGAAAGTGCTATAAACGCCGTAGCAGCGGTAATCACCGGAGCAAGTGCAAAAATTAATCTATTGGCATTTTGAGGGATAATATCTTCTTTGGTGAATAATTTAATCCCGTCTGCCAAAATTTGCATCAATCCGTACGGCCCAACGTGCATAGGGCCCAACCTGCGCTGCATAAATGCAAGCACTTTTCTCTCCAAATACGTACCAAATCCTGCTATCGCCGAAATGATTGCCAAAATAATAATGGCTTTGATGACTACGCCTAATGTTGTTGCTTCCATCACATTACACCTTTCTTATTGTTACATTTTGATATCTTGAATCGCCGAAGAGCTCATAGACATTTTGGGCACTTTTAAAATCAGGTACTTTTACGATATCGCCCAAAATTTTATCATCTGCTATCACGTCCAATACGATACTTCCGTTTTCAAACACCACTTCTACTTTTTCTCCCAGGCTTTCGGCTTTGGCTCTGCTTGCATAAAGCGCAAAAGGCTCAAAGATTTCATGTGCCTTGTCGGTAAAATCACTGAATTGTCTGCCGGGGTTGCATCTGTAGGCAATTTCCCCTTCCAGCACCTCTGCCTCATTAAACTTCTCAACTTTTGGCATTGGTGTCTCTGCCATAACTATATCCAGAAGATATCCTCTATTTTCACTCCCGTCATTTTTATATTCATTGGGAAGCGTATCAAACTCAACGGCTTTAAAACCTTTTGAAACCGGCAATTTTACAGTCCACTCTACCGTCTCTTTCGGTGCTCCGATAAGCTCTCTTATCACATCATTCAATTCATAGCCCCCATATTCCAATGCCGCATTGGTCGGAACGACTCTTTTGGACATATTGGTCAATGTTCCTTCCTGCTGATTAAGTGCGGGCATATCCAGATCGCCATCCCCTAAAGCAGAAATCCTAAAATCGCCGTTTTCATTATAGCCGATCGTATAGCCTTCTGCTTTGTCGTCTAAATCACAAATTAACGCAACGCCGAGTGCATTTGATTTGGGCGGTGCAATGACTACATTCATATGGCATGTTTTTTCTATGAGGGCTACCAGTTTGGCTAAATTTTCTGCTTTCGGATGATAATAAAAATCTTCTCCCACCATCAAAGAGAAGGTCTCTTTTTTGCTTGTCATTTTGTCAAACGTATCGGCAAAAGCATCGCTTTCTTTGCCCAAAAGTTCTACCAAGCCGTTTTGCTCAACTTCTATCTCTTTTTCAATCTCTTCAGGTACTTTTTTCTTAACCTCTTTGGATTCGCCCGTCTCTTCGTCTACAGTTATCTCTACGACCTCTTTCATCACTTTTTCTTTGACGGTCTTTTTTGTCATTCTCTTAAAACTGTCAATATATGCTCTTACTTCTTCGGGAAGTTTTTCTTTGTCTGCAAAAAGATCCAAGATAAGATAAAGCGCTGCTTCTTCAAGCCCGGCTTTATGCGTAAAACATTCAACCGATTTGCCAAAAGTCGGAATCAGTGTATCTCCCACAGGATGAAAATAAAGCCCTGCACCTTTATTTAATTTTTGCACATTATTAAACGCATATTTTAATCCCGGGCTATCGTTTCTAAGCGCCAGGCCAACCGATATGACAAAATCGCTTTTTTTCAAAATCGTATCCGTATCAGCACTGTAAAGCGATCGGCCTGACGCTTTTGCGTAAAATGATAAGAATTTTTGGAATGCCCTTACTTCAGGGTTATAGAGCTTGATTCCCATTTTTTCTTTTAATGTTTGCAGCATCAGCGCTTCTTCGTTGGTGATCACGGAATTAAAACGTATCGTTTTTGCCTTTTTAAATGCATCAAGTGCTTTTTTGAAAGCCTCTTTGTCTTTTTTTGCATCTCTGTTTTCAAAATCATAAGCAAAACGTGCAGACCCGTCCAAAGAAACATAGTTCCATTCATTGGTAACACGATAGATCTTTTCGCTTCTGTCTTCGATAGAGGTGGGTTTGACTTCATAATAAATTTGAAAGCCGTCGCTTGAGTGTGCGCTGACTGCGGGAATGCGCTTTAATTCCCATGCATTGGAGGAGTAGACGAAATCTCTGCTTGTAAGTGCTCCGACAGGACATACGGCAATACATTCGCCGCAATCGGAACAATTGGTATGCCCGGTGCCGTTGCTTGGAGCGATAACAGATTTTTGCAATTTATTCCACATTGCATACGCATCTTTTGGCATCGTATCTTTATAAGCTTTATCTAGATCTGCCCCCCCTCTTTTGACAGTAGTAAGCGCTGCATCTCCGATCATATCTTTGCATACTGTCGTACAGCGCTCGCATACGATACACAGTGCCGCATCATAATGCAATACAGAACTCCAATTGGCTGTTTCTCTTTTAGTGTCTGTGATCATATAATGCTGCGCATCTACTCCCATTTCAAGTGTATAATTCTGCAGTTCGCACTCTCCGCTTTTATCGCATACCCCGCACTGCAGCGGATGGTTGACATCGTAAACCTCCATAATTGCGCGGCGCTCTTCAAGAATATTGGGTGTTTGCGTAACAATGTCTAAACCTTCTTTTACTTTTGCATTGCATGCATACACCTGCTTGCCGTCCGCCTCTACTAAACAAAGACGGCATGCCAGTGTCGGAGAACATCGAGTCAAATAACAAATTGCAGGGATAAAAACGTTATTGGCACGTGCAGCATTAAGGATATACTCACCCTCTTTTGCTTTATATTCTTTCCCGTCGATTGTTATAGTAATCAAATTTTCTACTGTTTTTTCATCGCTCATCTTAGCTTCTTCCTACTCTTTCAAATTCTAACCTGCTAAACCTATAAGAGGATAGCAAAGCACTACTTAATCCCATATCAAATGTAGGATTAAGTGCAATTGTTCCTTTCATGGATGTATCGATCTTAAACACCCTCACAAAACGTATACCGTCTATCGTGAATGCTAGGCAATCACCTTCTTGAAGTTTTGCTACCATTGCAAACTGCTGCGAACCTAAAAGCACCGCCTCACTTTTTAGCAAATCGCATTTTGCCGTAAAAGGGGAAAATTGTTCTGCCTGATTGCAGCAATATACTACAGCACCGTCAAATGCTTCAAATTCTGCTATCTCCTGCCATTCTTCGTTTGTCTTTACATTTATCGGCTCAAGAAGATAGCCTCTGTTTTCATTGCCTACCAGGTCAAAAGCGTCAGGCAAATGATCAAATTCTTCCTCTTTGAAACCTTGAGCGCGCGGAAGCTCCTTGGTGTAGTCAATCGTATACTCCGATTTAACTCCTAATGCATTGGCAATATCATTTAAGACATAGCCTCTATACGGCAATGCGACATGCATGGGTACGACACGTTTATCAAACGTGACCAGCGTCCCTTCTTGCTGATTCATTGCAGGCATATCCAAATCACCGTCGCCTAAAGCGCTTAACGTAAAATCAGCCGGAACGTTATATCCTATGTTCGGCCCTTCGCTTTTATCGTCCAATTCGCAAATGAGCGAAACCCCCATTGCATTGCCTGCAGGCGGAATGCACATTACATTAAAACCTGCATATTGTTCAAACAATGCAATGATTTTAGCAATCTGCTCAGCCCGCGGATGGGCATAAAGATCTGCTCCTACCACCAAAGAAAAGCCTGATTTTTTGTTAAGCGACTGCTTGAGTGCGGCCAATTCCTCTTCGCCTACATTGCATTCGGCGCTCAAATTGCCTATATCCAAATCATCCAAAAAGTCTCTGATGCTGCTTGGAAGCTCAACTTCTTTGAGTAAAGCTTCTGCCAGCAAAGCGGCAACACCCTCTTCGCCTCCGGCTTCATACTTGATAAACTGCGTTGCAATATTTTTTATTTCCGTATCCTCTATCGGATGCAAATAGGCCACCCTTGCTCTGTGCCGTTTGCTTGCCATATTGATATGGTATTTCACGATCGGTGCATCATCGTTGATCCTGCTTCCCAGGACGATAATTCCTCTTGACTCTGAAAGCGCTTTAAGCGTTCCGCTGTAAAGATTTTTTCCGCTTACCGAACTATACGCGCGCATAAATTTCTGATATGCTCTTGCCTCATGACAAACCAGTTTATAGCCATACCGCTCTTTCAGTTTTTGTAATATATAGGCCTCTTCGTTGGAGATGATGCTTGAAAAAATAACACTTTTTGCACCTTCAAATGCCTTGATCGCCGCTTGGAATGCTTTTGTATCTTTGGCGGCACTCTCATTGGCATAATCAAAACCAAACCGTGCCGCACCGCACATGGTTGCAAATTCATAATTGTTTGTTACGCGATAAATCTTGTCGCGCTTTACTTCATAGTACATTTGACAGCCGCCGCCGCAATGAGGGCATGCGCTGGGTATTTTTTTCAACTCCCATGCATTGGAGGTGTATTTAAAATCTGTGCTTACCAACGCTCCGACCGGACATACGGCTGCCGCTTCTCCAAGCGAAGCATAATTCTTTTCTTGTTTTGTATTGATTATTCTGGAAGAATATCCTCCAAACTGAATCTGCAGCGCTTCATCTCCGGTGATTTCATTGGAAACACGGACACACTTTTCACACATGATGCACAACGAAGGGTCATAAGAAACATGCCCCCAGTTTTCGACCGGCCTAAACTGATCTTTTGCCATAAACGTTTGCTGATCAACATTAAACTCCATCGTTTTGTTTTGCAGCTCACACTCTCCGCTTTTATCGCATACACCGCACTCCAAGGGATGGTTGACCCCGTAGAGCTTCATAATGTTTTGCCGCTCTTTATAGAGCGCATCGTTTTGGGTCGCGATCACTGTGCCGTCTGTTGCTTTTTCCTGGCAGGAAAGGATAAAGCCGTCTACACCCTCCACTTTAACCATACACATACGGCATGACCCTATGGGAAGCACTTTGGTAAGGTAGCACATTGTCGGTATATAGATATCGTTTTCCCTTGCGATTTGCAGTATCGTCTTTCCAAATGTGCTATGGCAGACTTTGCCGTCTATGGTTACGGTAATTTTTTTATTTTTCTGAATATTGTCTACATGCATTTTACACCGCCACCATAGAAATATAATAACAACGCATACATCTTTCAGCTTCTGCAATCGCTTCGTCGCCGGTAAAACCTAGATTTACTTCTTTGTTGTTTGTTTTTCTTTCATTAACACCCAATTTTTCACTTACAGCGCGAGGCAATCCCGGCATCCAACCTGTAATTTTTTCATTTTTATCATACACTTTAAGCTTGCCTAGATGGTCTTCCATAATTTCATCATCCGTAAGGCTTACTTTTTTGTCATAAATATAGCGCGATATCACAGAGGCTGCCCTTTTTGCCTGGCCGACTGCATTGACGATGGTCATAGGGCCGTATTCACAGTCTCCTGCGGCAAAAAGCCCCGGACGAGAGGTCATATAGTCTTTGCCGTTTGTCAAAAGCGTATTCCATGACGTCAGCTCAACACCCCATTCTTCAGGAAGCAGTTGCAAATCAGCCGCTTGCGATACTGCAGGGATAAGATAATCGCATTCCACTTCAAAATCACCGCCTTCGATTTTTACAAGTTCTGCCCTGCCTCCGTTTGGATCGGGAACCAATTCAAAACGGTTGACTTTGAGTTTCGTGATCTTCTCCCCGTCATCATAAATCTCTTCTATCGCAGAGTGAAATATAAACTCAACCCCCTCTTCCACTGCCTCATGATACTCTTCGTAGGTTGTATTGCGGATGATCGTCTTTTCGTCACGGCGATAAAGCATGATGACTTTTTTTGCACCTTCCCGAATCGAACATCTCACAACGTCCATGGAAGTAAAGCCTCCGCCGACACAAACGACCGTTTTATCTTTAAGCTTAAGGGATGCAGGCTCTCCGATCTTATACTTGTTCCACAGATTAACCTGATCAAGCATGGCGATTGCACCCCAGTATCCGCCCATTTTCGGATTTTCGTTTTTGGCATAGACTTTTTTGGAAAGCCTTGTGCCAAAAGCCAAAAGCGTTGCATCATACCCGGCATCTATCTCTTTGAGGCGTTCGGCATTGACACGGTAGTTTGGGTATATGCTGACTGCTTCCAGCGACGTGACAAGCTCTATGTCTTTATTGTATTTTTCTATGGGCATTCTATACTCGGGCACGCCTACAGCAACCTCCCCTCCTAAAACAGGAAGTTCTTCAAAAATATCCACCTTGATGCCTTCAAGCGCCAAATAATATGCTGCAGTCAAGCCTGCCGGCCCGGCACCGATAACGGCAACTTTTTTCCCGTCATTTCTTAATGGTTTAGGCGAATAAGGATGATGCCAAGGCAGCCCATGGTCTGCTTCATAATCGGCACCTATCCTTTTAAGCTCCATGATGGAAATGGGCTGATCCAGATTTGCACGCCGACATGCATCTTCGCACGGATGAGGGCATACGCGTCCGCAGGTGTGCGCAAGCGGCATTGTTTGCCTTGTCGCTGCCAAAGAATCTCCAAAGAGCATATCTCTTACCCCTTCGATATAGGCAGGTATATCGACATGGGAAGGGCACATATCGGTACACGGAGCGGTTACTTTGGCGATATAGGAAATATCTCCCCGATAATGTTTTGACGCTTTTTGATGGTTGATCGCATCATCAAACTGATCTTTATAGTGTTCCATCAAATCCAATATCGGCTTAGGCACGGTTTTGCCTATTTCGCATTTGGAAGTTGTCATCATCGTCCGGCTGATCTCTTTTAAATGTGCAACATCTTCATGCGATCCTTCTCCGCGCGCGATCTTATCAAGCAGATCATACAGAATTCTTCCTCCCCATCTGCCCGGCGCACAACGCCCGCATGCTTCAGAATACTGCTGATACTGTGCTGCATACTGTGCTGCCAATTCTATCGCATCAATATCCTCATCGAAGATAGCGACACCATCCCATCCGATAAATGCTTTTGAATCTCTGTCCCCATGATACGTTTCAGGCAGCTTAAATGCAGATTCACTCGACTCGTCGGATGATTTACCGCGGTTATCAATAAACTCATCTTTCCAAGTAGAGAATACGATCCCTGACATTATTCGACCTTTTCTTGTGTTTCTTGAGCAGTTTGCTCGACATTCTCTTCTGCTGCTTTCATACTCTCTTGGCGCTCTTTTTGTGCCTGCGGCGCAGCTTTTTTAACGACAATCGTCCAATCCACTTCATTAAATTTAAGAGAGTTCATCAGCTCATGTCCGTTTGCTTTGACAACATCGGCACTCTTTTGGATAGAAGAAAAATCTCCCACTTCAAAAAGAAATATTCCTGCTTCCCCGACATTAAGCCCCTTGTCGATCAGTTCAATCATTCTGTTATAGAAATCGTCTTTCAGGTGTCTCAAATCATATCTTTTCATCGCCGCTCTCCTTAACGATCCACTTCGCCAAACACAATATTGGTTGTGCCGATAATGGTTACAACGTCCGCAATGTACGTACCCACCAAAAGTTCTTGCAAAAGGCCTGTATGGAAGAAGCTGGGCGCCCTGCATTTGAGCCTGTAAGCATATGGCTCGCCTTCTGATTTGATATAAAAACCGAGCTCGCCTTTTGGTGATTCTGTCGGCGCATACACCTCTCCCTTTGGAGGCCTCATCCCTTGCGCAACCAGCACAAAATGCTGCATCAATGCATAGTTTTGTGTCATAATCTCTTCTTTGGGTGCAGAGATATATTGCGGGGCATGTGCCATCAGCTGAGGTTCCGTTTCAAAATACATAGGAATCAGCTGCTTGAGAATTTTTACCGACTCTTTCATCTCTTCCATATAAAGTCTATAACGCCCGTACGAATCGCATCTATCACTGACGGGAATATCAAAATCCAATTCAGAATAAAGTTCATAAGGCTCCTCTTTTCTGATATCGTATTGAATGCCCGATCCCCTGAGCATGATGCCGCTGCATCCCCAATTGAGCGCATCTTCTCCGGAGATAACGCCGACATTTTCCAAACGCATTTTCCAAATTCGGTTTTCTGTCAACAAATCTTCATACATTTTGATTGCTTCCGGCATTTTCGCAAGATAGATCGCCAATTTTTCAGTCCAGCCGGCAGGCAAATCAAGAGGAACACCGCCGATTCGCACTGCCGAATGCGTCAATCTGGCACCGCAATAGTCTTCCATTAAATCCATGGCATACTCTCTTTCTCGGAAAGCATACAAGAAAACTGACATAGCGCCGACATCCAGCGCATGGGTCGCCAAAAAGAAAAGGTGAGACATAATACGGTTGATCTCAAGCAGCATTGTCCTGATCACTTGTGCCCGTCTGGGTGCCTCAATACCGAGCAATTTTTCTACTGCAAGCGCATATGCGTAATTATTTGAGGTAGATGCAATATAATCAAGTCTATCGGTTGTAGGCAAAAATTCATTATAGGTCATATTTTCAGCCATTTTTTCTATACCGCGGTGCAGATATCCGATATCCGGATATGCTTTGGTCACCAGCTCGCCATCCAGTTCAAGAACCAGTCTCAGCTGTCCATGTGCAGAAGGGTGCTGCGGGCCAAAGTTAATCACCATGGTGTTGTCTTCTCTCTCAAAATTGAGGTTTTCAAAAAATGGGGTTAATTTGTTTGGTTGTTGCATCTTTGTCCTACTTTCTCTCATCTAATTGTTTAGATGATTTATTGTAATTGGTCATAAACGTTTCGCTGTATTCAATCGGCTGCTTGGTTTCGCCCTTAGAAATATCCGCGCCAAACGGTACCTCATATCCGATTCTGGAGAAACGTTTTGTATCATACCTGTCGATGCGTGCAGGATCTCTATTCTCCGGCCCGATAATATCTCTGTACTCTTTTCCAAAAATTTTATCCACTTCATACCATGAAGCAAACTCGTCCCCTTGCAGCGGATATGTTTTAAGAAGCGGATGGCCTTCCCAATCGTCAGGCATGATAATTCTTTTAAGGAAAGGATGGTTGTTGACTTTGATGCCGAACATATCAAACATTTCCCGTTCTGCGAAATTGGCGGATTTAAATAACGGCACGATACTTTCTATCGCCTCATCTTTTTTGATCCGGCATACTACCCTTACCCTTTTTGCTTCATGGATATTTAAAAGCTGATAAAAAAGTTCAAATTCGCCGTCTTTGGCAAGATAATCAACTGCACTCTGTTCTGAACATTGCGTATAGCCGCATTGCTCTTTGAGCGTTTTTAGCACTTGAAAATTTTCACCGGCATTGATATGTATAACCAACTGGCCTATCTCTATATAGGTTTCTTTGGCAAGCGATCCTAAAGCAGCAACGACCTTTGCAAAATGCGTTGCCGCTTCTACTTCTTCTCTCGGTACGCGCGGAGCCACCCAAAATCTGTCTGTATAGTAAGCTTTTGCCTGAACATTGTCTTTTGGCGTATATTTTCTCATTACACTAACCTCAAGTTTTGTTTTTTATTTTTTTTCATATCGGCTGATTCTCTACGGATTTTCTTTTGCAGCATCATCAGCGCATACTGAAGCGTTTCAGGCCTTGGCGCGCATCCGGGCAGATAAATATCTACCGGTATAATGCGGTCTACCCCTTGGACCGTAGCATAGGTGTTGAACATACCGCCCGTATTGGCACACGAGCCCATTGAAATCACCCATTTGGGCTCTGTCATTTGATCATAAAGCCTTCGTGCAAACTCTGAATGTTTTTTAGAAAGCGTTCCTGCCAAAATCATCACATCGGCCTGTCTGGGAGAAGCCCTGAAAATAGTCCCCATTCTGTCAAAATCATACCGTCCCGCCCCTGTTGCCATCATTTCAATCGCACAGCATGCCAAACCGTATGTCAATGGCCAAAGCGAATTTGAACGCCCCCAGTTTACGAGTTTATCCACCGATGTCAATGCGATCGGCAAACCTGCCGATGAGGCATAATTTACTTGATGCTGTGCCATTCCAATGCTCCTTTCTTCCATGCATATATAAAACCGATTGTGAGTAACAAGATAAACAAGATCATCTCTACAAATCCGAACCACCCAAGCAACTTAAAGTCAATTGCCCACGGAAACATAAAAATAATCTCAACATCAAACAAAATAAACAAAAGCGCTATCAAATAAAATTGAGAAGAGATGGTGTTGGGCTGTTTTGTTACCTCAGGGCCACATTCATATATCGTCAGTTTGAGTTTTTCAGTATCGAGCCTTGCAAGTTTTCGACTGATAAAACGTGCTAAAAAAAGCGTTGCAGGAAAAGCAACTGCCGTCAACGCAAATAGAACAAATACACCAAAATACGGATGTTCTGTAATTACATGAGTCATCATAAATCCCTTTTTTTTGTCATTCTTCTTAAAGATCAAGCCTATAGCATCAAACAATTTTTGCTTGTTTTTGCATCTGCCTGCCCCAGATTTCCCGTACTGATGCGCGTTTGCTCAAAAAAACGATCATCTCACGAGAGTACCCCTTAGAATATCGTCTTCATCTTATCTAAAAGAGTATTAAAGTATTTTTGCAATTAAATGCTTTAAAAAATAAGTTTTACGTTTGTAACCATGCGAAACAAAGAAAAAACAGGCTTTATGCCGCTGCCCGGCCGTCCATGAAGCCCTAAAATCTCCTCATGTTTTTAAAATGCATTTAAAAAATCAGATTTTAAACCCCATACTCTTTTCGCTGTCAAAACTAGACCCTAGTTCTTTTTCTATCTCTTCGATAAAATCCTGCATTCTAAAAAGACTTTTCTCTCGCACTGCTACCTTGTAGGCTGTGTTTTTAACAATGAGGCTGATCTGGCCTCCCGTTAATTCGTGCATGGCAAGCATATTGCCGTCAAAACCCTCTTCATACTCTGCATTTTGAGGAAGCATGAACTGCCAAAGTTTCACTCTCTCCCTTTTGCCCGGTTTCTTAAATTCAATTTTATAGTTAAAGCGGCGGGAAAAGGCTTTATCGATATTGCCAAGCAAATTGGTGGTAGCAATCAGTATCCCTTCAAATTTTTCTATCTGTTCAAGAAAAATATTTTGCATCTGGTTGTGCATCTTGTCCGCGCTGCTTCCCGCCCCCTCGCTTCTTGAACCCAAAAATTGGTCGGCTTCGTTGAGCAGCAGTATCGGTTCAACTTTCGCTTTCTGGCTCAACTCTTTAAAGTCATCAAAGATCCTGCGTACATTTTTTTCGCTCTCTCCGACATACATCGAGAGGATTTTGGAACAGTCAAAAGACAAAATAGGCTTTTTAAGTGTTTTTGCCAAACTCATAGCGGTCATCGTCTTTCCCGTGCCCGGAGGGCCATAAAAAATGATGCGCGCATCGATGCCTTTGCGCTTATCTTTGATACCCCACTCTTTGAGTTTTTTAAACACCTCTTTATCCACCTGCTTGATCAGCGTATCAAGCGTCTCTCTTGTTTTGGGATGCAAGACCACATCATCCAATGTCGTTGCAGGCTTAAGATATTCAAAAAGTTCCTGCTCCTGCACCAACGCATCCAGTTTGAGTTTGGTTACTTTTTTGTTTTTGGTAGGATGGATAATCCGCTGCATCACCTCTTCTTGAAGGTAAAACGAACGGCTTACGCCGCCGAACATATTGAGGATCTCCTCATAATCGATAATATCTTCGGTAATCAGCTTTGCGCCGTCTTCCAGCAATGCACGGTTTTTGATCTTCTCGTATTCGTCAAAACTGATAAGCTCGATGAGCGTATTCATATCCCTGAAATGCCCCTCTCCTCCGCTGTACTCTTCTTTTAACAGTGCCAGAAAAATACGTTTTTCTTTCTCATCAAGCCCTTTTTCTTTAAAAAATTCTTCAACAACAATGGGTGTTTTGGTTATCTTCAATCGCTCTTCTATCCGGGCAGTCAAAAGTGTCAATTTGTTTTTTAAACGCCCGATACTGAGCGAATTGTCTGCCAACCCTTGTTTGTAGGTAGCAATCTTATGGAGCAGCGTCACCATATCAAATTGGTCTTGGAGATATTCCAGGTGATCTGTATAGGGTTTTACTTCGGGAAGAAATATCTCCAGCGACCCCTCTTCCAGCAAACGCAGCAAAGAGATGCTCGGGGCTATCGAGACATTCAGCAACTCAAGCTGTGAAGCTTCATGGGCTTTTGGCTGGCCAAAACTGATTTGGATAATCCATCCCAACTCTAAAAGATTTTTGACCAATGCCAATTTTTTAAGATAGGCATACTCTTTTTCTGAAAAAATCTCTTGGAGCATCTCCAGCACCGAAACTTCTTCCACCCCTTTCACATAGCGCTTGCATACATATTGAATAAGCTCTGCTTCTTCTTTGGTGCATTTAAGATGTTCATAAATAGATGCCTTGCTTACATCCTTCACTTCGATGAAATCAATCAGGTGTTTCAATAATACCCCTCTTTTTTCTTTGAGTATAACAAAGATTTGCTATACTTTGACTAAGACAATCCATTCTGAAGGGATAAATGCGCAGAAAACAAAAAAGACGGCAAATATTTTTTAAGCAATAAGGATTTAAAAAAGATGAATCTTTTTTAAAATGTGTTAAAAATATACAATCAACTGATGTCTATGCGATAATAATAAAATGAATGTCACTTTTTAATACAATTTTTTACAAATCTTATCATACCCGGCTATGTGTTACCTCGGCTCATGGATTTCATTTGCGCCCCGCAGCCTCTTTTGCCAATACGGCAAAACAGTTTTCCTGCAATATCTTTGTCTCTTTCAAAGACAAAAAGGCCGATGCCAAAAATATCAATGCGCTGCTTTCGCTTTCTTTGGATACCCAAGACTGCTTCATGCTGACTGCCAGAGGGAAAAAGGCAAAAGAAGCACTGGAAACATTGACAAAACAATTTTCTCGTCTCATGCAAAACGATCAGGAATCGGAGCCGGCACAAAAAGAAGAGACCCTCTATGAAGGAAAAACCATCACAGGCGAAACCATCGCAGAAGGCATTGCCATAGCCGGCCTTTATGAATACAAAACAAAAAAAATATCAACACAACGCAATCTAAGCTTGCACAATGCGCTCAAAGAAAGCCTGCAAGAACTTGACAACCTTCACGCTATATACGGTACAACTCCCGGCGGAAACATCTATCTGGCGCAAAAAGAACTGCTTAAAACTCTGATACAGGAAAATAAAACGATTCAGGCGTTTGAAAATACTGTGAAGAAAATTTCTGATTCTCTTGCCGGAACCTCGAATGAGGCCAAAATCAGCGATTATCAAGACCTTCTTGGCCGTATTAAAAAACATCTGGGCCTAGAAGAAAAAATGATACTGCCGGACATACCCTTTATTCTTATCGCGGAGGATCTTCTTCCCGGCCAAATAGAGCAGCTCTCGCAAAGCCAAGCGCAAGGCATCCTTCTCAAACGCACCTCCCTGCGTTCGCATACCGCCATTTTATTGCGGGCTGCAGGGATACCTTCGCTTGTACTTACGGGGCCTGACGGCATGGAGCCTCTTTCATTTTCAAATCCGGCTATTCTTGATGCCCACACGGGAGTTTTCATTTGTACGCCAACGCAAAATGATTTGCAAAAAGCCGCAAAGCGTTTACAAAAAAACACAGCCAAAACATTGCAGATTCGTGCCAAGCGCTTTGAAAAGTCCTATACTGCCCAAGGCAAACCCATCCATCTTCTTGCCAATGTTTCAGATGTAAAAAGTGCCAAAGAGGCCAAAGAAGAAGGGGCAGAAGGCATCGGCCTTTTACGAAGCGAATTTTTATTTACCCAAGCAAAGCCTTCGTTTGAGACACAAGTTCAAGCCTATGAAGAAATTTTTGCTCTCTTCGAGAATGTCACTGTACGCACACTGGATGTTGGCGGCGACAAAGCGCTTCCCTACCTTCAGCTCCCGCCCGAGCACAATCCTTTTCTGGGCATACGCGGCATCAGGCTTTTTCAAACCCATCCGCACATTTTGGAAGAACAGCTGCAAGCTATTTTTACAGCTGCCAAAAACAGGCCGATTAAAATCATGTTTCCGATGGTAGCCTATGTACAGGAGTTTATCCAAGCAAAAGCGTTTGCTCAAAATGTTGCCAAAACCTATGCGCTTGATATTTGCAATATCCAATTTGGCATCATGCTGGAAGTGCCCTCTGTGCTGTTTCAGCTGCAGCATTTTAACGAAGTAGTGGATTTTTATTCGATCGGCACCAATGATCTAAGCCAGTATCTCTTTGCTATCGAACGTACCCATCCGATCCTTAAAAACGACAGCGATCTTAGCGCACTCTACGAAGCGCTCTTGAAAATTACAGCCGAAGCAACCAAACCCGTAAGCATTTGCGGAGAACTTGCCTCCGATCAAAAAGCTTTGCCCAAACTGCTTGCAATGGGTATCGACACGCTAAGCGTTTCACCGGGATATATCAGCCTGATCAAAGAGGAAATCCGCCATGTTTAATCTGCTTCAGCGCATCGGAAAAGCCTTGATGACACCGATTGCGGTATTGCCCGTTGCGGCACTGCTGCTTCGTTTGGGCTTTGGCGATATCTTTGACGGACAAGCCGCTTCGGTCATGAAAAGTGCGGGGGAAGCGATCTTCACCCATCTTGACCTGCTTTTTGGTATCGGCATCGCCTACGGGCTTGCCAAGAATAATGACGGTGCCGCAGCACTCTCGGGCGCCATCGGCGTACTGATTGCCAAATCAGTCTACGAAAGCATCGACAACAGTGTCAATATGGGTGTCTTCGTAGGCATCATCATCGGGGTGCTCGCGGGAACGCTTTACAACCGTTATCATGCGATCAAACTGCCGGAATTTCTGGGTTTTTTTTCCGGCAAACGTTTCGTTGCGATCCTAACTGCACTCAGTGCTATCGTCATCGGGGCGCTTGCAGGGCATTTCTGGCACTATGCGCAGGGAGCCATCAACAGTTTTTCCAACATGATCATCGGGCTTGAGGAGTTTGGTACGTTTCTCTACGGCGTACTCAACCGTGCGCTCATTCCTCTAGGACTGCACCATATCCTCAACTCGGTCTTCTGGTTTCAGCTTGGCGAATACGCCTATCTCAAAGATGGGGTCCAAGTCGTGGCAAATGGCGACCTGCACCGATTTTTTGCGGGAGACAAGAGTGCGGGTGTCTATATGTCGGGTTTTTATGCGGTGATGATGTTCGGGCTGCCTGCAATGGCTCTGGCAATCTACTTCAATACGCCAAACTCCTACCGCAAGAAAGCCGGGGCCATTCTTGCAGGCGTCGCTTTCACCTCATTTCTTACCGGGATCACGGAACCTCTGGAGTTTCTCTTCCTTTTCGCAGCGCCGCCGCTCTTTTTGCTTCATGCTTTACTTACGGGCCTGGCGCTGGCAGCGGCACAGGCACTCGATATCCATGCGGGGTTTGGATTCTCTGCAGGATTCATCGACTATCTTATCAACTACAAACTGGCAACCAACCCGTTGCGCATATTGCCGCTTGGTATCGTATTTGCCGTGATCTACTTTGTAACAGCCTACTATACCGTCAAGCTTTTGAAACTACAGATATTTGAAGAGACAAAAGAAGGTAATACTGTTCAAACAGACAATGAAGTTCAAGCCTTTATCGCCGCACTTGGCGGAGCGGACAATATTGTCGATACTGATGCGTGTATTACAAGGCTCCGTATGCGCGTAAAGGACAGCAGTATTCTGTCAGACGAACCCTTCTTGGCCCTCGGAGCCAAAGGGGTGATACGCCCGGATAAGAAATCCATACAGATCATCCTGGGAAGCAAGTCCGAAAAAGTGGCAGAAAAGATCAGGGAGATGCTATACTAAACCCCCATCCTGCCCGGTAATATCATGAAGGATATGATACGCATGGTTGATCGCCATAGCGATAGAGCCGCCGCTTTTATAGACGATATCTCCGGCAACATACAACCCTTTGACGCTGCTCTCGTAGTTCTTGTTGATTACCGGCAGATCGTGTTCATCCAGTTCCATCCCGCTTTTTCTGAAAAAATCCACAGGAGCCGTACCGCCCAGTGCATAGATCACCCTGTCATACACCGTATGGTGGCCGTTGTTATAGTTGACCCTCACACGCCCTTCTTCATTTTCGATAGAGTCGATATCGATACCGAAACGTACCCGTAGCCGCTCTTCCTGATCATAGCTGGTGATCATCTCAAGATTGATGTCATTGATTCTTGCAAAACCGTCTCTTCTGTAAGAAAGAGTCACATTGTTGATCGTACTCAGCTGACATGCATACTCCACTGCCGAGTCACCCCCGCCGACAACAAGTATCTTTTCATTGCCGCGACATTCGTACGGGTTGAAGCTGACAACCTGCTTTAATGAAGCAGGAATCTTGTAGGCGGGCTTGTTGGGTTTGCCCATCCTTCCGATCGCGAGGATCACTTTCTTGGCAGCAAAATCCCCTTTGGGAGTGATCACGTAAAACAACCCGTCTTTTTGCAGCACTCTATCCGCTTCACACTCAAAGAGGGTGTCTATGCTTTCATGGTCAAGCAGGGATTCGAAATACTCCAGCGTGCTCTCCTTGGTACCGTCAAAAAATGCCACGTTTCCTTCCATCTCCACGGTTTGACCCTGCCAGTCTTTGTCGACACGCTTGGAATCTTTATAATATTGGCGTATGGTTTGGGAATGGTTGTCGCCTTTTTCGATGAAGAGTATCCTTTTGAGGCCGAACATCGCTCCCTCTACTGCCGAAGCGATACCTCCGGGACCGCCGCCCACAATAATCAGATCATAAAGGTTTTCCATCTTTGCTCCTTGAATAGAATCGGTCTTTATTATAACAGACAATATACATCAAAGCAGTATTTTCATTTTTAAATATCCGTTTTTGCATCCTGTCAGATATTTTTTATCGTATTTTGCGGATCATCCTAAGTTTTTTTGAACTTTTTGAAAATCGACATATTTTTCTTATCCTGATCTTTTTTAGGCGACTTTAAAATCAAAAAGAAAAGAATGATAATGGCTGCATAGACAATATAGTGATAATAACTGTCAACTCCCGGCGGCATCACATCACTTCCATAATCGTATCGCCGGCTTTGACAATGGCATATTTTTTTTCAATCTTTTTTACATCGCTGTCTTCAGAAATGACAATAGGGGTAATCATGTCTTTTGCATATTCTTTCAAATAAGCCAAGTCTGCCTTGATGACAGGATCGCCGCAAGAGACGCGATCGCCTTCATTCGCAAGACGCTCAAACCCTTTTCCCTCCAGGGCAACCGTATCCAAACCGATATGCACCATGACGGTTAAATCTCTATCCGATCTGATCGTATAGGCATGATTGGTTGGAAAAATCCGTTCAATTACCCCATCTATAGGTGCGGCAAATATCTCCGACATCGGTATGACGGCAATGCCGTCTCCCACCATTTTTTGAGAAAAAACATCATCTTTGACACTTTCAAGCGCTACCGTTTGCCCGTCTACAGGAGATTTTATCTCTCGCATTTTGCGTTTAAAAAATCCGAACATCTATTCCCTTTGATATTTTATTTCTCCGTCAATGATCGTCATTATGATACTAAAATCTTCATCAAAGAGCACTATATCCGCATCATAACCCGCCTTGAGAGACCCTTTTTTTATGCCAAGCTTTTGTGCCGGAAGCTGTGTGACACTTTTGACTGCCTCTTGGGGGGTCATGGCAGTATGGGTTGTCATGTTTTTTAAAGCTTCGTTGAGTTTAAGTACGCTGCCTGCAAGCGTGCCGTCTTCTAAAAACACTTTTCCTTGCAAAACTTCCGCTTTTTGTCCTCCCAGTTCATAGGTTCCCTCTTTCATGCATCCTGCCCGCATACTGTCGCTAACAAGGATCAATTTGTCTTTTTTGAACCGATAGATATGCGACAATACGGAAGGATGCACATGCACCAAATCGGCTATCACATCGCATGTAATATCCGTATCAAACACTGCGCCTGCGACACCCGGCTTTCTGTGATGATAAGGATTCATCGCGTTAAACAAATGGGTTGCATGGGAAATGCCTTGCGCAAAACTTGCTTTGCTTTGCTCATAGCCTGCATCGCTATGCCCGATGCTTAACACAGCCCAAGGGTATTGCTTCGCCATATGCTCGATAAATTCCGGAGCTCCTTCTACTTCGGGGGCAAGGGTAATCATTTTAACCTCATCCATATATGGCTCTATCCATGTTGTGTTGGGCATTTGCACCAGTGTTTTGTCTTGTGCACCGTGTTTAAGCGGATTGATAAACGGGCCCTCCAGATGCACGCCGACTATCTTTGCGCCGTTTACTTGATGCTTGTGTTTCTTGATATTTTCCAAAGCACGGCATATCGCCTCTGTTGACATTGTCATCGTTGTTGCCAAAAAAGAGGTCGTGCCTGTCTGCAAAAGCGCTGAAGAGATCGTCTCCAGCGCCAAAGGCGTGGCATCCATCACATCCGCACCGCCGCATCCGTGGATATGCAGATCGATAAACCCCGCACTTACATAGGCCCCCTTCGCATCGATGAGCTCTGCCTCTTTTGGCGCTATATCGACAATACCGACAATCTTCTTGTCAAAAAGCAATGTTTTTCCTTCTGCTATCCCTTCATCGGCAAACACTCTGGCATTTACAATGGCTTTGAGGGTTTTTGAATCTTCAAACAAATACCCCTCTTTTAGCTGCTCTTTAAGCATGCGTTTGAGCACTTTTCCGGTTGCATTTTTGGGCAGCGTCTTTACGATGTAAAATTGCCTGGGTATCTTATAGTTGGCAAGGCGCTGACGCATATATGCTTTAAGCGCTGCTTCGTCTATGTATGCTGATTCCTCTTCAAGCTCCAAGTAGGCGATGGGTATCTCTCCGTTTTTCTCATCTTCAACGCCTATCACCGCAGAAGCCGCAATGCCTTGAAAACCGTTGACGGCCTCTTCTACTTCCCGCGGATAGATGTTGATCCCTTTTGAGATGATCAAATCTTTTTTTCTATCGACGATAAACAAAAACCCCTCTTCATCCATATACCCCATATCGCCCGTAAGCAGCCATCCGTTGATAATCGTCTCGGCCGTAGCTTCAGGGAGCCCAAGGTAGCCTTGCATGACATTGTCGCCCTTGACAATAATGTCGCCTACCTCGCCCCGGGCCAGTTCAATCAGGTTTTCATCAACAATCTTTATCTCATTGCCATGCAGCGGAGTTCCCACCGATCCGGCTTTTTGTTTTGTAAACGTATTGATACTGACCGCAGGCGATGCTTCGCTTAAACCGTACCCTTCCAGCAAAGCAGCCCTTTTAAACTTGTTTGCCATTGCATCGAGCGTTTTGGCCTGCAAGGGAGCCGCTCCGGAGATAAAGGCACGCACACAGTTAAACCACATAAAATACCAAGGCAGTTTTGCTTTGGAAAGTGCATTGTACACATCGGGTATCCCAAAGAAGATTGTCACGCGTTTAAGCAGCACCTGCTTAAAAATATTTGAAAAAGGCTGTATGGACCTGACAATGACGATACTGGCCCCCACATATAGCGGCAGCATGACCCCTATCGAAAAGGTAAAAGAGTGAAACATCGGCAAAAAAACAATCGCCCTGTCTTTGGGAGTGACATGGATCGTCATCGCTCCGGAACGGATATTGGAAAAAATATTTTTATAGCTGAGCATCGCCCCTTTTGGTTTGCCGGTCGTTCCTGAGGTGTAGATAATGACAGCCGTATCTTCCGAAGTTACGGCTGCTTGGGGTGCATGCAATGGCGCGCTCAGAGCTTCTTCAAATTTATACTCAAAACCGTCTTGCCTTTCAATATCGCCTTCCCATACCACATGCGCACACGATGCAGAGGCACAGCTTGCCTTTATGGTTTTTTCATAAACCGCCGAAGCGATCAGTACCGCCGCTTCGCTGTTTTCAAGAATGTACGTAAGCTCTTCTTCTTTGAGAAAAGTATTGATCGGCACGATCACGGCTCCGAGCTTGGAAGCGGCAAATACGCTATAGACAAACTCCGGGCCATTGCGCAAAAAAAGTGCGATCTTGTCGCCTTTTTTGACACCTTTGTGCGCTAAATATCCTGCAAACGCATCTGCCTTTTCAAGCAGCCGGCCATAGCTGATTTTCTCATTATCAACAAGCAGCGCTGCTTTTGGCCCCTCTTTTTTTGCCCTAAAACAGATCAGCTCGTAAAAACTATTAAACACTTCATCCATATCAATACTCGTAAGAAATGCCTATGGTTGTCAAGAAAGCGCCGCCTTCGTCAAAAGTGCCGCCGTTGTTAAGCACTGCATTGGGATTGACGCCTGCGGGAACAGAAAAACTCTCTTTGCCGTCATAAAGAAGCGCTGCGCCCCAGGAAATATTTTCCGTCTGCTGATAACGAAACCCCATCGAAAAGATCTTGGCATCACTGTCGGGCAATTCAAACCCCACCGTTTCAACAGGTACAGGCGTCTCGTCAATCGCAAAACCGAACATGGCGGTCAACTGATTGTCCATTTTGATGGTTGCGCCGATCCTAAAGGTATCGGTATCTTTCCAATTTTTAGCAATAGGATCGTCAAAATAGGGTGTCAATGGGCCAATGTCTGTGCCGGCGTATTCAAAATCCAACGTTTCATACTTGGACCAATAGGTTCTTTCATAATTGAACTCTAAAGTAAGTTTATCCTGCCACGTTTTGCTGATGGCAATATTGAGCGACGCAGGCAGAGGAACCGAAACGCTTGCATCCCCATCGTAACGCAAAGCGCTTCCGTAGTAAAGTTTTGCCGTTCCTTCCTCATCAAGGTCGATATTGGAGCGATAGGTAACAGCCAGTTTGATGTCTTCATCCAATGCATACGCCATTGCCAGATTGTATCCCGCCTCAAACGTATCGCCTTCCATATCCCGTGAAACATCCCCTTTACTTTTCACTACCCCTTCGCTATAAACAAATCGTATCCCTCCGCCGACACTGAAATAGTCCGACACCTTGTAAGAAACAGAAGGATTCAATTCTAAAACTTTCAGCGTAAATTCCCGGGCATACAGTTTTTGATAAGGGGTATCCCAGCGCTTTGTCAATCCCGCAGGCACCGTCAAGCTTGCTCCCCATCTGAAATCCCCCATCGGTGCAGAAACGTAGTGAAAATTGGGGATCAGGATATCTTCCGTTTTGGACTCTCCCGAATACGGATCAATCAGCGTGTAGACATTTGAAGGCAGATGCGCCAGCGTCAGACCTCCCTCAACGTATTGCGATTCGCCGATAAAACTCATGTTTGCGGGGTTATAATACGCGGTATCTGCCCCGATTGTGTGCGCCGTATACGCCCCGCCCAAAGCCATCGAATTGAGCGACTGTTCGGGGATCTTGTATCCTCCTGCCATCAGCAGCGTGCCGGCTGCCATACAGACCACTCCTGCTTTGATTGTGTTCATCTTTCCCTCCTCCCTTCTTTTCATCATTAATTTTATTTTACAAGTGCATACAATCCTCTGATCTCCTCTGCCCAGATCGATTCATCGATCGTTTCAAGCACCAACGGAATGTCATCCATCCTAGGATCATTCATGATCAAACCAAACACGTCCCATCCAAGCTCGCCCCGGCCCAAAGAATCATGCCTGTCAACCCTTGAGCCTAATTTGGATTTGGCATCGTTAAGATGCATGCCGCTAAGATACTCAAACCCCACGATACGCCCGAAAGCATCCATCGTCTGATCGTAAGCCTCTTTGGTACGCAGGTCATAGCCCGCCGCAAAAGTATGGCACGTATCCAAACAGACTCCGACACGGCTTTTGTCTTCTATTTTTTCGATCAGATAGGCCAAATGCTCAAACTTATATCCCAGGTTGCTGCCTTGGCCGGCCGTATTTTCTATGACCAGCTTCACATTTGAATCCTTCGTTGCTTCTATAGCTTTATTCATCGATGCGGCTATCACATCCAGGCAGGATTGTTCCGCATCTGCCAACAACGTATCATACAAAGGGTCTTTTTTGTCTATCTTTGTCAAGTGCGAACCGGGATGAAAATTGAGTTTGTCAAGCCCCAATATGCGGCAACGCTCTAATTCGCCGATAAACGCTTCGCACGATTTTTCCAATTTGTCAACTTCCGGATGTCCCAGATTGATCAGATAACTGTCATGCGGAAGTACATGTTTGGGCAAAATGCCGGCAAGCTCAAGGTTTTGGCGAAAAGCATCAATACTGCTTGACTCCAAAGGCTTAGCAGCCCATTGTCTTTGGTTTTTCGTAAAAAGGGCAAAGGCTTTTGCCCCGATGGCCATTGCATTTAAAGGAGCATTCTCCACTCCCCCGCTTATACTGACATGTGCACCTACAAACTTCATTGTTTTTTCACCTTGATAAGTATTTGGTTGATTGTATCACGGAAAATAATTTCATCATTTAAAACGGTGTAAATAATGTCATATTTGTTTGGACTTGCAATATTTTGCGTAAAGCCGTTACTCTTTTTGTCCAATCCTGCCTGATTGAAAATAGGTTTTCCCTGAAAGATTTGCTCCAGCGTCTCTAAGGGATAGTACGCACTTAACACTTTTTGATTGAACGCTTCTTTTGACATGCATTTCAAGGCGCTCATGCAGACTGTCTTTTCAGCTATTTCAAGCGACATCAGCGGTTGTGCACTGCTGTAGATTTCTACTTTGATTGCTTTTTGATTTTCATAGATAAACCCCAAATCGGCATATTGAAAGCCGAGGGTCTTAAACACGATAAGTGCCGAATTTTGCTTTGCATACTGTTTTGGCGCACATGCAGTAAGAAAAAATGCGCCTATTGCGGCAAGGAGAAAGGGTATTGGTTTCAACGGCATTTCCTTCATTTTTTAGAATTATTTTACTTTAAGAGTTTTTTAAGCAGTTAGCTTATATAATTTCGTCCACAAGTTGTAATGGCCCCATCGTCTAGCGGTTAGGA
>DHHF01000001.1:220912-330036 GCA_002403155.1 Sulfurovum sp. UBA4779
GTTCGAGTCTCCGTGGGGTCACCACTTATTTCAATACTCAGCATAAAAAAATCTTCTTTCTGCTATAGTTTATCAATATAATTAACGTATTATTTGACTAAAATTTAATATTTTCATCAATCGTATTTTTCACAATTGTTTACATCTTTAGACTTTAAGAGGTGCTATATATGCATAACCATATCGACGGAAGACTTTGGATCAGCAAAGCCAAACAAAATTTTTTAGGCAGAGGGCGTATCGAGCTGCTTGAAAACATCCATCAAACAGGTTCGATCTCTGCGGCCGCCAAAATCATGAAAATGAGCTATAAAGCTGCATGGGACGCGATCGATGCGATCAACAAACTCTCCGAAGAACCGCTTGTGGAACGTTCTACCGGAGGCAAAGGGGGCGGAGGTACGCGCCTGACGCCAAAAGGGCTGGAGTATATCGCCCTCTATAAAAAAATCGAACACGCCCAACATCTTTTTTTTGAAGCGCTGGAGCACTATACGGATGACAGCGATAAATTTTCTGCTTTTGTCTCCAAACTTACCTTGCGAACCAGCGCAAGAAATCAGCTTCTAGGCACCGTTACCCAAATCGAAACAAACAAAAACCAAGCCAAACTTGCCATTAAAATCGACGAAATGACACAAATTGCCGTTATCATCACCAAACAGAGCCTCAAAGAGATGGACATCCAAAAAGGAGCAGCGCTCTATGTTTTGCTCAAAGCCGCCTGGATCTCTTTGCTTAAAACCAAACCGGCTATCATAGAAGAAACAAAAAACTATCTTTGCGGGACAATTATACGCATTGACGAAGATGAAGCACAAAGTGAAGTCATAGTCTCCCTCAAAGGAAAGCAGACACTTGTTGCATCGATTCCGACCCAAAATCTTACAACGCAATCGCTTGCTTGCGGCGACACAATCTGGGCGGTATTTGATATCTCAAATGCGTTGGTTGCCGTCTAGATTTGCGCTTTGGCGCAATTTGAAGCAAATTTTTCAAAATTTTACCGGCAAAAATGCATTTTTTTAAAAATATCGTTATATTTTAAGTTATATAACGATATGATTCGAATGTATTTGGGAGAAAGAAAGGATAAATCGTTATATATATTTTTATATAGATGTTTTGCAGTGCATGCAAAATTTTTAAGTGATTCTATTTGCCAAATACTTCATCTATAAACAGCAACCTCTCATAAGATATCGCCTTCATAGCCTCCGGCGGTATCTTCTGAGGGATTGCCGTCATTGAAGGTTTTACATGAAATTATTTTCGATTCTTGTGTTTTGTTTGCTTGCAGGCTGCTTGCTTGAGGGCGAAGATACACTTCAAACCTCTGAGTACACTCTTTCTTCAGAAAAACAGATAAACCGTATTTTCGGGTCATCTCCTCCGATGACTTATCTTCTTTATGCTTTAAATCCAGACAAAATAACAGGACTTAACTTTAAAGCCAAAAATCCAAACAACAGTGCGGAAAAAGAGCTTGTAGGCGATCGCTTTCTCTCTCTTCCTGTGATCGGTTCTTTCCATGCCGGCGGTAACGATATCAATCTTGAAAGCCTCATGACATACAAGCCTCAACTCATTTTAGTGTGGGAGGATGACATGCGCAGACAAATCATTGAACGCGAAATCAAAAAAACCGATATACCTGTTTTGTCGATCGAGTTCAAGGATATTGAAGATATGCCAAAAGCCTTTATCCGGACAGGAGAAGCAATCGGGGAAAAAGCGCGAGGACAAATGCTTGCAGAGTCTATCCAAAAAAGTATCGACGAAGTACGTGCAGCAACAGCAAAACTCAAACCAGTACGATATTACTATGCAGAAGGCATTGATGGGCTCTCGACCGAATGCGACCAGTCTTTCCATGTTCAGGCACTTAATTTTGCCGGCGGAGAAAACGTTCACAAGTGCCAGCAAAAAGAGGTGCTCGGATTGGAAAAAATTACATTTGAAACACTTCTAAACTATGATCCTGAAGTCATTGTAGTGCAAAACAGAGCTGTCTACAATGATATTCTTTTGGATCCGCTCTGGAGGCGTCTTAGCGCAGTAAAAAACAAGTGTGTCTATTTGGTGCCGACCGCGCCGTTTAATTGGCTTGACAGACCTCCTTCATTCATGCGCGCCTTGGGTATCCAGTGGCTTGCTTCGGTATTTCATCCCGAAGCCTACACTATCGATCTCAATGACCGCATTAAAGTATTTTATGAACTTTTTTTCAATGTTCGTTTGAATGATGAACAAATAAAAACCATATTAAGGACATCTCTATGAAACGCTCTTTTTCATTGCTTTTAGCAATCACCGCCTCGGCTCTTTTTGCCGAGCCTGTCACTATCGAAACCATATCGATAGTAGAAGCACAAGACAGTGCAGATTTTTTTATGGATGAAAGCAACCGAACGGCACAAGTCTTCACCCAAAAAAGTATAGCATCGCTTGGATCTCAAGCAAAAATGAACCCCTATTCGGTCATTTCATTTTCACCGTCTGTCAATTTTACGCCCGTCGATCAAGCAGGCTCCAATGAGCCTTCTTTTCATGATCCTATCCGCATCCGAGGCAAATCCCAATCAGGCCCCGGAGGCGTCTTCATGCTAAACGGCCTGCCTGTCTCGAGCAACCCCGGAGGCGGAAAACAGATGGTTGATATGGAAAATATAGGCTCTATCAATCTCTACAAGGGCTATCTTGAAGTAGATAAAAACCTGGGCTTCTCAAGCTTGATCGGAAAAGTGGATCTCAATATCCTCCCCCCTGCTTCTACCGGCAAGAGTACTATTTCGCAGTCATTTGGCACAGAGAGCTTTGAACGTACTTTTTTACGGTTTGATTCGGGCAAAATGGGCGATTTTTCAACTTTTGGATCATTCTCTTACCTTAGCAATGACAAATATAAAGGCGAAGGTGATTTGGAGCGTATCAATGGAATGTTTGGCCTTGCATATCAACCAAACGATGCTTTAAAAACAGAATTTTATGCGATTTACAATAGCGACGATCATCATAATTATAACAGCCTGACCTATGCAGAGGCACAGGATCTGGATACCTATTTTGATAAAGATTATGCAACCGCGCAGCCAACTGCAAGCAATGATGTCAACTATTATGACTGGAATAAGCAAAGTTTTGACACGATTGCCTTGCTTGGGAACCTTGAGTACCGTCTTGGCAGCAATGATGTGCTCTCTTTGAAGCCTTACTACAAAAAAGATGAAGGAGACTATTGGTATTCAAGCATAAAAGCAGATCCGGCCAAAAACCGCGTAGTTGACTGGTACATGGACCATGATCTGTTTGGGGCTGTTGCGGCATATGAGCATACATTTTCCGACATGGCTAAAACAAAAATAGGCTACTGGTATCATCGCCAGCTTCCTCCGGGGCCTCCGTACAATCAATCAAAATATCGTGTGGTAGACGGAGAACTTGTATTTGACGGCTATGCCGTGCTGGCAGATAATGATTATCATACCCTCCAGGCGCCTTTTGTTAAGCTTTATGGAGAAAACGGCCGTTTTGACTATGCCGCAGGTATCCAATATCAGTCTTTTGGATTAGGAAGCTTAACAAGCTATACCAACGGTACAAGTAGCTCAACCAGCATGGATTATGATACCGCTATTGCAGAAGGCACTATCGATCCATGGGCAAGCGTCAAAGAGCATACGTTTCACACTTTTCTGCCTTCGCTTTATTTAGGGTATCAAGCAACGGACGATACAACAGTTTATATCGATTATACACGCACCTATGGTTTTGATGTCAACCTTTTCCCTACTTACATCAAAAATCGCGATAAATTTGTCTCAAAAGGCGTTACTTTGCAAACGCTTTGGGATGAACTTGAACTTGAAACCTCCGACAACATTGATTTAGGATTTAAAACGATGGTCGGCGCCATTACATTGAACCCAAATCTTTTTGTCTCTTTTGTAAAAAACAAGCAAGCCAACATCTATGATCCGGAGTACGGCGTGAACTATCCTGCAAATATGGGGGATGCGCTCGGGTACGGGGCAGAGCTTTCAGCGTACGGCCCGATCCTTGATAATCTTGAGCTGATCATCGGGCTTTCATACAACCGTTATGCCTTTTCGGAAAATTTCCAAAGCAGTCCGACGTCTACTGTACAAACAGACGGCAATCAGCTTCCCGATGCACCCAAAGTGATGGCAAAAGCAGCCCTTGCCTATCAATATGACAACTGGACGTTCACGCCAAGTGTTCAATATACCTCCAGTCGATACGGCGATGTACTCAATACACAAAAGATCGATGCATTCACGTTGGTTAATCTTGATATCGCATACCGGCCCTATGAATTTTTGGGTACAAAAAATGCAAAACTTCACATCGGCCTTACCAATCTGACCGATGAAAAATATATTGCTACGATCAACACACCGGATAATGTTTTGTCTGCTTCAACGACAGATGCAACCTTCCAAACAGGAGCACCGTTCGGTGCCTATTTTGGTATTGAACTTAAGTTTTAGCACAAATGACCATGCTGCATTTTTTGTTTGACCGTACCAAAGAAAACAGATACTTGGCGGTTGGAACCGTTCTGCTTGCGGCAATAGCAGCTTTATCGCTGCTATTGGGCCAATACCCTATCGATTTTCACACATTTATGGCATATTTAAATTATAAAATTTACGGCATTTCCGATATAGAAATAGATACTTTGGCCCTCATAGACAATATCATTCTGGAGATCAGGCTGCCTAGAATTTTGCTTGCCATTCTTGTAGGGGCCGCACTTGCAACTTCCGGAGCGGTGTTTCAAGCGATGTTTGTCAACCCTCTTGTTTCGCCCGGAATTCTGGGTGTTTTGGCGGGAGCTTCATTTGGTGCGGCGTGCGGGATGCTTATCAGCGAACAATGGTTCATCGTGCAAGCATTGGCGTTCTCTTTCGGATTTGTCGCGGTTGGTTTTGCTGTTTTGATCGGCTCCGCAGGAGCAAACTCACGCTCAACCGTGATGCTGGTTCTTGGCGGCGTCATTAGCGGTTCGCTCTTTACTTCGCTTCTTTCCGTCGTCAAATATGTGGCTGATCCCTACAGTGTGCTCCCCGCCATTACTTACTGGCTAATGGGTTCGCTTTCCATCGCACAGCTTGATGAAATACTTCTTGTCTCCATACCGATACTGTTTAGTATTTTGGGCATGAGTTTTATGGGTAAATACTTTGACCTCTTAAGCCTTGGCGACGAAGAAGCAAAATCGCTTGGCATCAATGTCAAGCTTATTCGTATAGTTGCGATTATCTTAGCTACCTTGGCCAGTTCGCTCTCTGTCGTTATGGCGGGAATTATCGGCTGGGTGGGGCTTATCATTCCTCACATCATCCGTATGGCAATAGGACCGTCCAACCGTTTGCTTGTCCCCCTCTCTGCAATTTTCGGAGGAGCATTTTTGCTTCTGGCCGATGCCGTCTCACGCCTTGCACTTAGCGTCGAGATACCTATTGGGATTTTAACCTCTCTTATAGGAATACCGATATTCATTATGGTTTTAAAAAATGCGAGGGAAGCATGGAACTAAAACCTATCATAGAAGTGAAAGATCTGCACTTCTCATACAAAAAAAGCCAAATTCTCTGCGGCGTAGATCTGCATCTCTTCAAGGGTGAAGTTGTCTCGCTTTTAGGGCCAAACGGGTGCGGGAAAAGTACGCTTATCAAACTTATTTTAAAACTGCTTTATGGGAAGGGAGAGATACTTTTGCATGAGAAATCCATTGAAGAATATTCGCACAAAGAGATAGCCTCTCATATTGCCTATATACCTCAATACCATCATGTTCCTTTTGGCTACAGCGTTTTAGAAATGGTACTTATGGGGAGAGTCTCAAAGCTTGGCATTTTCGCCTCTCCTTCATCCCATGATCATTTTATAGCGCTTGAAGCGCTAAAAAAAGCCGGTATTTTGGGTTTGAAAGACAGGATATTCGGACAATTAAGCGGCGGACAAAAACAACTTGTTCTTTTTGCACGCGCCATTGCCCAAGAGGTAGATACCTTCATCATGGATGAACCGGTAAATGGGCTAGACTATGGGAATCAAATGAGACTTTTAGAGTTTATTGATGAACTAAGCCGCGAAGGGTATACATTTTTAAAAACCACGCACTACCCGGACCATGCACTTCTTATTTCAAGCCGTACAGTGGTTATGAACGGCGGGAAAATTATATCGGACGGCAAACCCGGCGAAGTGATTACTGCACCCATGATTCAAGACGTTTACGGAGTCAATGCAGAGATTATCACACACGATGCACACAAAAGATGCATACCAATCTTTAGATAAAAATTAAAACGAAGGGAAAATAATGGAGCTTTTTTATAATATCGTTCACATCATACATCTATTTAGCGCAATGCTTTTTTTGGGGTGGGGTTTTGCAAAACTATTTGTTTTGTCGGCGGCGAAAAACAACATTGATGCAAACGCACACTTTGAAATGAAAAAATCTTTAGCAAAGAGAGTTTGGAAAATATATCCGACCAATTTCTTCATCCTGATAATAACAGGGAGTATATTGTTTTTTAAATATGCAAATTTTGAAAATGGGCTTTTCCCTACAACATTTCAAACACTTTTGATTATAAAAGCTGTTCTGGCTTTGGGGATCGGCGCCAAAGTTTTATATTCTGTTTCCGGCAGAATCCTCTTTAAGATCCAACATTCACAGGATCCAAATCCGGTAGAAACCTCTGCTTACAAATATATTTTTTCTATCGCCGTTATTATCGTATTGTTGGCAAAATTAATGTTTATGGTCCGGTAAACAGATTTTTGAAGCTCAATAAGGCATCCTTATATCTTAAGTTATATAACGGTATTATTTTAGCAGTATCTAAAAAACAAAAAAGGAGAGGAGAATGTCTTTTTTTAGATTTTGTCTGGCGGCATCTCTCCTCTTCGTGCATTCAGAAGCACTCTGCGCATCTGATGAAACCTCCAAGCGGACATTGAGGTCCAATATGAGGGAGGTTTATCATCAAATCCCCGGCGGTGCGGAAACGTTTACACAAATGCTCTCAGAAGGCATATGGTACGGAAGAATCCGCCTTAACAGCTTCAAGTGGAACTGGAAAATGCAGACCGATCAAGATCAAAACAACTGGGCAACTGCGATAGGAAGCAGCCTGATCTACAAAAGTGCCTATCTTAGCGGCTTTGGTTTTACGGCAGGCCTTTATACTTCTTACAATCCTTGGCATATGGATACGGAAGAAATCGGGTTTGTCAAAGCAGGCAAAGATCTTTTTTCGCGTTACGAAGTGCTTCACGGCGGAAGGTTTGATTTGGCAACATTGGCACAATCTTATCTGGAATACAAAAGCGGGCAGCTCTCCATTAAGGCGGGCCGCCAGATCTTTGAAAGCTTTTTAACGGCAAGCAACGATACTAAAATGGTACCCAATACGTTTGAAGGCCTCACGCTGCACTCGCGGGATATTCCTTTCCTATCCGTCAAAGCAGCCTATCTTACACGACAAAAGCTCAGAGATCACGAATCTTTCCACCATCTTCTTGCCTATGGCGATGATCCGGCAATGCCTGGTGCGTACTGGAGCGAAAACGACGACAGCGCGATGCATCAAGGCCTGACGCTTTCCAAGCTCCAAGCCAAAGGCATCGATGACCGGCTTTTTGTGTTTGAAACCCGCTATGCCCCTGCTCCGGATTTATCTGTGCTGCTTAACTATACCGCAGTCCCTCAACTCATTACATCTGCCGCAATCGACGGTACATACAGCCTACCCCTCAGCGATGCGTTAGCCGTCGCTGCTTCGATACGCTACATGCACCAATTTGATGAAGGTGCAGGCAGCATAGGCGGCGCAAACCTTGCCACAAACACCATAGGCTACGATGATCCTGACAGTCTGGACAGCGGCCTTTGGGGCACAAAGATAGAGCTGATACATAATACATGGAATATCGATCTGGGCTACACATCGGTTCAAGACAAAGGAGACTTGATTGCGCCTTGGAGAAAATTTCCGACCAGTGGCTACACCAGGCTGATGGGCCAATACAATATCTATGCCAATACTAAAACTATTGCGATAGGAGGCAAATATGATTTTGGGAAAGCGGGGATTTTTCCGGGCTTAAAAGTCAAAATAGGCTATGCGATACAGGATTTTGATGACACAAAACCCGGAGTACAGGCCGACAGTGATGTGCTGACACTGCATCTTTTCAAAACCTACGATTCGATGCCTGATTTTTCCACCAAGCTAAGCATTGGGATTGCCGATGGGAAAAAGGACACTGTCAGCGGCGACGGTTTGTTCAAAGACGATCCGTCCTACAATGAGTTGAGATTTGAAATGAATTATCTGTTTTAAAGGAGAGAAAAATTGTTAAAAATTTTTATGATTTCATACAAACAAAAGAGGCCCGCGAAAGATGAAAAATATAGAGTGAATGTCCCATCGGACCATAAGGAGCGGTACATTGAAATTTAAAATAATTCTCTTGTTTATACTTTGTTCTGCAACGCTTTTTGCCGACCGGATAAACATTTTCGCAGCAGCTTCGACGAAAAATGCAATGGAAGAGCTCATCAACGAATTCTTAAAAGAAAGGCCCGCCGACAAGATTACGTTTCATACCGGCTCCTCCGGGAAAGCTTATATGCAATTTCACAACGGTATGCCATACGATATATTCTTTTCTGCCGATTCTAAATATCCCGAGCAAATCGTTGCAGACGGCGATGCCATCACACCGTCCAAAGCGTATGCCATAGGCGTCTTGGCTTATTATGCGCTAGACCAAAATCTGATCGATGCAGGCATCAAAGCAGCAGCGGCCAAGAAAGTGAAAAAAATCTCGATAGCAAACCCGAAAATAGCCCCCTATGGAGCAGCAGCCATGGAAGTGCTCAAAAATGCTTCGCTGCTTGAGAGCGTACAAGATAAAATCGTGGTGGGCGAAAACATATCCCAAGCAATTCATTTTGTAGACAGCGGTGCTGCAGATGCCGGGATTGTGGCATTTTCGCTGCTCAAAGAGACAAACGCGCCCAAAGGAGTCTATACACTGATAGATCCTTCGCTTTATACTCCTTTGAGCCAATCGTTCGTCATCACCAAACATGCAAAAAACAAACCATTGGCGCAAGAGTTTGCAGATTTCGTACTCTCAAACAAAGGGCAAACCATTTTAGAAAAATACGGATTTAGGAGAGCAGAATGAGAATACTATTTTTAATCTTTGGTTTTTACTGCAGTCTAATGGCTGATGAAATATACCTTGCAAGCGGCAGCGGATACAAAAGGGCTGTCAGCGAGCTTTCAACCGCATTTGAGCAAAAAGAACAAATCAAAGTGAACCAAATCTATGGAAATATGCAGCAAATTTCCGAACAGATCAAATACAGTGACAAAATAGCACTCTTTATCGGAGATGAAGATTTTATCGACAAACTCAAGATAGCCTATTCGCAAAAAGCTGAACTCGGAGAGGGATCGTTGGTGCTTGTTTTTTCAAAAGACCATCAAAATATTTCAAACATCGAAGGGTTATCGCTTGATGCAATCAAAAAAATAGGGCTGCCCGATACCCAAAAAACCATATACGGAAAAGCCGCCGATGAGTTTTTGCACCATTCAAAACTTTTTGATATGCTCAAAAACAAACTCAACATCTTTCAGTCCGCTCCGCAAGTAAGCACCTATCTGATCAGCGGCGAACTGGATGCGGGATTTATCAATAAAACCGACTATTTGGGCATCAAACAGCATATAGGAAAAATGATCGAGATAGACAAGCACCTCTATACTCCCATCAAAATAGTCTGTGTAGTGTTGCAAGGCAAACAAAATGCACAAACGGATGCTTTTATTGAATTTTTGTCTTCAATTGAAGCCAAAACTATTTTAAACAAGCATGGGCTTTGATCGATGGAATGGCTCTACTCCCCCTCCCTGCTATCCATTAAGATAGGCGCAATTACCGTTGTGCTTCATCTGCTGCTAGGCGTCGGAATCGCCTACTATTTGAGCGGGCAAAAAACTTTTATCAAATCCGTTGTTGATATTTTGGTTACCATACCCATCGTATTTCCTCCGATTGCTTTAGGATTTTTTTTGCTTCTGCTTTTCGGCAAAAACGGAGTCATAGGACAGCTGTTTGCCCGGTTTGACATAGAGATCATCTTTAGTGTAACAGGCGTTTTGATCGCTTCTTTTGTGGCCGGATTGCCTTTGGTGGTCAAACCTATCCAGGCAGCTATCGACGAACAGTCAAAAAGATATGCCGAAGCCTCCTATACGCTTGGCAAAAGCAAACTGTATACTTTGGTGTTTGTCTTGCTGCCCAATATTAAAAAAGTAATTTTGGTTTCGATGTTTTTGGGATTTGGAAGATCGCTTGGCGAAGTGGGTATTACGTTGATGCTAGGCGGCAACATCATAGGCAAAACCGATACCGTCTCGCTGGCTATCTACAACTATGCATTTAGCGGAGACATGGATAAAGCCATTACGCTTTCGCTTCTTTTGGGTATCATCTCGATCGGCCTATTTTTCGGACTTAAAAAATTTGCCTATCTGTAGGAGGTTAATTTGAAAAATTTTTATAGTTTTGTCAGCGGTGGAATAATCGGCGTGCTAGGCGGTCTTATTGGATTGGGAGGTGCAGAATTCAGACTCCCTTTACTTAATATCGCCTTTAAATTCAACCTAAAAAGCGCTATAGTTATAAACCTTGCCGTCTCATTGGTCACGGTTACCTTTTCGTTACTATTTAGAGCTTTTGAGGTTGATATTTTTTTGGTTTGGTCGCATAGTTTTATCGTTTTAAATATTTTGAGCGGTTCCCTGTATGGCTCTTACATCGGAGCGGGTTTGGTCTCAAAAGTCAATGAAACAATGCTTAAAAAAATTGTTTTTGCCTTTTTGATGCTGCTTGGTATCGTTTTGATGCTTCATTCTAGCCTTGAAAATCACTATACTTTTGGTTTTTCTCCGTTAGCAAGCTTTATTCTGGGTGTTGTTTGCGGTTATTTTATAGGGCTTGCTAGCAGCATGCTGGGTGTTGCCGGAGGCGAACTGATCATTCCAACCATTGTGCTGATCTATGGCACAGATATCAAATTGGCCGGCAGCTTAAGTTTGCTTATCAGCATTCCTACGCTTTTGGTATCGCTTTACAAATACCATCAAAAAATGGGACTTGAGCCTATAACACACAATAAAGATTTTGCACTGTTTATGGCCGGGGGTTCCATCATCGGCGCATTTGGAGGCGTACTGCTGCTAGGCAGTACAGATAGCTTGTTTATTGAAATCTTTTTGGGATGTCTGCTTATACTTTCAGCCTTTAAAATGCTATTAATGAAAAGAAGGAATACACAATGAATATAGAAAATTTAATGAACGAAGATATACAGTTTTTCGATGTCACCACCTACGGCCTAAACATTGCGGAAAAAAAAGGAAAAATGGAGTTTATCCCACGAGGCGATATGGTCATTTGCGGGCTGGAATATGTGGCTATGATCTTAAATAAACTCTCTATCGATTTTACACTCTATGCAAAAGACGGTGATTTTATTTCAAAAGATACTCTGGTTTTAGAATGCGTTTCAAATGCACAAAACCTTCATTATGCATGGAAAATATCCCAAAATTTGCTGGAGTACCTCAGCGGTATCGCTACCTATACGCACCATATGATTCTTAATGCCCAAAAAGCCAACCCGCTTATCACCGTAGCCACCACAAGAAAAAACTTTCCCAACACCAAAGAGATGATGATCAAGGCGGTTTTGGCCGGAGGAGGATCTGTGCATCGATTGGGGGTGTATGATTCGATCTTGATCTTTAAGCAGCATTTGATTTTTTTGGAGGACAAACAAAAACTTGAAGCGCATTTCAAACAGCTTAAAGCCAAATTTATTGAAAAAAAAGTGGCTGTAGAAGTAGACACCTATGAAGAAGCGCTTTACTTTGCCTCACTGGGAGCTGATATTTTACAGTGCGAAAAAATGGATTTTGATACCCTCAAAAAATGCGTATCACTCAAATCCCAATACCCGCATCTGCTGCTCTCTGCAACAGGCGGCATCAATGTGCAAAACTCCTATGCGTATGCACAGTGCGGGGTTGATTTTCTGGTCACCTCATCCCCGTATCATGCCAAACCGCTGGATATCCAAATAAAAATTTCCAAACAGGAAGATAACCAATGAATGTATTGCGCGGCAAAATCAAACAAATACAAACCGTCAATGAACTCTCAAGAATCGAAATTGATCTGCACGGCCACACTTTTGTCTCTCTTGTCATCGACATCGGTTCTTTCGGTGAAATTGCCATAGGCAGTGCTGTTACGCTGCTTTTTAAAGAAGCCGAAGTGCTTATCGGAACAAAAGAGTCTACCGTAAGCGCCAGCAATGCTTTTGTCTCTGTCATAAAAAAGATCACTCAAGGCAAGATCCTCAGTGAAGTCATTTTTGATTTTGAAGGGGTTGAGATCATCTCGCTGATTACCACCTCATCGCTTCAACGGCTCCAAATTGAAGCCGGCAAAGAATTTTTATGGTTCATCAAAGCAAACGAAGTCACCCTGCAAAAAGGCGCTAAATGATAGAAGAAAGCTTTATGCAAACCATGTCGCTTACTTTCAAACTCGCAGGCATAACCACACTATTTTTGCTCATCATAGGCATACCGCTGGGGTACTCTCTGGCTATGACGAAAAATAGGCTGAAACCGGTACTGGAAGCGATCGTTTCAATGCCTTTGGTGCTGCCCCCCAGCGTGCTTGGGTTTTATATGCTTGTTTTTTTCAGCCCCAAGAATGCTTTTGGACAATGGCTGGATGAAACCTTGGACTTAAGGCTGGTTTTCAGCTTCGAGGGCTTGGTGGTCGCTTCGATTATCTTTTCGCTGCCTTTTATGGTGCACCCCATACAAAGCGGGTTTGCCGCATTGCCCAAAAACATTGCCCAGGCTGCCTATACCCTAGGCAAAAGCAAAACAAACGTTATTTTTCGGGTGCTGCTTCCCAATATCCGGCCTTCCCTTCTTACAGGCATTGTCATCTCTTTTGCCCATACCGTGGGCGAATTTGGCGTGGTTTTAATGATGGGGGGCAATATACCCGGAGAAACAAGAGTGGCAAGCATCGCCATCTATGATGAGGTCGAATCGCTCAACTACAGCGCTGCCAATCAATATGCACTGACCCTTTTTCTTATCTCTTTTGCTATTTTGCTATCTGTCTATGCAATCAATAAACATTTTTTAAAGGCTGAACTCTCATGAATGAACTTATCCTCTCAAAAGATCTAAGAGGCGCCAACGGCATTATCCCGCTTGAGATCAACACTACGTTTAATCGCGGCGAACTTACCGTGCTTTTTGGCAAAAGCGGAGCGGGCAAAAGCACTATTCTCAAGATGATTGCAGGATTGCTTGAGCCAACTGACGGAAAAATTGTGATAGAAGATGAAGTTTGGTATGACAGCAGCAAAAAGATCAACCTTCCGCCGCAAAAAAGAAAAATCGGATTTGTATTTCAAGATTATGCCCTCTTTCCCAATATGACCGTGAGACAAAATCTCCTTTATGCGCTTGACGATAGAAAAAAAGCCTCAAAAGTTGATGAGATACTGCATGTCACCGAACTTGCCAACTTGGCAAACGAAAAACCCGATGCACTTTCGGGCGGACAAAAACAAAGGGTAGCACTTGCGAGGGCCCTGGTAAGAGAACCCAAAATACTTCTTCTTGATGAGCCTCTTTCAGCCCTTGATTTTGCAATGCGAACCAAACTCCAAGACGAATTGCTCAAGATTCAAAGATATTTCAATCTTACAACCATTTTGGTCAGCCACGATATAGGAGAAGTGTATAAATTGGCTCAGTTCGTTTTAGAGCTTGCGGATGGGAAAATCATAAAAAAAGGAACGCCAAACGAAATATTCGGCGGCAGCAAAATAAGCGGCAAATTCAAATTCAGCGGGGAAATCGTCAATATCGTTCAAAGCGATATCGTTTTTGTCGTAAGCATCTTGGTGGGACAAAATGTTGTAAAAGTTGTTTCAACACAAGAAGAAGTCCGGAATCTGAAAATAGGACAAAAAGTTACGTTGGCATCCAAAGCATTCAATCCCATCATTACGCCTATTTAAAAGATGCAAAAAGAGATATAGCCGTCTTTGCTTGTCCAAATTGGCAATGCTTGATATATTCGATATATATAGAAATATATAAAGCTTTGATATGCTAAAATTCTAACAAAAGATATCTTTTTTGAAATCGTTATATATATTTTTATATAAAAGGATTGCTATGAGATCTATTCAAATTCCGCTTTTAGCCTTTCTCTTGCCTTGGGGTTATAGTTGGGGAGACTTTCAGTTTGACGGCGAGATGCGCTTTAGATTTGAATACTTCAACGATATGAATGAAAAATTCTACGGCAGCGCTCCAAAAACAGGTGAACGCGAAGATGCCTATCTGCTCACCAGATTGAGGCTGGGGGTCACGTATCAGTTCAACGAAGCGTGGACTGCCAGGCTCTCCATGCAAGACTCAAGAGTTTTAGGCTGGGGGTTTGATGATCTTGACTGGTACAACAAAGAGTTTCTGCAAGAACACAATCCGCAAAAAGACACTTTTGAGCTATATGAAACTTATTTGCAATACACCGCCTCATATTTTACCGTCAAAACCGGCCGTCAAAAAATAACCTACGGCGACGGCAGGGTTTTTGGGCCTGGAGAATGGAAAAATTCAGGCAAGTGGGTATGGGATGCCGCTAAAGTTTCTTTTAAAGATGAGGACAATTTTTTAGATTTTTTTTGGGGCGGCACGATGCTTCATGAGCCGGATGAATTTAGTTTAAATCATCGCCACGGATACTATGGGGGCGGGATATACGGGCACTATGCCTATGGAAAAACCGGCGCGATAGAACCGATATTCGCCTATAAAGAAAACAAAACAGCCAATGAAAACTATCGTTCGCTTCAAAGCTGCTATGCGGGTGCAAGGATATATGATACCGATCTATACGGATACTTCTTTGATATGACATTTCTCAAATCTTTTGGAGAATATACTTCTCTGGATGGCACCGTTGCAAATATCGACGGTATCGGTTTTCATTTAGACGGCGGATATTACTTTAAGCCGATGCGCACAAAAGTTGGCTTGGGCTATACCTATGCCAGCGGGAATGATCCTGCCACGCCTGAGCGTGAAACCTTTGATGCTGCCTTTGGCGCAAGCGATTTTTACTACGGAAGGCTCAATTTGATGTCTTGGTCAAACCTCAAAGATTATGAAATTTTTGCGATCATAGAGCCATTGCCAAAAACCAATATCAAACTCGAATACCATGCTTTTTATGCGGATGAACCTTCCGATAAATGGCTAAGCTACACGATCCCTTCCATACAATCGGATAAATACGGGGATGAGATCGATATTGTTGCGACCTACCAATACAGTCCGTCACTCCAACTTCTTGCCGGTGCAGGCTATTTTAAAAGCGGGGATTTTATCGAAGAAGCCGGCTTGAGCAATGATACTATTACGCACGAGGATGCCTTTGGGCTTTTTACCCAGATCTCTTACAAATTCTAGGGCTCTGCAAAGAACGCAGCGGATAAAAAAATTTCAAACACTATTGGAAAGTGTCTTAGTTTGACCTGTTTGAAACTTCATGCATAGATCTAAACTCACACTCATCGGGGTCATAATATTCTATGGCCCCTGTTTGGATATCATACATCCAGCCATGGATATGCAGCTCTCCGCTGTCGACTTTTTTCTTTACATAAGGATAAGTAAGCAGATTTTCTATCTGGGAAATAACGGAGAATTTTTCCGTCAGTTTTCTTAGCTCTTCTTGTTGTGCATTTTTTCCAAGAGCCAAAATGGCCAATGATTTTGCTTTATTGCCAAGTGTCAGCCATTTTTTCGTATGAACAAACGGTTTGTCTTCCATGTCTTTGTAAAGCGCTGCGATAGCCCCGCAATGCGTATGGCCGCAGATGATGATCTCCGAAACTTCCAGTTCGGTTACTGCATACTCTATCCCTGCGGCCGTAGAGTGATAATCCTCATCAGGCTTATAAGGTGCGACGAAATTGCCGACATTTCTGATTACAAATAGATCTCCGGGCTTTGCTTGGATGATAAGGTCCGGCACCACCCTTGAGTCTGAACAACCGATAAACAGCGCCTTAGGGTTTTGCCCGTTTTTAACCAATTCAAGAAATTGCGCTTCATGCTTTTTAAAATAGCTATTTGTGAACATTTCGTTGCCTTCCAGCAACACGCTCTTTTCAAACATCCCGTTTCCTTTATTTTGTATTATAAAAAGCTGCAGAATTTTAGGATTTTTCATAAAATATGGCTGTTTTAAACTCATGATTGTATCGCTAGAACGATAAATAAAAGATTATGTCTTTTAAAAAAATGAACCCAAACGATACGTTTTTTGCAAATTCTCTTTTGCCATATATTATGCTACAATGCGCCTCAAAAAGACAGAGCGGCATGACAGCAAACATCATCGGCATTATAGGCGTAAGTATCGTCGTAAGCACTTATTTTTTACTCCAAATCCAAAAGATGGATGCAAAAGGGTTTTGGTACTCTTTTTTAAATGCGTTTGGCTCCATACTGATCACGTACTCTCTTATGCACAATTGGAATCTGGCTTCTTTTGTCATAGAATTTTTTTGGATAACCATCAGCCTGTACGGTATTTACCGGTGGCACAAAAACAAATCCCGGCAAAGCAGAGACAACTGACGTTAACATTTGGTTAAGGTTGAAAGAGTAAGATATTTGTAGAGTTTGAGATTGAAGGCAGTCCTCCTCTCCTCCCCTTTTTTAGCCTGAAACTCAAACTCTTGCAGCATATACCATCCCCCCATCGTTACCAAGACATCTTGGTTTGTAGGCGGATAGGTGTTATTTGGGCAATCCTGCGAAATCATACGTTGCCCCGACGTTCTCTCTATCATCAAGCTCGTCAAACTCAAAGCGGTTGAGATCTCAGCTGCCTTTGTATCGCCACAAACACCATGATCGCTTCTGTCTTTAAAAGAATTACCAAAATGCAAACAAGTTAAAGCCGTTACTATCGCCTAACCCCTTATTTTCTGATGAGAATAACTTTTTTTCCACTTACTTTGTTAAAGCCTTGATGGCTTTATCCTGTTCTTCCATCCGTTTGTTGCTCTTCTTGACCGACTCCTTTGCTGACTCCCTCGCATTCACACGGCTATCGAGATAGGTATCAGGGTTTTGTATTGTATTGGCTATATTAAGCGCCTCGACACGAATGTCATAGGTATTTTTAGGACTGTCAAGATAAGTTTTTTTAGGGCTTTCTATCGTATTTGCATGATTTTCCTGTATCTCTTTTCCGCACGTTTTCAATAAAAAAATACTTAATAACGTAATGATAATAAAGATGCTGATATTTTTCATGTGTTACTCCGCTATATCTCATTTATAAAACTTCTCAATTATAACAAAAAGCCAAAACTGACTTCTCACAATCCAAAGGTTCTTCGCGTTTTGTACACTTTTTAAAAGTTTGGGATTTATTTTCTGAGGAAGCCATTGCTATCACTGATCCCTCTATTTGCTATATTTTCTATGGCATTAAAAATTATCTACCTTTTAAAATCATATCTGATATCATAAAGAAAAAATGATGTTACAATTAATAAGATGCTCTATGTTTAGAGTATGAAGAGGATTGTTAAAAGAGAGAAAGTCCATATGAGTAAAGAATATGACTACTTTGATCACGATGCGGATATCGGGATTATTGGGAAGGGGAAAAGTATTGAAGAGGCATTTGAATCAGCTGCAGCCGCAATGTTTGCCATAATGGTCAATGCGGATGCATTGAACTGTCGGGAGTTGATTGAAGTTGAATTCGAGGAAGAAGATAACGAGTTTGCATTAGTAGAATGGCTCAATAAACTTTTGGCAGTATCCCATATGAAACATCTTGCGCTGGGACGGTTCGCTCTTCATAAAGAGGGCAATATTTGGAGTGGCAAAGCATGGGGAGAGAAGTGGCAAAGAGATCTGGAACGGGGTACCGAAGTCAAAGGGGCAACTCTGACCATGCTGTCTGTAGAAGAGAAAGAGGATCATTGGGAAGCTCGATGTGTTGTGGATGTGTAAAGAAGGATTATTATGAATATGAATTTTTTGGAAAAAATTGATGATTTTACTTGGACTGTTCCCCTAAAAGAAGGTGAAAATAGAAGTAAAATCATCTTATACGGATCAGAACCGTTATTGAAAAATATGGATGACAAGGTATTAGAACAGATCCGGAATGTCGCTACACTGCCGGGTCTGGTCGGACAGGCTATGGCAATGCCTGATGCACACTGGGGATATGGATTTCCCATAGGCGGCGTTGCAGCATTTGATGCCGATGAAGGCGGCATCATTTCAGCCGGGGGAGTGGGATTTGACATATCCTGCGGCATCCGCTGCCTACGTACAAACCTGATGATGGATGATTTGACATCTACCGACTTTACCGCTTTAGCCGATGCACTCTACCATCAGATTCCTGCGGGTGTAGGCAGAGAAGGAAAACTGAAACTCACACTTGATGCGCTTGATAATGTTTTAAGAGAGGGGGCGCAATGGGCGGTCCATCACGGATACGGTATAAGTGAAGACCTTGCTTTTGTAGAAGAGATGGGCAAAATGAAAGGGGCAAAGCCTGAGAATATCTCTCGATTGGCAAAAGAACGCCAACTTGGCGAAGTGGGTACATTGGGGTCTGGAAACCACTACCTCGAAGTTCAGAAAGTGGAAAAAATCTATGATCAGGAAGCGGCTGATGCATTTGGTATCAAAGAAGGACAGCTTGTCGTTTCCATACATTGCGGTTCACGGGCACTCGGCCATCAGATCGGTACGGAGTATCTGGTATCGCTTGCCAAAGCGGCCACAAGGCTTGGCATCATACTCCCCGATAGGGAACTTGCCTGTGCACCTATCAATTCACCTGAAGGACAGGAGTATATCGGTGCGATGAATGCAGCAATCAATTGTGCTTTGGCAAATAGGCAGGTACTTACCCAGATGACAAGAAATGTTTTTGAAGCGCTCTTTAAAGGTGTGAAGATAGAGACACTCTATGATGTTTCACATAATACGTGTAAAGAAGAGATACATTTTGCAGGAGGAAGAGAACGTACCTTATGGGTTCACCGCAAAGGAGCAACACGTGCTTTTGGCCCTGGGCATCCCAGCATTCCGGTACGTTACAGAGATGTGGGTCAACCGGTCATCATCGGCGGAAGTATGGGAACGGGTTCATATATTCTTGCAGGGACAAAAGAAAGCGAAGAACGGGCTTTTTCATCGGCAAGTCATGGGGCAGGCCGTGCAATGAGCCGTCACCAGGCATTGAAACTGTGGAGAGGGAAGACAGTGGTAGAGGAACTGGCGCAAAAAGGCATCATCATCCGGTCCGTATCAATGCGCGGTATAGCAGAAGAGGCTCCCGAAGCCTACAAAGATGTAGACCTTGTGGCTGAAGCTACCGAAAAAGCCGGACTGGCAAGAAGAGTGGCATTTTTAAAACCAAAGGTGTGCATCAAAGGATAGAGAGATAGGGGCCAATGCTATTTTACTTCCTCCTATTAATCATCCTCTGTACCGTTGAGCGGTTCAGTTCCAATACTTTAGCATTATATGCTGAGAATGCCCTTCCCGGTACACTTTCCGGACAAGGGTGTTTCTTCGGTTATGAAGGTATCAAAGGGTTGATTGATATTGAGAGGTTCTGATGATACAAAATACAAGTATCCATCGGGGACGGATGAGAATGAGGGAAAGCTAACCTATTGCTTGGTTTCTATATTCATAGCAAACAAGTCTTGTTTGCTACAATTTATGATAAGCTACAAATTCAAAGGAGGGGCATTTGCCCCCGTCGATTATTTAAACTTGATCGGTCCTAAAACTCCCACCGTTGATTGACCCGTCTCGGCGGCATCTGCGTCTGGATGTTGGGTAACAGCCGTCATATAGCCCCAGCCGTTTACATTTGTATACCAAAACGGCGATGTAGTTTCTGCGCCTCTTGAAGTCGCAATAACCCTATCAAGCTGTTTTGTTTGGGTATTAAAAGCCCAGATAATATTGTTTTCATGGCTGCTTGTATCTTCGCCGATCATCAAAATATCAGTTCCGGGCAACATTGTTACGTTGTCCGGATTTGAAATTTTATCAAGGTGGCATTTATTGCCGTTGGCATCCGGTTCTATCGTTTCACCCAAAACAACCGCTTTCATATCGGTGGCGATCATAGAGTCGTTAACACCAAACTCATAAACCGCTCCGCAAACATTTTTTGATAGTTTGATATGGTTTGGGCCGCCAATGTCATATTTGCCGGTCCCATTGTCAAGCATCCCTTTATCAATTTCGCTCATAGCTACATAAAGCTTTTTACGAACCGGATCATAAGAAATGCCTTCCTCTTTTCTAAGCTCCGTCGTAGCCCCTTTCATTGCCGCATATCTTCTTGTCTCAAGGGCGGCAACAGTACTTTCGCTTACACCTGCTTTTACCTTCAAACACTCATGTCCCCAAGAGGTATTGACAGAGGTATAACCCTCAGTACAAACACCATCACTAGGATCGGCTACATCAAAAAGATTCGAAAATTTCGGCATTTTTGCAACCTCAGCCCTAACTGTAGAATCGTTCAAATGGGCAAGCTCGATCCATTCAACCGTAAAAGCCCCGCCATTGTCAGCGCTTGTTTGGGTAAGTTTTGCGGCATATAAAGTTCCGGCGCTCAAATCCTCTTCCTTGTCAGCTCTAAACATAAAAAGCCCTACATTGGTGCCGTCATCAGACATATACACGGTTTTTTTGTCAGGCATTACAAACGAAAGCTCATGAGAAAAACGCCCCATCGCATAATGTTTTGCATAAACTGATTTACCGTCGGCTCCGATTTTCACTTCCGGGCTCCAGCCGTAAAAATAAGGACTTAGTTTTGTTGCATCTCCGCCAAAAAATTTAGCCGTTTCATCGTAATAAATATCTCCGGTTTTGCCGTCGGCTCCGGCAGTCTCTTCCACCATTCTGGCGTTCGTTTCGTACTCTTCCGATCCAAGGTGGGAATTCCATGGGGTTGCCTGTCCGGCACAGTGGACAAATCCGCCAAATTCATCTTTTTGGCTGACAAATTCAAGCGTTCCGGGTTTTGCACTTAACACCCCAGTTTCGGCATCCTGGTTAAGCTCAAATTTATACATGGCGCCGATTTGGCACTCAAACTGGCTTACCATGTAAAGTTTGCCGTTTTTTTGCAAAATCGATGAAAAATCAAGCCCCGATCCTACCCCGTCGTTTGTTCCGTTGCAAATATACGGACTTCCGTCAGCAAAAGTTATAGCCTGATCATTTTGATCTTTCGCTTGACCAAAAATTTCGCCGTTATCGGCTGTGTCTGTTGCCATAATGACCGAAAAATTGATAGGTTTTACAGCGCTGTTAATCGTTACCGTTTCCGAATGCTGCAAAGTTAATTTTTGAGCGTCGGTTGTAGGGGTTGGGATCGATGTAAAAGAAACCGTATTTGTTCCTGAAATCGTCTCTTGCGGATTTGTGGCAGTGGCTACTGTAACCGAATTATCACTTCCTGTATCTCCACATCCACTTAACATTGCAGCTATTGAAGCTGCCGCAATTATAGATATATGTTTTCTCACATGAACTCCTTTTTTTAGATAAATTTCCTCAAAAATTTACAAATAAAAAATTACTTTTTGACTACAATTTCAAGCAGCAAATGTTTTAATTTCGTAATCTTTTTTGAATATTATGGCAATCAATAACATATAAGGTAAATTATGAAAAGAAATAATTTTATTATTTTGTCGGCTTTGCTTGGAGCAGGAACGCTATTTGCCACTATCGGATGCGGCAGCGGGGGTTCGGACACAAATTCTTTAGAGCTAACCGATCAATACTCCTTCAAAAGTAGCGGCCTATATCAAACCGGCGAACGCCAATTCTTAAATCTAACCGGCCGCAAGATCGTCGCAAACGAGGCAGCTTATATCCCCTCCCAATGCTACACCAAAAAAGAGGATGAAAAAGGAAACATCCTAAACCCATGCTATAGTTGCCATACAAAAGGAATAGAGCCAAACTACCTTAACGACGACGATTTGCAGACAAGCTACGAATTTCCCGAATATGCCCTCAAAAACAGGTGGTCAAATCTTTTCAAAGACAAAAGCACTTTAATTTCACAAATAAACGATGATGAAATTCTTTCGTATGTTAGAACAAACAATTATTTAAAAGAAGACGGTTCGATCGAACTTGCCCAAATACTCCAAAATCCCCCTGCGCAATGGGATTACGATCAGGATGGCAAATGGGGAGGCTATACACCCGATTGTTATTTCAATTTCGATAACGAAGGGTTTGACAGAAAATACGACGGCGACTACACGGGATGGAGAGCGTTTGCGTATTATCCTTTTTTGGGAACTTTTTGGCCCACAAACGGATCGACGGATGATGTTTTGATACGGCTTGGTGAAATTTTTATGCAAAACAATCGAGGGGAGCTTGATATAAATATCTACAAAATCAACCTGGCAATCATTGAAGCCCTTATAAAAAGGGAAGATGTCTCCATCGATGAAATAGACGAAAACCTCTATGGCGTCGACCTTAACCAAAACGGCAGATTCGACAAAAGCAACAAAATCGTTTACAAATGGGTCGCGCCAAAATATGACGGTTCGAAATATTACGATTTTTCAATGTCGTACGTCGGAAAAGCAAAAACAGAACTTGAAAAAAACACGATCCACATAGCGCCGGGGCTTTATCCTGAAAATACCGAGTTTTTGCATACCGTGCGATATGTTGATCTTGACGATCAAAACAAAACCAAACTCTCCCCCCGACTAAAAGAGTTGCGATACAGCAAAAAAACATATTGGAGCACATATCCGCAACTTTTCAACTCGGTAATGGCCGAAGAAAAAGAGAAGGCCGATTTTCCTGAAAGGCTCAAAAAAGTTGAAGGGAACAGCGAAGATGGTCTCATAGGCGGTCTTGGATGGACATATCAGGGGTTTATCGAAGATGAAAAAGGCTTTTTAAGACCACAAACTTATGAAGAGAGCCTATCTTGTATCGGCTGCCATACGGGGATCGGGGCCACAGATGACGGAACTTTTGCGTTTAAACGAAAATTTGACTCGACCGCTTTTCAAAAAGGGTGGAACCATTGGAGTCAAAAAGGGCTTGAGAGGATCGCCGAAAGAGTGATGGAAGACGGCTCGTATGAATTTAGCGTTTATCTTGACACAACCGGCGGGGCTGATGAATTTAGAGAAAATAAAGAGACTTACAAAAAGTTTTTTAATGAAGAGGGCATTTTGAAAGCCGACGAGATAAAAACCCTTCACGCCGACATTTCGCACCTATTGTATCCATCTGCACAAAGGGCGTTGGCGTTAAACAAAGCTTACAAAACGATCGTAGAGGAGCAAAATTTTATTTATGGCAGAGATACCGTTTTGGAGCCGGTAAAAAATGTTTATGACGAAATCACCGACGAAATTATGACAAAAGATTTTAGTAGCTACGGCTCAAAAAGCGATGCCTGGTATGCTGATATTTCACACGAACTCTATGAATGGAATGAGGGCGACATCAATGCCTCAAGATCAGTCTTGATGAAAGAATCAGACCTCCCTTCCGCCCCAACCCACTCCCACAGGGTGAGCGATCTGCTCCTTGTGACGGAGAGCGATTATTCGCGCATAGCGATCATCGACGGCGACACGCTAAGCATCGCCGGAAGGTTTGAATCCGGATACAGGGCGCACGGCTACACTTTCAGCCCTGACGGAAGATTTGCCTACAACCTTGGAAGAGACGGCTGGCTTTACAGATATGACCTGTATTCGCTCAAAGCTACTGCCAAAACAAGAGTCGGGATCGATGCAAGGGGGATTGCGATTTCAAATGACGGCAAATATTTGATTGCCGGACTTTATGTTCCAAAAGGGGCGGTCGTCCTCAATGCGAAAACGCTTGAATTTATAAAATTTATAGATTCAAGTGATATACATTCGAGAGTTTGCTCGGTCAACGATACTGAGGGATTTTTCTTTTTGGCGATGAAAGAGGGCGGAGAGGTTTGGAAAATAGATTATAACGATCCCTCTTTTGCAATCACGAAAGCAATCGACGCGGGAGAGATGCTCCACGATGGATATTTTTCAAACGATAATTCCACCTATTTTGTAGCCTCTTACGATCATTTGGCCGCCGTAGATACAAACACGATGCAAATCAAAACAAAACTACAAACAGGACTTATGCCTCACCCCGGATCCGCAGCAACATGGGAGGTTGATGAGAAAAAATATACTTCGATCGTCCATATGGGCGAGGGCAAAAATACGATCTTTGATCCGGACACCCTCGAAATTTTAGGAAGCGTGAGCGCAAGTGCCGGCGGAATGAACCCAAGGACTACGCCGCTGATGAAGTATGTTTGGTTTGACACAATGTTTGAGCCTGCAAAAAATGAGATCACGGTTCATGAAAAAACTCCGCCGTTTAACGTGGTCAAGAGGATAACAGATGGAACATATACCCTCCACCCCGAACCAGATGCCGACGGGGATTATGTTTTTGTGAGTGATTGGGACGGCAACAAGATCAGAGTTTATGATGACGAGACTCTGGAGCTTGTCAAAACAATAGACAATATCATGACGCCGACGGGGATTTTTTCAACAATCAGAATAAACGAAAATTTGGGGCATTAAAAGAAATCGGAAGCGACTGTATCCATCTGCAATCATAGATTTATTCGCTCGCACGGTTTAAAGCCGCTAAAAAATAGAAGAAATTGAAGAATTGAAGGGGTCAAATTGAAGGAGTCAGGCAATAGTGATAATACTGATTAACCAGACTGCTATTAGCTGTTTCATTATAAACGTGTATAAAATCAGAACAATAAAAAAACATGTGTTATCATTGTCATTTGACTTCCCTTCCCTCTTTCCTAAAAACAAATCTAAAAATCCATAATACGGCCTTTATATCTCCCTCTTTTCTAGTTGTCCTTTTTAATCTCCAGATCAATGATCTGCAAAGGCTCCTTGCTTTGAATACGTAAAAAAATATTGGCGGGCCTATCTATCGTAAATTGAAGTATCTTCTCTTTTTCATCAGGAGAAACCGATACATGAAGATAATGCTCAAAATAATCCGAAAAGACTTCAACTTTGAAGAGGATCTTATCTTTTATCTTGATCTCGACATGATATTTGCCCTCTTTCAGAATTCCCAAAGGGATAAAATAACCTTTGGCCGAAGGTAGAGCAAAAGACATAAGGTTCTTTGAATCCCACTTCCCATTATCCGGCATCCACAATGCACACTCTGTTTTCATGTAATTTAAGAGGCCAAAAAACTCTACTATCTCCTCTTTGGAAATGTTTGTGTCTTCTGCATAGCGTTTTATATGCCTGATTATTGTGCTGCTCCCTGTATCGTAACTGAGTCTCCCGCTGCATTCACCCTCATGACACTTTGCACAGAGTGTATTAAAAATCACCGCTGTTTTTGTACTGCTGATTTCTGCTTTCGAAGCCGAGAAGAGGGGTGAAGAAAAAGTGGCAAAGAGTATCGACAGCCATAAGCATTTTATCGTTTTCATCTTAATACCTGCCTCTTTAAAGATATGTGTATTTCTTAAAACACAGTGATTTTACGATAGTGTCTGAATAATTCTGTAAATTTATCATCGGCTTTTTTTAATTTGTTCCAAACTCCTCCAAATTAACATTATACATACGAATGGACCCATCCGTCAATATTTGCCAAAGAAAACAGATCTAATTCAAATATCTAAGGAGAAAATCATTAATTACCATACAAGAAAGGCTAAACCACAGACCTAGAAAAGTACTCTGATCTGGCTACAGAACACCGTATGAAGTATTTTTTACAGAATTTGCTAAAGTTTTAGCTGCTTGATTGAGGTGGAATTGCATTAGCAATTAGAATTGGCGAAATAAGTAGATGGTGGAGCATAGCGGGATCGAACCGCTGACCTCTTCGCTGCCAGCGAAGCGCTCTCCCAGCTGAGCTAATGCCCCATCCTTAAAAAGTAACGGCATTTTATCATAAGATAGGTAAAAATTACCTATCTTTTTTTATATTTTATGATCGGTTTGTAATTTCTATAAGATGATAGCCAAATTGGGTTTTGACAGGCCCGTGTACGACGCCTACCTCATCACTGAAAACCACTTTGTCAAACTCCGGGACCATCTGCCCTTGGCTGAAGCTTCCAAGTGCTCCGCCTCTGGCCCCCGAAGGACAAAGCGAATATTCTCTTGCGGCCTGTTCAAATGTGATTTCCCCCGTGCTGATCTTTTTTTTAAGTTCATTGCAAAGTACTTCGTCTTTTACTAAAATGTGTCTGGCACTTGCTGTTTTCATACTGTAATCCTTTTGTTGATATATTCTTACGGTTTTTTGGCATCGAAAAAATATTGCTGCGCCTCTTCTTTTGTGGCAAAAGGCGACACCTCTATCGTCTCTTCGCCCACCTTTACAAGATAATGCTGTTGGGGATTGCTTCTTGCATAGGTAATGGCCAGTCTGGCCGCCAAAACCTTTTCTTCTTTGGCTGCATCGGCGCTTAAGAGCGAAAAAGGCCCGGGGATAGGAAGCTTGACGGCGATATATTTGCCGCTTTGGATGCGCTCTAAGCCTGCATTGTCTTCCTGGTCCCTTCCGACTGCCAGCTTGGCCCCTTGGGGCAGCCTGAATTGCCTGCCGAATTTAAGGATCTCTATATCCTCTACCGCAAGTGCGTCATAAGCGATAAACTCCCGCAGACGCTCAGAGTAGTGTGCTTCGGTAAGCAGACACCCTCCGCCGGGGCTCTCGTAGTCTTCCCAGCCGTACGATGCTGCCAGCGCCAGTTGGCGCTCCCTGCTTCTTCCGGAGATATCCAGCAGCTTTTCCCTATCAACCCATCCTTCCAGTTCCGGTGTTGTCGGCTCCATCAATTTGGCAGACAAAGGACGCAAGATAAGTTTTTCCTCTTTGTCTTGGGCAATGGCGCTGACTTGTTTTAGTGCCTCGTGACGCTGGCTCATCGGACGCTGGCCGATCACCTCCCCTGAAAAGATGAAAGAAGCGCCCAGTTTTTCCATCACAGCTTTGCCTACGCGAAACATATAGCCGTGACAATCTATGCACGGATTGAAATTTTTTCCATAACCGTATTGAGGCGAAAACAGTACTTTTTGGATATATTCTTCTCGCACGTCTATGATCTCAAAATCCGCTCCGGCCATTTTGGCACGCTCTTCAAGGATGGCACTGATATCTTTTGTGCCGGCGAACCCTGTTTTGATATGCACCGCAGTCACATCGATCCCCTGGTCTTTTATCAGCTTGACGGCGATCATACTGTCAAGCCCCCCGCTAAATAGAGATATCGCTCTCATAAGCTACCAATTCTCCTCGTTTTAATCTGGGTATTATATCGGTTTTTATTTTACGTATCAAAAAACTCTTTTTGGCAAAAGGGATAGCCGTGTCTGCAACGATGCGCTTGAGCCTTGCATCATAATGCTTGATCAGCACATTGCACAACATGCTTTTGAGTTCCGGTTCACTTATGACTTGCAAACTCTCATCGACAGAAAGCCCCATAAGTCCGGGGTGTTCTTTTTCATCTCTGATAAGCGCCTTAAAAAGTTCCGTATATTTTCCAAACATGCTCACATCGATCACATTTAAAACGTCATCGATAAGATTGGGGTTTTCCAAAAGCGTCTTAAGAATGCTCAGCTGTGCCACATCGTCTCTTTTTTGGCTTAGCCGCTCTTTGGTTTTTGCCATATTTTTCTGATTGGCAAAAAGTGCAGGAGCCACACCCAAAAGTGTTGCCGCTACAGGGATATAGGCTTCCCTGACGATCTGGCTCAAGCCTTCCAGATACTGCTTGGCTTCGCCGAAAGCTGCCTCTTTTGCCCTGGGGTTATACAGATCGTATCTTTGGATCAATTTTTCCAACACAAAAGGTATCAGCGGTTTGGCTTCGCGAATAAGCCCGGCAACCGTCTGCACTTCCCCTTTGGAGATCAGATCGGCCGGGTCCTGTCCATTTGGAAATAAAACCACGCCCCCGTCAAATCCCGCAATACTGAGCATCTGCGCTGCCTTCAGTGCCGCTGCCACTCCGGCATTATCCCCGTCATATGCCAAAATGATCTTAGGATCCCCCTTGCGCAATAGCGGCAAATGCTCGGTTGTCAATGCCGTGCCCAATGTAGCAACGGCCTGACGAAACCCCGCTTGATGAAACATAACCACATCAAGATACCCTTCGCAAATGATCATTTTTTTATGTTTATAAATGGTATCTTTGGCGCGATCATACCCGTAAAGCAGCCTTGATTTATTGAAAAGTTTCGTTTGAGGCGAATTGATATATTTGGCAGGGTGGTTGGTGATGGTGCGCCCACCAAACCCAACCAATCCCCCGCTTGGCGAATAGATGGGAAAGGTGATGCGCTCTGTCAGCCTTGCATACAGTCTGCCGTTTTCTCCTTTGGCGACAACGCCTGCCTCTTCAGCTTTGGGCAAAGAGAGCAGGCTGCTTTGCAAAAATTGCATCACTTCCGCTCCCGTGGGTACAAATCCTATCCCAAATGCCTCTATGGAAGCATGGCTTACTCCCCTGTCCAAAAGATACTGTGTTGCAACAGGATTTTTATCAAGGTTTTTTATATACCATTTCTCCATTGCTTCAAGTATATGCTTAACATCACCGTAATCGCTCCTCCCCTGGGTATAGACCAAAGAAAAATTATACATCGATGCCACTTTTTCGATCGCTTCCGGATAAGTAAGCTTCTCAATCTCCATGACAAACTTGATGCTGTCTCCGCCCGCTCCGCATCCAAAACAGTGGTAAATCTGTTTGGCAGGGCTTACGACAAAAGAAGGTGTTTTTTCTCCATGGAACGGACAACACGCCTTATAATTGGCTCCGGCCTTTTTCAACTCTATATAATGACCTATCACGTCCACGATATCAATGCTGGATTTTAAAGATTCTATCGAAGTATTATCTATCATTTCAACATTATATCTAATTTGCTATAATCTATTATCAAACTCTAAAGAAGCTTCTTTTGCAGCATGCAATGCAAGATATTTTGAAGCACAAAAAGGCAACAGTTGGAACAGATTTTACCTGCCTACAATGACCCGCTTTTTAGTATTCTTCTGATTGTGGTTATCAGCCTTATTATCGCGGTTGCTACTTACGGATGGGGAATTTACAGACAACAAAAAGAGGAGGGGAACCTCTTAAAGTTTTTAGAAAAATTTGACGCGGCAGAATGTACCCTGGATACGGCGACAATGCCTTTTGAGCCTCATATGCTCAAACCTCTTACGCTGCTTGCCAAAGCCTTTGAAAACAGCGGCGAATACCCTAAAGCCATTAACCTCTATGTCTATTTGATTAAAAATGTATCTGAAAAATTCGGCAGACTCGAACTGATGGAAAGACTGGGAAAAACTTACCTTAATGCAGGATTTTTAGAACGGGCAAAATCCATATATACCGAAATTCTTCGCCTCAAACCCCGTAATCCGAAAGTACTCTATGAGCTTGGCGTGGTTTATGAAATGATGCACGAATACGAGCAGGCAAAAGAGGTCCTCGTCCCGCTTGAAATTCTCCACGAAGAAACCCAAACCCTTCAAAATTATCTTACCTTTTTAACGCTCACCGCAGATAAAAAAATTTCGACAAAAGAAAAGATAACCCGCCTAAGCACCCTTCTTCAAGAAGCAGATACATTCTATCGGCCTCTTGTGCATGCAATGTTTCAGCTTGATACCCAAAACGCCTGGAAACACGTCGATTCCGGCCGGCTGGAGGAGATCCTTGATATACTGTGGTTCTTACCCCAGGCTCAACTCGATTTGGATATAATTGCATCTGATAAGACATTGTCAACACTTTACTATGCAAAAGGGTATTTACAGGAACCTTACGCCGAAAGCGGCATGTTTGCACTTGATTTGCTGGCAACGGCGAAACAAGGCGGATTTGAGGGGGCTGATCTGAGCTTTACTTATTTGTGCAAAAAATGCAAACAAAGCTTTCCCGTATCTTTTAACCGGTGCCCAAATTGCATGGCGATCAATACTATAAAAGTCGAGGGAAACATTGCAAAAGCAAACCCGCAAACAGATTATTCTCTATTGTGACGGCTCAAGCCTGGGCAATCCCGGCCCGGGCGGATACGGAGGCATACTTGAGTTTAAAGGCCATCGCAAAGAGTACAGCGGCGGCGATGTGCATACAACCAATAACCGTATGGAACTTCAGGCGGTTATCGAAGGTTTAAAACTGCTCAAAGAGCCCTGTAATGTTGAAATTATTTCCGATAGCTCTTATGTGATTAAAGCGATCAATGAATGGCTGCCCGGCTGGGTAAAAAGGAATTTTGCAAAAGTAAAAAATGTAGATTTATGGCAAACATATCTCGAAGTTTCTTCCCTGCATACCATCAAGGGCACATGGGTACGCGGGCATAACGGCCATCCGGAAAACGAAAGATGCGATGAACTTGCAAAACTTGAAGCAGAAAAAATAAAAAAGGGAGAGGGAACAGCATGAATGATTACAGTCAACTTGAGAAACGGCTGAATTATACATTTAAAGACAAGCAATTGATTATTGAGGCTTTAACCCACAAAAGCTACAAAAAGCCTTACAATAATGAGCGGCTTGAATTTTTGGGAGATGCCGTACTGGATCTGATCGTAGGAGAATATCTCTTTAATAAATTTCCAAACTCAAACGAAGGCTTTCTCTCAAAAATAAGAGCATCACTTGTCAATGAAAGCGGTTTTACACTATTGGCACAAACAATCGATTTGGGCAGCTATATATTTCTCTCTCCGGCGGAAGAAAACAACAACGGACGAAAAAAACCCTCTTTGCTTTCCAATGCTTTTGAGGCGATTGTCGGGGCAATCTATCTAGAAGGCGGCTTACAGACCGCAAAAAAAATTGCGGTTGCTCTGCTTGAGGAGGCCTATCCCCAGATTGATTTACAATCGCTTTCAAAAGATTACAAAACTGCTTTACAAGAATTGACACAAGCGACACACGGCGTCACGCCTTCTTATGAATTGTTAAGCTCTTGCGGCCCTGATCATAAAAAAGAGTTTGAAATCGCTGTGATACTAGACAACACTACGATTGCAACGGCAAAAGGGAAAAGCAAAAAAGAAGCACAGCAAAAAGCGGCACAGATTGCACTGGAGACACTAAAAAGATGAACACGTTTGGCAAAAAACTTACACTTACCACATTCGGGGAATCTCACGGAAAAGCAATCGGCTGCATTCTTGACGGTTTGCCTGCCGGACTTCCTATAGACGAAGCATTTGTCCAATCCGAACTTGATCGCAGAAAACCGGGCAAAAGCCCTTTAGAGACAGGACGGAAAGAAGAAGACAGGGTAGAAATACTTTCAGGCGTTTTTGAAGGGCTGAGTACGGGCACTCCTATCGCAATGATTATTTACAACACCGATCAAAAATCAGCAGACTACAACAGTATCAAGGACCTTTTTCGTCCGGGACATGCCGACTTCACCTACTTTCACAAATACGGAGTAAGAGACTACAGAGGCGGAGGCCGAAGTTCGGCCAGAGAGACTGCCGCAAGGGTAGCAGGCGGAGCAGTCGCCAAACTAATGCTTCAAGAGCTTGGCATTCGCATACAGAGCGGATTGTGCGAAGTAGACGGTATTAAAAGCAATGTGCATGATTTTGATTATGCAAGGACCAGCAAACTCTATGCTCTTGATCCGGCGATGGAAAAAGCGCAAGAAGCCGCTATTTTGAATGCAAAAAGCAACCATGACTCCGTGGGGGGCGTTGTTCTCACTACCGCCACCGGTGTTCCTATAGGGTTGGGGGAGCCGCTTTACTATAAACTCGATGCCGTACTGGCTGAAGCAATGATGGGCATCAATGCGGCTAAAGCCGTAGAGATAGGCGACGGTATCGCCAGCACCCATCTCAAAGGCAGCCAGAACAATGACGAAATCGCTTTGGACGGATTTAAAAGCAATCATGCCGGAGGCATGCTCGGAGGCATCAGCAACGGCGATACCATCATAGTCAAAACTCATTTCAAACCTACACCGTCGATCTTTAAACCCCAGCATACCATTACAACGCAACACAAAGAGACTGTTTGCGAACTCAAAGGCCGTCACGATCCTTGCGTGGCAATCCGCGGTGCAGTCGTCTGTGAAGCGATGATGGCACTGGTACTTTCTGATATGGTACTGCTCAACATGGGCAGACAAATGAAACACCTTAAAGCACTTTACGGCAAAAACTAAAGGAAACACATGAAAAAACTGCTCTTTGGCCTGGCAGGGATCATGATCGCAGCGCTCGTCTATTACGTTGCTGCAGGTTCAACGCAAATTGCCGATGAAATTAAAAAACAAGTCGATACAGAGCTTGCCGTCCTCGAGAAAAACGGATTCGATATCGAAAACAGAACAGCCAAAGACAACACAGAACATCTTGTGATCCATTTTAGCGATCCTGAAAAAATAGCACACTACCTAAGCACCCAAGGCCTGCGGATCGACTCTGAAAATGCAAAAATTTTTCAAGGAATGAAAGCCGGTATCGATATACATTATCTTCCGGATGCCGCCAATGCCCTCTCTTTGGAAATCTATCCGCTCAACCTGCCCCAGAGTATTACATCAGGCGTCTACCAAGAAGAGGATCAAAAGGCATTGCAGGCTGTACAAAACATGATAGATAAAAAAGTTTTTTTGTTACACATCGATTTTGAAAAACTTCTTTCCGGCTTTAAAGGATACGTGAAAGATATTCATATCACACCGGAATCAAACCAACACATAGAACTTGAGATAAAAGGGATGGTCTTTGAAGGAAATATCGAAAAAGAGAAGATAAAAACCATTGCCCAAAAACTTGAGTCTTTTTCTCTTCGCGCAGCAGATGATTTTCAAATACAGCTCTCAAATGTAAAAAGTACCTATATGCTCACCGGCCCTTCTTTATATGATATTTCTACAAAATATGAAATAGGACAAATGCTGTTTGACGAAAAATCTGGATTTTCATTGCATCTTGATCACTTCAATACAGATTCTGCTTCATGGGAAAAAGAAGACCTTCTCTCAAGCCGGATGGCAACAAAAATAGAAACTATAGCCATAGATGCAAATCACAAGAAGGCAAAACTTGAAGGGGTTGTTTATGAAGCAAACATTTCCAACCTCAACATACCGGCACTTGAAAAACTCTCACAAACAAGCACTGGTGACCAAAATGAAACCATTATCTTATTTGGACAAATGCTCTCAAGCAATGCCGCGCTGGATATTTCTGCTTTACATGTTGCAAAGATTGAAACAGATACAAAAACAATGGACGGTTTTACTGCCAATGCAAGACTTTCTTTCAATAAAAACATAGACTTTCAAGCATGGCAAACCAATCCTCTAGCGCTCCTGGGAACCATCAATCTGCAAACAAATATATCCATTTCTTCCGAACTTTTTATGCATCTGATGGAAGATCCCAGAGCCATGGTCATTCCTATGCTGTTTCCGCCAAAAGAAGAAAACGGGAAAAAAATTTACGATATCAGGCTTCACAAAGGAATGCTAAAAATAAACGATGTCCCTTTACAATAAAAACTGCAAATCCTATGTGAAAACGTTAAATAGTGTGGGCTGATCAAGTTCTTTGACGCGGAAAGTATAGCGATGCACCTTGCATCTGCCGTATTTGGACAATGCTTCAATATGTGCTTTTGTGCCGTAGCCTTTGTGTTTTTCAAAACCGTAATCGGGATATTTTCGGGCCAAGGCTTTCATCTCTCTGTCTCGCGTTACTTTTGCCAAAATACTTGCCGCGCTTACTTCGGGTATCTTGTCGTCTGCTTTGATCATTGTGCGGATATCTTTTGCCCCGAAAGTACTGTTGCCGTCAAAAAGGTAATCACAATGCGGCAAATGCGCCTGAATGCTTTGCAAACCTTTTTGCAAACATTTTGAAATCCCCCATTGATCAATTTGAGCTGCCGAAAATGAAACGATATGAAACCGGGCATTTTGAGTGATCAGCTCATACAGCATTTCTCGTTTTTTTTCAGTCAATTTTTTAGAATCCGCCAGTCCTATATCGACAAGAGACCTCTCCGGCACCACGCCTGCCATGACAAGGGGACCGGCAAGCGGACCCCTTCCCGCTTCATCAATACCGCAAAGAGGTTTACTAAACATATTCAGGCCTTCGAAGCAAGCAGTGTCAAAAACTCTTCGCCATAGCGTTCAAATTTAACCTCTCCAATACCATGCACTTCCAGCATTTCATTTTTATTTTGCGGCAACTTTATGCTGAGATCTTTAAGTGTTTTGTCTGAAAAAATGATATAAGGCGGGATATTTTTAACCGATGCGATACGCATGCGCAGCTCTTTGAGTTTGCTATATACCTCCTCATCATAATCATGAAAAGAACTTACAGATTTTTTAAGTTCTGCTTTTTTGACGCTGAGCCTCTCTTTTTTTAAATCAATGCGATGCATGCCCCTGATCACTTCCGCACCAAAAGATGTTAATCTATAAACTTTAAATTCCCCCATTTCAATGGCATTAAGCTCCAGCAATTTATCCCCTATGGTAAGCCACTGGCTTTTTGAATATTCTTCTCCTATGCCGTATACAGAGAGTTTATGGTGCCCGTTTTTTACAAGACGCTGCTCTTTGCTTCCGCGCAATACATCGATCACATAATGCAAACCATAAGCTTGTTCGGTGCGCCAAATAGCAGACAGGAGCTTTTGTGCAGCCTTTGTAATATCTATCTTTTCGGCCAAAGGCGTATCGCAATTGTCACACTTGTCTTTGCATGTTTCAATCCTGTCATCAAAATATACAGCAATGCTTTGATGTCTGCATCCCTCGGAATTGGCAAAACGCACCATGCTCTCAAGTTTATAGTAAGCATGTTCCTTGTAGGGCGTTTCAGGCAAATCGTCAATAAACATCTTTTGCTGAACAATATCCTGGGCAGAAAAGAGCAGCAAGGTCTCCGATGGCAATCCATCCCGGCCTGCCCGGCCTATCTCTTGATAAAAATTTTCCAATGTTTTAGGCAAACTCATATGCACCACAAAACGAATATTGCTCTTGTCTATTCCCATCCCAAAGGCAATGGTGGCGACCACTATTTGCACTCTGTCAGCAACGAAATCACTATATACGCTATTTTTTTCTTCTGTTGTCAAGCCTGCATGGTAGGCTTTTGCCATAATGCCTTTGGTTTGCAAGAAATGTGCAACTGATTGGGTGGACCTGCGAGAAAGAGTATAGATGATTCCTGAATCACCCTGATAATCTTTAAGAAATTCTATCAATTGTTCTCTACCGTCCCCGATGCGGTGGCGGGCATTGATCGTCAAATTGCTGCGAAAGAGAGAACCTCTGACACGCTTTGGTCTTGTTAGACCTAAATTTGCGATGATATCTTGTTCGACTGCTTTAGTCGCTGTTGCCGTAAACGCTGCAACCGGCACAGAAGGAAACTGCTCTTTGAGCAAAGAGAGCCGTCTATAATTTTCTCTAAATTCATGCCCCCATTCACTTACGCAGTGCGCCTCATCTACTACAAAGAAATTGACAGGCAGTTGGCGCAAAAGTGCTAGAAAATATTCATTGGTTAATCGTTCCGGAGCAACATACAACAGCTTGATCTCACCCTTTTTGAGCTGTTCTTGTATCTGTATACTTTCTTCGGGCTCCTGCATGGAGCTTAGCATTGCTGTACTAATGCCGTTGGCTTTGAGTGCAGCTACCTGATCATACATGAGCGCAAGCAGCGGGGAGATAACGACTGTTATTCCCTCCAGTAAAAGCGTAGGAAGCTGATAACAAAGGGATTTGCCTCCTCCCGTAGGCAAGACCATCAAAACATCCTGCTTTGCCAAAATGGCATCTACAATCTCTTCTTGCAGGGGCCTAAATGTGCTGTACCCAAAATAATATTCAAGAGTCTGTTGCTTGTCCATACTGCAATTGTAGCGAGTTGAAAGAAAAGATCCGATAAAAATGTCAAATTGTCATGCTTTATTTAAAATATCTTTTTGCTTTTGCGGGCTTAAGATAGTTCAAATCTACCACAATCATTCCGTCAATGCAGTTGTTAAAATTTTTATCATACCCAAAATCCAAAAACTTCACTCCGCCCTCTTCGCACACCTCTGCATACTGCTTGTAGAGCGTCGGAATGGCATATCCCATTAAAGCCAACTCCTCTTTTAAACGACGCTGATCTTCTCTGTAGTTATCCCCCTCAAATAAATTTTGGCAATAGGTCTTCAATTCTGAGGGAATACGGTAAGAAACCTTATGGGTAGCCAGCGTCTCTTCGGAACCAAAATAATGCTGAAAAAAATAAACCATCAGCGCTTTGGCCTTATCATTAAAGGCATCACTTAAACTGACTGCACCAAAAAGATAACGCACTTGGGGATTTTGTTTTATATATGCGCCGATCCCCTGCCACAAATAATCCAAGGCTCGGCTATTGCGGTATTTAGGCTGCACAAAACTTCTTCCCAGCTCCAGCCCTCTGCCCAGATAACGCAAAAAATCTTCCTCTAAATCAAAAAGCGTTTTTGTATAAAGGCCGTCTGCGTCAAACGCCTCTATAATCTCTCTAGATTCGCCTAAACGATATGCGCCTGCTATCTCCAGCGCCTCATCATCCCAAATAATCAAATGCTTATAATAATAGTCGTACACATCCAGGTCACGTTTTTTTCCGCTCCCCTCTCCTACATGGCGAAAACTTATTTCCCGCAATCTTCCAATCTCTTTAAGCACACAATTTTCTATGGGCGATTCATACAAGATAATTTTTTTGCCATCAAACGTCTCCCCTAAAATCTTTCCGTGTTTTAACTCCGCTTTAAGTTCGCTTCTGGATTCCGGGGTTGATATTTCGTTTTGGGTTCTAAAAAGCGGTTTTTTGTGTTTTGCTACATGGTAAAAGTGTTTTCGCAAAAGTTTTACAACATTGCCCTTTCCAAACGATGGAAGATGATAGGCATCAAAAGGTATCGGTTTGCCTATGGTAAATTCTATCTTTTTTCCTTTGGCTTTAAACATTTCGTGCGGAAGCGCTGCCGTTGCCAAAGAGCGGTTTAGCATTGAAAGTACGTAAAAATAGTTGGAATTTTTCGCTTTGATATAGATCGGAAGGATCGGCGCTTTCATCTTTGAGGCAATTTTTAAAAAACCGCTCTTCCATGAAGTATCTTTAATGCCGTTTGGCCTAGCCCTGCTGACTTCTCCGGAAGGAAAAATGATCACTGCACGCTCTTCTTCAAGATCATGATATACTCTTTTAATCGTCTCTTTATTGAGTCCTCCGGTCATGTTGTCAACGGGGATAAGCACTTCGCTGAGATTTTCAAGCCCGAAAAGGAAATCGTTTGCCACAATCCTGATATCGCTTCTGATATCCCGAAGCAGATGCATCAATGCCATCGCATCCAGCGCACCCAACGGGTGATTGGCGATGATTACCACTCTTCCGTAAGCAGGAATATGCCGCAACTCTTCTTTTTTAAGCCCGATAGAAATGTCAAAATAATCTATCACCGCCTCGATAAAGCTAAAAGCGTCTTTTTGTGCATTTTCCTTCAAAAAAGCATTCACCCTGTCTTCGTGAAAAAATTTTCTCAAACCGATAAAAAGTACTTGCCTAAAAGCCTGAGGAGATTCCGCGATGCGCGGATAATGATGCACGATATAATTTTCTATACTCATTTGCATTAAGCTATCCTATAAAGTTCGTTTATCTCATCTACAAAATACTGATGCACCAAATTCGTTTTTTTATAGGCTGCATACAATGATTCGACTTTTTCCCACTCTTCATAGATAAGCTCCAGTGCTTCTTCTGCGGTAATAAAAAAAGATTTGGCAACCTTTGCCGCAAGTTCTTCAAGATGCTCATCTAAAATGTTACATTCATCATACATAGACAACTCCGATGGATAAGTTTCATCATTGTAAAAAAGACCGGTTACATTTTTATTACATGAAACTTGGCACTAAGTTTGATTTGGAATGGTTGTTCTTCGTTTATCTTTGATGCGCCGTGCTTTCAAAGCCGCATCCTTATACATAAGAGAGAAAGGTTATAATACAGGTTCTTCATCAATGCCGTTTTATCTAAACGGCAGCATAGTTTATAAAAAACGGGAAAAAGGCAACAATATGAAGATCACTCTAGCATTATCCGGCGGTGCCGCCCGCGGCGCTTTCCATCTGGGGGTACTTGAAGCGTTACAGCAAAATGGCTTTAGCATTGAAGCCATCTCAGGAAGCAGTATAGGCGCCATCATCGGCACAAGCTATGCTGCCGGAGTATCGCCGCGGGAGCAATTGGAAATTTTTGAATCCAAGGCTTTTAAAAAAATTTTTAAGTTTAATGGATTTCGAAACGGCTTCTTTCGTATAGATCAACAGCAAAATATTCTTAAAAAACTTATTCCGATTTCCCATATTGAAAACACATCCGTTAAACTCCATATTACCGCCGTAGATCTCGTAAGCGGAAAAATCATCCGTTTTGATAAAGGAGAGGCTATTCCTTTGTGTGTAGGCTCAAGCGCGGTATTGCCTCTCTTTGAACCGCTCGTTTACAAGGCATATTCTCTAACGGACGGGGGAGTAATGGACAACCTGCCCGTTGAGCCGCTGACCCAATACGATTATCCTATCGTCGGCGTAAATTTGCATCCGCTTTTTGGCGGATATGAATCTTCGCTTGCAGGAGGCATCAGACGCACGCTTTTTTTAACATGGCATGCTTCCATCCAAGAGCATCTTAAGCTATGTGATTTTTATATTACCAATCAAAAACTCTCAAACTATAAACTCTTCAGCTTCAAAAAGCTTCAAGAGATGTTTCATCTTGGCTATGAAAGCACGCTGGAAGAGCTGTCAAAGCAAAAGTTATAGTTTTCCTCCGATTCTTGCAAAAATCAACTTGGAAGCAACATCTTGCAGCCTGTCGATAATTTTCGTATTTTTTCTGAGATATTTGAGCAGATTGATAAACTCGTCATTGACTTCATGGGCTTGGTGCATGATTTGAAGTACGTCTTTTTCGATCATCGAATAGATATCATCCGTTTTGCTGGATTCCACATCAATTTTGCTCTCAAGATCCAAAAGTTTATTCTTGTCTTCTGTTTCATGAATCATTTCAATGGCATAATTCATAGCTTTGATGGTACATTCGTTAATCGAAAGAGATTCTTTGATAATGCGTTTTATTTCCGGATCCGCTTTAGGATTGCACACCTTCATATTTTTGATATAGTTAGCTTCATTGGAAGCAATACGCTGCAAGGAAGAAGTAATTTTTAAAAACGCAACCATTTCCCTTAAATCCTTTGCTTCAGGAGAAAACCGTGCAAATATTGTCAAAACAAGATTGTCAATCTCAACAACTTGTTTGTCAATCCGGTTTAAAGGTATATTTGCTTGCTCAAAGCCTTTTTCGTCACACGCTCTCAAAGCCTGCAAAGCAAGTTTTTGGGAAATCATCATCTCCTCAAGCACCGCAACGGTTTTTTGCCTTACTTGTATCACTTTTTCTTCTATACCTATCATCTCATGCTCTCCTTATTTTTACTGATTGGCTCTTGACTCTTTTTTGGCTGCTCGCTGCCGGCGCAAACCGCACTGCATCATCCGAATCTTCCCGTTACATAATCTTCTGTCATTTTGTTGGCCGGGTTAAGAAAGATGGTTTCTGTTTTATCAAACTCTATAAGTTCTCCCAGATACATAAAAGCAGTATAATCGCTTAAACGGCTGGCCTGCTGCATATTGTGGGTGACAATGGCTACTGACACTTCCGATTTGAGCTCGGCAATCAGCTCTTCTATCGCACCCGTTGAGATAGGATCCAAAGCCGACGTAGGCTCATCAAACAAGAGTATTTCCGGTTTAAGTGCCACCGCTCTGGCGATGCAAAGCCGCTGCTGCTGGCCGCCGCTTAGCCCCATCGCACTGTCATTGAGCCTGTCTTTAGTTTCTTCCCATATCGCTGCACCCCGCAATGCCTTTTCTACGCGATCTTGCAACTCTGTTTTATTTTTGATGCCTGAAAGCTTTAGCCCGTAGGCGACGTTGTCAAAAATGCTCATAGGAAATGGTGTTGGTTTTTGAAAAATCATTCCTACGCTTTGACGAAGCGCGATCAGTTCATTCTCCGTTTTAAGCTCCAATACATTCTGGGTTTTCCCGGACTTGGCATAGAGTGTAATTTTGCCTTCATAGGTATTGCCCGGATAGACATCATGGATACGATTCATACAGCGAAGCAATGTGGATTTACCGCATCCGCTTGGCCCTATGAGTGCAGTAATCTTGTTCCGCTCGATCGGCAATGTTACGCTTTTTAAGGAAGGCGAGGAGGCCCCCGGATAGGTAAAAATAAGATTTTCTGCTTTCATGGCCATAGTTTTTTGTTCCATTTTATTTCCTTTTTTTAGTTCTTGTGGCATAACGGCCCAATAGATTGATCGCTAAAACAATCACGGTCAAGATAAAAGAAGCCGCCCACGCCAGCTCTCTGCTTTGCTCATCAGGATAGGTAGCCAGATTGTAAATACTGACCGTTAAGGAAGGGAACTGCCCGTTCATGTCCATTGTAAAAAATTGATTGTTAGACGAGGTGAACAGCAACGGCGCGGTTTCTCCGATAATGCGCGCAAAAGAAAGTAAGATACCCGTAGTGATTCCTATCTTTGCCGATCTGAGTACGATCTGAAGGATAATTTTATGCTTGCTTCCCCCTAATGCAATCCCTGCTTCTCTAAGTTCCTGCGGTACCAAAGAAAGCATGTTGTCGGTGGTATTGACAATAATAGGGATCATCATGATGGCCAAAGCCGCACTGCCTGCCCATCCGTTATAGGTATAAAACGGCGCAACCATAAACGCATACACAAATACGCCGATCACGATCGAAGGGGCACTCATCATGACATCATTGAGATTGCGAAGCACCATGGCAAGCTTTTGGTTTGTGCTATACTCGCGCAAATAAATACCCGCCATCATTCCGAGCGGCACAGCAACCAACGTCGCAACCAATGCCATCGTAAACTGCCCCACAAGCAAATTGCGTATACCGCCATTGACTAAATCATTGATAAAGGTTGTCACGTGGATACTGTTGATACCTTTGTAGGCAAGGGTGATCAAAATCCAAAGAAGAAAACCGATTCCGATAACGGCCGATATCGTGGACAAGAGAAGAATCAATTTATTGAGTACGAGGCGATTCATTTTGTCCTCCTTCCTAAAAAGTAAAATTTGGCAAGCGAAATAACGGCAAAACTCACCACAAAGAGTATCAGCGCCAAATAGTACATACTCGAAAGCTGCAAATCTTGCGCTTCGGAGAAATTGTTGGCAAGCAGCACGGGGATCGAGATCGTCGAATCGGTAACTTTATGTGCAACGCTCATGACAGAACCTATCAAAAATGCAACTGCCATCGTCTCTCCCAACGCCCGGCCAAGTGCAAGAATTACCGATCCTATGATGCCTGCTTTTGAGTAAGGAATCACTACATCCTTGATCACTTCAAATTTTGTTGCCCCCATGGCATATGCCGATTCTTTAAGTATGCCCGGTGTTGTATTCATCGCATCTCTGGTAATGGCAGCCATAAAAGGAAGGATCATGATCGCCAACACAATACCTGCCGTTAGCAACCCCACTCCGTTTCCTCCAAACAGCTCCTGAATGACCGGAGCAAAATAAAAAAGCCCCCACATCCCGTAAATGATACTGGGGATCGCCGCTAAAAGCTCTATAGCGATAGAAACAGGCTTTATAAAACTGCCGGGGGCGATCTCTGTTAAAAATATCGCAATGCCCATCGCTAAGGGCGTTGCAATAGCCATAGCGATCAATGTACTTAAAAGCGTACCGATGATGGGTATCCATCCGCCGAAAATACCTCCGTATCCGTCCTCGTCTGTTTCCCATTGGTCAATTGTCAAAAATTCAAAACCAAATGTTTGGATAGATTGTTGGGCGTAGGCAAACAAGATAGCAAAAACACCAACCAACAAAAAAAGAGTCAATGTCGCGGAAAATAGAGAAAGCTGCTTAAAGACTTTTGCGTTCATATATAACCTTATTTTGAGCTGCAGCGGGATTTTATAGGAAATTGATTACATTTTGATAACAAAAACAATGGCAAGAGGTGGGGGAAGCCATTGTTTTTTAGTGAAGCTATTTGATCTTTTTACTTTCCCAGTATGTTCTTATCTGATCTTTGGTTGAGGAAGGAAGCGGTACGTAGCCCAATTCTTGTGCTGCTTTATCGCCGTTGGCAAATGCCCAGTCAAAAAACGCAGCTGCGTTTTTGTTGGTCTCTGCTTTTTCCTGAGGAAGCAAAATAAACGTTGCTGCTACGATCGGATAAGAAGTTTCCCCTGCCGGGTCTCCGATCACTGCATAAAAATCATTCTCCGGTGTCCACGTGGCATATTTTGCCGCATCCTGGAAAGATTCTACGGTCGGAACAACAAACTTGCCTTCTTTGTTCTCTATCTGTGCTGCAGGCAATCCAAGCTTGATTTTGTAAGAATACTCGATATACCCAATAGAGTTTTTTATCTGCTGGATATTTGCTGCTACGCCGGAATTTGATTTGCCGGCTACCAGCTTGGCGGCTTTCCATGCAGGCTGTTTGCTCACTTTAAACGAAGGATCGATTTTATTCAAAAAGTAGGTAAAGTTGTATGTTGTTCCCGATTCGTCCGCTCTGACTGCCACAGTGATAGGTTCATGAGGAAGCTTGAGATCTTTGTTATCTTTGGCGATAACCTCATCATCCCAAAAAGAAGCTTTGCCGGAGAAAATTGCCGCGATGGCTGTGCGGCTTAGTTTAAGCTCTCCGTCTTTTACCCCATCGATATTATAAGACAAGGTGATAGATCCGATGACGGTCGGGAACATATAGAGTTTGGATTTTTTAAGAATTTCTGATTTTAACGGACTGTCTGAGCCTCCGAAATCCACCATTCTTTTAGATACAGAAGAGATGCCGTCCCCTGAACCTGTCGGAGTGTAATTGACTTGATGCTTGGTTGCATTGTAATATTCGGATGTCCATGCCTGATACACAGGCCCGGGAAAGGATGCCCCCCTTCCTTTGATCTCATCTGCATTTACAGCAGCAAACGCAAAAGATACTGCTGCAGCTGCCGTGATTGCTTTTTTGAACGTCATGTGTTTTTCCTTGAGAAGATTAAGTTATCCGTTTGGATTAGGCAAAGTATAAAATAAGATGATAACATTTTGGTTACAAAACAGCACGACAAATGCAGAAGTTTTGGTAATTTCAATGGAGTGAGACTTGCTAAAGCAGCTTATATCCCACGCCCCACACGGGCGCAAAATAGTTCTTCTCTCCCGCAGGGTCTATCTTTTTTTTAAGCCGGTTGAGTGCAACATTGATGGTTTTTTCATGAAAGTCGGTATTTTCGTTTCCCCAGACCTCATCACGCAAAAAATCCCTATCCAGCGGCTGTTTAGGATTTTTTACAAACACATGAAGTAGCCTAAACTCCAAATTGGTAAGTTCAACAGCTTTTTGGTCTACAAAAAGCTGATGCTTTTGGATATCCAGCACCAAATCTTTATATCGGATGATATTATTTGAAGTAATTCCGCTTCGCCTAAGCAGTGCTTCGATCCTTAATAGCAGCTCTTTCGTGCTGAAAGGTTTGGTGATGTAGTCATCGCCTCCGCTTCTAAACCCTTCTTCAAGATCGCTTTCTTTATCTCTTGCGGTTAAAAATATAATGGGGATTTTATATCCTGCTTGGCGCAAACGCAAAACAAATTCACCCCCCTCCGTTCCGGGGAGGTTGCGATCGACGATCATAAGCGAAGGGTTTTCTTCTTCCAAAAACCGCTCTACATTTTCAGTAGAAAGAAAACCTGTGACCTGATACCCTTCTTTGGAAAGATGATACTCCAGCAGTTCCAGGATATCTTCTTCGTCTTCTATTAAAACAATCTCAATATGCTCTTTTTCCATAGGCTTGATATTATTGTTTTTTGATTACATTTTGGTAACACAACCTATATGCCCATCCCTTTAAGCATATAAAAAATGACCGCAGAAAGTATTGCCGCAGCAGGAACCGTAATGACCCATGCTGCGATGATTTTTTTGATCAAACCTCTTTTGACATAATTTTCCCGCAAGATATTTTTAATTCTTTTGATTCTCTTTTTTTGCGCCTTGATCTCCTCTAGAAGTTCAATGCGCTCTTTGTACTCCTCATGGGTCAATAGCTGCAATTTCTCTTTGAGCCTTTTATGCTTTTCCACTTCAACAAACAAAACTTTTTGTTTCTCTTTCATATTTTGGCTATCAAGCCATTCACGCAAAAAACCTACGCCAAATACTGCTCCGACTGCAATATGCGTAGAAGAAACCGGCAGGCCGAGCTGCGAAGCAAGCACTACGGTGAGTGCCGCTGCCATCATGATAGAAAAAGCCCTCATCTGGTCAAGCTCGGTAATCTCCGAACCCACGGTTCGGATGAGCCTGGGGCCAAACAATGCCAGCCCCACGGAAATACCCAATCCTCCGACCACCATGACCCATAAAGGTATGGCCGCTTTTTGAGAAACGACTGCATGCGTCATCGCATCATAAATCGCCGCCAAAGGCCCCACGGCATTGGCAACGTCATTTGCGCCATGCGCAAAACTCAGCAGTGCTGCAGCAAATATAAGCGGAATGGTAAAAAGCAAATTCAAATCGCTTCTGTCATCCTTCATCCCTGCAATTTTTATTGCAACCCTCGGTTTTACTGCCATATAGGTTACCACGCCTCCTATACCGCCAAAAAGAAGTGCAACAGAAAAACTCGGCTTATCGCCTTGAGGCAAAAAGCCTACGGTATCTACGATATTTTTCCAGACATGCTTCAGCCCCTTAAGCGTCAAATAAGTAATAAATGCCGCTGCCATCAAAGCAACCAAAACGGGAATGATTTTTTTTGCAGCGGTAAGCTTATCTTCTTGATAAAGAATTTTTGATTTGATGATGTATAGAAATACTGCAGCGACAATACCTCCCATTAGAGGAGAAATAACCCACGATGCCACTATCTGGCCCAACTTTCCCCATGAAACTACAGACAAACCGCCAGCCGCGATACCGGCTCCCACCACGCCTCCGACGATCGAGTGCGTCGTTGAGACGGGGGCGCCCATCCATGTTGCGACATTAAGCCAAAGCGCGGCGGCCAGCAGCGCCGCACTCATTGCATAGACAAAAATATTCGAATTATCGCCAAACGCAGCAGGATCTATGATATCCTCTTTGATGGTGCCTACCACATCACCGCCCGCGATCAGCGCGCCGGCCGCTTCAAAAACAGAAGCAATCACAATCGCTGCCACGATACTCAGCGCCCCTGCCCCCACGGCAGGCCCTACGTTGTTTGCCACATCGTTTGCACCGATATTCATCGCCATATAAGCCCCGAAAACCGCCGCCAATACCAAAAATCCGCCATGAGGCATACTGCCCATTGCACGATAAACATAAAATGCCACCACTATGGCAAACCCTGCACCCAAACCAATCTTTAGCATGTGACTCATGCATTTACCCCTGTTCCAAATCTATAAATCAGAGTATAACATCTCTTGGCGCATAAAACGATGAGCAAAAATAAAAAAGAGGAAAAATATCGATCTATCGTAAGTTAAAAGGAGCAAAGAGCACCCTGACGGTGCTCATATTGTGTATGCAAGGAGTTACAAATAAAATCTTACCAGTTTACTTCTGCCGTCAGCATAACCGCATCGGTTTCATCTGTGCCGTCAATCTCTTCATTGAGGTAGTTGGCGATAAACTCTACATATTTGCTGTACTGGTACGTAAGGCCTGCAATCGTTCGTTTCCGCTCTTCGCCGCTGTCCAGGTCCCAGCTGTCGTATCTTCCGATGATGCCGTAATCTTTCATGTCTTCTGAAAGCGTCGCCAGCCTAAACTCGCCGTTTACCGACCATCCGTCACCCATATAGTCGATAAAGGCATCTTCTGTGTTGACATACTGTGCCGCAAGCAAGAACTCCGGCTGGTTGTACACCGCATGCACCCCGTACCAGTTTAAGTCTACATTGTGGTGTTTGTTGCTCATATCATTCCACTGCCCGAAAAACGATACGTCCGCATAAGTCATATTGTCTTTTCTTTTTTCTTTGCCGGTACCTAAAAGGTGGCCGGTGAGTCTCCACTCGGCACTGAGCCCTTCGCCGTCTTCAAATCCGTGATACCCCTCGCCGTTAAAGAGCCCAAGCTCAGATGAGAAATGAGGTGTTTTTGTCTTGAAGTTTACACCGAGGTCTGCAGAGTTTGTCAAATGTGCCCCTGCGTCTGCTTCAACCAAAACTTTGGAGATCGAACGATAGTTCCATCCGCCATGCTCCTCATAATCGATCCACGGCCTGTGAGACTGTCCGATCTCTACGCCCGTATAAGGCAGTACATTGTCAAGATAGAGGTAGGCATACTTCAGCCTGACTTCCCAGCTGTCATCGTCTTTTGCATCTTTTTCGCCTGTATTTTGGAATGTATCAAGCGTGATCCTGAAGTAGTTCTTCGGATTGTCCTCAAAAAATCCTTGCGCCTGAAGGTAGTTTCTTCTTGTCTCAAATCTATTCCCTTCGTCTTCAGTTCCATCATTGCTGACAAATCCAAGATAGTGCTTGCCGCTGAGCTCTATCACCGGCGATTTGGAGGTAAGCTGTGACGCATTTTCGATTGTTTTAGTATCGACAGCCTCAGCCTGCTTTGCTTCCAGCTGGGCAATTTTTTCAGCCATGGCTGCCATTTGCGCTTTCAGCTCGTTAAGCTCAGAGCTTGTGCTTGCAGTCGCTGCGGTTGCCATCATAGACATCGCAACCGCAGAAAGTACGATTTTTTTCATTATCTCTTTTCCTTCTTTTGTTTGTCTGAAAGTTTAAAATAAAAAAGTTACAAAACGGTAACAATCAAATAAAAATTCAGAATTTTTTATATACCAATCAATATGTCCGCTTATTTATATCGCTCTGCCCATTATATTCAAAATTTGATTGAAACCGTATATTAAAATTTATACGATGCGCTGAAGCTGAATGTTCTGCCTGTCTTATATCTATTTGTTGCATGATCTTCATCCTGCTGATACCAAACGGTTTCGCCGTCAAGCAAATTGCCGAACTTCATCTTGAGATTAAACCCGTTATCAAAATTTTCAATCCATACCAAATCAAAAATGGCAGCAGGATTCTCCATATAGTCAGGGTATACCACTTCTCCTCCATCTTCCTTCATTCCCAATTTCCGAATTCTTTCACCCATTTTGTTGTATGCCAGCGTTATACTTCTTTCGCTTGTTTCGTAGGATAGCCCAAGGTTGACTACCATCTGGGAGAGACCTTGCAGCTGTCTATGATTCGATGTTAAGAACTCTTCTTGCGCCCGGCCTATGGTCACATCAGAATCTGTATAGGTAAAGTTTCCTGACAGGTAAAAATCATTCATCTGTTCACTGATAAAATCAAGTCTTTTCCTTCCGTCAAACTCAATTCCATACATTGTCGCATTTTTGGAATTCATAAATGAGTATATCGGCAATGACGAGGAAGGCACCATTGTATCCTCGATTGGCTGATCAAGTTTTTTGTAAAACAGACCGACTTTGATATTTTCTGTTGACGAGAAATAATGACTGTATTTGATATCATAGCTCTCTATCATCGTATAGTTCAAATCAGGGTTTCCCTTGATGTCGGCAATTTCATAAGGATGCGAATACGTACCGCTTGATGCTTCACGCAAATCCGGAAGAATATAGGTTTTTGCATATGCCGCATCTATCGTATTATTTTCATCAAATATGTATTTAAAAGATGCACTTGGGAAGAGTTGGTTTTCCAACTCAAGAACGCGATCATATTTCGGATAGGTATTATTTTTGCTTGGGTCATACTCTTCCCCGGGATGTTCCCTGCGCGAATATAAATAATAAGAAGTTGTTGTTTGTTCAACATTGACTTCTCGCAACCCCAATAATACTTCCAAAGACTCAATCGGTTTTAAAAAAATACTTTGATACCAGTCTGACTCATCGACATTCGCATCAAAATAGTTCTTAGCCTGCGTATTGTTTTCCAAGGTAAAACGTCGATCATCAAACCAGATATCCGGACGGACATACTCATCATAGATCGTATCAATCGGATCAGTAAACTCTGTTTCATCCCCATTGATTTTGATGCCATATGAGTCAAGCTGTGATTTTCTTTTTTTGATACTTCCGGCATAACCGATATCAAAATAATCCTCTTCGCTAAAAATGTTTATAAAAAATTTATTTTTAAGGTAGAATGCATCTACATCATCATTTGAAGCGAGTCTTTTGGCAAACTGGTTTGATGTCTTCTGCAGGTATGCAGGCTCGCCGCTATCCATACCGTCGTCATCTACATAGATGTATCTAAAGTTATTTGGCTGGCTCAATTGGGCAGATGCCTTTTCATATCCAAAACCGAACTCACTTTTTGTATCAAAAATTTCATATTTAAGGTCTCCGTTGATCTGGTCTGCAAGCAAGGTTCTCTCTTCCCATTCCAAATCATGATAATTAAAGATCTCATTGGGGTTTGAACCGAATTCTCCTACGGACAATTTGGTTCCTTTCAGTCCGTTATGGGTATAAAGTTTGGTATATTTGACATTCAAAACATCTGCAAAACTATACCCGATATTAAATATTCCGGCCTGAGAATAGTCCGAGAGAGATCTTAGCGCAAATCCTGTACTGCTCGGGTTGTCGTACATGGCACCATTTGCTTGGTCATATTCATATTTTGCGATTGTTTCTTCACGATACTGATGTTCCTGAGAATATTCATAGTTTCCAAAAACAGTAATTTTGTTCTCGTCATCTATATCATAATGTTTGGAAAGTTCGATCCCTGCACTGCCGCCAAGAGGAAGCGGATTGTATTCAATGTTATATTTTCTGTCGCCTACATAGTTCTGTATAAACTCGGAAAGCTCTTCTTTCAAATAATATCTTGTTGAAAAAGAAATGGGACTCTCGCCGACAACAACGCGTGTTTCATCCAGTATGCTTTGGTCAATATCCCTATACCCGTCATCAAAGCCGGTCCAATCGGTACTGCTTCCTTGATAGTCTACGACATTTTTCCCCGTATTGCTGTTACCCTTTAAACCCAAGGTGACTTTGACATAATCATCGTTTGCATTGTCTTTTGTCCTGATATCCACATATCCCCCTCCAAAACTTGCCGGGATATCTGCCGTCGCGCTTTTTTGCACTTTCATAGAACCGATAACACCGGAAGGGAAAATATCCAAAGGCACCACTCTTTTGGTCGGATCCGGAGACGGCAGAGGCATGGAGTTCATCTCAACGTTGGAGTATCTATCTCCAAGTCCTCTGACATAGATACTTTTCCCGCCAACCAATGTAACGCCCGTCACTCTTTTAAGCGCACTTGCCGCATCACTGTCACCTTTTTTGGACATCTCTTCAGAGCCGAGTATATTGGTAACCGCGCTGCTCTTTTTCTCTTCTTGCATGATATCGGCAATGCTTCCTTCTACTTTGGGGGCAAGTACGACAAACTCTTCCAATTCCATACTGGCCGGGGTCAACTTGACCGTTCTGGATGTTTTGCCGTCTTTTTTGACTACTATTCTCCCTATCGTAGCCGCACTGTATGCCGAGTGTACGACTGAAATACTTAATGCTTTTCCGGATGGCACGGTTGCGGTAAAATGCCCGCTCTCATCGGTTCGTACATCAACATCGGTACCTCTTGCAAATACCCTTGCGCCGCCTATTGGCATATTGCCTTCTGAAGACATTACCCTGCCGCTTAAAATTCCGGTTCCTGTCGCTTTTCCTTCCTCTTTATCCTTAATCACGGAAACAGCTACAGGCGTATCAATATCGATACTGTTGCCATCTATTTTGGATAACGTCGCGATCACTTCGGTATCTCTATCTTCTTTGACCAAAACCGGTTTTTTGAAATACCCAAGATTTTCACCCAAAAGGGTTTTACCAAAAATTTCCACCTGATGCTTCCCGGCTGACAGCGTTACTTTCACTGCTCCGTCTGCATCTGTTTTATATACACTGCCGCCATCTATCTTCACTTCATTGGAGACAAGCGGTTTCCCGTTGCTAAAGAGCAATACAGAAAGCGTACCCTCTTTTGATTCACTGGCGAAAATAATGCCTGGCAAGATCATTGCAAGCAAAAAACGTACTGCTTTTTTCATCTAGATACACTCCAGGCTGTTGCTTCTGCATTTTTCTATATTTTTACGTATCACGGTTGCTTTGGAGAAAAGTTCATCATCTTGAATTTTCTTTAAATGTGCTTCTGCACTCTCATAATCTTTGGCCATATAATAAGAATAAGCCAGCGCATAACGAATATTGTCATCATTAAGCAATCCGTAACGATCCAATGCATCCCTAAGTCCGATAATCATCTCAAACTCGCCCCTGCTTACATAGATGGCTACTTTTTGTTTCGTTTTCTCGATCTTGTCTGTCATTTTTGAATTCAAATAAAGTGCATGTGCAAGCAAACCGTTCCTTCTATACATTTCGGCAGCTTCTTTTGTATATTTTGGATCGCAATACGATCCTTTTTCAAATAAATCCGCAGTCGTATAGGGCATATCATTTTGATTGTAATAGTGCCCCAATAGGATATATACGTTTGCTGATGAGGGGAATTTCAGCTTTGCCTCTTCCAAAATCTTGATCGCTTCCTTGGATTCTCCGCCGCCGGCGAGCATTTGTGCCAGGATAATGTATTCCTCAGCTTTTGCGGGAATTTTTTTCATATAGGCTTTTGCTGCCTTGATTGCTGCTTGGTACAGCTTTAACTCGCCAAAATAATAAAATTTTTGTTTCAATAAAGTAACGTCATCGGGAAAAAGCAGCGTACCGCGGTTCAAAGCTTCTAGCGCTGACCCCTTTTGATCTGCCTTCCAGTAACATTCTGCCCTCAGTGTAAAAAGCGAAGCATTTCCCTGCCCTTTATCTCCCGCAGCATCAAGTGCTTGGACGGCATTGATATATTGCCCGGCTTTATAATAGACTTGGGACAGATAGATATGGATCTCCTCGATTTGGTCTTTTCTTAGTTTTTCCGGGTCAAAAATAGGCTTTTTTATCACCGGTTTATCTGCTTTTTTGTCCTTCGAAAAAACTGAAAAAAGAACCTCTTTTTTAGGTTTGTCTTCAGACGGAGGAGTATAGACTTTCTTTTGAAGGGCCTTGATTGCCTCTAAAAATTCATGAATGGATTCCTGATATTTTTCCTCTTTGAGAAAAATCAAACCCCTCATTGCATAATATTTGTTCCATTCTATATCCATATGAGAGTCCTTGGCCTGCATAAGTTCTTCAAGCGCTTTGTCATATTTGCCGTCATAGTACATCATGGCAGCTATTTCCATATGGTTGACCGTTTGTTCTTCAGGTTCTTTCGCCTCAAGCGAATAGATTAAAAATAGAACAAGCGACCATATTGATAGTGTTTTTAACATCTTTTCACCTTAATTAAAATCGAAGCGAACTTTCTGTTTCGCCCATACTTTGACCGGATTGCCTTTATATTTGGCCGGGGCAAAACGCCAGCTTCTCACCCCGCGAAGTGCTGCATCGTCAAATACCCCTGCCGGTGAAGAAGCGATCACTTTTGCTATCTCTACGCTCCCATCTTTCCCGATCAGTAGATTGACTATCACGTATCCCTTAATGCGCTTTTTTGCTGCTTCTTGGGGATATTCAAGCGGTCCGCGTGAAACAACCCTGGGTTTTGTATCGACAGTTCCTTCGCTCATAGCCGCATCTGATGCCACATCGCCTAATATATTCTTGCCGTCTTCCATGATATCTGATGAGGCAAATTCCGGTATGTTCATTTCGATGCCTCCCAGCATAGCGCCCAGATCCGGAAGCGGTGCTTTTGGCTGCGTTTTTGGCTGCGATTTGGGTTTAGGTTTGGGTTTCTCCACTTTTTGAGGCTGTTTGGCAACCTTTACGTAACGCATAGGTTCTTTTACTTTTTTCTCTTTTTTCTCAACTTTTGCATTAAAAGAGACAACCAGTACCACCATGAGGGCCATTCCGGCCAACATCGTCAGGAATGCATAGTTTTTTGCTCTGCGTTTTACAAACTTTTCACGACTCATGATAGGGTTATCCCATCTCTTTGGAGGTAGAAACTGCTACATCTTTTGCACCTGACATACGACATTCGTCTACAACATCAATAAGCGTTTCAACGGGAATAGTCTCATCGGTTATCACTAACACAGATTTATCGGTAGACGTACGGAGCAAATCTCTGATTTTACTCTGGATCGCCCACAGCTGTACAGGCTGATTGTCTATATAGACTTGGCTCGCATTGTCAATATAAACACGTATCACTTTTGAGTCAGCCTTGCTTGCACTTGTTGCAGAGGGGCGGTTGATGTCGAGTTTCATGTCCTTTACGAATGTCGTCGTTACCATAAAAAAGATCAACAGGATAAATACCATGTCGATCAGAGGGGATACGTCAACATTGTCCACTTCTTGTTTTTTTGGTCTTATTCTCATTGCGCATCCTTCGTAGCGATAATATCTGTAATCTGTTCAAATTCAAGTTCAAAACGCTCAGCTTTACGATCGAAGGCGCGTCCGACGATAAGGCCGGGTACTGCTACAACCAGCCCCAATTCTGTAGTAAAGAGCGCTTTTGAAATACCTCCCGATATGCTTGTCCCCTGTGAAAACATCGAACTGTTTTGAAGCGCATCGAACGTCTCTATCATCCCTATAACAGTTCCGAGAAGTCCGACCAGTGGCGCGAGTACGACGATCGTCTTGGTTAAAATTCTGTAGGTATTCACTTCAGAATAGTATGGGAGCAAAGCGCCCTCGATATGTTTTCGTATATCTGCGCCGATAGCTTTTGCCTCGTTGGCAGCACTCAAGGCATCAGCAACAGCATAATCGAGCACACCGCGCATAGATTGTTTTTCGCCTTTGGATAAATGCTTGTCTATCAACCGGCGGACATTTCCTTGTGTTCCTCTCTGAAGCAGCAAATACCGGTATCCAAGCCCATACCAAAGAAACAGGTTCAGCACAAAAAGTACCCACATTACTGATCCTCCGGCATTCATAAGCTCAACAAATCTGCTGATAAATTCAAGTGGGGAGAGCATATCAATCCCTGTATTTCTCATAAAGGTTTACAATATGCAGGGCGTTTTGCTCCATTGAATCTTTGATATTCTGCGCCCATCCTGAGAGCAAGTTTCCAAGCAAAAGCAGCGGGATTGCTACGATCAGGCCCTGCATAGTCGTCACCAATGCAGCGGAAATTCCTCCCGAAAGAAGTTTTGGATCACCCGTACCAAACTCCGTAATGACATCAAATGTTTCGATCATACCGGTCACTGTGCCAAGCAGACCCAACAACGGTGCAACGGCTGCAATCACCAGCACAAAACTTCCGAACTTGTCAATTTGGCTGCTTTCATTAAGGATATTTTCCATAATGACATCTTCGATATGTTCTCTGTCTTTATCGATATTTCTCAACGCTGACTTGATCACCCTTGCAGTTGAGCCTTCATACTTTTTGATCGCCTCAAGTGCTTCATGTATTTTCCTGCTTTGAACCTTTTCAACGACGATCGACGTAATTTCATTAACATTGGAACTTGCCTGGATCAGATTAATCGTCCTTAATCCCAAAAGCATCAACCCGAAAAGACCAAGACCAAAAGTGATATACCCGATCATCCCTCCGTCCGCAAGTGTATCTTCTATAGTTTTTTCTTTGACATAATCCACCTCTTTATCAAGGTTTTCATATACAAAGATATCGATATTGCCCGTCTTTTCCTTAGCAAACATTGCTTTTGCATCATCAGACGATCCTGCTGCATTCCACAGCTTGTAAGCGCTGCCTCCTGCCGGGGCCAGCGCACCTGCGGCCATTTTTGAGATACCGTAGGCAGCGACATTCCCAACTTTAACGATATCTCCTTTTACCTTTTTCCCATCCGGAAGGTAAAATTCGCCTTTTTCATTTCTCAGAGAAGAGAGTTCGCCATAAAGCTTTATCGATAAGGAAAATGCCCGCTGAATTTTTTGGAGATCAGTCGTTTTATTGTTATCGGCAAGTACAATGCCGTAAGGTTCAAGCGTCATATGTGCCTGGTTTACTACGTTGCCTGCAAACCCACCGTTTTCCTCCCTTTCTGAAAGCTCTTTATTGAGTTTTTCAAGTTTTTCACTGCTGACTTTTGATGCTTCGGATATCTCCAATAATTTTTTTTGAAGCTCTTCAATCTTCTGGGTTGATGCATTCAGGTCCCTTTCTTGTTGTACCTTGTCTGATATCAATCTTTTTTCCAATTCTTCCTTCTGTGCTTTTAAATAGGCATACTCTTTTTGGTATGCTCTTTCAAGTTCATTTGAATATGCGGCAGTTGATACCATCAGCAATGCTGCCATCATATAAAATAATTTAGTCATGGATGATGCTTTCATTCGTTTGTTCCTCTAAGTAGTAGTGCATTTGGCAGCGTAAAATATCCGGTACGGATCTGTTTTTGCAAAGAATCAAAAAAATCGACAATCTGTGAGCGCTCTGTGTCATCTTTGGCAATAACATAGCTATACTGATTTCCGTTTTGTTTGACATACCCTACTTTATCATCAGGAGTTGCAAAGAACATCATCACAGAACCGATTTTTGCGATCTTTGCCATAGTAGATTTCCCCTCGAGTACAATCTCTTGTTTGAACTGGCCTATCTCTTTGGTCAGGCGCAATGTATCATCATAGCTTGCCCAGGTAAGCGCCAGCGCCTTTTCTTGGGTTATATTACCGCTTTGAAGATCGTTTTTGATTTGATGGAGAACCGATACTCGTTCCTCTATCTTGAACGGCACCCCTGCTTTGATCACATTTTCAAGTGCATCCAATGCATCAAAGACAATAGGTTTAAGATCCATGGTTGAATTTCCCAACATTTCAATTTTTTTCTGCACCTTTTCGATATTTTGATTTGTAAGCTTCAAAGAGGTTTCCTGGCGATTGATCTGTGCTTCATTGTCTGAAACCTGCAATGCATTTGACTTCATTTGCGACTTGTATGCCTCTTTATTATCATCAATCTGTGTATAGAGTTTCTCTACTTCCGATCTTAATTGCATGATTGATTGAACCATCTGATCTTCAGCCATAAGCATAGGAGACAAGATGGTCTGTGAAGCTGCCAGCAAAAACAGCAGCTTTTTAGGTGTAGTAATCATTATATACTCCAAAGGATGTAATTTTGCGAAATTCTAATGAAAACATGTAACGTAATGGTTACAGAATGAAAATATTTTTTAAGGATTTTTATGATTGAAGATTTGCAGTTATAACAAGCAGCTGATGCTGCTTGCTGGAAGAGTTATTTCGTATTTTCTATACCGGTATCAAAAATACCTTCAAGCGTAGCCGCCGAAGTACCTGTAAATCTATCGCCTGTCGAAGTACCTTCGATTGTCACATTGGCAAATGAAGTGTTGGCTGCATCGACTTTATCAGAAGTCTTGTCGCCGCTCATGGAATAGAACGCACCGTAAGTATCGTTTACGTTGTCTGCAATTGTACCGTTCATGAAATGTCCGCCTATGCCGTCACCCTTAAAGTAGATACCGCCTTCTTTTGCCGAACCGTTTTGCACAATGTTAAATCCGTCAAACGTCGCATGGGTCGTACCTGACATCTCCACTGCAGCGTTGCCTGTGGTTGTTGTGATATTGAGGTTTTTCACTGTTCCGGAGAATCCGTCATCGATATCGAAGTAGTCATCCGTACATCTTGTAATATTGACATTTGTCAGATTTACCGTACCGCCCCAAAGCTCGATACCGTCATCATCTGAAAGATCCACTGTGATATTCTCTACGACTGTTCCCGAACCGACACCCACCATAGAAAGGCCGTTGATCTCTTTATCAACCTCCATCGTGATTCCCGAGTTAAGGATCTTCACATGTCTGAGGATACCGGAGTTATCTTCCGCATCTGTAGTGCCGGCGACAAACGCATCGTTTACCTCATATGGGTTTACTTGATCATTGGCTGCATTGCCGATGATTGTCAAGCCGCCCCACTGTCCTACGGCAGGTGCTTCGCCATCAATGGCTGCTTTTGTTGAAGTAAATATAATCGGCTCAGTTTCCGTACCATCAGCGATGATCTTCGCGCCTTTATCTACGATCATATAAGAAGTTTGTTCTCCCGTACCGTCATACCCGGCGATTGTCGTTCCCGGCTCGATTGTCAGTGTTGCACCGCTCTCTACAACCACCAACCCGTCCATCAGCCATAGTTTGTCTTTTGTGAGCGTCATTGCTCCCGTGATACTGCTTGGCAGTGTCTCTGTCGACAGTACTCCACAACCGCCTTTGGCGATAAATTTAATAGATCCGGAAGCTGCATCTACCTCTACTTTATCAAAATTGGAAGCTATATCTACTACTAAAGCGCCGTCTGCAACCTTTGTTTTACCTGTTTCATGAACAAGAAGGTAGTCGTTTTGCGGCATATATAAGAACCATACTTTATTGACCGGATCAAACTGATTGTAAATACCTGCAAGACTGTCATCTATTTTCATCGTGGCGTTTGAAAGCACACCCGCTCTTGCATTATCGCCTGTATACTCTCCAAACACTATTGGACTGGTTGACGTGATACTTGTAAAGTCATTTGCAGGAATAACTTCTGCGCCGCCAGCCAATGTGTTCTTGCCAGTTTGATGCATTAGCAAATAGTTTGCCTGAGGCATATACAATGCCCAATCCTCCGCTGTTGGATTCACATATTTATAGATTCCGGCCAACTGATCGTTGATTGTAAATGTTTTGCATGACAGTTGCTCAACAACACTTATCTCATCCAATGCCAATAAACTCGATGCAGCTAATGATATTCCGATTACACTTTTTAACATATTTTTCTCCTTATGGTTATTCTTTGCTTTGGCTTATGCAGACGCCGTACACGTTGCAGTTCCGGGGATCGGATTTCCAAAAGGATCCGAATCTTTAGATACAACCCCTGTCTCCCCATTCGCATCAATACAGGTATCGCCAACCTCTGATGCTTCAAGCTCCTCTTGTGTTGTCGGCGTGGGCGTTGCCGTACTGCTCGCTTTACATGTTGCAGTTCCGGGGATCGGATTTCCAAACGGATCAAGGTCTTTATCTACAACCCCTGTCTCCCCATTCGCATCAATACAGGTATCGCCAACCTCTGATGCTTCAAGCTCCTCTTGTGTTGAAGGGATTGGCTCTCCAGTTTTCTGAACAATCACCGTTCTTACTGCCGTACCCGTGTTGCCCGCTGCGTCCGTAGCTGTCCATGTAATCGTATAGGTACCCGCCACGGCCGTATTGATACTCCCGCTCTTTATAGGTGTCAATGTGCCGTCTACATTGTCCGTTGCCGTTGCCCCTTCATCGGTATAGCTGCCGCCGACTGTGATTGTCACCGTTGCAGAACCGTTCAACGTAACAACCGGCGGTGTTGTATCAATAACAGGCGCCTCTTCAACAATGACCGTTCTGGTTGCAGTTCCTACATTGCCCGTTGTATCCGTGGCTGTCCATGTAATTGTATAAGTACCCGCCGCGGCTGTATCGACACTTCCGCTCATTACCGGCGTAAGCACTCCATCTGTATCATCGGTAGCAGTTGCGCCTGCATCACTATAAGTTGCACCTACCGTAATGGTGACTATCGCTTCCCCATGAAGTGTTACCGTAGGCGGTATTGTATCAGCCACAGGCTCTTCTTGCACGATCACCGTTCTTGTTTTACTTGCGCTATTGCCCGCTTTGTCCGTTGCAGTATAAGTGATACTATAGGTGCCGGCTGCTGCAGTATTGACCGAACCGGACTTTTTAGTATCTATCGCCCCTTCAAAAGCGTCATAGGCCGTGGCACCTGCATCTGCATAACTTGTTTTTGCCGTGTTTGCCATAATAGTAATCGTTTCTTCGCCAAGCAGTGTTACAATAGGCGCTTCTGTATCGGATTTTTTAAGGTGATCGACCGCTGTTTGCTCGTCAACCAGCACAAGGTCTGCCTGACGAAGAAGCATCACGGCATCTCCTTCAAACTCGCTGCTTGCTGCATCAAGCGGATTGGTTATAATTTCTTCTACCTGTTTTTGGTCAAGTACAATTTCATTATCAGGATTGTTATCACTATCAAGCGTCAGCAGAAGCTGCGCCAGATTAACCGCTGCTGTGTCATTTTTTGGATACAGTATATAAGGCGTTACAATCATCCCGTCTTCCACTTCAACCGGTCCAAATTCCATAGCGCCAAGCTTAAATGAGACGCTGTCTCCTACTTTACAGGTAAATTTGCCTTCCCCGTCCGTTACACCGCTTTTGTTTGATTTGCCGCATGTATACGATAACCCCACAACCGCTGCATCTATAAATGTTCCTGTTGCTTCAGGAGTTGTTTCGCTGCTGCCGCTGCTGTTACATCCCGAAAACATAAATATTGCCGAAGCAACACATGCCGACAAAATTATTTTTTTACTCATTGCATATTCCTTGCTGTCAATTTTCCTATGAATCATAAAGAATAGCCGTAACATATTGATAACAAGAAAAACTATTTGATAACATTTTGGCAATATTAAGATTAAGGATATTTAAGGGAAGAGGTACAAATATAATGAGGGGATAAAAAATATTCAAAAAGCAGGTATTGGCCTGCCTCTCTCATAAAAAGTTAATTTAATCAAAAAACTTTATTCATTTGGATAGAGGTTAAATCTGGCGCCTTTTTCTCCTAAAAATTCGACCACTTGTTTCTGCCCGAGCTTTTTGGCATAGTCTTTGGCCGTCGCTCCGGAACTGTCTTTGGCATTCAGATCAGCACCCGCTTCGATCAAAAGCGCGAGCATATCCAAATCATTAAAACATGATGCCAGCATTAAAGGCAAAATCCCGCTTTTTCGTTTGGTCTGATTGGGATCGATCCCTTTGTCAATACAAAATTTGACAACTTCTTTGTGTTTAAACTTGATCGCGATATCCAGCGTACTCACACCGTCTCTGTCAACCGCATAAATATCGGCTCCGTGTGTAACCAAAAGCTCTATCATTTCGATAGAAGCATGCTTGCGTATCGCATAAAACAGCGGGCTGATCTCATCATATTCGTCAAGATCATACTCTTCGCCTATCAAAATAGGCTTGGCGATATCTGCACCGGCTTCAAGCAAAGATTTCATCTTTGCCAAAGAATCGTTTGCTAAGGCTTGCGTAATTTCGTTCATTGTCTATCCTTTGTTACCGTTTAGTAATCGTGCTATTGTATGATTGTCTCGTCTTAAAAAAGATTAAAATTCAAAAAGGAGAAATCAAAATGAAAATAAGCAAAATTCTTAAAAAAGTGATCAAATCAGAAGGCAACAAATCACCCACTTCAAGAAAAATCGCCAAACTGCAATCTTCCAAAGAATTCAGCTATCTTGTGGATACAAAAACAGCTTAAACCTACTTGCTAAAACCAAACGGATTCAATCCGCCCATCATTCCTAATGCCTGAGACTTTTTATTGTCTTCGACCATTTTTATGACATCATTGATCGCACTTATCAGCAAAATCTGCAATGATTCTTTGTCTTCAAGAAGACTATCGTCGATCTCAACATCTATAATCTCCCCCGCACCATTAGCCTTTACCGCCACAAGTCCGCCTCCGCTTTTTGCCGTTAATTCTACATGTTTGGCTTCTTCTTGCAGTGCTTTGGCTTTTTCTTGCATCTGTTCGAGCATTTTGCCCATATTGCCCAAATCCAACCCTTCAAACATTTATTTCAATCCTTCAAAAGTCTGAGAAATTGTATTGTCATCGTCCAAAATCACAATCTTTGGCACATAGCTGTCGGCTTCCTCTTCACTCATCATTGCATAAGCAATAATAATAATCTTATCGCCTTTATGTACTTTTCTAGCCGCAGCCCCATTGAGACAAATATCTCCTTTTCCGCGTTCTCCGGCTATAATATACGTTGAAAATCGTTCTCCGTTATTGACATTGACGATGTCTATCTTTTGGCCTACTCTCATCTTTGCAGCATCCAAAAGTTCTTGATCTATTGTGATAGAACCTACATAATTCAAATTTGCATCCGTTACCGTTGCTCTATGAATTTTGCTATACAGCATTGTAATGTTCATATTTTTTTCTCCTTCGCACAAAGCAATATTCTATCGCCAAATGCTTCTTTGTAATTATACCAAAACTCCATCTTTTGTCATTGTTATACATTAAAATAGTGAAGGAATCATGAAGCAGCGGTACTGTACTTTGCACGCTTCCATGGTTTCCCTTCATGCAAAACGGCGCATTCAATAGATTTTGGGATACCAACAGGCCTGCTTGAAAGTTTTATCTTGCCATGCTTGCCGGAGAAATAGGCTCGCCCCACATCTCTTCAGCGATCACATATTCTTCTACTACTTTTCCGCCGATAATATGTTCTTCTATAATGCGGTCAATTTTTTCTTTTGTAAGTTTTACATACATTACATGCCCGGGCTCAACCAGCATGACAGGACCCTGCTGGCAGCGATTCAAGCATCCCGTTTGTACAGGCTGCACTGTACCGATAATCCCTTTCATCATCAAGCTTTGCGCCAAATATTGAAAAAGCTGCTGCGATTCCGGATCGTTGTGATTGACGCAGCTTGGTTTTGGCATGCCCGGAGGGGCACTTTGTTGACACTTGAAAATATAAAATGCAGGTTGTGGTATACTGCCTACCATTCTAGATCCTTTAAAAAAATTTAATTAAGAGCATTTTACTCCTAATTGCTTAATCCGGGATTAAGCGACCTCTTGATTGCAGATGTTCAAGCAATCTGTTTTAGTCACCGCGTCCCAAAAATTCTCTGACCACTTCTCGATCATCAAAATGATGCTTCACTCCCCTGATCTCCTGGTAATCCTCATCTCCTTTTCCAAGGATTAAAAGAATTTCACCATCCTTCAGTTCATCCAGCGCCATTTTGATCGCCAACCTTCTGTCCGGCGTTGCAACCACATGATCCTTCCCTTCAAGGCCCTTCAAAATATCTTCAAGTATCATTTCAGGCACCTCATCGCGAGGATTATCGCTCGTAACGTAAATTTTTTTGGCAAATCTGCCTGCTACAGCCCCCATTCTGGGCCGCTTGCTTTTATCACGGTTTCCGCCTGCCCCAAACACCACTGCAATCTCTTTATCTTTAATCGAATTAAGCACCTGATACATGCCATCATCCGTATGAGCAAAATCGACAATCACAAGCGGCTCGCGACTTACCACCTCCATGCGGCCTGCCACGCCGGCAAAATTCTCCACTACTTCACACACTTCTTCGAGTTTTTTGTTTGTCAGGATCACTACAGATCCTATCGCCGCCATCAAATTAAAAAGATTAAAAAGCCCCACCATAGGAGAGTGAAATGTCGCCTCTTCTTTCAAATGCTTCACTCCGGCGGTAATGCCATGAAGCAGCGAGAATGCCTGCACCTTAAAAGTAGCAGGCTGGTCAACACCATAGCTTTGTGCACCAATGGGATTATAAGTGATATGCTTAATGTCGTCTTTGTTGAGAAGTTTTGGTGATTCATCCGCGAAAAAGAGGCTTTTTACCCTTCTATATTCCTCTACACTGCCATGATAATCAAGATGGTCACTGGTGACATTTGTGTGCACTTTGAGTGCAAATTTTATACCCTCTATGCGATTTTGATCTATTGCATGGGAACTGACTTCCATGATAAAATAGTTGCAGCCTAGATCTAAGGCTCTTTTCATATTGTAAAGTGTCTCCAGAACGGAGGGTGTTGTCATGCTTTTTTCTTCAATGCGTCTCTCTTGTACAAAAAGTCCCCGTGTCCCCTGCAATGCAGGCTTTTCACCCAAATCGATTAAAAAAGAGTATATTGCAGCCGTTACCGTTGTTTTTCCGTTTGTGCCGGTCACTCCCACCACTTTTAATTGATCAAGATTCCAAAATGCCATAAGTTCTTCCGGTGTAATGACTGGAGGTTTTTCTTCTAGCATCGCATAGTATCTATTGTTTTGCGACGTTTTTAAAAAGAGTGTTTGGCTGTCTATTTTGTGGGTATCATCTGTCAAAAAATGATAGTGTTCTTTCTCGAAGGGAATTTTCACTGTTTTGCTCCCTTGATGGTGTGATATAATGATAAAATATCTTGATCGTTTCCAAAAAGGTTTGCACTTGCATCAAGATAGTTAAGTGCCATTTCATCAAATCCTTCGTTGGACAATCTGGAAACAAAATCGATAAATTCATCTTTGCTGGTAATAACCACCTTTGTTGAAAACATGATATCTTCAAATGCTTTTTTAAAACTTCCCCTTTGCTTTACAAGCTCAAGAAAGTCACTGTAACGTATTCCTTCGCCGTATTCTACTTCTTCTTCGATAGAATCATTTAAAAGTTCATGTACTTTTAACTTTGTATCTTCCAGCGATGTGATAATATTATCAATAATCTGAGCCGCATTTTCCTTTTGGGATTTGATAATCTGGTAATAATCAAACAGTGCCTGAGCCTCTTCTTCTCTTTCGATACCCAAATCACTCAGGTAGGCTCCTACTTTTGCCTCATCCAGCATAGGGTAGTCCTTGAGGATAAGACTATAATTTCTCAAGGCACTGGCATATTCTCCGCGAAGAAATTCATTTTCCGCTCTTTGCAGCAATATTCGTTTATTTATTTTTGCCATTTTAATTCATTTGATCCAATTTATCTTCGTATCCTGCCGGTACATTGATTACCTTCAGCTCCGGATGTATTAATGTCTGCATTTGCCTTTCTACTCCAAATTTCAGTGTCGTATTGCTGCTTGCACACCCTACACATGCGCCTTGCAGCTGTACAAAAATTATTCCGTCTTTAATGGCAATCAACTTAATATCCCCTCCATCTAATTTTATGGAAGGCCTTATTTTATCTATCACGCCTTGTACTGCAGGCTGCAATTCTTCATCTGTAAAAGGGATCAAAACCTCTCCTTTGATTAATTATTAATTTGAATAAAAATTATAATATGATTATAACAAAAGCATTGTAAATTTTTCAGTGTTGTTTTTGTAATGTTTTTATACATAAAAAGGTTGAGTTTGTCAATACCGGGGAAATAAGAATTTATAAGAATTTAACAGAAAGTACATATCAAGGCAAAGCCTTGAATGATGGTGTTGTATAATGCAGACTATACGAGTTCGATGATCGCCATCGGCGCTGCATCGCCTTTTCTTATGCGTGTTTTGATAATTCTTGTATAGCCGCCATTTCTCTCTTTATATTTTGGAGCAATTTCGTTTACAAGTTTATTGGTAGACTCTTTATCTTGAAGCATAGCAAAAATAGCTCTATGCGCGTTAAAATCTCCTGCAGATGCTTTTGTAATAAGCTTTTCATAGTAGCTTCTAAGCTCTTTTGCCTTTGGCAATGTCGTTTCTATTCTGCTTTCTTTTGTCAAAGCAATAGAAAGATTTTTTAGTAATGCCGCTCTATGAGAAGACGTTCTGCCCAATTTGCGGTAACCGTGCTTGTGTCTCATGTTAATCCTTTATAGTCTCTATAACAACTATGCTTTTAGTTGCTCTAATTTCTTTACAAGAGTTGCTCTTGTGTTTTCCGGGAGTTCAAATTCCGAACCAAATCCATGATCGATAAGACATTCATTGATCTCATCTAAAGATTTTTTGCCAAGATTCTTAATGTTTTTAATCTCTGTTTCACTCATCAATACCAATTCGCCAAGAAATTTTATACCTGCTCTATCAAGCGAGTTGAAAGATCTTGCGCTTAGCCCAAGGCTATCCACTGATTGCAAGAACACTTTAAGTTCATTGTCATCATTGTTTCTTTTTATCGGCGTGCTGCTGATATCAACATCAAGAACGCCGCCAAATACAGAAAGTTGCTTATTCATCACTTCCAATGCATTGGTAAAAGCTTCCACAGGCCCGATTTGGCCATCCGTTGCAATATCAAAAACAATTTTTTCATAATTAGGATTATCTTCTACAAGTACCGGTTCAATCTTATAGTTTGCTTTTCTTACCGGGGTAAAAAATGCATCCAGAGCAATACTGTCTCTATCGACATCCTCTCTAAGATTTTCACTAGGCACATAGCCGATTCCTTTGGCGACAACCACAGTAAAATTAAGTTCTGCATCTTCGTTGAGCGTTGCAAGAGGAAGATTTCCGTTCACCACTTCAATCTGATCATTGTTAAGATCTAATGCAGTCACTTCTTTATGCCCGTTAAAACTGTACTTAAGCTCTACCCTATCGCTTCCGTCTTTTATCTTGAAACGAATATTTTTAAGATTGATAATAAATACTGCAACATCTTCATGCATGCCTCTAATATTATCAAATTCATGTGCGGCACCTTCAATCTTTACAGAAATTGGTGCATACCCGATAGAACTTCCCAAGATAAGTCTTCTTAGGGGATGCGCAAGCGTAACTGCATATCCGCTCTCAAAGGGATAAGCAATAATTTCGGCTCTATTGGCTTCAATTTCTTTTACTTCTACCTCTGTTGGCATATATGGTGCAACTTTAATTTTTCTCATTAACTAGCCTTTACTAAGATTATTTAGAATAAAGCTCGACGATTAGACGCTCTTCAACTGGGATCGAAATCTCTTCTCTTTCTGGAATTCTTGTGAAAATTCCGAAAAGTTTTTCTTTATCCACATCAACCCACTCAACCATCCCGGTCTGGTTAGTCAATTCGATTGCTCTAAGAATTTGGGAATTGCTTTTGCTCTTCTCTCTAATTTCAATTTTTTGACCTGCTTTTACTCTGTATGAAGGAATGTTCACTCTTTGTCCATCTACAACAATATGTCCATGATTAACAAATTGTCTTGCAGATGCTCTTGTTGTAGCAAAACCCATTCTATACACAACATTATCAAGTCTCTGCTCAAGAAGCTGGATTAAAATGTTACCAGTGTTTCCTTCTTTTGCATGTGCCTCTTTAAACAATGTTCTAAATTGTTTTTCACTTACGCCATACATAAATTTAGCTTTTTGTTTCTCTCTAAGCTGGAGACCATAACCGCTAATTTTTGCTCTTCTTTGTCCATGTTGTCCTGGCGCATATGGTCTTTTTTCCAATGCACTTTTACCGGCAAGCTTTCTCTCGCCTTTCAACCCAAGATCAACACCAAGTCTTCTTTCTAGTTTTTCAACAGGACCTCTATATCTTGCCATCTATATTACCTTTTTATTTTTCGTAAAAAATATAAGCATTGCATTACAATGCATACCTAAACTACTATTTTTAATTATAAATTAATTACACTCTTCTCTTTTTAGGAGGTCTGCATCCATTATGCGGAAGCGGTGTAATATCTTTAAGGGATGTTACACGAATGCCCTCTGTTGCGCCAATAGACTTCACTGCAGTATCTCTGCCGGATCCTGGCCCTTGTACTTTAATGCCTACCTCTTTGATGCCGTTTTCTTTTGCTTTTTCCATTGCATCTGCTACGGCTTCTGCTGCTGCAAAAGGTGTAGATTTCTTGCTTCCTTTAAAGCCTAGTGCACCTGCACTGCTCCATGAAATCACATTTCCCATTTCATCAGTTACCGTAATTACGGTATTATTAAAAGTTGCAGCTACGTACACGATCCCTTTGGCGATACTTTTTTTTGCTTTTTTCTTAGCCATCTATTTACTCCTTATGCCGCGCCAACAGTTTTACGCTTACCTTTTCTGGTACGCGCATTCGTCTTAGTGCTTTGTCCTCGAACCGGAAGCCCTCTTCTGTGTCTAAGGCCTCTATAGTTTCCTAAATCCATAAGAGCTTTGATATCAAGTGCTACTTTTTTGCGAAGGTCACCCTCCACCATAACATTGTCTTGAATGTCGTTACGGATTGTCGCTGCTTCTGCATCTGTTAGTTCGTAAACTCTTTTGTTGTAGTCAATACCGGTTCTGTCAAGAATTTGTCTTGACGTTGTAAGCCCTATACCATAAATATAAGTAAGAGCATACTCCATTCTTTTCTTTTTAGGTAAATCAACACCTGCTATACGTGCCATACTTATCCTTGTCTTTGTTTATGTTTTGGATTTTTACAAATCACGCGTACGATACCTTTGCGCTTAATAACTTTGCAGTCATCGCACATTTTTTTTACTGATGGTCTAACCTTCATTGGTTACTCCTACGATATTTTTGCACCTAGAATGCAATTGCATTCTTAATTTGCGTGGATTAATGAGTATAATAATCCAACCCTTGAGTAATCGGTGCTGTTTAATCAAAGATTCTTCACGCAGTTTAAAATCCATAAAATTTATGGGACAATAATTTTATCTAAACAATTATTAATTATTGCTTATATTTGCTGAGAAGGATGATAGACAATTAAGACTATTTTCTCTCAAACAGATATAAGCAACCGGTGCTATTTATACCTGAATGTAATACGGCCTTTATCCAGACTGTACGGTGTCAGCTCCACCTTCACCTTGTCGCCCGGAAGAATTTTTATATAATGCATCCTCATTTTGCCCGCAATATGACAAAGTACGATATGGCCATTCTCAAGCTCTACTCTAAAGGTTGCATTGGGAAGTGCTTCTACTACCTTACCGTCTATCTCTATTACATCATCTTTTGCCATTATGTTCCTTTGCGAATTCTACTCTATGTATGTGATTCAAACTATTGTTGTGCCTATTATGCTTCGGTCAGTATGATTGCTCTGCCGTCTATGACAGCAACTTGATGTTCATAGTGGCTTGTGTGCATTCCGTCTTCGCTTACTACCGACCAATGATCTTCAAGTATGACAGGTTTTCCGCTTTTTTTACACACCATGGGTTCAATACAAAACACCATTCCGTTTTTAATCTTGGGCCCCTGGTTTGGTTTGCCTTCAAGGTAATTTGGAATATTCGGTTCATCATGAGGACTTGTGCCGATTCCATGGCCGCAATATTCTCTCAACGGCACAAAACCACGCGAAACAATAAAATCTTCAAGAATTTTTGTCAACTCTTTAAAGCGCATCCCTGCTTTAATCATACTGATTGCATGATACAGTGCATCTTTAGAACAATCGATAAGCGCCTGGTCTTCTGCGGATATCTTTCCTATGGGCATCGTAATTGCCGCATCTCCATAATAACCATCAAGCTTTACGCCGATATCCAAGCCCAATATATCACCTTCTTTTACGACAGTATCATCAGGAATGCCATGGATACATACTTGATTGAGAGAGGTGCATACCGAACCCTTAAAGCCGTAAAGACCTTTAAAAGAGGGTTCAGCCTGATGCTCGCGGATAAATGTCTCGCCGATACTGTCTATTTGCGCCAAAGTCATTCCCGGTTTGATAATACTTTGAAGATGCTGCAGTGTTTTGCCAACAATCTCGCCAGCTTTTTTCAGCTTAGCGATCTCGTCTGCTTTACGAATTGCAATTGCCATTATAGACCTACATTGCCCAACATGTCGTACTGATTCATCGTTCTTTGTGCTTCTATCTTTCTCATCGTATCAAGTGCTACTTGAATAATAATCAGTACGGAAACTCCACCGAAATAAAAACTTGCCCCCATACCGCTAATAAGTAAAAACGGCACAGTAGAAACGATAGCCAAATAAACTGAACCAGAACCGGTAAGCCTGCTTGCCACTTCGTTTAGAAACTCTTTGGTGTGCACTCCGGGCCTTACTCCGGGGATAAACCCGCCTTGTCTTTTTAGATTATCTGCTATATCTTTTGCATTAAATGCAATTGATGCATAAAAAAAGGCAAAAAACATAACGAGCAAAAATGTAGCAACATTAAATACAATCCCTCCCGGTGCCAAAATATCAGCAATAGCCGTCATCCAAGGATGCGTGCTGGCCTGAAGCATTGTAAGCGGGAACATCAAGATCGCAGAAGCAAAAATCGGCGGTATAACCCCTGACAAATTTACTTTTACGGGAATATAGTTCATGACTCTTTTGCTTTGGTTTTGTATAATGGTTTTTCTTGAATAAGAGATCGGAATTCTTCTTTCGCCAAGCTCAACGTAAATAATAGCCAAAATGGTAACAAGAACAATTGCCAACATGCCAAGTACGGCTATAAAATTCATCTCGCCTGCATTGATTGCTTTGACGGTGTTGGAAATAGCCGAAGGCAATCCGGAAACAATCCCGGCAAAAATAATCAAAGATATACCATTTCCTATCCCTTTTTGGGTAATCTGTTCGCCTACCCACATCAAAAGCATAGTTCCTGTCAGCATTGAAAAAGTTGCCAACGCCGTAAACATCATCGGGTCAATCATGACTGCACTTTCACCGCTGCGCCCTGTCATGCTTTGCAGCCCCATAGATACACCGATTGCCTGTACTACAGTAATAAAAATTGTGAAATAGCGAATAATTTGCATATATTTTTGCATACCGTCACGTTCTTTTTTCATTTGGCCGAGCGTAGGAAAGGTGGCTGCGAGGAGTTCCATCACGATAGAAGCGGTAATATACGGCATAATGCCCAACGAGATAATACTTAGGCGCTCAACTGCACCACCGCTAAACATATTGGCTAATCCCAAGGCATTGTTTGTATTGTCATCAAAGAACTCTTTGATGACATTCAAATCAACACCCGGTGTTGGGATATACGCTAAAACTCTATACGCAAAAAGGAATCCCAAAGTTATCAGGATTTTCTGAGTTAAAGCATTGCCCATCTTATTTTCCGCTTGTAGTAACAGCTTCGTCTTTGATTTTAGATGCAAGATCTTTTGCACTTGCGCCAATCAATTTAACTCTCGTTACTGTTTTTTGTAACTTGTGTACTGATTTGATACTCTCTAGAGTGATCTCGGAAAGTTCAGCAATTGCTTTAATCTTTTCTACATTGATTACATAAGGCTTCTCAACGCTTGACACAAAACCGATTTTCGGTAATCTTTTATAAAGCGGCTGCTGCCCACCCTCAAAACCTCTTTTTCTCTTGTTGCCGGTTCTGGCTTTTTGGCCTTTGTTACCGCGTCCGGCTGTTTTGCCGGTACCTGAACCTTGACCACGTCCAACTCTTTTTTTATTTTTGGTTGAACCTGGAGCTGGCTGTAAATTATGCAAACCCATATTTTACCCCTTATGCTTTGATTCTAGTAAGTGCTTGGATTGTTGCTCTTACTAGGTTGTTTGGATTGTTTGATCCGATTGATTTTGAAAGAACATCTTGAATCCCTGCAAGCTCAAGTACCGGTCTTGCCGCGCCGCCGGCGATAATACCCGTACCTTCGCTAGCCGGTCTAAGTACAATTCTGCTCGCATTGAATTTGTGTTCAATATCATGAGCAATTGTTGCACCTTTAATGTTTACTTTTACAAGATTCTTATGCGCATCATCCACAGCTTTTTTAATCGCATCAGGAACCTCTTTGGCTTTGCCAAATCCGTATCCTACTGTACCATTTTTGTCACCAATGACAACAAGCGCAGTAAATCTAAATCTTCTACCGCCCTTTACAACTTTGGTAACACGTCCAATATTTACGATTACTTCTTCAAATTCTTTTTCAATAGTTTCCATCATGCTTCCTTAAAACTTAATTCCGGCTTCTCTCAGCGCATCAGCAAAAGAAGCTACTACACCATGATAAAGATAACCGTTTCTGTCAAATACTACGCTGTCGATGTTTTTAGAAGCAAGGTTTGCCGCCATTTGCTCAGCTACTTTTTTAACATCTTCTCTGTTTGCTCTAAGGCCAAGCTTTCTGCCATCGGCATAAGCCAATGTTACACCTGCGTTGTCATCGATGGCTTGTGCATAAAAATGTTTATTGGATTTAAAGATAGTCAATCTTGGCTTGGTATCTGTACCGAAAATTTTACCTCTAACTCTGGCTTTTCTTTGAGTGCGCAGTTGATTCTTTCTTTTTTGAATACTTTTTAACATCTGTCACTCCTATTTTTTCTTACCGGCTGATTTACCAGCTTTTCTGATGATTGTCTCATCACTGTATTTGACACCCTTGCCTTTATATGGTTCCGGTGGTCTAAATTCTCTAATTTCAGCTGCAACCTGTCCGATCACTTGCTTATCTGTACCGCTGATGTTGATAATATTTTTTTCAACACTAATCTCTACACCTGCCGGAATCGGATAGAAAATATCGTGCGAATATCCAAGCTGAAGTTTAAGGTTGCTGCCTTCCACTGCCGCTCTATAACCCACACCATTGATTTCCAAAGATTTTTTAAATCCTTTATCCAAACCAACAATAATATTGTCAAAAAGCGCCCGGTATGTTCCCCAAAACGCAGAATCTTGTTTACCATCGCCAGCTCTTGAAAACATAACTTCATTGCCATCGATGCTGATGACTACTCTGCCATATGTTTCAAGTCTTTTTTCAAGATTGCCTTTTTTTGCGACGAGAGTCGTACCGTCCAGTGATACTTCGATACCACTTGCTACAGTTACTGGTCTTTTTCCTATTCTTGACATCTTTAATTCCTTACCAAATACTACAGATTACTTCGCCACCGATTCCGCGCTTATATGCCTCATCGTTTGCAAGTACACCTTGGCTTGTAGAAACAACCAAAGTACCGTATCCGTTTTTAAATGTTTTAATTGCATCTTTACCTTGATGAACACGTCTACCAGGCTTAGAAATCTTTTTTATTTCATTAATCACGCTTTTTTCGTTCTCATCATATTTAAGAACGACTTGAATCGTTTTTTTGTTGCCGTCTTCTAGCACTTTATAGCTATCCAAATACCCTTTTTCGGTAAAAATCGCCATTATTGCCTCAATCGTTTTTGAGTGCAAAAGTGTTGTTACGTCCAATCTTCTTTGCGCAGCATTTCTTATACGAGTAAGAGAGTCTGCAATTATATCTGTCATCATCTATTTCTTCTCCTTACCAGCTTGCTTTACGCATACCAGGAATCAGGCCTTCATTGGCCATTTTTCTTAAACACACACGGCAAATACCAAAATCTCTATATACCGAATGCGGTCTACCGCAAATATTACATCTTGTATAAGCTTGTGTAGAGAATTTTGGTTTTCTCTTTTGTTTAGCTATCATTGATTTTTTTGCCATTAGTTTCTCCCTTTAGCGAAAGGCATACCAAGCTTTTCTAAAAGCGTGAATGCTTGCTTATCGTCTTCAACGTTTGTAACAATTGTGATATTCATACCGTGCGTCTTGATAATTTTATCATACACCACTTCCGGAAACATCAATTGTTCTTGAAGGCCGAAATTATAATTACCTCTTCCGTCAAAACCTTTTCTTGGCGTACCTCTAAAGTCTTTTACTCTTGGCAGAGCAATAGAAACGAGTTTATCAAAGAAGTTATACATATTTTCGCCTCTAAGCGTTACTTTGATCCCGCTAGGAGAGCCTTCTCTTGCTTTAAAGCCGGCTACAGATTTTTTTGCTACTGTAATGATTGCTTTTTGTCCCGCGATAAGAGAAACGGTATCAGCCATATTTTGAATCAATTTGCTGTCTTTACCTTCTTCTCCCGCCCCAACAGAAATAACAATTTTTTCAAGCTTCGGAGTCTGCATCGCATTGGTTATTCCACACTCTTCTCTAAGCGCAGGAACGATGTCATTGTACTTTTGCTTCATTCTACTCATAGGATTAACCTTCTACTTTTTTTACATTTGAGATATGGATCGGCATCTCTGTGCTAGCAAATCCTCCCTCTTTATTTTTTTCACTTGGCTTGACCGCTTTTTTGGCTATTTTGCACCCAGCAACAACCACTGCATCTTTTTTTGGCATTACCTGAAGAACTTCTCCTGTTTTGCCTTTGTCATCTCCAGCGATGATCAATACCTTGTCACCTTTTTTGATTTTTAACTTTGTAGCCATTACCATACCTCCGGTGCAAGTGATACAATTTTCATAAAACCTGCATATCTTGTTTCACGACTTACCGGCCCAAAAATACGTGTACCTATTGGTTCTCGTTTGTCGTCAATAATTACCGCTGCATTATCATCAAATCTAATCAATGATCCATTTTCTCTTTGGATCTCTTTTTTAGTTCTTACCACTACAGCTTTAACCACTTTGCCTTTTTTTACTTTTCCCGTAGGAAGTGCTTTTTTGACCGAAGCAATAATTACATCACCTACAGATGCATATCGTCTCTTGGAACCGCCAAGTACTTTGATACACATAACTTCTTTTGCACCGCTGTTGTCTGCAACATTCAATCTTGTAAACGCTTGAATCATTATGCTTCTCCTCTCTTGATGATTTCAAGAAGTCTGAAGCTTTTTGTTTTTGAAAGCGGTCTGCACTCGATAGCGCTTACCGTATCTCCAACATTTACTGTATTCTTTTCATCATGAACAAGATATTTTTTAAATCTTTTTACTGTTTTGTGATATCTAGGATGAAGAACTCTTCTTTCCACTAAAACAGTCGCTGTTTTATCGCCAGCTTTTTTAATCACTGTTCCTGTTATCTGTCTTTTTGGCATACTTTACCCTTTACTTCGATCTCACAGCTGTAAGTGCTGTTTGGATTCTAGCGATATCTTTTTTCGCTACTCTTAACTCGGAAGTGTTTGTCAACTGCATTGTTCTAAGCTTTGCATTCAGTGTAAACACTTCAAGTTTTTTTTCTTTAAGCATTGCTAAAAGTTCTGCTTCGTTTTTATCTTTCAAATCAATATAATTCATTGCTGTCCTTTGCAGTGATGATTTTACACTTGAATGGCATTTTGTGAATTGCTAATGTTAATGCTTCTCTTGCAAGAGTCTCTTCAACGCCCGCCATCTCAAAAATAATTCTGCCCGGCTTGATATTCATAACCCATTTCTCAACAGATCCCTTACCTTTACCCATTCTTGTTTCAAGTGGCTTGGCAGTTAACGGTTTATGAGGAAAAACCCTAATCCACGTTTTACCTGTTCTGCTGATTTTTCTTGTCATGGTGATACGAGCTGCTTCGATTTGTCTAGAATCAATTCTTCCTGCTTCTGTTGCTTTAATTGCGATATCACCGAACTCAATTTTGTTACCCCTGAAAGCTTTACCGCGGTTACGGCCTTTTTGCTGCTTTCTCCATTTGGTTCTTTTAGGCATCAACATAACTATTCACCTCTTTTTCTAGATGGTCTTTTGCCACCTTTTTTCTCTTCTTGCGGTTCTGCTTGGATACCTTTTGCAAGGACTTCACCTTTAAAGATCCATACTTTAACACCGATAATTCCGTATGTCGTATGTGCTTCTGCAAAACCATAATCAATTTTTGCTCTCAGTGTATGCAAAGGTACTCTTCCCTCTAAATACCACTCAGTTCTTGCCATTTCTGCACCGCCAAGACGTCCGGAAACAGAAATTTTAATTCCTTTTGCACCTGACTTAAGTGCTCCTTGGATCACTTTTTTCATGGCTCTTCTAAAAGCCACTCTTCTTTCTAGCTGTGTTGCAACGTTTTCTGCTGCAAGCTGGCCGGATGCCTGAGGGCGCTTTTCTTCTTTAATGTTAAGTGCAACTTCTTTGCCAAGCATTGTTGTTAGTGTAGACTTGAGCTTTTCAATATCTGCACCTTTTTTACCAATAATAATACCGGGACGTGCAGTAACAATGCTTACTCTCAATTTTTTAGCAGTTCTTTCTATAATGATATTGGATACACCAGCATAGAAAAGTTCTTTTTTCAAATATTTTCTAATTTTATAATCTTCTGCAATAAAATCAGACGCTCTGTCTTTAGCAGGAAACCATCTTGATTCCCAATTTCTATTGATTCCAAGTCTAAGACCTATTGGATTGACTTTTTGCCCCATATTAAGCGTCCTCCCCTTTTTTTTCAGCTACACCGACTTCCACTAAAATATGAGCGGTTGGCTTAATGATTCTTGATGCAGTACCTCGTGCTCTTGGCTTCCATCTTTTCATTACTGCTGCTTTGTCCACTCTGCATGATGTAATCGTTACTTCTTCTGGCTCATAATCACCATTTGCTACTGCTGACGCGATCACTTTTGAAATGATTCCAGCTGCTTTATTTGGCATAAACTCAAGACTTGCAAGTGCAAGCTCGGCATTCATTCCTTGAACTTCTTTAGCAATCAGTCTCGCTTTTGTTGGAGAGACTCTAACAAATTTTAATAATGCTCTACTCATCTCTCACCCCCTAGCCTATTTTCTTCTGAACAGAACCTTTATGGCCCTTAAATGTTCTTGTCGGTGCAAATTCTCCCAGCTTATAACCTACATGGTTTTCAGTTACAAACACAGGCACAAATTGTCTGCCGTTGTGCACATTGATTGTCAAACCGATGAATTCAGGGAAGATTACTGATCTTCTTGACCATGTTTTAATCGGTTTATTTGAACTTTCTTCTTTTGCTTTAAGCACTTTTTTCATTAGGTGACCATCAATAAATGGACCTTTTTTTGTCGATCTTGCCATTTTAGCCCCTTACTTCTTTCTCTTAGAGATGATAAGCTTATCACTAGCTTTTTTCTTACGTGTCTTATAACCTTTGGTTGGCATACCCCATGGAGAAACCGGATGTCCTGAAGATCCTGTTTTACCTTCACCACCACCATGCGGGTGATCTACCGGGTTCATCGCAGAACCTCTTGTCTGAGGTCTGATACCAAGGTGTCTGCTTCTACCGGCTTTTCCGATTACAATGTTTGCGAAATCTTCATTGCCTACGGTTCCGATCGTTGCCAAACATTCGCCAAGAACATATCTCATCTCGCCAGACGGAAGTCTCAAAGAAACATATTTTCCTTCTCTACCCATGATCTGCGCATAACCGCCTGCTGATCTTGCCATTTGGCCGCCGCGACCGGGATTGAGTTCGATATTGTGAACCAAAGTTCCGACAGGAATACTTTTAAGTTTCATCGCATTGCCGGTTCTTATGTCAAGGCCTGATTCTGCTGACATGATTTTATCGCCAACATTCAATCCTTTTGGCTGAAGAACATATCTTCTGTCTCCGTCAACATATTTGACAAGACAGATTCTGCAGTTTCTATACGGATCATACTCGACTGTAGCAACTGTTCCTTCTATGCCAAACTTATTTCTTTTAAAATCAATGATTCTATATAGTTTTTTTGCGCCAGCCTCTTTATGTCTTGATGTGATTCTACCGTTACTGTTTCTACCTGCTGCTGCGGGCAATTTCTTAAGTAGACTTCTTACACTTGCCTTGGCAGTAATGTCACTGCTGTCAAGGTTTGTCATATAACGACGTGAAGGCGTGGTTGGTTTATATGATTTAATTGCCATCTCTTCTCCCTTATACCGCTAAGCTTTCAATTTTAGCATCTTCAGGAAGCTTGACATAGAATTTTTTCAAATCCGCTCTTTTACCTTCGATACCCTTGAATCTTTTTACTTTTCCGTTTACTCTCATAGAGTTTACTCTGAGCGGGTTGATACCAAAAAACTCTTTGAAAACTTCTTTAAGACCGTTTTTAGTCATTCTTGGGGTTGTTTGAACAACGATGACACCTTCTTCTTGAAGAGACAAGCTCTTTTCTGTATACATTATTGCTTTAATATCTGTAATATCTGCCATCTTAACTCTCTTTAGTCAATTTTTCAAATACAGCTTTTTCAATCACAACCGAATGATATGCAGCTGCAAGATAAGCGTTAAGCTCATTTTCTTCAACAAGGTATGCGTTTTGGAGATTTCTAAACGCCAAGAAACTTTTGTCGTCAATCATCTCTTTTACTACAAGCACATCTCTTTGCCCAAGACTGTTTACAAATGCCAAAGCATCTTTTGTTTTTCCTGACTCTATTGCGATATTATCGACCACAAAAAGTCTTTCATTTGCTGCTTTTTCTGCTACTGCATGATAAAGTGCAAGTTTTTTTTGTTTTTTATTGATCTTCAGATCATAATTTCTATTTGTGTTTGGCCCGAATGCAACACCCCCACCTGTATAGTGAGGAGCACGAATTGAACCTTGTCTTGCTCTACCGCCGCCTTTTTGAGCAAATGGCTTTTTGCCTCCGCCGCTCACTTCAGCTCTTGTTTTAGCTTTTGCAGTATTTGCTCTCAGGCCGGCTGCATAAGCTTTGCAATAAAGATAAAGGTTGTGCGGATGAACTTCTAAAAATGCTTTAGGAAGATCATTTGTTTTAATTACTGTTGGGTTACTCATTTCACGATCCTTACCAATCCTCTAGCACCATTATGGCCGGGAATTGAACCTTTTAATACTAAGATGCCGTTTTCAGCGTCAAAAGACACAACATCATTTTTGACTGTTATTTTAGTGTTTCCGTATTGTCCAGGCATTTTTTTACCTTTTTGAACACGCCCAGGCCATTCGCAATTCCCGATGGAACCGATTCTTCTGCCAAATCTATGCCCGTGCTCTGCCGGACCGCCGCTAAATCCATGACGCTTCATACCACCCTGGAAACCTCTACCTTTGGTTTTAAGAGATGTTTTTACAACGGTAGCTTCCTTAAGCACAGCCGGATTTAAATCGCCTGCCTCAGTACCTTCCGCTACTTCAATTGTCATAAATTTATTGAACTCTTTAGAAACACCGTATTTTGTCTGCTGACCTTCGATACTTCTGTTCAGTTTTTTGCTGCTGTTGTATGCAACAAGTGCTTTTCCGTCTTCTCTCACTTCGCAAACTTTCGCATCAATGACTTTAAGAAGTGTAACTGGAACACTTGGTACATCAATTGTTCTGCTCATACCAATTTTTTCTATAATAAATTCCATTCTTTGCTCCTATTTGTCCATTGATCTGATTTCAACTTCAATTTCAGGTGCCAAATCCAACTTCATAAGTGAATCAATAGTATCTGAAGTAGCTGAAACGATATCGATCATTCTTCCATGGGTTCTGATCTCAAATTGCTCACGGCTGTCTTTATTGACATGCGGTGACTTAAGAACCGTATAACGCTTGAGTTTAGTAGGCATTGGAATAGGGCCTCTAATCTCCGCACCTGTACGCTTGACTGCATCTACGATTGCAGCAACTGATCTGTCTAACACACGATGATCATAAGCTTTAAGCTTTAATCTAATTTTTTCCATTTTTACCCTTTAAAAGAACTCGTTAGCTTAGGTGCCTATACACAGGGCAATGCCCCCTAACATAATTTAGGAACGCGAATTATACCCAAACATTTTTCTGCCAGCAATAGTTTTTAAATCAAAAATGCTATAATTTTAAAAAACGTTTCCTTCTGAAAAGGAATAATAAGTATGGATTTGCTTGAATATTATCAAAACCAACACTATTTCAATGAATACTATGTGCCAAGAAAAATACAAATCCCTCCGCAGGGGAATATCAATCTCTACGGTGCAAGAGGCTCCGGTAAAAGCGCGATGGTGCTCAACTTTATCCAAGAAGAGGCACAAAAAGACACACTCTATATCGATATGGAAGATCCCAACCTCCTCTTTTCTCCTCTTAGCGTCGAAAGGCTTCAAAAATATATAGATAAAACTCGGATCAAACTGCTTGTTTTAGACCACTATCCGCACAATGCCCTCTCCTCTTTCCCTCACGTAGAAAGATTGATTGTGATAACACGCATCAGCCTGGATCATCCTTCTTTGATACCGTTGGAACTTTTTCCATTGGATTATGAAGAGTTTCTTGCATTTGAAAGTTCCATATCGGCCACCAATGCTTTTAATCATTTTCTCAAAACTGGTACACTCCCGCAAATGGCGAAGCTTCACAAGTCAAACATTTCCGCGATGAAAACGTTTATGCAAAGCCGCTTTGAACCCAACGAGCAAAAATTGCTTTTAATCCTTGCACAACACCATACCAAACATCTGACAGTCCATCAAATATATCACTTTGCCAAAGAAAAATTCAAAGTTTCAAAAGATTGGCTCTACAAAACAATTAAGTTATTTAGTGATGAGAAGCTTCTTTTTTTTATCGAGGATGGGTATCAAAAAAGCGGGAAAAAAATGCTGTTGTTTGATTTTGCTTTTGCCAAGTATTTTACAACGGGGCAGCCTTTCATGCTTCAATTTGACAATATGGTTGCATTGGCCATGATCAAACATCGTATCACGTTTGAAGCCCTGGGAAATCATGGCTATCTGACAAGAGAAGGCGAACTGATCGTTCCGGCACCGTTTGAGAGCGAAGAAAGCCTGTGGGTCAAATCGCAAAATAAATTTTCCCTGTTTCAACAATATGATATTCGCAAAGTTACGATTGTGACGGTAGCCAACCAATATGAGTATCATATAAAAAATATATATTTTGAAGCGCTGCCGTTTTATGAATGGAGTATTTTAAACGAAGAGTGAAAGTACCTCTCCCCAGATCCCTGCGGCACACAGTAAAGAAAGGTGGGCTGCTATGTTCCCATCCTGACCCGCTGTCTCTCAGTACCGTTGCACAGGTCTAAGAAGAGGCAAGGGAATGATACCAAACTTTGTCTTAAAATTTTTATAGGTTTCTAAGGATTTTAAAGGATACTATTTTGTATAATACCGTTCTTCGATCCAAGCTAAAATGAAAAGCGGCAGCCGATATTTTAGTAAAACGATAGTGAGATGAAAGTTCTTCATCTAAAAGAGACGATAGAGAGGTGGCCGAGTGGTCGAAGGCGCACGACTGGAACTCGTGTATGGGGCAACTCATCGAGGGTTCGAATCCCTTCCTCTCTGCCATACAAAAATACACTCTGCTGCATTTACTTCCTTTTATAATTCGCAAATTCAGCCAACCTCTTAGGCACAACTCTCTTCTTTGATATTCATTTATTTTGTGGTAAAGATTTTATAGTATACTACTGATTCATATAAAAAAGGAGTATGCTCATATGCACAAATCTAAAACTATTTTCTTTGCTTTTTTTATGGCGGTTTTTGCACTCGTTTTAAATAACTGCAGCGCCCCGAGCTTCTTTGGAGGCAAAGTCCAAAGAGAATATTTCACGGGAGGCAAAATCCGTTCGGAGTTTATCATGAGTGACGATACGGGCAAAAACGGGTTACTGAAAAAATACGGATACGATGGGCGGCTTACCTCCACGGCCGAGATAAGAGACGGGATGAAAAACGGCATAGAGACATGGTACGACAAAGAAGAGAAGATCTTGATGACTATCCCGTATGTCAATGATAAAAAAGAAGGTGTGCAGAAAGCCTTTTACCCGGACGGCACACTGATGATCTCGACCACCTATAAAAATGATATCAAAGATGGGGAAGCCACCGCTTTCAATAAAGATGGGACGATTCACCAAAAAGTGATTTTCAAAGACGGCCAAATTGCCAATTAAACAAATGGTCTCTTTGTTGCCAAATTACAAGCATATTGTCAATCCAAAGCTTAAACATATTCATCTTGGGTTTGACGGCAATGGGGATTTGATCATCAAATCTCCCAAAGTTTCTACAAAACATATCGAGCAAATCTTAATCAAAAAGGCAAAATGGATCCAGGGCTCCAGAATTAAAATACAAAACAAAAAAGGCAGGCAATTAGATTTTTTTAATGACAATCACCTTTACTATTTGGGAGAACGCTATACGCTAGAGCTTATACCTCATTTGCTCCAAAAAACCAGACTCGAATTTGACGGCACTGCTTTTACGCTCTTTTATCACTCTTTCGATCCGTTACTTTTCCAAATACATATAGACCGTTTTTATGCAGAAAAAACTAAAGAAATTTTACCTTCTATTGTCAACGAATGGTCGACAGAGATGCAGCTCATCCCCTCCGCGATAAAATTTCGCAAGACCAAACGGCAATGGGGAAGCTGCAGCCAAAAAAATATCATAAGCTTCAATACCATGGCTGCAAAACTCCCGCTTAACGTGATACATTATCTTGTCGTACATGAGTTGGCCCACATCAGACACAAACATCACAAAAGAAGCTTTTGGGAACTTGTTGCACATCATTTGCCTGACTATAAGACCCATATTGGCGAACTTAAAACCTACATATAAGGATACAAATGGATACACTCTACCTTATACTTTTTTTGCTTATTCTTCTTATAGGATCCGTAACAACCTATACCTACTATCTAAAAGAAAAAAAGAGCGAATTGGCAGCAATCAAACGAGGCTTTTGCCCAACATGCCACGTTAGGAGCATTGAACTTTCCGATCAAAGATCTGGAGGGTGCTGCGGACCCAAAATAGTTACTTTCGTTTGCAAAGAATGCGGCTATACCAACACCTTTTCAATGCATGATTCAGATTGTGCTATTTAAGCTTTTTATTGCAATGGATGTTAGCGTCATATAAAACGCTATGCTTTGCATGCTGTTTCTTCTATTTTTCAATCAATCAAAACGTTTTACCCGCCTATGGCAATAGGGAGTTTTGTTTTTCTTTTGATAATAATCCTGATGGTACGCCTCAGCCTCATAGAAACTATCTTTTTTAAGTATTCTGGTGGCTACCTTGAATCCCTTTTTTTCTAGCAGACCGATAAGATTTTCAATAATGCTTCTTTCGTTTTGATCGCTTACAAAGACCGCCGAAAGATACTGCTCGCCTATATCCAGGCCTTGGCCGTCCATTTGCGTAGGATCGTGTATCTCGAAAAATGCTTTGGCAAGCGTTTCGTAAGAGATGACGGAAGGATCATAAGTGACTTCGACAACCTCCAAATGTCCTGTTTTGCCAGAGACTACCTGCTCATAGGTGGGGTTTTTGATGCTGCCGCCCATAAATCCTGAAATCACCTCTTTGACGCCATCAAGCTTTTCAAGATAGTACTCTACGCCCCAAAAGCACCCTCCCGCAAAATAAGCTTTCTTTAGCATTGTGCCGCCATCTTCTTTTTTTTCTTCAAGCTGAAGCGATATGGAGTTTACGCAATGCCTTGTGTTTTTAGGAGTAAACCCCTCTCCCCTGAACACATGCCCAAGATGCGCGCCGCACTTGGAGCAAACTATTTCCGTTCGTACCCCGTCTGCATCGACCTGCTCTTTGATCGCTCCGGGAATAGCATCATCGAAACTTGGCCATCCGCAATGCGAATTAAATTTATCTTTAGAAACATAAAGCGGCTGGCCGCATACTTTGCATCGGTAAACACCCTCTTGGGTTGTATTCACATATTCTCCGGAAAAAGGCCTTTCAGTCCCTTTATCCACGATCACATGCTTTTCTTCGGGCGATAGTTTTTCAATGCGTTCAGTCCAAGGCTTCATCTGATCTCCAACAAGTAAGGTTAAAAACAATGCTATCCACATAAGCCCTATTTTTTTCATTATGCTTTCCTTTATTTTCAACATGCCCTGCTAACGTTTTATACATTGTGTCCCTCTAGTCTCGTATGATCGCGTATTTTCCGGACCCCAGCAGTACAATCGCCAGTGAAGAGAGCAAAAATAGCATAGGCAACTCAATACTCCATGCCCCAAGAGCATTGAGTGCAAACATATCTTTGCTATGTGCCAAATAGATAGCTCCCGCCATCGTTACCGCAATGATACCGGCCCACCATCTGCTTTTCCATCCTATGATAAGAAAAATGGGGGCAAGTATCTCGCCTGCATATACCCCATATGCAAAAAAATCCGGAAGATGGTATGCTGCAAGCATTCCTTTGATCGGAGCAATACCATGCGTTGCTTTGTGAATGCCGTGAAACAGCATCAAGCCCCCTACCATCACCCGCAATATAAGTTTTGCTATATGTTCATGCATCTCCCGCTCCTTTGGATAAAGTTTGATTTAGCTGTTTTTATCATAGCATAAAACCTATAATTTCGCCAATGATCCGGCTAAAAACTCGGCTGCTTGATTGAGGTAGAATTGCATTAGCGATTAGAATTGGCGGTTCGATATTTAGGGCTTGTTTGTGATTGATAAAAAGTAGTGGCCGGGAGAGGGGGACTCCAATTACTTCTATATATCAAGTACCACAATGTTTTATCAAGTACCCTGAAACCATACGTATTTTAGGGCTTTGGTGGCATTATAACTTTTATCAACTGACATAGTTATAAATCAAGTAACTGCTGCTAAGGTGGTACATAGGTGGTATTTAATGAGCACAAATAAATGGATCAATTCCAGAAAATATACAGGCGTAAGATATAGGATTCTAGATGGGAAAGATCGTAGCTATCAAATACGCTACAAAATTAATGGAAGACTCAAAGAAGAGGTCATTGGCAAAAAGTCTGAGGGCATCACTGAACAGTATTGTCACCAAAAACGCAACGAGGCGCTTAACAAAGCGAAATTTGGTGATGATACACCTATCGTAAAACATAAAAAGAAAAACTTTATGACGGTACAAGATCTTGCAGATGTCTATTTTGAAGATACTATTGAAAACAAATCAAACCGTCAAATACATGGAAAATATAATCTACATATCGAACCAATATTTGGACATTTGGATATACACACGATCGACCAAGATGACATCATCAAGTGGAAACGAACTATAAATCGTGCACCTAAAACTGTCAACAGTACAGTAGAGCTTCTCGCAACCATCTATAATCACTCTATAAAAAAAGGGCTTAAAGTTGTAAACCCTTGTATAGGCATCAACAAAGCAAAGATCAACAACCAAAGAGAAAAATATTTAGATAGTGATGAGATTCATGAGCTTAAAAATGCTGTAAAAAATAACCCGATACTTTACAGTTTTGTCCTACTTTCTCTAAGCACGGGTGGTAGGCGTGAAACTATCCTTGATATACAAAAAAAGGATATCAACCTCAATACTGGTACCGTTAATCTAATTGATTTTAAAAATAGTGGAGAAGCCTATACCGGTTTTTTGGAACAAGAAACAATAAAGTTTCTAAACTCAATTGCATGGTCAAGACTCAAGCCTAACGACTATATCGTAGGACTTTCTGGCAAAAAAATACCTGCAAAAACACTATCAAATCGTCTTCGTCCAATCCTTAACAGACTTTTTAATAAGGGTCTCGACGAAAATGATACAAAAAATAGAGCTGTGATACACACACTCCGCCATACATTTGCTTCACACTTGGCGATAAATGGTACACCGATTTTTACTATCCAAAAGCTGTTAAATCACAAGGACATCAAAGATACGCTACGTTATGCCAAACTAGCACCGGATAGCGGCAAAGAACACGTTTTCTTGTTATATATTTAAAATAGCGAGGGCATAATGCCCTCATGCAGATACTGTTTGCACATATGTCAATCCACATATATACTCAACAATCTCATCACGATAAAACTGATAGATTGATTTTGGCTTTATCCCTAATCGTACATATCTTGGCGCAAAAAGATTTACTTTCCTGTTTTCTTCCTTATTCAGCTTTTCAATATCTCTTTTTAGTTTTTGTGTACTGAAACTACAAAGTACAGCTGTCTCTTTGAGACTGTATTGCTTGATACTATTTACAGATGCGAGAACTTTTTTGAGCATCTCTTTGCTTTCATTTTCATTTGGGCTATAATGCATTTCGAGTTTGAATGCTGCTATATGATCGATGCGATACCTTACCGGCGAGTTGTTTGCATCGCCAAACTTGACATATTTTGGTCCCATCCCCTCAGATCGCATAACCTCTGTAATACCTATGCTTTTATCTATAGTTTCTGCGAAACTTTTATTGTCTATCATCAGTGATTTATGTTCCTTAAACAACGAAATTGTCTCAGCCAGAATCTTATCATAATTGTTTTGGTCAATTGAAACCATCGTAACCTCCATTACAGATGGAGCACAGAGGTTTCACAAAACTCGACCCATTGTCGATAAAACGTCCACATTTACAGTAGCGTAAAGCGGCATTTTAAATAAGCAATAAATTCGTTAGTTTTACATGTTCTTACTAGATTTTTTTTTGACTTTCAAGATGTTGTAAGATTAGAAATTATATGGATTTTGTAATGGCATGAGAATCCATTTCAGTCTTTCATGATCAAGGTAGTGCCGTGCTCCTAGCATACTACATCAATCATTTGCGGGAGATGCCATATCCACCGCACCCTACTTAAAGAAAAGTGGGCCTGCTCAAAGTACTGAGCGTACTTTTGCTCTTCACATCCTATAAGATGCTGCTCTTAAAAATATGGTATATAATACCATATTTTTACATCAATTACCACATTCAGACTTTTGCTTTGAAAAACAGCACAAGCTATTAATGTTCTGAAGAAAAATGATTTATTTCATTGATAGAATCATTCCAACTTACACCACCTAAAGAGATAGAAACATTTGTAGCATCCATCCATTCCAGATCACATTCTTCCCCGTTTTCATTTACCACTATATATTTTGATGTAGCCTTATCCTGCTCATTGTCGTATGGTGTATTTTTACTATAGCTATATTCAAGATGTTCTATATTATTATCAGGATCAAAAAGAATCCCATAAGCAAAATCTTCCTTATATTGAGGAGCATTATGTTCCTCGCTTGTCCAATAAATAGTCCCTATGGTAAATTCATCTGGATTTCTTTGCATTTTTTCTTTAAGTTCTTCTATAGTTGGTAATCTTATTTCCATTTTGCTTCCTTATGATTAATTTTCATTATACTTTTTTCACCAAAATAATGACACAAGCCATTTAGCCAAATAGTAAAAAATCACAAAGGCTACAATAGCCCCGCCAATCATCTCAAGCATGGCAACCTCTGTTCATCTTTCAACATTGTCAAATATTCTCAAGTACTTTATCTATATACTCATCAGCTATATATGCAGTTTGAATATATTGTTTCTCACCAGCAAATTTAGCAATCATATGCCCATACCCGAGAAGCTTTTCTGCACCAGGTTCATCAAGGATAATATTTGAATTCTTTTCGCTATCAACACGCAGTGCAAACTTTGCACCAAGATTTGCACGTAAGATTGGAACAACTACTGTATTGTCGGGACGTTGAGTACTGACAATCAAGTGAATTCCTGCTGCTCTAGCTTTGCCTGAAAGACTTTGTACCGCACTACTTACATCCCTTTTAAATTCATCATCTAACATCCAATCTGCAAACTCATCAAATATTAAAATAATTCTAGGAATATTAGTTTCAACTTTTTTATTATATTTATTGATTTCATTAACACCTGCTTCTGCAAAAAGAGAATATCTTCTTTCCATCTCTTCAACTAAACCATGTAGCTTTTTTATAGCCAATTCTTTTTTTGTAATAATCCCATCCTCATCAAGATATGGAATATTTCGATAACGAGTGAACTCAACTTGTTTTGGATCAACCAAAATAAACCTTAACTCATCAATAGTATTAGTTCTCATCAGATCAACAATGAAAATATTTAAAAGAACACTCTTACCACTTTTTGTCATACCACCTACAAGTGCATGTGGGTCTTCACTGTCTAAATTATAATACACAACATCATTGTTTTCTTCATTGCGGCCTAATAAAATTTTAGTATTACCAGGACCATCGCTTAGCTCTCTACCTTCTAAACAATCTTGATACAAAATTACTTGCCTGTTTTTTCTAGCAAAGACCAAGTCATATGAACCTGGCACAACTTCGACTCTTAATAGCTTTAATTTTTCAACTGCTAAAAAGTCATTTGCCATTTTGTAAAATATATTCTCATTCCAGCCAAGCTCAGGCTCTAGTGATACGCGAATCGCATTAGGCGTAAATAGGTACTTTAGTACTTTAGCTCTATACTTATGGTGCATTACAACTTTTTTAACAGCCGTACTCACTGTTTCACCTTCTATTCGCTCAGCCTCTTTTTGTTGATCTTTCTTTTTTTGCGGATCACTTCTTGTGTCATTTTCTTCAACTGCAGACTCTTCTTTAGATGGAATATTCTCATCTTCTTTTATAGGGGTCATCTCTTCTTGTAACTCAACAGTTGTTAGTGTTGGTACAGATATTGGCTTTTCTTTTGTCATGTGATCATATTTTGGTAAGACTAATTCTGATGAAACTAAACTAAAGCCCGGAAGAGACTCAACCATGGATACAATAGATTTTGACCCAATTATATATTGCTTAACACCTTCTATCCCTGTTGATGGCTGATAGTCATCTATATGGTCATGAACAAATACATACGACATGCCTCTAACGATAAAATTGATTTCCTTATCTAAACGTATAGCATTACGGATATCTTCAGACGTTAGACCACCTGTAAAGCTCTTATGATGTGTTTCTACTATTAGATCAGAAATCTTTGCCAACCAATACTCTTTATCAAAATATTCGTTCTCTTCAAATACTTTTTTGATCTGTGTATATGAATCTTTCACTTGCTGCAATGATTTTTTTGCATGTCCAGCCCTATTAGCCTCATTACAAAACTTCGCTTCTACTACATCAATATAAACCGTTGTAAGCTTATTTTCTGTAAATACCGGAGTAATAGAAAGAATATCGGCAAGTACATTGTTTTGAGTCATAAGCAGCTTCTCTTCAGAGTTTATACTCGATAAAAACCAATCTGCATAATCGTCTATATAAATCAATATATTTTCATGTAATGACAATCCTTCTATAATTGTTTTTGTAAGTACCAACCCAAGCATCTCATTTGCAAAGCTACCACGACCAATAGCCTTCAGAAGTATGTCTCCTGAAAGTTCATTGGCAGACCTCATAATATTCTCAACAGAACTTTTAACAACCGATTCATTGACATTAAAGTCTTTAAACTTCTTAATCAAGTGGCTTTCTAGAAGAATTGTATTTGCCTTAGAGGAGACAACTAGGTTTCGATTGATATGTCTAGCCTTGCGATACTTAATAACATTTGCACCAAACTCTTCTAATATCTTTTTATCCAGCAGTGCATCTAAGTTTATAACCCAGTCCGTACGTTTATGTATGGCTTCAAGATCTTTATGTAGATCTTTATGGCTACGGTCAACATTCAAAGTTGGAATTTTATCTTTATAGTCATCCCTATGTGTACTCATTGTTAAATAAAGCAAATTATAAAATGAACTTGTTAATTCACTTCTAGCTGGAGATACCAAATACTTACCTACACTACTCTCTTTTTCCGTCATATATTTACGTTTTGACCACATTGTTGGATGATACTTAAAAAGATCATATGACTCTTCAAGCAATTGATTTCGAAAAACAAGTTTAGCTTTGGATGATACGAAGTCATTTAAAAAGGCTATGTTAAGTTGATCATTAACGTTATCAAGCTGTTTAAAGCTCTGATCAAAGGCATTTAGACGTATATTAGAAAGGAACGAAACCTCATTATACTCAAGTACCTCCTCTGCATCTTTTGAGTTTTGATTTACCAAAAATGAACGATACATTTTTCTGATATGTGAAGCATCAATATCATTCAAGTAAATTTCAAAATTATTCTCTTTAGCAGTAAAGTCAAGTGTCATCAATTTTTTCATAAATTTAACAGGAAAGTCATAATTATTAACCGCATGAAGGAGCACTTTCAGGCTACTTTGCTTATGATTATTTAAAGCTAAATAGTTTTCTATCACTTTTGTTAAAATAGTTGCTTGCGCAGTAGGATCAGTACTTTGTCCACTATCTAGAAAATTCCTTACTGGTTCTAGTATTGTATAATCATCACATAATTCAGATATTTGAAGTAAGCTCTCTTCGTCACCTTCAACATCAAATAATCTAAAAACTTCAGGATAGTAAGGTGTGCTAAAACTTTGCTCAAGATCACTAAAATAAAGATCTTCTTTGATCAAAGATACATCATTTGCTCTTACATAAGTATCAATAAAATCAAAAGCATGTTTTAGTTTAACAAAGTATGAAATTAAACGTAGTGGATGAAATGATGGGATGATAACAGATTTTTCCTGTCCAACACGTACGGTTACCAATGAAAGGAAAGGCTCAATCACTGCACTTTTAAATTGATCGTTCTCACTATTCTCAAAAAGGAGTTTACATATCTCTATGTATCCTTGACTCAACTGGTTGATACGCTCGAAGTCAAATGAATCTTTAGTAAGATTTTCTATAATATTCAATTGATTTAAAAGCCAAGAATAATCGCTTAAATACCTGCTAAAGAGTGTTGTAAAGTTCTTGAAATCCTCTTCTTCAAGCATACTTATAGTAGCTTTCAAGATATTTTTACTTGATACAGCATGATCACATGTTTTTGGAAAGAGGCGATAGCCAGAATTGTTCCCACGACTTGCTAAAGATGAAAAGTCAAAAAGAGAAAGTGGTTTTTTCTCACCTTTTTCAGATCCAGAAGCACGATAAACTACATTGGCATACAAACAATTACTCTTTAGGTGTTGCGCTATGGCTTCTATATCTTCACTATAGCCACTCAGCATACTGTTTGGATCAAAAGACCAAATAAGCTTACGCTCTGCTAATTTTTCTTTATTTGCATCTTTTGCTTGAATAATAAAGTGTAATTCATTCGCTGCTTTAGATAAATTTCCTTTTCTATATTTTCTAACTGCATCATTGATTTTACCTTCAAGTTTTTCTTCAATTTCTTGTATAAAACCAAACTCAAAATATATAGTTTTTGATATTCTATTTAAAATGGAGTAACGCTTATGTAGATAGTTAATCGCATGTTTCGAGTTATTTCTCATAATAGCAGCTGTTTGTGACTGTTTTAAAGAAACTACTATATGATCAATATTATCAACATCTGCTTTTAACTTTTTTACGGTCTCAAGAATTCCTAAAATAAAATCATTTGATTTTGACTGTGTTGGATACAGAAATTTATCCCATTTATTTCGAAGTGACCTACTCTCTTCTATATAGCCTTTATACTTTTTATATACAGGTTCAAGAACATGTCTAAGCCCTTCTCTATCTTTCGGAGGAAGACTGTCGTATTGTAACAAGCTCTCTTTTTCTTTTTCTTCAGCCTCTGTATCCTTCTCTTCAAGAAGGTCAAGTGTTTCTTGACCAAGTTTTTTAGATGTATCAGATTTTGTCTTTTCAAATAGCCTATAGACCGAATCTTCATACCAATCTAAAGTACCAAAGGCTTGTTTATTTCGAGGAAGCTCCCTTGAGTCTGCATTAATGAAACTTAAAATTAAAGATTGGGCCTCAGGGGTTAACAATTTAAACTCTTCTAAATTTTCATTGTACTTTTCAAGTAAGTCTTCTGATGAAATTGTTTTATTCCCAATTCTTTTTGAGAATGCAGCAGTTATAGACTTAAAAGGTTGTACAATCTTCTTTACATCCCTTAATAAAAAGCTTTTCTTTAATGACTCAAAGCACTTTCTACACTTAAATGCATTTAGCGAATTGAGAGACATTCCCATAGCATCTTCTAAAATATAGCCTTCTGTATCCATATACGAAATAGTAGATTCTACAAAGCCCTCCATTTCAAAGGGGCTAAGACCATCTAAATCTTTCAAAAATACTTTACAAACATTTTGAAGCTTTTGTTTTCCCTGTCGATCGAGTAAAGTATTATCCATTGCTCCCACAACAGCTTCAAACTCACTCCCAATATCATCAGGTGACAAAGTACTTATATCATTTAGTGTGTCAATAACTTCATTTGTAATAAAAACAATATACGAAATGCCATTTAAGTCAATATCAGAGTGCTGAACATTTTCATTACGATATTGTGCCATAACCTCATGATTGGCCCTTATAATCCGATTACTTTCTGTTTTTATCTGCATACTATCATCAACGATTAACAGGATTTCATTATGTTCATGGTGTATAAAATAGGATAACAAGGATTGAAAAGTATATAAAGGGTAATTTTTTAGTATAAACTTACCACTAGTCCCTTCACTCTGGGACACTTTACTATCAGAGAGAATTTTTTGAACAATATAATTAGTTATAATACTCATTTTTACTTTCTCCCATATCTATTGATAACATATGCATAACCATCCGACTTACTCTCTAATAGACCTAAAGCTTGAAGCCTTTCAAAAAGCCTTAGTTCATTCTTTTTATAATCATTTTCAGAATATTCTTCAGTCAATAAAACTGAATGTTTATTACTAATGATAAAACCATATTTAGCATACAATAAGTCCAAAAAGCCATGAAATGGCATACGATTATCTACATTGATCAAAACCAATGTTTTCAGCCAATCATCACTTGCTAGATAACGATAACTATTTGTCTTTTTGACACTAGCAAGCCCTGCTCCTTTTAATAAAATTCTATGAATAGTAAGTAAATCATCTTTTGCTTTTTTAGCAATTAATTTCCAGATTTTTACTTTTAATTTATCAAGATCAAAACCTTCAATAAACTCATCATCTTCATCTTTATAGTTAAGTTCAAGATCCAATCTTTTAAGTAGCTCTTCTTTATCGCTAATATCAACCAATGTATCCATATAATCTTGAAATACTTTTTCTAAAGCTTCTAATGGTAAATCTTCATTGATCTTATAAATTTGCCGGGAAGATCGTCTTACGTGATCACTATATGGTGCTAAAAGCTCTACGGGATAGACAACTTTCTCTTCTTCACTTCTTAGTAGACTCATTTTCTTATTTTGTAAAGCAATGGTTAAAATAAAATGAACCATATAAAATGAAGATATAGATGCAAAATATTCAAAAAGATCATTATGTGGGATATCTGATTTTAATAAAGCGATTAGATCATCAACAAGTTGATCAAACACTTCATGAGACTCAGCACCTAGAAACCCTAATTGCGTATCATTAGAATAGATATTCTCATCATTTCTAAGTGTAGCTAACAAATCGCTCCAACGCTTATTTTGTGTTGGGCTTGCGAAGACATCTTTCATTAAAACTTTCAAGGTATTGGTATTTTTTGCTCTACTGATCATCATATAGAGGACCTCACCACCGCGAGAAAAAAATCTTCTGTCCATTGAGTAAGATTTCGTATTATCAAGATCTACAAATAGTGTTTCGAAAGAAAATGGAAATAAAAACTTACTTGTCCATCGCCTAGAAGTACTCATACCTAATGATGCTTTTCTCAACAATGATACTGAAGTAAAAAAGATATCAACTGACTCAAATCTTTCTTTTAAATATTCATATGTATAGGGATATTCAATATTTTTTTGCAAAGCCAGCTCTATTTGTTTCCACTTCTCATCATCTTCGTCAGAAGACTTCACAATGGATTCAAGCTCTGGAAAATTATAAAGTATATTCCTTACCTGCATATCCCTCCGGTACTTTGCAGTAGATAAATCTTTGTCAAACAATTTTCCTTCAACATTATGACTCGCACATACATTTAAAAACTCCAAGGTCAAAAGCTCTTTATCTTGATCTGATTTAATCCTATGAAACCATAGCATTTCTTGTAAAAAAGGAGTACTTAGATTACTTCCATAACGTTCTTTTAGTACTTTAGCCTTCTCTAACATATCTATCCCCTACTTGAATTTCATCAAACTGCAATGTCCCTTCAAAGTCATTGAGAGTAAATAGATTAAATGATGTATCTAATTCCTGATTCTGCAATATATGATTTACAATTTGGGACTTGAATGTCAGTACACGCTCATAGTACTCTACTGAAAAACTTGTCGGTAAAATACCATCAGAAATTCGTTCTAAAAACTCAAACATATGTAAATCCAATTCTAGGGTTGCAATTGATCTGCCTTCAAACTCTATCTCCAAATTAACCTTACAATACTTATCATCAAAGCCCTTAAGAAGTTTTAGGTGAATACCTTGATTAATATGCTTTTGGTTGAATGCAATGACAGATAAGACTTCAGAAGATAGTTTAGACATTGTACCCGTCAATGATGTGGCGATATAAAGACTACTACTTCCATCTTTACTTAAAAGCTCTCCCAAAAACACTCTATTTAAACCAAGAGCTAATTCCTTGATTATATGCTTAGAAACTTTCATATTTTGCGTAAGTGGGGATACAACATCCATATAAAATCTTTCAGCATATTCATAAGCTATAAGGTCTTTTGAATTGATAGTGATACTTTGCCAATTTATCTCATCTGTATAATTGAAAAAAAGATGCCTACGTAAGAAAACTAGATACTCTAGTATCTTTACATTGTTCTCTTCCTCGCCTTCATTCAGATAATTCTCTTTCACCCCATTAAAAGCATTAAAATCAAAAAATGGATTATCTAATTCTTTAGCATGCAGCTCTGGAGTATTAATATCGCCAAACAGTATGAAGTTATCTATATTATTTGTCGTTTCATATCCTATTCTTAGCTCTCGTAACTCTTTAAATGGGCTCTGGTCCTGCTTACTTTTTGAAAGATTATCAGCAAATATATTATTATAAAAAGATGCATCAGACTTTCTTCTAGGCTCATTAAAGTACTCAATAGCCATTTCACAACTATTAAATATCTTTTTATCACCTTGATAACCTAGTATCATATTGGCTATTAGCATAAACAGTTTACGAAGCGTTATATGATTATAATTAAGATCACAGCTTCTAATTATAGTAAGAAGTTGTTTTTGTACATGTTCTTTTTTTAACAACTCAATATTAGAGTGAATAGGACAAAAAACTTCTGGATCTGTAAGGCTAGGACAATCACTTTCATAGCGATCACACTGTATGAGAACTTCTTTCAATAGTAATTCAAAATTATAAGCAGAGGATGTTTGGCTCAAGTCTAGTAGTATCAAATCATTTTTTAAGCTAGGATCCTCTATATGATCCTCAATGAGTGTGAGCAATTGCCCATATTGATCCTTTTCACTTATATACTCACGCAGTGTATCTGTCAAAATCCCATCATTTGCTGCAATGATGTAAAGTTCCTTAGATTCTTCATAAATAGACTTATACAGTCCCTCTAGTATCGCGACTTTATTTGCCCTCTCTATCTCAGTAAAGTCCTTAATAAACTTGACAGTAAAATTATCATTGTAGACTTCTGGGATATGGTCTTCACTCCATTTCTCTTGCTCTCCATTTAGTGTCTCATAGAGTTTTCTCAGTAAGTAAGTTTTTCCATCACCAGCTGAACCGGAGATGATGATGGGTTTTGGTTGAGATATAAAAGAATCATAAAGTATAGGAAAGATTCCATTCTCAATATTGATAGGTTCCACGCTATATCTTTTAGCTGTACGAAGAACTTTTTCATCATAAGCTGATTCATTTTGAGAAGTTGGAGCGTATGCCGCTAATAGTTTAAAAAACTTTGATTCCATTACACACCTTTATTTACTCTTATCTTACTATCATTAACACAAAGAACATACCAATTTTTTTGCTCTCAACATAGTAGCTTTGAATTCAAACCACTTTGAAGTTTTATTTTGCAAAGGTGAAATAGGAGGAGTTCCATTGCCTTGTGTAACTAAAGTATTTGGCTGGTCACCCCAAATTAAAATATAATTCGGCTTTTCTGGAGGATAATCTATAATATCATTTTCTTTAAACATCAATTCTTTAACCATAAATTCCATCGTGGGTAAAAGAAACTTTTCAAAAAAAACTTTAAGTTCAGGTTTTTCTTTTAGTAAGGACTGATTAATATGTATCCATTCAGTTTCCTTATTGTGCACTAAACAGTTTCTAACAACATATATAATTTCACCTACTTCTTGGCCCGACACTTCGCAAGAATTGATTTTATTTAATTCAATATTTAAAAACTCCGAAATGTCCTTTACATTAGTATCAATATTATTTAGTTTAATGTTTTTGGATAAATTACTTCCGGATCCATTACTTGCTAACTCCAGTGAAATAATATTCCCATTTGCATCTGACTCAGAAAAATAGGTATTATCTGTAATTTTTAATAAGAATTTTTTAATTGAACCCTTTATAAAGTCACCTTCACCTTTTGAAGATGTATAAACACTACTTAAATGCTTTATATTTAACGATGAAGCATCTCTTAAACTTTTAGATATTGATCTTCTATATGAAAAATTTTCTAAAATATGATACAAAAGTAAATACTTCCATAAAATATCTATTGTATTATTATATTTATTCAATATGTCGATAGAGTCTTTATATTGTAAATAATTTTTATTACAAGTTATTTGCTTAGATGCTAAAAATATTTTTTTTGTAACTACAATATCATCTTTTATTGACAATCCAATGTTCGCTAATAAGACTTTGCTATATGCATCTTTGTCTTGAAGGCAAAGCTCATTTGCATCTTTTTTTTGAAAAATCGCTACTTCATCATCATCTAAATCAATAATTGATTCAAAGTTGTTTAATAATATTTTAGACAAAATCTTGAAGTCAACATCACTAATTTCATTTTCAACTGGATCTACATAGAGTAAACATGTATTGCTATTGTTATCATAAAACGGTATTGATGTTGCATTTAAACTTGTTTTGCTTATTTTATTAATATATATGAACTCATCGCCACTATCTTCAATATAATCACCAATATTAGATATTATATATATAACAGTACAATTAAACTTACTAATGTTTTCATCTTGCTTTAATACTTCCCAAGCTTCTTCTAAAGTATTCAGGTCGTTTAAATCTTCTGAAGTTACTTCAGAAATCTCATCTATATGATCTTTGCATTGTTTAATAATTACTTTTTTAATCTCTTCATTCAGACTCATTTTTAAGTCCTTTAAGAAATTCTCTATATTCTCCTGGGTTACTTACCGGAAAACTATTAAAAGTAATTATTTCATTTTCAAAAACTGATTTTGTAAGGTAAAAAACTGTTTCTTTCATTATATTACCGATATTAAATGCTGTAATATCAACTTGTTTTTTCATGTTTTCAAACTTATCAATATCAAAAGTATTAATATTTTTCTTTATCGTATTTTCTATTATTGTAAGAGATTCATCAAACTTATTAAGGTCCAAATAATTTCCTAAAGCAGCAAAAAAACCAATCACAACAGATTCTCTACCTAAAAATTCAAGTCCTTTTTCTCCATAATGATCACAAAATAAATTATCTAAAGATTTGAAAAAACCAACTAAGGAATCTATATTATTTTCATAACTAATTATTAATTTAATTATTTCATAATCAAGATAATTTGCCTGTAAATCTACAAGAGATTTTTGATCAATAGCAAAAGGTTCTTTTTTTTCTAACGCAATAATTGCATCCAAAAATAGTGTAAAGTGAATATCATACTTTCTTTTTTTAGAATAAAAACTTCTTGTAGAAATATCTTTTGCATAAACAATACATGAAAAATCTTTTTCACATTTGGCTTCATCATATTCGTAGTCACATTTCGCATCACTATATTTCCGAATATTCATAGAAGTTAAAAAAATTAATTCTAACTGATGCTTTAAATCCATAGATTTATGTCCAGCATTTAATAAAATCATTTTTTCAATTTGTTGTACTTTATCAAGGCCAGACCATATTTCAAACCATTGATCATATTGTTTAAAGTCTTCAACAGACAATGATTTTTCTTTAGCTTTTAACACGTAGCTACTTTCTGTTAAATATGTACCATGATTATTTTTATTAAAATATGTTCTTAATTTAAAGCCGTTTAAGTCACTAATGTCTACCTTATTGTCCTCCAAAAATTTGGCAGCCTCATATAGTTTTTTTAATCTTATAGTTCTTTGCAGTCCATCTAAAATATTAAATTGACCATTCTCTATTACTCTGTCAACTTCTAAATCCATTGGATCTTTTAAGACCAAAACAATCGGTGGTATAAACTTATTCTCTTTTACTGAATCAACAATTCCCTCTAAGAATACGTTGTTTACAAAGCCTCTTTGTATATCATACTGATTATACTCCTCTGATATGGAATCCAAGTAGTCTAATAGGTTTGCTTCACAAAAATAGCATACTCCTCCATCACCCTCTTCTCTTTTCGTAAAATAATTAATAACCACGCTTTTTACCCCTACAATGCACACATACTACAAAATTGATCATCTTCAAAATCATCAAGATCTACATCGTGACGATTTAGAAACTTCATCTCTTCAATCATGGTTCCATTCTTAATTTTATGATTTTTCTTATACTCTTCATATTTTTTATATGATTCTTTGACGCGAAATATATTCGCTGGCTTTGCAAACTCTTTAAGCGACATATCTCGTATCCAGGTAAAACCATCTACTTCAAACTTAGATGCTTTCCAGTACTGATCAGGATGTTTTTCAAGTAACCATACCCACTCTATCTGTCGCATAAAGAAGCAAAAATAGCATCCTGATCTTGTACGGTTGTAAGTGATATCATGTTCTTTATCATATACTGGTTCATAGTACTTTGGCAGTCCTACACCATTTTTATCCAAAATCCGTTTTACATCATTAAGGGTTATTCCATCTTCTACAAAAGGCATAATCGTTTTAAAATCTTCACGATGCGGTATAAGACCTGTACGGTTTTCATCTGCACGAATACCTACATAGTTATAGATTACCCCTTCTTTAACATAATCAATAAGTGCATCAAGCTTTAAGTGACGTGTACACCAACGCTCAGTAGGAGAAGGTAAATAGTTATTGTATTGCTGTAAGAGTTTTTCAAAAGATTTTGGAGGATAGATATACTCTACCTTTATACCTAGAGCACGCTCTAGTTTATCAAGATATTCGTATGTCTCAGGTAATTCTTCGCCAGTATCAAAAAAGACATACTCAAAGTCAATATCCGGGCGTGTATCTCGAAGGTGGAATGCAAGTGCAGCACTATCTTTACCACCAGATATAGATAATATATGTCTAATCTTACTCACTACTTCCCCTTTAGTGTTTTTTCAGCCATCATTGTAATTAAGTATAGTTTTTCATCTTTACTTAGGTTTTGATCTAAAGTATATAGAAGCTCATCTGCTTTTTCACTTAATTTAGGTAGCTTTTTTTTGTCTACAGTCATAATAAGATTGCTATCACCATCTACCGTAGTTATTTTTAACTTTTTTACATCTACAGGACGTTTATTGATTAATTCAACAATATCAAGCTTTGATAATACCTTATTGGCAAAAGTATGAATATTCTGTTTTAAGTCTTTAATATCATGGTCAAATGCATCGTCTATTTTTTTATAGTTAAGAACTAGTGACAGTCCATTTAGAAAAGAAACGATACCATTGGCAGTTGTAGCTGCTCTATATACGGAACCTACTTCTTTGTCATCATGCTCATTTAAATACTTTTCCAAAATAGTTTCCAATTGATTGTCAAATGGATAATGTTCAGCTGACAAGTCAAAAGCTTCTACTACAACTTGTTCGAGTTCTAAAATTGCTTTTTTATAGGAAAATACAATCTCATTAAATGCATGTTTAAAATCTTTTATAAAATCATCTACATTTGCCTGATTCAACTCTTCATAATTAAGTGCATTTGGGAAAACTTTAAAGAAGGTGGCATAAGGCTCTTTAGAGGCTAAAATACCTGTACGTAAAGCATTTGCTCTCTTTGATAAAGAATTTGTTTGATGACAATATTTAGGTAGTGCATTCAGATTTTTATAGAGCTTTTGGAATACATACTTGATACTCTTCTTTGAATAATCTGTTTCAATATATTTATCAAAGATCTGAATATACTTAGTAAAAATAGTTTCTTCATCTTTTGTCAATTCATACCATCGAACTATATATAGTTTAGTATTCTTCCAGACATCCATAATTTGATCGATATCGAAATCAAACTGATAGGTATTCTCCCTAAAAAAATGGATCTTAGATTCATTGATAATCAAAAATAAAAAGACTACAAACTTTGCGGCATCTTCGTTTAAACCATAAGGTACCTTACGCAATAAATCAACTAGACTATTTATTGTGACCGACTGATTGTGTTTTGTAAACTTTAAAAGTTCTTTCCAGGCCAACTCAAAGTTCTTTTCTGCAGGTATAGAAAATGACCACTTACCAGATTTTTCACTATGAAGCCCCGATCTTTTAATCACAGAAAGGTATATTGCCATATGGGCTGGCAATTTCTCTATGCCAAGATTTTCATCTTGCTCATTATTAATCATATGCTCAAATAACTTTTTCATACCATTAGGTACTGAAGTCTCCCGTTGTATAGGGTTAACTAAATCATTGATAATGATTGGCATATGTTTATATGTATCTTGCAAAATACTAGAGATTAACTGCTGAAGTTTTTCAGAAGAGTATGAAAGCACCTCTCCTTTGAAATACATAGTATCCTTAATATCTAATACTTTATCTATCTCATTTTTATTGGCATTAAGCATCCCGTAAAGCAGCTTACTGATTCGTTGTTTTGATAGAATATCTTTTCTCTTTAGTAAAGTATTGATAGCAAAAGATTGATCAATTAAACTTTTTATATGATTACTTAATGGTAATGGGATATATACACTATTTTTATTTTTACTGCTTGTTTTAACAATATCCTTTTTGGGCACTTCTGTACTGACATATATCAAGTTAAATTTAGTGTTTTTAGTTTGATCTATATCCATGTCAACAAACTCTTTTGAAAAGAACTTGGCTGTTCCTGTTTCAATCGTGAAACGTTTGGCAAGTATCCTATCATTCTCAATAATTTTATTGATCTCTTCAGTATAATTAATTTTGACATGGCTCTTTATAATACTTGTCAGTTCTTCATCTATATTAACTGTTGTTTCTTCAATAAGGGCAAAAGAATTTGTTACACGCTTATAAAGTATTAAGCCTTTTGTTTCGAGATTTTTTATCTCCCCAGGTACATCCTCCGAATTCATAAGCGCTAGTTCTAAAGTTTTCTTGTCTAGTTGAATGAGATGTTCAAGCCCAAATGCAGAGATAAGAGCAATAGATTTGATAATCTGTTGCTGTACTTCTGTTAATACATTTGCACTATCCAAGTATTCATTTGCAAGTTTCCAAGACTCTTTATCGATCATATTTACTGCATAGGCATTAGACAGATAGTTGATATAGTCAAAAAGTATATCTAGTGTATACAGTACCTCGCCTTCTATTTCATTCTCAATAAAGTTTTGGAAAGAGTAAGGTTCTTGCGCTGATAAAAAAGAGAAGACAGAACGCTGATTTTGAAAATACTTTGAAAAAATATGAAACAAGGCTAGTGCAGAAAATGGATGCAATGGTGCGAGTTTCTCTAGAGATGACGAGCTAACAGGAATATGTTTATCTACTACATATTCTTTGTATGCTCTAAAAATAGAGCTAACTTTAGTATTCACTTTTTTCATAAAACTGCTAGAGTTAACCGTAATGGCCTCTTCAAAAATATGCATTAATTCATAAAAATCATCTTGGAAGATGATACTATCAAAGCGTCCTTGGATCTTATCCCATTCTGTAAACGAAAGATATGACGTGTTTTGTACATAGTCCTTGAAACTTTTATGTAGTGCTACTACAAGTCGAGTATTATTCTGTTTATTCACATATTCCGCAAGATCCTGTAGTGCATGTATATCTGAGTCTAAGTATTTCTCAGATGCATACTCAATAATCTTTCCTAGCTCATCAATTAAAAAAAGCATACCTGTATAACCAAGCTTTTCTATTTCTTTACTAAGTTGCTTTAACAATAGCGTAAAAGAAATATCTTCATTTGACTGAATGAACATATGCGTTTCTTTAAGTTCACTATACTCAAGTAGAGATGTTGTAAAAGCTTTTTTGAAAGAAATATGCTCTCCAACAATTTTAATACTAAAAAAACCTTTCTTTTTACTACCGGCGAGCCTTTGATATTCAGCGTATATCTCTGCGTCTTTTGTTTTTAATTTCTCGATGCAAACTTTAGAGTTCTTCTCTTTATTAAGCAGTGCTTCTAGAAAAATGAGTAATGATGATTTCCCCGATCCAAAAGGACCAGTTACTGCTATAGAGTTAGAAGTATTGGTTACAAATATACGACGCAAAGCCTGAATCGATGACGTTGAGAGTATATACGAATCACAATTTGAATCAAACATAATATTTGTAGAGCGTTGAAAATTTGAGGTAATGCTAATAAAATCAGAATATTTCAATTTCTCTCCTATCTATACACATTAGCAAGTGCTGCATCTAAGTCTTGTCTACTATTGATATATATTTGTTTAATACCTGCAGCTTCTTGGTAAATTATTTTCCCACTAGATAAATCAGTTAACCTCTCTAATTTTTCCAAAAGTTTTTCTTCTGTTAGTCCTAATGTATATTGTAAACTTGTTTTTCCAAACTGTAAATCTTTTACAGATATAGTAATCTCTTCATGATCTCTAATAAAATATAAAAAGATATAGAAGAAGGCCTCATCTGAAAACGGTGTAGGATTTTTCAAGTTAAATACATATTCTTTTTCTACACGATGTAGCAAATTTAGATCACAAAACAAACCACTAGAAAATTCATTTTTAGTACTATTTTTACTATACATACCAATTAAAACAGTTATATCACTTAATAGCGTATTTGGTGACATTTTTTTTATATGTTGTTCACACCATTTTTGTGTTTTTTCAAGAAGTGATTCCTTAGTAAAAGTTGCCATAAAAAATGTATTGAAAAACAGATAATACAAAGTGGCCTTTTCAAAATTCTGCGTTATATACGTATGCAGTATCCAAAGTGATTCAGGCTTCTCGAGATAAGGATCATTTGAAAATATAATCTCAGCATTTTTAGAAAACCCTTTATCATCAGAAAGTGTTAGTTTACTGATCCACTGTTTTAAAGATTTAATTTTATTACTACCTAAACCTGTAGATGCTATAGCCGTTTCAATATCATTATGAATAGCTTCAATATTTTTGTAGGCTAGAGGCAACCAAGACATTTTACAATCAAACTTTTCATGTCCTGAGAAGGAGGTTTTTAGAGACATATTACTTCTTTTTTTAAGATTATACTTACTAAATTTTTTTAAGTATACTTAAAAAATCATTAAAACTGGGGAAAAGCAACTAAGTATCCCAGTAAGTATTTAATAACTCACAAATAAGAATATAATATCTTTCTAGAAAGACACTATAATAATATTCGAAAAATAAAAGCGACCTACTATAAACAAAACATGTACTTGATATATCAAGTACCCCCTTGTTTTATCAAGTACCCTACAACTCTTGCTTTAACTTTACACTCTATATTACAATGACCTTACAAGCTTGAACAACCAATATACAGGAGGTGTTGTGGAACTCAAAAACAAGCTCGACCGTTTCACTAAAATGCCTATGAAAAGGCGAAAAAAAGTATTAAAGTGGCTGACAAATCAGAATGAAGAGATTATTCTAATGGCTTTTGAAAGGCAGAAAGAGTTTTTCTTCTCCTTATCTAAGGTCAATGAGGAGAATAGATCTATTCTTTATCTCAGTGCCTTATATATGGCTGCCAATAACCTATACAGTCTCTATCATGCTCAGGCGAACAAGAATAGAGACATGGATATACATGCAGTGCAAGGAGTTACACATATGCAGGCTCAAAAACTTAAAAAAAATATGGCGTCTTACAAATACGACAAGCTATTGAACTTGAGAAACAAAATTCTAGCTCTTAAAGATGAAGAATATTTGTCTTTTAGGCAAATATCTAAGTTCTTAAAGAGATATCACCGTATGGAAGTGTCACATAGCTACATAGCAAAATTTTACAATGAAATGAAGGAGAAAAAATGAAAAGACGAATTATAGATCACCTACCTAAAACCATAGAAATGACAACATATATTGATTGCGATTGGGAACTTGGAGGTAAATTTGGAATGGGATTGATCAAAACAGATCCCTATAGTTACGTAGACTATGGAGCAATAAACTTCAGCTATGATGATCTGACTTTCACAGATTTTTATACAAAGAATGCACTGAAGTTTGCTAACCTGCTAGAAGCATTTACCCTGGATTATTTTAAGTCAAACACTATCTATGAAATTGTTGACTACATGACGGCAGAGCTCGTTGATCTTGATGATGCAGCGGCCGTGTTGATCCACATAGAGTATACCGATGATGATCCAACGAACAAGGAGGTGTATACCAGGGAAGTATTCCTGGATAAAGCTATTGCTCACACCGTTTCTCACAACATCAAGCATGTTCTTAACCAAAACAAATCCTATGTGGTTCAATCTTATTAGCATCCAAAAGAGGCATTGTAAAGTGCCTCTTTTGCTACTCATTTCAATAACTTCTATATTTTGTACAAAATATCCACTTGCGTGGTCAATTAAAATCTAATACTTTTCATATTATACTTTGCAGACAAATTTTCGCTGGGGAAGCAAATGGTTCTAAAAGAAATTGAGAGCAAAGAACATGAAATCAATACACTAAAAAAACTTTTTGATGAAAGCCAAAGTGAAAAACAAAAAGCATTGATTGCAAAAGATCTAAAAACCTTAGAAAAGGGCTATCTTGCAGAAAAAGAAAATGCCTGGTATCTTGACTTCTATTTTAAAGACAAAGACCGTTTTGTTTTGCTACATGATATCCGTATTGTACACAACGGAACAAGTGCACAAATCGATCACCTACTTGTTGCACCTATCGGTATTACAATCTTAGAGAGCAAGAGTACAACTGGCTTATTAACTATCAATAACGATAATTCTATCTCTGTTAAATACTCAAAAAACATAAAGACTTTTCCAAATCCTTTAGAACAGAATAACAGACATCAAAAAGTTTTATCTGACTTTCTCAATAATACATTTGATGTATCTGCTAGATTTAAACTCATGGGAGGTATCTATATCGAGCATAAAGTACTGATCCACCCCGAAACCACAGTAACCAATAAAAATCTTCCTGAAGGATTTGAACGAAGTGATTCTTTTGCAACAAAACGAAATGAAGAGATTGACAAAATGAGTCCTGCAAAAGTCTTACTGAGAGGTGTAACCCTAATGTCAAAAGAGATGGTTCGTGAATTAGCTAAGCACATTGCAAAGGCTCACAAACCGGTGAAATTTGATTACACACAGAAGTATAAGATAAGCCAACCTAAACCAGAAGAAGAAATACTTGACACTATACTGGAAGAAAGACCATGTCCCAGATGCGATGAGGGCACATTGGTTAAAAGAAAACGTAAGTCTAAAAAATTTGGTACACAGTATGAGTCTGATGAGTTTTTGGGATGCAGTAACTACCCTAAATGCCGTTACACTGAAGAATTATAGTGACTCTAGGTGCTATTCTTCTCTCCAGATTCTCAACTCTTTTTCATTCAATGTAGTCTCATACTCTGCAAACTCTACCTCAAGCTGCTTTTGTGTTTCCTCATCAAATTTAAAAATATCTTCCGGGTTTTTTTGATCGATCCTGTAGGTGGTTACCACACCGTTGATTACAGTATAGCTATATATGTTTCCTTTGTATGTAAATATCGGCTTCATTCTATTCCTCAAGAAGTTGGATTTTCACCTGGCCTTTCTTCTCATAAAAGCGGTACTTGGTATACACTCTATAAATCATCCAAAGCATAATGCTCGTAAATACACTGTGTACGATCTCTTCATTATATTTTTCAGCAAAACCTATAACATCAAAATACTTCAGCACGATGGTACTTACAACCACTTCAAGCAATATCAAACAAGTCGTCCATATCAATGCTTTTTTCATAAGGCAGTCTCTTTTTGATTATGATACAGGGATTAAAAAAATGATAAAGAAAATCTTCTAAATTGTCATATTTTATACATCTATTTTAATATCCACGTAATCATCCCAGTCGATCTCTCCGCGTACCATACCGGTGATAAGTACCGCATGGCCAGCGTCAAGCCTTTTACCAACAATGATCTCTTCGTCACTAATCATTTTGACTTTCTGTCCCAGTTTGGCCTGAGCTACTTTTCCAATGAATGCAGCAACCAGCCTCAGATCAAAACCGCGCTTTTTATAGCGTTTAAGAAAATGGCCTTTGTGGTCGATGTTGATCCTTACCTGGTACTGAGGTGCATAGACAAAGCCTTTTTCTTCTGCCCACTCTTTGCCGTAAACACCTTTCATCTTGTATCCGTTTGTTAGCAAGGCCATATCTCTGTCTGTACGCTTGCCGATAATCACGCTTTTACCGTCTGTGATCTTGATTTCTTCGCCATAGGTAAGTTGTCCTACCTGAGAATAAAAGATACGGATCAATGCCAGATCAAATCTGTTTTTAATCCAGTCCGCCCAAAACGTATCTTCTGCATACATTTTCACCTCATGCAGATACTCCATATTCCATTCAAGCGTTTGTGGTCTTGGCTTTTTCTTTTTGAGTTCAGTATTCTCTTTGGGGATGATCGTGATACTGCCCATATCTGATCCTTTATGCTAACAAATGCTTCTAATTATCATTGATGTTATATACCGGTTTGGTTTCTGAGAAAAAAGCTATTGATGCGAGCAATACAAAAAGAGCAATAATCGACAGTACACTGTAAATTGGAGCCTGAACAATCGATAATGATACACCGGCAGACAGCGATGTATTTTTCACATTCAGGTAAATAACACCAAGAAGTAGAATAATCCCTATCCCTATAAGTATTTGACCATTTAGAACATCCCCATGCTTATCAAGTGCCTTCATATACCAAATATAGCCAAAATAAAGCAAACCATATCCGATAGCACTGATTGTAAAATTAGTCATATTAAAAAAATCATATCTGTATTTATCCCGCGTATAGTCATTGATCTTTACCACTAGCATAAAAATCAAGTACGTTGCAACCAAAAAACCTATAATTTTTACAACCAACATGTTTTACTCCTTTTGATTTTATTTTTAAAAATTTACTAAACTATGCACTTCTGAGACATCATCAACTAGTAAAATATTTTCACGCACCTTATTATGCTCCAAATCATATCCTCTCGTCGTACGAATCAATGTAACTGTTCCGATTTGGTATTTAAATATTGATAAATCAATCCTATAAGATAACCTTACCGAGCACTTTAAAGGATCTTTCTCTAATGTTTCCGGCTTAGAAATCAACGCTACATCTGTTATGTCAACCGAGCTGTTCTGCTGTTTTATTCCCAGCTTGAAGGCGTCTATATATCCTTCTTTCATAAGATCGCTATTGCAGTCTTGATACCATTTTTTTTCGAAGGGGTTCCAACCTGAGCTATATATAGCAACCCCTGCGGTCAAGAACACTAAAGCAAGAATAAAAAACTTATTTAATAAGCCATTGCTTTGAATATTTCCGTCTTTTTCACCATCGACTTTATCTTTCGCTTGTTTAGTCTTGCCGATACCATGCCTTTCTTCAAAGCTTAAAACAGCATCATCAACACTGGAAATATTTTCATTTGTATTATTCGATTCTTTCATTCTTCCACCTCTAAAAGTACAGTATATATTCTATCAAATAGGGTATTTATATTCTCTTATTAGGAGTATTAAATTCATTAAAATTCTCTTATTTAGGGAATTAAGATGGAAATATATGAGAGAATAAATCAGATCATTCAAGATCAAGGCTTAACAAAAAGAGAATTTGCACAAAGGCTTATTTCTTTAGAGCCACAGTTGAAAACGACCGGTGAAGTTCCGACCGAAAAAACCATCTATAAATACCTTAATGGAAGTATCGCGATTCGTATAGAACTTATTCCCTTTATTGCTCAAGCATTGAATGTTACTGAACAGGAACTTTTTTTTACATCCCCCAAAGAACGGCTCTCATTCTTTAGAAAGATGGTCCAGAATGCTAATGATGAAGAATTAGAGATCATCAAAAAAAGACTTCTGACCAAATATGAAGCTTCAGAGATACTAAGAGACTATGAAACTGGTGATAAACAATCAATCAAAAATGATATAAAAAATGACATCATCCATCTTCTGGAGTATGCCCCTGCTCCATTGCTGGAATCTTTGTTTATAAAGCTAAAAGATATGAGGTCGTATACAAGGGACCTGGATAAAATCTAACAGTATACCTCTTTCAAAGATTTTTCCGTATTCAAAATTTTATTTAACAGAGAGAGTTTTCTGTTAGATATTTACCACTCCCATTTTTGACCAATTTTTTCTATCTCTAGAATTAGCTTTGACTCATAATCATCTAATTTCTCGTCATATTTATTGAAAAAAACTTGCTGGAAATTTTTAACTGATTTCAAATAATAAAGCACTCCTAAGAAAATGCAATATTCTGTAAATGCAAGGGTTTCTAAAGCCATCGTCATTTTTAATTTTTCATCCCCACTGGCACTAAGTAGTATGTAATTCAATGTATCTTCTGCATCGCCATGTACTTGTGAACTCATTCTAAAATAGCCAGTAGCATAAATTGTAGACTCACCAACATCACTAAATCGTTTTGAAACCTTTCTTGGCCAACGCTCATCATGATTAAACACGATACCAATCTCTTTTAAACCATTTTCTGATTCCTGGTGGATGTTTTTCAGCGTTGTTAAAACCTCTAACCTTTTTTTGATAGATGTTTTATGAATCTCTGGCAGTTCACCAGATTCTTCCATTGCTGCTTTTTCCCACTCATCAACTTGTCTAATAGATTGCTCCAGATAAGACCGAATCCATGCTAAAAATTTTGATGTTCGATCACCCTTAAGCATATACATTACATTTATGGATTTTTCCATACATGTTCTAGCTGCCAATTCTGCAGTAGGTCCACATTTGCAAGAATAGGCCACCAATGCGCCAAATGCTTGTTCTATCGCTCTTTCGGTGACTTGGTATATTCCACCAATGGATGGTTCTAATAGCAGCGTATCTTCAGAGACATTGGAGAAAACCTTATTAAGAGACTCATGAGTATTTAGCAACACATCAATCATGATTCGCCCATTTTCCCACTCATGTGGAACTTTAACACCAAAATGTTTTTCAAAAGTATCAGTATTCATTCTCTATTCGTATTCCTTTGAGTATTTATTAGAAAAATCTTGTACTCATGCTTTTCATGAGACCATATCTTCATTTTCCCCTTGAAGTATTAGCAGTATACACAAAATATTATTCGAATTATCCACCCAAATAATGCTCCGTTATACCAGCCCTAAAATGCTTCATCTCCCAGCTGACACCCTGGAGAGCCTGTTCATAGGTATAGCCATGATCTTGATAGGTGCGTACTCTGTTTTGCGCAAAGGTCCATCGAATTCCATGTGAACCATGAGGTTCGATACCAAACCTTAGACATGTCTGTCTGATGTCATCGGCATATGCCTGGTATTGGATCTTGAAGCGTTTTTCATATTGAAAATACTCTTCCAGCCACTCATAGACATAAGGATGTATCATTACATCTCCGATTTTTCCACCTTTCTCCTTTGTTTCAATAATCCCTACTTCCTTTTTGCTAATCGAATCAATGGCTATACCTTTGAGCTGGTCTTTCTTGATCAGAGTTACCCCTTCACTCCTTGCTCCGCCATAAAGCTGTATGAGTGCAGCTACTTTATGATGATCATCTGAAAGATTTTCAATAATCTGTATCGGGTTTTGGTAGACTCTGTTATGATACCCATCGGCTACCAGTTTTTGTACTCTGGCATAATGCAATTTGTTTTGACGGATACTGAAATCATAGTCTCTTTCTTCTCCATAAGTGTAGAGGGAAAATCTCTTTAACGCATCTTCGAGCTTACCTAACGCAGAAGTGATTTTCTCCAAGTACTGTTTACTAGGATAATATTCAATTTTATAAGAGATATAAGCATCGATATGTTCTTCATTTATCTTCTCAAGATCTTTTAGCTCCCAGTGCTCTTTGAGATAGTTGCCCATGTTGTTCCATACATCCCGATAGGTTTTCATACTTTTGTATGATGCCATGCACTTATAATGTGGATGATCCCGATCGATCCTGTCTTCTTTTTTGGCACCTTCTACGAAGATTGCTTCAGTGAGTTGTCCTGTCTGATAATATACACTTCCTCTCATGGTTTATTTGTCCCTTATTGGGTGTTTTTTGTTGAGTCATTCTGCTTTTGATCACCTTGCAGCATCCCAAGTTACTGTGCGTACGCTGTACGCTCCAGATACCTTTCATTGAAAGGTTTTCACTGTTGTAGAACAAAGTAGAAGTGTGAGAACTTTTTGCTACTTTGCACCTGCTTGTTAACGGTACCCAGCCCTGTACCGACTCTAAACGAGTAGTTGTAAAAGTTACAAGGACAGATTAGCTGTTTTTGACTGTAAACGGAAGAGTGACTCGAAAAATATTTGAAGACATTTTAAAAAATCCTCCGTTTCTATATCTAGGAAGAAAAGTGGTAGATATCGGTTATATGGGAATTTGAAGTGTAAAATGGAACTTCTGAATTTTTTTCATTTTACAGATGATTTTACAAAACTTTACAAAGAGGTTTACAAAATAACGCTGCAGAAAAAGGTAGTTTTTTTAACTTTTTACCTATATTGGAAAGATATGAGTAATTTTCTTAGATTTTTACCTATGTTTTGAATTTGCAGAACTTTGAGAAATGATAAATATTTGAGTTTGAGTCACAGGCAAAAAGGGGAAGAGGGGTAACCTGTAACTCAAACTCTTACAACATGATAGGGTATGAGATTAAATGAAGTATTAATAGACTGATAAGATTATCTAGATTTCTCCTCTACTTCCATCTCATCAGCAATTTCATCCCAGGCCTTAGCTGTAATATACATTAGAAAAGTCACTATACTAAATCCGATCAATACAACATTTTGAACAATTCCAATATCCATATTTTTCTCCTTTAAAAAAGATCCAATAATCGTTGAACCCATACATTTTCTTTGTGCAGATGTATGAAAAACATTAAGGTCAATATAATACTTACGATCAATTGTCAACCGCGGAGTTAAATTA
>DHHF01000013.1 GCA_002403155.1 Sulfurovum sp. UBA4779
ATTGCGTTTATTGTTAGAATTGGCGTTTTAAAAGAAGTTTTAAAATTATTTGATTGCCAAACTTGTTGCGAAGCAAGGACGGAAAGCCACGGGTCTTACAGAGATAGCCGGGTTGCAAACACTTTCATGCAGGGTACCGCTCTATACTTCGCTTTAGTTTCCTTATTTTTGCCAAATTGAGTTGTTTTGGTTTGCAAAATACAGGGAGTACAGGTGCAAAAGCTGCAAATTGCCCGTAAATTTTTTGCACATTAAAATAGTTTTGCTTCTTTTGAAAAACAATCCACACAAAAAAGGAACTACATGAAAAAAATTTATAAAGCGATGAGTATAGGCGCAGCCGCGCTCTTGATCGGTCTGTTGAGCGGATGCGGAGGCGGAGGCACAAGCGAAAGCAGTTCTGCAACAGGCACCGTAGCATTGAGCCTGACGGATGCCCCGGTGGATAATGAAGCCATAAGTGCGGTATATGTCACCTTTGACAGTTTGCAATATCAATATGCAGACGGGAACGACAGCTGGCAGGATGTTAATCTAACCGAATCAAGAACCGTCAATCTTCTTGCTTTGCAAGACGGCAATACCACGCTGCTTAATCAGGTTGATTTGCCTGCAGGAGAGATCGCGCAAGTGAGATTTATGATCGATACCGAAAAGTGTTATGTCGTGGTTGATGAACAAAACAAAACGCTGGAAGTGCCTAGCGGAGATCAAACCGGATATAAAGCAGTCGGCGGATTTACGATACCTGCAGGCGGGACAGTCAATGTTACAGCAGATTTTGATCTTAGAAAGTCTTTGACGATTACCGGAAAGGACCGATATATACTTAAGCCGACCATCAAAATCGTCGATAACAGCGAAGTGGGTGAGATCAACGGCACGGTAACTGTGGATACGAACGGTTCAACGGCGGTCATTTATGCCTATGAAGACGGCACATGGGACAGCAACGAGACAAATGCAACAAACAATTTCAGGCATGCAGTTTCAAGTACGAAAGTATCAAACGGTGATTATATCCTTCCTTGGCTAAGTGCAGGGGTTTATGACCTTGTCGTTGCATCGTATGATGTGAATGGGGATTTTGAAGCGGTGATGGGATTTGTCAATAATGTAACGGTTGACCCTGACCAAACGACTACACAAGGCATCAATGATCCTTTGGCGGACTATCAGCCGTAAATTGAAAAGTGCGGCTTTCAAACCGTGCCCAAAAGGCACGGTTTGTATTGCTTAGTGAGGTGGATCCCCGGGGCAAAAGGAACTAGCAACTAGCAGTGAGTAGTGAGGAGTGACCCGTCATTCCTGCGAAGGCAGGAATCCATATAAATAAAAGATGCCAATCAAGTTTAGCATGACGGCGGAGCGGCAAGAGGTACTTTTGCAAAAGTACCTCTTGCAAGGTATACTCAAATGGCCTTCTCTTTTTTTCATAAATATGTAAAAAGCATAAGGCGCTTATCGCCTTTTAGATATTATTTAGTATCAACAATGCATCCCGATAAATCGGCTCATCGATAAAACCGTATTTCTCATCCATGAAACCGTTGATGCCTTTGGCGGCATTGGCTTCAAAAACTTCTTTGATATACAGCGCGCGCTGTATCGTCTTGCGGTCTGCCCCAAAGACCTCATTGGCGATTTGGACCTGTTTGGGGCCCATGCAAGCCTTGGAGGCAAAGCCCATCGCTTTTTCATATTCGCACCATGCCTTGAAGGTTTGGGTATCGTGATAGTCTTGAAACATGAATGAGACAGGATGAATACCGGCAATCTTGGCATCGATCAGAAATTTGCTGAGAATATAGTCGATAGCAGGGTTGCCCAATTTGACTAAAGACTGAGGAAGATCAAGCGAGTTAAGCAGATCCAGGATGCCAAGATTTGCCGTGGTGAGACGTTCATTGATGCGAAGTGTGCTTAAGGCATGGAAGGCCTCTTTGGTCTCAAGCGAAATATGCAGCTCTTTATCGTATGAGAGTAAGGCTAGGGCACGGGCGATTTGGGTTTGGTTTTGGATCTTGGCTACCCGCACCGCATCAAAACCAAAATCATTTAAAAAAACAATCTCCTCTTCTCCTCCTTGCCCCAGAGGATTCACCCGTACGACAATGAAGCTTTCAGAATGTTTTAGATGCGAAAGAAACAGCCCGATGTTGTAAAGTGCTTCTTTTTTTCGGTTTGGTGCGATGGCGTCTTCGAGATTGAGCGTGATCATGTCTGCATCCGCTTCGTCGATACGGTTGAGATGTTTGAGATTGAGGGGATTGAGCATCATGTTGGAGCGCTTGAAGGGCTGTTTTGATGGCGGTTTGCGCGATGTGCCGAAATATCTTGGCAGCATATCCGTTGTGATACCGTTTAGAAAATCCAATGAATCAAAAATCATAACCGTACTTTTTAGCTTATTGTACACTATGGGGATTGATATATGCCTAAAAAGCGATATAATGTCGCATGCTGAAATATTTAAACGGATACAATGCCCGGCTTCAAACGCAGGTGCAAGCACTGATAGAACAAAAGAAACTGGGGGATTATCTTCTCTCACGCTATTCTAATATTCATAAATATACAACCGATAAAGCACTCTATGACTATGTGCAGGAGCTTAAAAACAGCCGCCTGAAAAGTTCGCCTCCCCTCTCTAAAGTACTGTATGATGCCAAGATACACGATCTCAAATCAGCCCTTGGAACCCATACTTTTGTTACGAGGGTGCAGGGCGGCAAACTCAAAGCCAAGAATGAAATACGTATCTCGCATCTCTTTAAAAAGGTGCCGGAAGCATTTTTGCGTATGATCGCTGCACATGAACTGGCGCATCTCAAAGAAAAAGAACACAACAAAGCATTTTATAAGCTCTGTACCCACATCGAGCCCGCATATCATCAGCTAGAATTTGATGTTCGGCTTTATCTGATTCATTTGGAGCATTTTGGAAAGCTTTACGAGTCTTAGGAGAAGTTGACGGTATTTGATAGGCTAAAAGCACATATAGCTTATTTACAAATAAGCCGTATCTGTTTTTGCAGCCGGGATTCTTCCCGGCTGACTTTAAGTCAGTGTCAAATATTTTTGACTTTTTGGTCTATTTTAAATATACGGATCAATAGACGTCATGGGCTGTATTGTAGACATTGAATTTTCCGGTAGGCGTTTGCAAACCGATGATTCTGTCGATTTCTGTAAGCGATTGGCCGTCAAGAATGATGATCGCGCCATCCGTTGCCCAATCAGAGATCCATACTTCGCTGCCGTCTTTGTTAAACTCAAAGTGTACGGCCCGGCCGTTTTGTGCCACATCAAAGCATTTGTCAATGACGGCATTTTCCTTGGAGTAGGCACAGATCTGTCTATGGGATGTACCGTTTGCGCTCAATGTCATATCCATAAGCACCCATGGGGAATTAGGATGGGTCTTTACAAATAATGATCCCGCTGAAGGAAGCGTTATTTCTCTCACGGCAGACCAAGCGTATTGCGGGTGGTTGACCGGATCTGCACCATAAACAGTCATTTTGCCCTCACCGATATGCGTTGAGGCATTGACCCATCCGTACACAGGATCAAACCAGTTTGCCCCGCGCCCCGGATGCGGAGTGTTTCCTGTAGAGATAACTGCTTCCAAACTCCGATCGACGACGTCTATAATGGCCATTTTGTTGTTGGCGTTTGCAGCAACCATAAAATATCTCTTGGTGCTATCCCAGCCTCCGTCATGCAAAAATTTCTCAGCAGCAATGCTTGATACGGTCGGGAAATCCGGCTGCGAATAATCTACGATATTTACATAGCCGGCTTCTTTAAGCGATACAGCCCAGATAGGCTCAGAATGCGATGCGATAATGGCTGCAACTCGGTTTTCCTTCAGCGTTTCGCCGTGAATGTCGGTCATCGGCAGATCCACTCGCGCCAGCGGCTCAAGCGTCAATCCGTCAAATGTCACATATTGCGGCGGCCAGTAGCATCCTTCAATGAGGAATTTGTCTTCATACCCTTCAGATTTGCTGCCATCAACACTTCGCGCATCATGACATCCTTTTGCCGTTGCTACCACGGTCGGCACTTCGGACCAAAGATCAATGAGCGTCACCAGTCCGTCACGGCCGATAGCGTAAAAATAGCGCCCCGTTGAGGAAGAGCGTAAAATATGCACAGCAAAACCGACGTCTACACGCGCAACTAGCTCATGCGTATTGCCGTCATAAATAGAAATCTTGCCGGCATCCCGTTCCACCACGCCAAAGAAGTTTTCCCAATCACGCGAATGGGCAGGCTGTGTAGGGCGCTCGCTTACCGGGACGATGAGATTCCAGCTTGCACGAATGTCTTCCATAGGTAACGGCGGTGCATCCGGCGGCGGCAGCTGTAGATAGGATGAAAGGTGTGTGATCTGCGTTTCGGTTAAGATCCCGCTATGGCCAAAGTTTGGCATGCCTCTTGGCGTCCCGTAGCGCAATAAGGCGGCAAGCCCGTCCGTGCCGATCCACTTAGAACGGTTTTCGTCGATCAGAGGCCCGGTTGCTCCCGTACGGTAAAGTCCATGGCATCCTGCGCAGCGGTCAAAATAAATATTTTTTGTTGTTTCAAATTGTGTAGCGGTCAATTCTGCCGGAGGTGTATGCTTTAAAGTGCCAATACTGTCTTGCGCATTTAAAAAAGCGATAATGTTTTCGATCTCTTGATTGGAGAGATCGAAATCCGGCATGAGATATCCCCATTTCTCCAAGAGCTGTTTGCCGTAATTTGTGTTAGTAGTAGACCATTCTGGATCGGAGATAAAATTTCTCAGCCATCCGTCTTTGTTGTGGCGATTGGCCAGATCAGGGCCAAGATGGTCGCCGTGGCCGAAAGTGTGGCAGCCGCTGCATTTATACCTAAAGAGCTGTTCTCCTGCTGCAGCATCTCCGCCGCTTCCCGGAGAACCTCTCCATTGAGCAGCCTGCAGCGGTGTGCTAACGCTTGCAAACGCAGCAAATAAAACCGCTGCTGCCGCATACTTGGTTATCGTTTTTATCGATAGTTTCATTTTTTTCCTTTTTTTATTTTGAGTTGATGATATTGTTGTTACGTATTAACCTATTGAAAATTTATTTTTCTCCTCTCCTTTTTTTTGGTTTGATGCAGGCGTACAGGGGGAAGTTTTGATCAAAATAGCCGTTACGAATGCTGTGCTTGCAATGAATTTTTTGGATTTTTGATGAATCTTATATATTAATTGTTAAATTTATGTTAAATTAAATTGTATATTGTTTTTTGATTGAAAGATTTGCCTGGATGTGCTGCCGGAGGTATCTTTGCGGATATGTCCGAAAACTTTTAGTGTATAATTCGCCAAAACTATCTGAAGGCCTTATCGATGAATAAATTTTTTATCATGTTGCTATTGTTTACTGCAGCGCTGTCTGCCGGATATGAATCCTATCCTCTCGAAGCATGTCCGGCATTTGACAATATGAAACATACCAAAAACACCGATAATCTCTATTTGGATCCAAATCGCCGCTACACGATACTCGAGCGCCACCATAAAAACCAAACATTGGTGCTGATACGCGGAGAAAACCCTGCACAGCGATGGGTTGACGATCGATGTTTTCCGGATGAAGATCGAAAGAACGATCATACAAAAAAAGGCATCAGCGACCCCAAAGAAGCTCTCAATACTAAAAAATATAAATATGCCGGCCCCGTTGAAACCTCCAAAGATAATATTTTGGCGCTTAGCTGGCATCATGCGTTTTGCCAAACGCACCCGTACAAAAAAGAGTGCAAAAGAAGCTTGGATACCTTGTTTCGATTTAAGCAAAAAGAATATTATTTTGTACTGCACGGACTTTGGCCGCAGCCCAAAAGCAAAATGTATTGCGGCGTGCCTTCGCATTGGGTCAAACTTGACAGGGACAAACGGTGGGACCGCCTTCCTGATCCCGATTTAAGCGATGAGGTTAAAGAGGCGCTGCAAGAAGCGATGCCCGGATATCTATCGCATCTGCATAAACACGAATGGATCAAACACGGAACATGCTACGGGACAGATGCGGATACCTACTTTGAAACGGCTATCAAACTGCTAGAGCAGCTTAACCGATCCGATGTAAAGAGGTTTTTTGTGCAAAATGCAGGAAAAGTCGTTTCGATCAAAGAGGTAAGGGCGCAATTTGACCGGGCTTTTGGCTTGGGCGCAGGCCATCATGTGCAAATGGAATGCAAAGGAGGGCTTATTACGGAGTTGTGGCTTCATATCGGAGGGCAAAGCGATGATTTGGCGATCGGGCTCAAAAAAGGAAAGCGTGCACCAAGCAGATGTTTCCAAGGTCGCATTGACAGGGCAGGGTTTTAGAACCGCGTTTTACAATATAAATATCATATTTTAAAATATGATAGCAAAGCTTAGCTCTTTTTTGGGCATCGCGCTTAAAGCGCTATACCGGATCGAAGCGATCAAGCTCCATTTTTTCTAGGAGCCCTGACAGATTTTTGTATCCTTTTGGATGAGAAACTTAATGGTAGATGCACTCTAAGGTTTGACTTGAAAAATACAAAGGCATCTGTCCCTATCCCCTTTAGTAAAGGTGCTCCCGCTTGAAGTACTCCTGCGGAACTTTGCATAGCGGACATGCTTTCGGTGCCTTTTTGCCGCGGTGAACATGTCCGCATACTTCACACACCCAGATTTCCTCTTCTTCGCTTTGGAAGAAGCCGTCATCGATCATCGCTTGCTTAAGTGCCGCATATTCGCGCTCATGCTCTACTTCTACTTTGGCGATGGCATCAAAAAGGCGTGCGATCTCCTTGTGCCCTTCAGCGATGGCGATCTCGGAGAAGTTCGGGTACATTTGCGTATGTTCGTAATTTTCGCCCTCCATGCCGGTTTCAAGGTTTTGCAGCGTTGATTCGAGTTCGTGTCCATCAACAAGTTTATGATATGCTTTGTATTGGGCCCTTGCATGCCATTTTTCATTTTCTGCCGCTTCGCGGAAGTGGCGCTCTATCGCATGCCATCCTTCTTCCTCGGCAATATCTGCAAAAAGATCATATTTGTTTCTTGCCATACTTTCGCCCGCAAATGCTTTCATAAGGTTTACGGCTGTGAGGTTGTCGGTGATGCACTCCATTTCTTTGCCGCAACAGACCAATTTGCCGCCGCCTACGTGCTGAACCTCTACTTCATTACCGCATATGCTGCATTTGTATGTTTCGTATTGTCTCATTTTATATGTCTCCTTTATTGAGTGATACGGTTATTATAGTAAAAACATTTGATAATCTTCTAAAAACCATCAAATTTCATTATAAATCATTTTATCAGCAAAAAGTGAGGGATGATAAAAGTTCAGCAGCGCAATTTTGATAATCCGCTGAAGAATTTATAGCCCGGGCGGAATCTTTGAGCGCATCATTTCCCTTCTATCCAGTTTGCGTCCATCTACGATGAAGGTACCGTCACCGACGGCGTGAAAGGTCCGCTTCTCTTTGCGTGCGCTGTTGCAGTAAGCGGCGATACCCTCCAGGATGATGATATTGTGCTTTTTGATGATATCGGTCACTTTGCACTCGATATTTGCCAGGCATTCTTCGATGAGGGGCGCTTTGACATATTTCCCCTTCACCGGGGTCAGGGCGAACTTTTCAAATTTGTCCGTATCTTTGCCCGAACAGGTCCCGATCCCAATGACTTTATCAAGCATGTCAACCGCGGGGATCGCGATGACGCACTCTTTCTTTTTCTTAAGAGCGGCGAATGAATGGTTCCATGGGCCTGTGGTGATGGCGAAGATCGGAGTAAAGTCCATCACCATCGTCCATGAGATGGTCATGATGTTGTGCTTTTTTCCGTCGTCGGTGGTGATGAGCACGACCGGGCCCGGTTCCATCAGCGTGAACGCTTTGCTGATCTGCATTTCTTCCATGTCAACCCTCCTGCTTTAGCTGTCGATGAGAGGAATTTTGCTCTCTCGTTCCCCCGATCTTCTGATCGGGAATGTAGATGTGAATTTTGCATCACCAGAACCTCTCGATCTCTATGAGTCCATCGATTCCCTCATAATTTCTGGCACTGGAGTATCTCCAATGTTTTGCCTCATCCACATAGCCTCTTTTAACAGGATTCTGATGGATATAGTTTATCTTGTTTATCATCATAGCATCTGTTTGTATAAGTTTGGGTTGGGTGCCTTCCTGCCATATCTGATAGCTTGCTGTAGTCTTATGTGCTTTCTTATAAAAAGCAAACTGTTCAAGTAATGTCGTAGCATTCTCTTTTTGAAGCTGATCTGTCAACACTTTTTGGTACAAAGAATCAGGCAGAATCTCTAAAGCGAGATTGCCACCACCAAAGTTCCATTTTTAACGGCGCGGTATAATCATTGTAAGAGTGTAACCGCTTGGTATTGTAAAACCCGATATAGTACGCTATTGATTGCATTGCCTCCTTTTTTGTTTGAAGTTTTGTCGGATAGATCAGTTCTGTTTTGAGCGTTCCGAAAAAACTCTCACACGCCGCATTGTCATAGCAGTTCCCTTTGGCGCTCATACTCTGTTGCATTCCATAATTTTTAAGCAGTTCTCGGTATTCGTCAGAAGTATATTGGCTGCCTCTGTCTGAATGAAAGATAGCGTGGCTGAGCGAACCTCTGCGTGCTTTGGCTTTTCTAAGCGCATCGGCTATGAGCGAGGTTTGCATACGCTCATCGATAGACCAGCCCACAACCATCCTTGCATACAGATCAATCACCACAGCCAAATAGAGCCATCCTTCATTGGTGTGGATATAGGTGATATCCCCGACATATGCTTCGTTGGGAGCGGAGGCATAAAAGTCCTGATCCAGCAGGTTGGGGCTGACGGGATAGTTGTGCTTGCTATTTGTCGTTTGTATCCTGAAGCGTTGTTTGCTTCCGGCTTTTAAGCCTTCTTTTCTCATCACTCTTGCAATGCGTCTTCTTGAAACGATCCAGCCGTACTGCAGCTCAAGCACTTTCTTGATGCGTCTGGTTCCGTAAGTTTTAAAGACACTTTCAAAAATATCTTTAACGTATTTCACAAGATCGCTATCTTCTTTCCTTTCGCCGTATTTCAACCAACGATAATACCCATTGCGCGACACTTTCAGCAAAGCGCACATCATAGATACGCTATATTTGCTTTGATGCTCTTGTATCCAGGCGTACTTCACAGAGCCTCTTTCGCAAAGTACGCCGTTGCCTTTTTTAGGATTTCACGCTCCTTTTTCAGCAAGGCATTCTCTTTTCTGAGGCGTTTTAGCTCTTCTTCCATACTTTCTTTTTTTATCTCTCCGACAGGGTGAACACTATTTTTATCTTTATAAGAAATGAGCCAATCATTATTTCTTAGGTTTTTTTTAATAGTTGTTTACTGTCAGAAAATGGATGAACTTCAGTACCTATGCTTAGTTTCAATGAACGATCTCTAAAAAGTCCAAGTTGTGCTTTACTCTTTGAAGATAGTGAACTTCTTTTGATAACTATATTTCGTGCTTGAACGAAGTTTTTTAGAAGCTTATTAGCTTTCATGTTTTCTTGTTTTTTCAAATACCATTCTTCAAATTCTTTTGGCTTATTTGGCTCTGCTTGCAGCATAAATGTAATATTTCTAAATGCTTGAATAAAAGCATTTAGATTAAACTGAAATTCCCATGGATTTTGGTAATGTTCCATCATCTTCATTAAAAAATAATCAGCTTCATTAAACTTATCTTGAGTTGATGGGATAGGATAATTTTCGTCAATATGTCTAGTCATACTTTACCTTTATCTAACTATTTATTAGAGGAACATAATGTCCTCTATCCCCTTTATTGAAGTGTTAATAGTATACAAAAAATGTCCGGCTATTTCAAGAAATATTACAATTTTCTCGTTTCAATCGTCCCCGATGGGAACGAGAGACGAACACGAAATATGTTTATTTAAACGAGGAAACCCCATACTGCCGTTAGAGCGTAGCGCTGACGGTATAGCGCCATTTATGCTTGTTGATTTGCACCGTAAAACCGTAACCTTCAAGCACTTCTTGCAGTACGCTTGGCTCATAAAAATTGGCAGGCTCGCCGAAGAGTTTTTCCATCCGGCAGATGCTCTTGCCCAAAAACGTGCCTTTGTCAAAATCATAGATAAAAAGCCTTCCGCCCTTTTTGAGCACCCGCACGACCTCTCTAAATGCGGCGTCGGGGTCGTTGAAATGGTGCAGCGACTCCCCCATGAAAACCGCGTCGAAACTCTCTTTCTCAAACGGCAGGGCTTCCGCGACCCCTACATGGATTTCCAGATAGGGCGGCGCGTATTTGAGCATCCCCTCGGCAGGGTCTAGAGCCGTATACTTCAGCGCATCGTTGCACCTGTAGGCGAATTCGCTCATCACTCCCGTACCAGCCCCGATGTCCAAAACACTCTCTTTGTCGGTAAAGCCCCGCAAAAATACACACAGGTCATCCAATATGGGTTTGGAGTATACGAGCGAGCCGAAATGTTTAAATATGAACCCGAGATTGTTGAAAGACATCATAGCTCCTTCTCTCGTTCCCGATCTCCTGATCGGGAATGCAGATACTACATTATAACGTAATGGCATATGGATACCTATAATGTCCCCGTTTGTCAAGACAGATTTTTGAGAACTTTAGATATACAAACGAGGAATGCAATATATCTTAAAAAGTTTAAGCTATCACCCCCCCCATTTTGTGATATAGTCAAATATATTCGTTTTTATAAGGAGAAAATATTATGAAAAAGTTAGCTTTCATTATTCTGATGGGGTCTCTTGTGACATCTGCATTTGCCAAAGGGATCGATATTACCCAGTCCAAAGAAACCGAGCAGAGCGTCATCGTATCGCTCACTCCCAAGCCTGCTTTTATGGATACCGATCGGAATGTTACGCTTGAAGCAGTGTTTAATGTACTGCTGGATGAAACATCCGTACAAAAAAACAATATCAAACTCAAAAAGATCACAGAAAACAAAGAGAGTACGGTAAATGGAGAAGTAGCATATGATGCCGCCAAAAATGCAGTGACTTTCAAACCCAGCACTTTACTAACCCATGGATACTACGAAGTGGAGTTCAAAAGTCTTAAAGCAACTAAAGCCGATAAAGACCAACAAATTAAAGAGATTAAATACCGTTTTTATGTCCCAGAAGTGATTAATGGATATAAACTCCCGGTTGAGCCAGACCCAGCTGTGAACAATGCTACTTTACTTGGGGTTGACTCTAACGATAATGGCGTAAGGGATGATGTGGAGAGAAAAATTGTTATTCAATATGTCAAACCTATTGAAATAGAACTTATGTTGTCCTATGTTAGAAAACATCAGGAAATGTTAACAGATCCTGTTGGCTCTGCTATAGAGTCTGAGAAAAAAATGTCAAAAGTCATTGACTGTAGTCTTTATTTAGATGATTATGGGATACGCATTGATGATATGGTAAGCTTTACAGAGAACAATATCTACAACACAAAAGAGCGTGTAAAGGCGTATCTTGATTTTAACCAAGCGTTAAGTGGCGGAGTATATGGTAGTGGACCTGCAGACTGGAATGCAAAGGCCTGTGATTTTGATGTGGAACAAATGCTGAAGGATAGAAAATGAAGTTTATTCTTAAAATAGTATTGATATCAATACTATTCTTTAGCTCAATTTTACTTGCAAATATTGATGAATGCAAAAGTGATCTTTATTATGCCAACGGTATTATGATGAATGAAACGGAACAGAATGCAACTCGTATGTGGAAATTTACTGTAAAAGATTTATTGTCTGCAAAACCAGACTTGTTTGGCAAGATAGCAGGTGTAAAGATTGCGTATAACCGATCACAATGGTTTATGGATGATGTTACAGAGTCGTTTGAACAAATGATGAGCAATGAATGGGGCTGGCAAGCCTTTTCTCTTTATTTTGGCATATATTTGACCGATAAAGGCTTTCAGGAAGACTGGATACCACATATTGAAGATTTAAATAAGCAAATAAACAGCTATAAAGAGAGTATTGGGTTAGGTCATGGCATGATTGTGTTGGCTCATTCTCAGGGTAATTTCTATACCAATGAAGCCTATGATGGACTGGATGATTGGATGAAATCCTATTTTCACATGATGGGTGTAGCTACGCCTGCCGACCATGCTGCAGGAGATGGTCCTTATGTAAAGTTTCATAACGATATTATCAATTTAATTCCAACTTCTCTGCCATCAAATAGAGAAGATACAAGACATCACGGGTTTCCATCATATGATGCACATGATTTTTTTTAGAGTTATCTAAAAGAGGTAACAACCCAAGGTGATATTGTTGGGTTTATTGAACAAAAAATAGAAGAACACACAAATGCTCCAACTCAATGGGAAACCGACCAAGAATTTGAACTAAATACCTGCAATTATCGCATCACCGTCAAGCATCGTTTTGATCCAGAGATCATTATGGATGAAATGGTCTATCCTTTCGCACCAAGCAAAAAACTCTACCAAGTAAACGGAGAATGGGTTAAAGCTTCTTGTGGTGGGGAGAATATCTCAGGAGAGGGGCATGACATTCCTTCATGGGATGGGAAACAAGATAATGAGTGCCTAATGATCGATAATCCGCAGGAGGAGAAGATAGTAGGAAAGGAAGAAATGCCAAATCATTTAAGTTTTTACTTAGATGCACGGGTAATACCTACCTTTTCTGGGTTTTTAGTTTCACATGATTGTGTTCCTGATGGAGGTTGTTTGGATACTAATTTGCCACCATTTGTTACTTGCCCTAATGCATGGGAACAAGCTGCAAATAGACATAGTGGGCAAAAGCAATATGTAGATAATTATATTTCAAGTGTAATAAGTGAAGCTATTAATAAATATGGAGAAGATGCATTCACTATTTCTTATTCACATGAAGAAAGTCAGAGAACATGCTCTAATAATGAGTGCAATATTCATACTTGGCATTGTTTTGCATCACAGGGTGTACATTTGCATAAAAAATAATTTTATGAAGTTTTCTTTCTCCTGCCACCAGCAGGGTTCTGATGGATATAGTTTATCTTGTTTATCATCATAGCATCTGTTTGTATAAGTTTGGGTTGGGCGCCTTCCTGCCATATCTGATAGCTTGCTGTAGTCTTATGCGCTTTCTTGTAAAAAGCAAACTGATCGAACAAATGTTTTCATAGGCTCTTTTTCTCTCGCTGCGAAGCCGGAGCTTGGGGATCAAAGAACTGCATGGATATGTCATAAAAGAATTTCAGTATAATACGCAAAACAGAGTTCAAAAGGAGGGCATGATGGATAAAACGGATGTGCTCGAAGCCCTCAAACACTCCAATGTCTTTCTCACCGGCGGTGCGGGGGTAGGGAAAAGCTACATTACCAACGAAGTCATCAGCGACTACCGCAAGCGCGGCAAGCAGGTTGTTGCGCTTGGTTCTACCGGCGTGAGTGCGGTCAACATCGGCGGATTTACGGTGCACAGCTTCTTTGTTTTTGGCATCGCTTCAAACTTCGAGGAGCTTGCCGCGCACGACAGGCATGCCAAAAAACGTCTGAGCGATCTTAAAAAGGTGCTCAAGGCCACAGATCTGATCGTCATCGATGAGGTATCGATGGTAAGTGCGGATCTCATGGATATGATCGCCTATCGGCTAAACCATTACGGTTATTTGGGCAAAATACTTTTTGTCGGAGATTTTTTCCAGCTTCCGCCGATACAGAAAACCACCTCTGCATCGCACCTTTTTGCTGACAGGCTTTATGCGTTTGAGAGTTCTGCATGGGAGGCATTTGGCCTGACGATCATAGAGCTTACGCAAATGAAGCGTACGCAGGATGCAGAGTTTACCCATATCCTCGATAAAGTTCGCAGGGGTATTTGCGATGATGAGGTCACCCTTTATATGCAGCGGCTGTGGAATACCCCGATGTCCAAAGAAGAGCCGACGTATCTTTTCGGGCGCAATGCCGAAGTAGAGCAGACCAACAGGGCAAGGATCAATGCGCTTGAAAGCGAAGAGACGATCCTCTTTGCCGATCTGACGATGCACGAAAAAGTTCACGAAAAGAAACTTTCCGGATGGAAAACGATGCTGCCCATCTCTGAGCATCTGACGCTCAAAGTGGGGGTTCCCATTCTCTTTACGGTCAACAAATGGGGAAAGTTTGTTAACGGCGAGAGGGGAGTGCTTGCAAAGATTGAAGAGGATTATCTTGTCATTGAGAAAGAAGAGGGGTTTGTACGGGTAGAACGTCATGATTTTGATCTTTTGGATATGGAGGTAGACAAAGAGGGCGCCATGCAAAGCGTCTCTTTGGCGACGCTTTCGCAGTTTCCCGTCAAACTTGCTTACGCGGTGACGATCCACAAATCCCAAGGGATGAGCATCGACCGTTTGGTTTGCAATGTAGACCATATCTTTGCGCCAAGCCAGTTTTATGTGGCGATATCACGGGCGATCGACCCCAAAAAACTTCGTATTGATTTCAATCGGGGCGATCTGACCAGTTATCTTAAACGCGTGATCCGTGTCGATCAAAGAGTGGCAGACTATTATGAGCGTATTGCCAAAACTTCAAAATAGGGCTTAAAAGTATTTTTTCACTTTGTCGAACAGTTTCTCTTTTTTGGTATTTTCCTCTTCGCTATAGCAGTCTTCGGGAAGCGCATTTTCGCTTGTTCCGTCCACGTTCACGACATTCAGCTCAGGATGGATCAATTCCTGCAGCTGTCGCTGAACGACCATTTTTGTCGTCATGAGGCTCATGCTGCATCCGTGGCAAGTCCCGGTAAGTTCGATATAGACCGTACCATGTCCCACCCCCAGCAATTTGATGCCTCCGCCGTGCGAGTTTACATAGGCAGCAACTTTTGGGAGATTGCTTTTAACGGCATGGTAGATTTCATCATCGGTAAACGGTATCATGATCATTATCCTTTATTATAAAAATATTAATTTGGAGTAATATAAGTCCTTTTTCCTTAAAAAGGACTAAAATACTCCTATTTTATCTTTTTGAGCCTGAGACTTAGAATAAACCCGGCGCTTAGCAACGCAATGGTTAAAAGATATATCGCGGTATAGCTTTCTACGAACTTAAGAATAATCCCTCCCAAAATAGGGAAAAAGAGCCCGATGGAAGTGATGTTGGTTTGGATGGCGGTATAAACAGGCCTTTTTTCTTCGGGGGCAATCTCTATGACGAGATTCATACTGCTGTTGCTAAATCCGTCCAAAGCGATGCCAAACAGCAAAAAGATGAGGCCGTAGCCATAAACATTGTTTGCAAAAAGGGCGATCACAAAAGCAGCAATGATAAATACAAAGCTCAAAGAGAGCATTTTTTCATAATCGTCTATTCGCGTCCACAAAAAAGTACTTCCCAAAATGCTGCCGAGCATTTGAACGGTGATAAAGCCTCCAAGCATCCATCCGGTCAGCGTAAATGAGTTGTTGGCGTTCAAGATAACAAACGGCATCGCCAAAAGATAGCTAAAGCTCAAAAAGATAACGATGATTTGCCGTTGAAGCCTTGCATCGCTCTTTAGAAGCAATCTGGAGTTTTTCATAAACGTCTTAAAACTTTTTTCTTTGTCAGAAACGTTTTGTTTGGCAGGCTCTTCTATGGTGGAAAATACGCCAAACCCGATCGCCATCAAAAGGCTGCTTACGATAAAAAGATAGGCATAATTGATCGGCGCTTCAAAATGCTGGAGCACGTATCCCGCGATCCCTCCGCTGATAATGGAAGCCACGGAGCCTGCAATCTGCCTATGCGCCATGCTTTTGCCGCGATATGTTTTGGAAAAAAGTTTGGCTTGAAGCTCTTTGAAGTAGATGGCGCCAAATCCTGCCGTAAACGAAAAGAAAAACAGTCCAAGACCGATAAAAAAAAGTGTTAAAAGCTTATTGGTTTCGCCGAAAAGAAAGATGCTTACCCCGATCATAAACCACGAAAGGAACCTAAAGAAAAACACTTTGTTCAGATAAGGCAAAACGCGTTGATAGGCTTGCGCATGAAAGGCTGCATAGAGTTGTATCACGATGGCGCCGCCTCTTAGCAAAGAGGCAAAAATCCCTACGATAATCACACTGTCGCTGAAATGATGCACCATCAACGGCAAAATTGTAGAGGGTTCTGCTATCGTGATGGCAAGCGAAAGAAAAAAAGCATGGGCAACGCTCTTATAGTTATTTTTGGGATCATCCAGCTTAAACATGCTTTGCTGCTTTTTCAAAAATGCGGTTTAGTGTACCGAACATGTGCCGCTGCTGTCGATTTTTTTTAGTTCTCCTTGTACAAAAAGCGCTATGCTTTCTTGGACGGTATGTGAGGTGTTGTCAAAATAGACATCAAGGCCTGCCTGCGCAAAACCTTGTGCGGGCGATCCGCCGATACCGCTGACGATGAGGGCGTCAGGATGAAGGCTCATGATGTTGGCTACGGCATTGCCGCATGCGCCGCTGCCGTGGCCCGGGTTTTGCACGACTTCGACGTCTTTGATCTTTTGGTCTTCCAGTGTGATGATCGTATAAAATTTTGCTTTGCCAAAATGCGCACCCCTTTTGCTAAGGTATCCCATGTTTTCGTCTGTAGGAAAAATCAATCTCATTTTGTGTCCTTTTTAAATGTTGTATTAATGTTGTTTGACGATTTCGTCTATCTGTGCGTCATCGACTAGGTTTAACGCGTTTTCTTCAAATTTTTTTAACACTTCTTCCAGGGTGATACGTTCAAATCCTGAGTGATAGATGTGTACATTTCCTTGTGCTTTCAGCAGTTTATAGGGCATCCTCCCCATTTGCTGAATGATAAGCGTATCGGCCCCTTCATCGGTGAGCCATTGAACGACGGCCTGTCCGCCTTCTGCCGTGTTTTGTTTGATGGATATTTTACCGTCTTGGATAAATGCAAACCATTTTGCTTTTCCAAAAAGGGGTGCAACGGCAGGGTTTTCTTTGTTTGTTTTGACCGGTATGGCAATTTTCATCGTTTGTCCTTCTTTTTGCTTGGGGAATTCATTTCTTTCTGAAATGATAATGGCTTTGCCGTGGAGCAGGGCATCTGCAACTTTTTGATGCGCAGATGCTAAGATTCTTGAAAACGTGGTTCTTGAAATCCCCATGCGTTCTGCACACTCTTGCTGATAGAGTTTTTCATAATCGCTTAATCGCAAGGCTTCCATTTCGTCATGTTCAAGTACCGTTTGTTCGATATATTTAGTTTCTATCCCGCATGGCTTGAAGCATACTTTATTATGGTTCTTTTCTATATTTCTTATAATTTTTTTCCGCCCCAGCGGCATTTTAGAAACTCCCCCTCATCCTTTGATCAGCCTTTTGCAATATTACAAAAATATTATATCGGACATATGTTCAAAAGTCAAGTTGTATTTTTTTAAATAATGGCTGTATTGAACAGTATTTCCTGTAACAAACGTAAAATTATCGGGTAACGATAGATACAAAACCAGCCTGTCTGATATGAAGGTGTCTGCTGTGAATGGTTACGATATCTCCGTCGAGTTCCAGCATATTGTGTTCATTTTCAAGGTCGATACGGATCTCTTCATTGACTTGCCCGTAAAAACTTCCCAGTTTTTTGATGAATCCAAAAGGCGTAAAAATAAAAAAACGTTTAGAGCTTAACAGCATGAAGGGTGTCATGATCAGATGGGCAGGAAAAAGAAAAAGAGCGGCAAGGATATATTTGGATAAACCCTTTTCCAGAAAGCCAAAACGCAGCGTTTCAGAAAAAAAGATATGCTGAAGATCGCCCATATTCCCGGCGGAAAAAAGAAAAAGTTCATCGTTGATTTTGTAAAAGTCGTGTTTTTGGGTTTTGGGTATTTTCCCGTTTGCGAGCAATTCTAAAACGATGCTTATCTCAGGTACACGGTGCATTTTGGCAACCATATTGAAAGAACCTTTGGGGTTGAGGATCAAAGGGGGCCATTGCAAAAGTTTCCGATGATAGAGTTTTTTAAGTACCCTGCGGATCGTTCCGTCCCCGCCGGTGATAATAATATAATCGTATGATTCCAATGCTTCGCATTGTGCAAGTGAAGATTCTTGAACGGATGTAATAGGCAGCACAGGATGATGAAATGTTTTTCCGATAGAAAGAATACGCATAGATCTGCCTTTTGAGCTATTTTTTTAGTAAAATCAAAGTCGGTTTTATGTGGTGCGATGATTAAAAATTTTAGATATTGGCTATAATTATATCGATGAAACTTGAAAACGAAGATGCGTTGGATCACTATATTATTTGCCGGAAATGCCATACATTGCATGAAGAGATACCGATACATGACGGCACCAAAGCATGCTGCAGCGAATGCGGGGCCGTATTGTACAGATATGACGGCAAGCTTGCGGAGCATGGCTTGGCGCTGAGCATCAGCGGGTTTATTTTGTTTATCCTTGCCAATGCTTTCCCGTTGGTTAAGATAGAAATACTCGGACATGAGCAGTTTATCACGATTCCTAAAACATTTATAGGCCTTTTTGAGGGCGGTTTTTATCTGGTGGGGTTGATTTGTACTTTTCTTATCTTTGTTTTTCCTTTAATGGTATTTTTAAGCTATAGTGTACTTTTTGCTTTGCTTCATATGAAAAAAAAGGAAAAAATTATCAAAGAACTGCTTATCTTATTGTCCTATATTATGCCGTGGAGCATGAGCGATATCTTTTTTGTCAGTATTTTGGTAGCGTTGATTAAACTGATCGGATATGCGCAGATACATATAGGAGTATCTTTTTGGGCGCTGATCGGATTTGTGGTGTTGGAATTGTATATCACGAAAAATTTGCATATCTATGAGTTGTGGATGCTCAAAAAACGTATTTTTCAAAGAGAAAACAATGATAGAGGTTGATGAAAAAAAGCTTGTCAGATGTCCTGTCTGCGAAGCGGTCAATATCGACAAAGGTGCAGATACTCCTTGCCGGCGCTGCGGATGTACGATCTATAGGCATCAGAAATTTACGGTGCAAAAAAGCTGGGCATACCTCATAACGGCGATCATTGCCTATATCCCTGCCAATCTTTATCCGATGCTTATAACAAAACAGTTTGGCTCAAATGAGGGCAGTACGATTTTGGGCGGCATTGTGATGCTGTGGGAGCACGGCTCCTATCCTATTGCCATGGTGATATTTTTTGCTTCGATTGTCATTCCCGTTTTGAAATTTCTTATTTTGATTTATCTGCTTGTTAGTGTAAAATACCCGCTGGGAAAAGATAAAAAGATCAATAAGCATAAAATGTATTTTTTGACAGAAGCGGTGGGCCCCTGGTCTATGATTGATGTGTTTGTGGTTGCCATCCTTGCGGCACTGATCCATCTTGCCAATATACAGATTATTGCAGGAACCGCTGCAACGGCGTTTGCACTCTCTGTATTTTTTACGCTTTTGGCTGCCCACGCATTTGATGAGCGGCTGATCGGAGGAAGAATTTAAGTGTATCGCATACTCACAATAAAATTTACGGTAAAAAATGAAGGAAAACAATAGATGTCGCAGCAGATACCGACGATAGAAGAATCAACGAAATTTAACTTTATCACCTCTATATGGATTGTTCCGTTTATTGCAATGCTTATCGCAGGCTGGCTGGCATTTCAGTATTTTGCCCAACTGGGCCCTGAGATCAGAATCGTTTTTCCAAAAAACGAAGGTCTGCAGGCCGGGCAGAGTCAGATAAAATACAGGGATGTACCGGTGGGCACTGTAAAGAAAATCGAATTGCAAGAAGATGGGGACGGGGTAGTTGTCGTTGCCAGAATGGATAAAAATATTAAAAAATATCTTAATGACGATACCAAGTTCTGGATCGTGAAGCCTGAAGTGGGGCTAGGGGGAGTAAGCGGTTTGGATACGCTGATTTCGGGAACCTATATCAAAATGTACAGAAGCAAGGAAGCGATAGCAAAAAAAAGATTCAGAGAGGAGTTTCAGGGGCTTAGCCGTGCGCATAAACAAACAGGAGACGGAGAGTTTTTTCAACTCAATGCCCCTTCTTCGTACAATATCGTCAAGGATACTCCTGTTTATTTTAAAAATATTGAAGTGGGCCAAGTAGAGCATGTAACCATCGCACTGGATGGCAAATCAATCGATTTTGTTGTTTTTATCGAAAATCAATATGCTGCTTATGTACATGAAGATTCCAAATTTTGGGTGATGAGTGCTTTGGATGTAGGTTTCTCTCACGGAAGGCTGGATGTCAATATCGCTCCCATTACCCATTTGGTTCAAGGGGGGATTGCCTTTTCTTCGACAGGAGAAAAAACAAAAGCAAAAGTAAGAGACAATTTTGTTTTTACGCTTCACAAAAATGAAAATACGGCACAAAACAAATCCGGCAAAGGAGGAGAATCGATTGTGCTGTTTAAGATTTTTGTTGAAAAAGGTATTGCCAAATTAAAAGAAAATGCTGCTGTGGGCTATGATGGTTTTGAGGTAGGCAAAGTTGCGGAGGTTAAAACATCTTATGATGCCCTAACACATAAAATGCGAGGCAGCGTGCTGTTGCAGATTGATACGTCGTTTTTTGAAGACGGAGATAAAAATCTCTCCGGCAAACATAATTTTTATCAAGCGGTCAATGAGGGGCTTTGCGCCAAAATCGAATCAACCGATCCTCTTACGGGAATGCTTTTTGTGGATTTGGTATTTGACAAAAATATGAGCAATCAAAAAATAAAACCAAAAGGCCGCTATGCAATCTTGCCTACGATAGAGTATAGCGATTCGGATATTATGGGTTCTGTGCAAAATGTTTTAGCAAAACTGAATGCTTTGCCGTTAGAAAAACTGCTTGCTTCGGTGAACAATATCGTTGATGAAAATGCAGAACCTTTGCATCACGTGATGACGGACCTTCAAAAAATTACAAATAATCTGAAGGCAATGACGGATCGGCCGTCGTTCAAATCAATGCCCGACGAGCTTGCGCAAACGATACAGGAGTTAACCGATACACTGAAGGCAACAAAAAAGCTGGTAAAGGGGTATGATAACGATTCGCTGCTGACACAGCAGATTACGCAAACACTGAAAACTGTTACGGAAACATCCAACGAAATGCAAGAATTTTTAAGAATGCTCAACAGAAAACCTACTTCGATGATCTTTGGAGACAAATGATGCAAAATACCGTTATAAAAAAATCAATAGGATTTGCGATACTGACAGCGATGATCTGTGGATGTGCAGCAACAAGCAATTATTATATTCTTTCAACTGCATCAAAGCCTTCTGCGGTTTATACGCAGCATCAAAAAACAATCGGTATTGAAAAAGTAAGCGTGCCAAAGTATCTTTTCAAAAGAGAAATAGCAATAGCCAAATCCAGCAGCGAAGTAGCTTTTTTAAGCGATGGCAGCTGGGCAGAGGATATGGATGAGGGGTTGACACAGCGGCTTGTCGGTTTCATTCAAAAAAAATTCAACCAACCGCAAGTTTACGAATATCCTTGGGGAGTGGATGTACAGCCCAATATAAAAGTACGGGTACAGATTACACGCTATATTGCAGAAGGAAATTTTGTCTATCTTGATGCAAACTGGCACATCGAAGATCTTCAGACACATCAAAGCGAGGCGCAATTGTTTAGTGTGAAAGTTCCGACAAAAAATGATACTAAAAGTATCGTAGCAGCGATGGATCAAGCCTTTGGGAAGTTTGAAGAGAGTATCGCACAAGGAATACACCGTTTTTAATTTTTAACCAAGATAAATGACCTGCAAATACGGCTTATGTGCCGCCGGCTTTAAAAGGCATGGTTATGAGTAATATACAATAATTTTATAGTTATGCTACAATAACAGCCATATGGAAAAAAAGAAGGAATGCAGATGTTATTTTTGAATCTATTGAAAATGATTTGTTTGTCTTTTCTTGTGGGAAGTGCTGTATTGTTCGGTGCAAACAAAGAGTATAAAATTTATGGAACAGAATCCGGCCAAATACTCTATGAGATAGAGGGCGAGGGACAGCTTACACAAGAGACAAATCTTACGATATCCGGAACAGCCCGTTTGCGCTTTAAAGAGTGGGGGGCTGTCGCATTGGCAGAAGAGAAGGGAACCGTAATGGCTGTCGGTGCAATTAAGGATAAACAGACGTTTCGCAGTTTGATAAAGCAAGAAAAGGATACCGCCTATTATGCCAACTATAAAACAGAAAAAGTTTTAGAAAGAAAGAGCAGCAGCAAATTTATTGCCCATGGAGAATCCCTTACCAAAGGCCTTAAGCAAACAGGAACATTACATGTCAACGGATGGGAATGTGAGGTATGGGAGGGGCCCGGTGTTAAAAAATGCCTTTATAAGGGCATACCGCTTTTGCTGGAAATTCAGCTTTATGGGATGACTTATACCAAAAAAGCTTCGGATATCAGTTTTGATATCAATCTTTCAGAAGATCAATGTGTGATGCCGGACTTTTCTGTAGAGGAATTCGGCTTAATCAGAGGAATTGGAATGACAAAGAACAAAAAAAAGCCTAAAGAGGTTATCGAAGTGTTCAGGGATATTCTAAAAGGCAATTTTATCGCCGGCCAAATAGATATCAATGATACAAATCAAACGCACCATAAAGCTAAAATAGAATTTATCAATCGTTTGGGGCAAAGCATATACAAAGACCAAAAAGTACTTTTGCCCAAACTCCTTTTTGATTTAGAAAAAAGCAGAGAATGTATCCATCAAGCAGAAACCCCCAAAGAGGCGAATGAATGCATTAGGGGAATGCGGGATACCAAAAAAGAGATGGGCGTAAAAATGCCTTTTATTTATTTTTGGAATGATGAAGAAAAAGATATGTATTTGGAACAATTGGACAATGAAATTTCAAATCTAAAATCACGAATGTCATGCATCAGCTTTGCAAAAAATATTACAGAGCTTTCTGCCTGTATGAAATAGTTTTTCGTGAAATTTTATCGTATCTATATCGAACTTACCAATGTATGCGGACTCAAGTGCAGTTTTTGTCCTTCAAAAAATCTGCCTGCAAAACAGATGGACCTTGCTTTTTTTGAGTCTGTAATAAAACAGGCAAAAGCCTATACAAAAGAGATAGCCTGTCATGTGGTAGGTGACCCGCTGACACTTTCTAATCTTTGTGAATATTTGGATATTGTTTACAAGCATAAACTTAAAGCCGTACTTACCACCAGCGGATATTTTTTAAGGAAACATCCCTATGATACACTGTTTCATCCGAGTGTAAAACAAATCAACATATCGTTGAACAGTTTTAATAAAAATGATACGGCATGGACATTTGAACAGTATATCATTCCGGTTTTGGATTTGTGCGATGCAAAGCGTAAAAGAGCAAATAAAGCATTTGTCAATCTTCGCCTATGGAATCTGGATGAAGCAATGAGCGAATTTGATTTTAACCGGATGCTTTTTGATACCTTTTCCAGGCATTTTGAAACAAAATTGGATTTAGCCGCAATTTATCGGGAGCGTCCCAAATCCATTCGTTTGGCCGATAAAATACTTTTGCATTTTGATACCTATTTTGAATGGCCTTCTTTAAAAAATCAATACTATGGAGACGGAACCTGTCAGGGGCTGCAGTCGCATATTGCTATCTTGGCCAGCGGGAAAGTGGTTCCATGCTGTCTTGATTGTGACGGCGTTATGGAGCTTGGCGATTTGCATTGCCAAAGCATGGATGAGATCATTCATTCCCGTCGTGCTTTGGCAATCAGGCAAGGCTTTAAAGAAAACAAAGCAGTAGAAGAATTGTGCCAAAAGTGCAGCTACAAAAAGAGATTTGCCTCTAAAACGTAGCTGTTGAGGCGATTTAGATAATTTGGCCTTTTGCAAATCATATTTAAATCGCTTTGTTTTGTGCCCCGTAAGGAGGATTAATGAGGAACAATTCTGGTAAATTTTGTTCCTTCAAGCGTAAGATTATACATCAGCCCTTTTGAATTAAACACGAAAGCAACAATAGGTTTTTCGAAACTGATAGAACTTATATCTTTGCCGACACCCCAGTCTGCAACAGCAATGGAACCGTCTACTCCGGCTTCCCATCCGTCGCTTTTGATAAAATTATTTAATACTCCCTGGGATACAAAAACGATGATATAAGAGGTTTTTTGTACTCCAAGCTGAAAGCCGACAGATCCCGAAGCGATATTGTAGTAGTATTTTGATTTGCCATTGACCCTTAGCACCCCTTCTCCATATTCTGCACCTACGACAAAGCCGCCCTTATAGACGCTAGGAAAGACAAGATAACCTTTGGATTGTTCTAAAAATTTTTGGCCTCCTTTTACTTTTTGGGTAAACTGTCTGATGGCTTCATTGGCTTTGGCATCTATCACGGAAGCCGGTTCTGCCATCCCAACACTGCTGAATACAACCAATGCCGCCATTGCAACTATCTGTTTGAATCGATTAAATTTCATACTTTTGCCTTTTTTGATTTATTTTTTTTTATTATAGCAAAAAACATTAACGAAGCCTGTGTTGTTTGGGGAAGAAAATAGAACAGAAATAAGTAAATAAAAACAGAAGACTTTCTTCTGCCGCGGCTGCTGCCGCGTTTGAAGAATTTAAAAAATTAAATTTTACTTTGGATAAAAGCATCCATATCGTCAACGATGACCTCAAGCGTTCTTTCTCCGTCAATGACTTTAAGGAGATTTTTCTCTGTATAGAATCTTTGAATTTCTGCCAACGGATCGGTGTATATTTTCATTCTGTCATAGAAAACTTCTACGCTGTCGTCGCTTCTGACAACTTCAGATTCTGCAGCACGTCCAAGGATTCTCTCTTTGGCAACCTCTTGGCTGACTCTGACTTCTATAACAGAAGCAAGCGCTATCTCTTGATTGTTTGCAAGAATATCATCCAGTGCAGTCATCTGCTCTGTACTTCTTGGATATCCGTCGATAAGCACGACATCTACAGGTGCATTGTTGATTGCGGAGATGATGGTGTCTATAATGATATTGAGCGGAACCAAAGCGCCCTTGGAAATAAAACTTTCAATGGTTTTTCCCAGTTCGCTTCCGCTTGCTACTTCTTCTCTGAGCATATCACCGGTAGAGTAATGTACGATTTTATCCGTATGCCGTTTAGCAATGATGCTGGCATCTGTTGTCTTGCCCGAACCGGGAGCTCCGATGATGAGAAATAGTTTTTTCATAATATAATCCTTTCTAGTAAAATTGTATCTTTTGTAATTTTGAAACGGAGCCAAAATCGACAGTTTTATATGGCTGCCGTTTGTCTCATTCTTAGCCCTAACTCTTTGAGCTGTTCATTATCAACAGTACTTGGCGCTTGGGTAAGAAGGCATTGCGCTCTTTGCGTTTTAGGGAATGCGATGACATCTCGGATGCTGTCCGTACCTGCCATCAGCATGATAAGCCTGTCAAGCCCCACTGCAAATCCGCCGTGAGGAGGTGCGCCGTATTTAAGCGCATCGAGTAAAAAGCCGAATTTTTCTTGTGCTTCTTCTTCGCTGATGCCTAAGAGTTTAAACACTTCTGATTGTACAGCTTCTTTGTGGATACGGATGGACCCGCCTCCCAGTTCTGTTCCGTTAAGGACGATATCATAAGCGATGGATTCTATCTCTTCGATATCTTCATAATCAAGCGATTTGGGTTGGGTAAAGGGGTGATGAAGCGCTTTGACTCTTCCGTCTTCCACTTCGAACATAGGAAAATCAACGACCCATAAGAATTCAAACCTGTCTTTTGGAATGATTTGCATCGTTTCTGCAAGATAGATACGGAAACGGCCCATATAGTCAAGCACCAATTTTTTTTCGCCTGCACCGAAAAATACGGCATCTCCTACTTCAAGCTCGCATCTGTCTATAATGGCCTGGAGGTCTGTTGGAGTAAAAAACTTGGCAAGAGGCCCCTTGAGCCCGTCCTCTTTCATTTGGAAATAGCCAAGGCCTTGTGCGCCGAATTTGCGTACATAATCTTCAAACCCTTTCATTTGGCGTTTAGAAAAGATAGTGTCTCCATTGGGTACTTTAAGTGCTTTGATGCGGTTTTTCTTCGGCATTTTGGCAATATTTGAGAAAATTTCATTATCGCATCTTTCAAAGATGTCGATCACATCGACCATGGCCAAATCATAACGCATATCCGGTTTGTCCGAACCGTATTTTTCCATTGCTTCGTTGTGGGTGATGCGTTTAAAAGTGCTTGGGATTTCAAAACCGCATTTTGTAAAAATGTTATAGAGTAATTTTTCTGCTACCTGAATGACATCTTCTTGGCCGCAGAAACTCATTTCAACGTCTATTTGCGTAAATTCCGGCTGTCTGTCGGCGCGAAGATCTTCATCGCGAAAACATTTGGCTATTTGAAAATATCTATCGAATCCCCCCACCATCAAAAGCTGCTTGAAGAGCTGCGGAGATTGAGGAAGGGCATAAAATTCTCCATGATGTACGCGGCTTGGCACAAGATAGTCTCTTGCTCCTTCAGGGGTTGATTTGGTAAGAATAGGGGTTTCAACTTCCAAAAATCCTAATTCGTCAAGTGTGTTTCTGGCTGCTATCGTTGCTTTGGATCTGAGTTTAAAAATATTGTAAGAGCGTTGGCTTCTTAGTTCCAAATAGCGGTGTTTGAGACGAATCTCTTCGTTTACCTTCTGATCGCCGATTTCAAAAGGCATAGGTTTTGAGCGGTTTTCAATAGTAAGTTTTTCTACAACCATTTCCACTTTGCCGGTTTTGAGATTCGGATTTTCCAATCCCTCTCCCCTGGGCCTTATGGTACCTGTGGCGATAAGCACAAATTGATCTCTGACATCTTCGGCAATTTTGTGGGCTGCAGCATTGTCTGCCGGGTCGCAAACAAGCTGAAGTACTTCGTCCGTATCGCGAAGGTCTATAAAAATGACCCCGCCATGGTCTCTTCGGCTAGATACCCAGCCGGCCACGGTGACTACTTCACCATTATGTTGTTCATTAATCTGGGCACAATAATGTGTTCTCACGAAAAATCCTCTAACTGTAAGTTTGGTGCGATTATATCGAATAGTTGTTTAGATACAAATTCGGATATTGTTAAAATAATAGTGACAACAAAAGATAGGAAAAACAAATTTTAAAGTACATTTATGTTACGCTATAAAATAACGAATGAAATAAAGTATACGAAGCAGGCTATCTTGAAAATACTAGAACAGATAAAAACCGCGGGATTTGTCTTGAAACCGAAAGCCCCGCACATCAAACCGCTTTATGAGCAGATCAAAAAACAATTTGAATCAAGAGGCATTGAGGTTTTGATCGCAGAAAGATCGGCAAAAATGATAGGCGAAAAAGGACTTCCCTTTGAGATGATTTGCCAAAAAGCAGATTTTTTGGTTTCATTGGGGGGAGACGGTACCTTGCTTTCTTTGGTGCGGCGCAGTTACGGATACCATAAGCCGGTGATGGGGATTAATGCAGGGCGTTTGGGTTTTCTAGCCGATATTACCATCGATGAGGTCGATGATTTTTTGACCAAAATGCAGCATGGCGATTACCGCATCGATGAGAGGATGATGATAGAGGGATATATCAAAACAGACAAAAAAGTAAAAAGCTTTTATGCGTTTAATGATGTTGTCATTACCCGCCCTACAATCTCTAAAATGGTAAAAATCGATGCTTCGATTGATGGCGATTGGTTTAATACGTATCGGGGTGACGGGCTCATTATCTCCACGCCCACAGGTTCTACAGCATACAATCTTGCTGCGGGAGGGCCGGTAATGTATCCGTTGACCAAAGCATTTATCCTGACACCCATATGTGCACATTCTTTGCGTCAAAGGCCGTTGGTGATGCCGGCAGATTTTACGATCGAGCTTACTTCAGCCGAAGATAGAGTCGTTGCAATGATAGACGGGCAGGATGCTTATGAAATGCAGCCCGGGGATGTATTGGTGATCGAAGGTGCAAAAATAGGAGCCAAGCTTTTGCACAGAAAAGAGAGAAGCTATTTTGGCGTACTTCGCGAAAAACTTTTATGGGGAGATAAAAGTTGATTAAGAGATTGTATCTGCGTGAACTTGTAGGGTTTAAGGAGGTAGAACTGGAATTTGAACAGGGGCTGGTGGTTTTAACCGGGCCTAGCGGGGCAGGCAAGTCCGTGCTGATCTCTTCGATACTTTCTTGTTTCGGATATAACAGCCTAAACAATGCGCTGCTCTGCGAAGTAACCTTGCAAAAGCCGACACCATTGGCAAGCGAGCTCTATACGTTTGAAGAGGAAATAACGCTTAAAATGCTCAAAAAAGACAAAATCCGATCGTATCTTGACGGGCAAAGCATCTCAAAAAAAACATTGGGCGAACTTTTTTCTCCCTATGTCAAATATTTGAGCGTACGGGACAAAGGCGGTTTTGAATCGGCTGCATTGTTAGAGTTGATAGACGGCAGTTTGATGCATAAGGATCCTGTTTTTAAGCAACTGTTTCAGGAATATCAACAGCGCTATATAAAGTATAAGCGCAAAGCCGAGCAGCTTAAAAAAATAAAAGAGGATGAAGCAAAGCTTGCCGAGCTTATCGAATTTGCTACGTACGAAATCGATAAAATAGAACGGATCAATCCTCGTACAGAGGAAGAAGAGGAGCTGATAAAAATCAAGCAGCAGCTTTCGCGTATCGATAAAATCAAAGAGGCGCTGCAAAATGCCGGCAAAATGTTTGCCTACGAGACACAGGTGGAGGAAGTGTATCGTTTGCTGGACAAGGATCTCTCTTTTTTTTCCGATGCAATGAATCAATTGAGAGCTGATTTTGAAGAAGCCGAAACTTTGGCCGATGCGCTTGAAGAGGTGAATGTAGAAGAGATTTTGGATAGATTGGGAGATTTTACTATGCTTAAAAATCGCTACGGGTCTATCCAAAATGCTTTACAGTACAAAGAACAAAAAAAAGCGGAGCTTGAAGGGTATCGCAATATCGAACAAAACAAAACAGACCTGGAATCTTTTTTGGAAAGCGAATTTGCTGCACTGAGTGCAATAGCAGAGCAAATTTCGGCATTGCGGCAAAAAGAGGCGAAAAGCCTTGAAAATGTTTTAGAGACTTATCTGATGGCATTGAAACTTCCGTCTGTCGGTTTTGTTTTTGAACAAGCTTCTTTGCAAGAGAAAGGAATAAACCGGGTCGATATCATGCTTGGCAGCTCAAAAACAGCGACGCTAAGCGGAGGGGAGTTTAACCGTATGCGTTTGGCACTGATGGCAGCAGCGATGGATGAAAGCAAGCAAGCACAAGGAGTTTTGATCCTGGATGAAATAGATGCCAATGTCAGCGGAGATGAATCGATCGCTATTGCACAGATGATCGCAAAGCTCTCTAAAGCCTACCAGATATTTGCCATTTCCCATCAGCCTCACCTTTCTGCTCAGGCAATACAGCATATTTTAGTTGCAAAAGAAGGAGCAAAAAGCCAAGTAAAAGAACTTGATGAAGAGGAAAGAATACAAGAAATCGCCCGTATCGTCGGAGGCGAAAACCCCACCCCTCAAGCGCTTGCTTTTGCAGGAAAATTGAGAAATCGCTAGAGGTACTGTTTTTTGAGCGCATCCAAATAGTAGTTTAAATGTATAAAGTAAGTGTTGATCACAGAAATATCTTCTCCGTGCTTAAGATAGGTATTGTAGTCTATCAGCAGCGCCGAAACCCCTCCTTCTCCGATACTGGATGCCGATCCTTTGAGGCTATGGGTTAACCGTTCGGCTTGATGAAAATCGGCTGTTTGTATCGCTGTTTTTATAAGGGGTATTTGTGTTTCTATCTGAAGGATTAATTCGTTGACAAATTCCCTGGCCTCTTCTTGCGACAAACCCAGTGCAAGAAGGCGGGCATAATCAAAAGGGGGATAGTTTAATTGGGGGGAAAAAGTATCGGATGCGGCAGTTGAATTTTTTTGTCGGGTGTGTTGGAGAGATGTTGTTTTTTGGTTTTTTTGATAGGTTTTTGTGTTTTTATATTTTGTATAGAGGTAAATAAAAATAAGAAATGCAACAAAAAGCAAGACGATATAAAAAAACATCCAATCTCCCTTTTTTAGGAAAACTATATCTTTTTTCAGTTTAGAATAAGGTTCATTGGGCGCAAAAAAACAGCAAATTGGCTATAATGCAATTTAAAAAAACGGGCCGAAAATGATAATAGACACCCATTGCCATTTGGACGATATACGATATGCAGAAGATCTTGAAGCGGTTTTAAAACGCGCAAAAGAACAAGGCGTTGAAAAATACATTATTCCGGGTGCAGATCCCCAAACGCTAAGCCGAGCCGTTGAGATTGCCGAGATATATGAAAATGTTTACTTTGCCGTCGGTGTCCACCCCTATGATGCAATGCATTACGACAGAAGCAAACTTGAGCCTTTTGCAGCACATCCAAAATGTGTGGCCATCGGCGAATGCGGATTGGATTATTTTAGATTGCCCGACGATCCAAACGAGAGAGAAGCATATAAAACGATGCAAAAAGAGGTATTTATAGATCAGATAGCGTGGGCTAAAGCGCTAAAAAAGCCTTTGATCGTACATATCAGGAAAGCAAGTGAGGATAGTTTGACACTGCTGGAAATGTATGCCGGCAAAGAGGGCGGGGTGCTTCACTGCTATAATGCGGACGAACAGCTTTTAAAACTTGCCAAAAGAAATTTCTATTTTGGGATCGGCGGCGTTTTGACGTTTCAAAATGCACGCAAACTGATTGAAGTGTATCCGAAAATACCCAAAGAAAGGCTGCTGATAGAAACCGATGCGCCTTATCTTACCCCTCATCCGCATAGAGGCGAAAGAAACGAACCCGCTTATTGCGTGTATATAGCAGAAAAAATGTCTTCGCTTAACGGCCTTCCAACAGAAGAGATAGAGGCAATGACTACGCAAAATGCCTATAATCTTTTTGGTATTTAAGAGATGGCAATCAAAAAGCATATCGGCAAAACCATTCTGCTTGCAGCAGTGTTCCCTCTGTTTGCTTTTGCCTTTTCCGTTGCCGATAAATATCCAAGCTATACCTACGTGTTTTCTGAATTTGGGGTGGAGCGATCCTATGTTGAGGATGAGGATTTTGTGCGTTTTGTTGTTCTCCATGAAAAACAGATCAAAAGATTTTACCGACATGCCTTCCAAAACGGAAAAAACCTTTTGCCGATGATGCGGGGATATTTGCTTGAAGACGGGCTATCGGATCTTTTTGTATATCTTTCCATGGTAGAATCGGGTTTTTCTTCCTCTGCAATATCTTCTAAAAATGCAGCCGGATTGTGGCAATTTATCCCTATGACGGCAAAACAGTATGATCTTGAAGTGCATCGGGATTTTGATGAAAGATATGATCCGGTCAGTTCCACAAATGCGGCCATCGCCTATTTGCAGGAACTTCATCAACGGTTTGGAAAGTGGTACCTGGCTGCATTGGCATATAATTGCGGCGAGGGGAGATTGGCCGATGCGATCCGAAGGGCGGGCAGCGATGCTTTGCCTGTTTTGCTTGATGCAGGAGAGAAGTATCTTCCTTTGGAGACAAGAGAGTATATCCAAAAGATTCTTCTTGCTGCGATGATCGGGGAGGGGCTGGCTATGGAATTTTCTTCGGCAGATGAGGATTTGTTTGAAGTTGAGGTGCAAGGAGGTATGCAGTTTGGCAGATTGGCAAAGCTTCTTGAAATGGATCAAAATGAGCTGCTTAAATTAAATCCTCAGTTTAAAAAAGGTGTCGTTCCTTCCGATAAATTCAGCTATCGGGTAACGATCCCTGAAGAAAAAATGATCCTTTTTTATCTTCGCTGCGAGCCGCCCGAAAAAACAATACCCATCAAGCCTTTTATGCTCTCTCACACTGTTGTTTTGGGTGAAACACTCGAAGCGATTGCCGAAAAATACGAAACGGCCGCCGAAGAGATCAAGATTGTCAACCGTCTTAGCGAAGAGTATCTGTCGGTTGGCCAGTTTTTGGTCATACCGGTAACACATAAAGTATTTGCGTCTTATTCTCATAAAGAGTAAATTTTTTACTCCTTAATCGCAGTTTTTTTATGCTCCAGGCGGTCATACAGCTCCAATAGATTGAGATAGTCCTGATGCAACGCTGTATCGATGAGAAATGCTTCTTTTTTGAGTATGTTTTGGGCTTTTTCAACTTTTTGAGGCGTGAAGACGGCAAACAGTGCTTCTTTGTACTCTTCAAAAGCAAAACCTTCATTTTCCATCCGAATCAATTCTGCAACGATATGCCCCATCTTATCAGACCCAAATTCAAGCAGTATCAGCGCATTTTCCGTATATCCCGCCGACAGATATATCTGGGCTTTGAATTGTGCCAATGTAAAATCGTTTTTAAAAATGACTCCGATATAATTTCCCATTCCCAAGGATTCGTCCAACGGCTCGATCATGTCGAGTATCTCTTCGGGGTCGTACCGCATAAAATGCAATACCATGTCACGGATCTGTTTGCCGGTGTTATTATTGTTATAGACAAGATCCTCTTTGGGATAAATCTCCGATAACCCCGGAACTATAATCTGGCAGGAATAAAATCCAAGATAGTCATATTCCCTAAGATACATCTCTTTGTTGATCGAGTGCAAAATACCGACAAGATACTCCAGCTCATCGTGCGTATCGGCGCCCTTGTATATCCATGAAGTGTAAGCAAAGCTTTTGCGGGAACTTAAAAAACCAAACCCGAGCTTGCCGTTTGAGTCTATAAAATGCGATTCGAGATTGAAGTTGTCTGCCACAAGGCTCATGTCAAACGTCGGCGTTTCAAACGTATCAAGATTGTCAAGCCCTCGGCCTTGCATCAGCTCCGTCATCGTTCTCTCAAGCGATACCTCCAAAATAGGATGCGCACCAAAAGCGACAAACAGGGTACCGTTTTTTGGATTGATAAGAGAGATAGCCGTGACGGGATATTGCCCTTCCAATGATGCATCCAGCACCTCTACAATGTAACCCGAATCCCTCAGCGCTTTTACATCATGATATACTTTGCCAAAAGCGCGTAAAATTTCATCAGGATAGGCAGGGAGCGCATAGCCTTTTTTGATGATTTCCAGTTTGACATACCGTTCAAAAATTTCGCTAAGCGCCTGAACTTGGGCTTCCTGCGGAGTATTTCCGGCTGCAAGGCCGTTGCTTGCATAAAGATTGTTAAGGAGATTAAGAGGGAAATAGACGGATTCTTTCGTTAAATCGCTGACGAAAGGCAATGAAACAATTTTGTCTTGATAATCGCTGTTGAAATCGATAAGGTCTTCTTCGCTAAGTTCATCATCCGGATCATAGACCTGGCGCAAGGCGTCATTGAGGTAGTTTCCGCCAAGATCAAATGCAACTTCATCCGGGTAGTATGTGCGGTGCGGCAGATAAAAATCTGCAAAAAAATGATTGGTCTGCAGCCGTTCGATATACTCTCCCAATGCGCTGGCCATCGATGCTTCGGAACATATCCCTTTTCCGTTCGAGTAGATGTGCTTTGGGGCTTCCGCAGAAGCGAGGTTGACCGAATAGCAATTTTCAAGCGGATGTTTTTCTTCGGAAAAAATGATGCTGCATCCTGCATCTGCCAGGACAGCTTTCATTTTTGCTATCGATTCTTCCAGGGGTGCGTTTTTGGATAAAAGATTCATGGGTATATTTCTTTTTTTAAATTTAATTGCAGAGTATAGCCGAAAATAGCCAAAACTTTTTGGATGAAAGCCAAGAACGCAATATCTTCCCAAAGTATTGCATCAGCGTATGAAATTTATTTCTTACGTGATATAATCAATCAAACAAGAAAGTAGAAAGTGCAAGAAAGATGATCGGACGATTTTGGTTTTAGAGAGCACAAAGAGGAAAGCAAGTTGAAAAAAATTATAAAAATTGCGTTGTATGTTCTGGCGGGTGCGGGCAGTATATTTGCTTTTTATACTGCATATAATGCGATCAACAAGCCTAAAATTCCTGAAAATTTCGCTTACGGAAATGGAAGGATCGAAGCGGCACAAATCAATCTTGCGCCAAAAGTTCCGGGCAGATTGCTTGAAATCTACGTAGAAGAGGGCGATATCGTCGAAAAGGGCCAAATGCTTGCAAGGCTTGATACCACCGAGCTTGAAGCCAGATGGGAAGTAGCAGGCGCTCAGATCAAACAGGCAGAACAAAACAAAAATCGCACCATGGCGATTGTAGAGCAAAAAAAAAGCGAATTGGCATTGGCGCATGAAAATCATTTAAGAGGAGAGTCTCTTTATAAGAGCAAAAGTATTTCATTGCTCCAGTATCAGCAATATGAAACTGCTTATAAAATCGCATTGGCAAATCTCAAATCGGCCGAAGCAGACGTAGATGCATCGCACGCGGCCATAGAAGCTGCCCAAGCCCAAGCGCAGGCTATTAAGGTCACTATCGACGACAGTACGCTTTATGCTCCAAAAAAAGGAAGAGTTTTATACAAATTGCTGCAGCCCGGAGAAGTGGTCGCAAGCGGCCAAAGGGTGTTGGTGATCCTTGATTTGCTTGATACGTTTATGACCATTTTTTTGCCCACGGCCCAAGCAGGCGTTATAAACTATGATTCGGAAGCAAGGATTGTGCTGGATGCGCTTCCTCATATCGCAATTCCGGCAAAAGTAACGTTTATATCACCTCAAGCACAATTTACTCCCAAGCAGATAGAAACACAAAACGAACGAGAAAAGCTGATGTTTAGAGTAAAGGTGACGATCGATAGCGATTTGCTAAAAGAACATATCGACAAGATCAAAACCGGATTGCCCGGGGTTGCGTATATCCGTATCGATCAGGCCATTCCCTGGCCGGAACAACTAAGCAATGTGCCAAAAAGCTATAGAGAAGATTCTCATTAAAATGGATGCAGTCGTCAAAATAACAAATTTGTCTCACGCCTACGGCAAAACAACAGCTCTGGATGCCATACTGTTAGAAATCCCTTCAAACTGTACGGTGGGGTTTATCGGGCCGGACGGTGTAGGAAAATCTACATTGCTATCGATCATCGCAGGCGTTCGCAAGATTCAAACAGGAAAAGTAGAGGTTCTGGGAGGAGACATCGATAAGGCCGCATACCGCAGCAGCATTCATCCCAAAATAGCTTATATGCCCCAAGGGCTGGGTAAAAATCTTTATATGTCGCTTTCAGTATATGAAAATATCGAATTTTTCGGGCGGCTGTTTAAGCAGGATCGCAGCGAGAGACAAATAAGAATTCATGAACTCTTAAAAAGTATCGGGCTTTTGGAGTTTAAAGACAGGCCTGCAGGAAAGCTCTCGGGCGGAATGAAGCAAAAACTCGGGCTTTGCTGTGCATTGATCCATGATCCGGATCTGCTCATCTTGGATGAGCCTACAACCGGGATCGATCCGTTATCCAGAAGGCAGTTTTGGCAGATTGTAGATCACATCAGGCACATACGAAAAAACATGAGCGTGCTGGTTGCAACGGCGTATATGCAGGAAGCACAGGAGTTTGATCATATTGTTGCGATGAATGAGGGCAAAATACTTGCAAGCGGTACGCCTGAAGACATAATGTGCCAGACCGGCACAAACAATTTGGACTCGGCCTTTATACGTCTGCTTCCAAAAGAGGAAAGAAGCAATCACGATGAGTTACAAATCGCACCATATCCTAAAACAGATTTGTATGATGTCTATGCGATAGAAGCTGAGAATCTCACGATGAAATTTGGTGATTTTACCGCTGTGGACCACGTGAGCTTTCGGATCAGGGAAGGCGAAATTTTCGGTTTTTTGGGTTCCAACGGATGCGGAAAGACAACAACCATGAAGATGCTTACCGGTTTGCTGAACCCTACTGAGGGAAATATCCGGCTTTTTGGAAAACCCATTCAAAAAAACGATATAGAAACAAGAAAAAACGTAGGGTATATGACCCAATCACTTTCGCTTTACAGCGAACTTACGGTGGGGCAAAACATGCTCCTGCATGCCAGACTGTATCAAATAGACAAGCAAATCATCCGCGAAAGAACCCAAGAAATGCTTGCGCGGTTTCATCTTAAAAAATATGAAAATACACTCACTGCCGATTTGCCTTTGGGGCTAAAACAGCGTCTTTCACTGGCTGTCGCGGTCATCCATAAGCCAAAAATGCTGATACTCGATGAGCCCACATCCGGAGTTGATCCGATCTCAAGAGATCAGTTTTGGCGCTATTTGATCGATCTATCAAGAAAAGACAATGTAACGATATTTGTTTCTACACATTTTATGAACGAAGGCGAAAGGTGCGACAGGATTTCCCTGATGCATCAGGGAAAGGTGCTGGCAAGCGATGCGCCCTCGGTTTTGATACAATCAAAAAACAAAGAGAGTCTTGAAGAGGCTTTTGTAGAGTATATGTATGATGAGATTGCGCAAGAAGACAGGCCGGGTGAAATGATTGCCATGCAGCAAAGCGCCAAAAAAGAAAAGAATGAGTTTTTTTCTTTGATCAGATTTTTGGGCTATGCTTACCGTGAATCTTTGGAACTGCTGCGCGATCCGATCCGATTGACGTTTGCGCTGATGGGTACGGTGATTTTGATGTTTGTGATGGGATATGGCATCAATATGGATGTTGAAGATTTAAAATTCTCGGTTCTTGATCACGATCAAACACCGCAAAGCAGAGAGTATATCCAGCATATTTCCGGGTCAAGGTATTTTATGGAAGATGAGCCGCTTGTTTCGCAAACCCATTTAGATGAAAAGATGAGAAGCGGAAAAATAAGCATAGCGATTGAGATTCCTCCGGATTTTGGGAGAAATTTGCAAAAAGACAGCGGGGTTGAAGTTGGCGTTTGGATCGATGGAACGACTGTTTTTAGGGCTGAAACGATCAAAGGCTATATTGAGGGGCTTCACGGGGATTATTTGAGGCAATCATCCCAAACGGATGCTTTTTCAGTGCTTGATATACAGATGCGGTATCGTTATAACCAAGACTTTAAAAGCATATTTTCCATGGTGCCTGCCGTCATCCCGATGTTGTTGATCTTTATCCCTTCCATCTTGATGGCGCTAAGTGTCGTGAGAGAAAAGGAGCTGGGGTCGATGATCAATTTTTATGCTACCCCTGTTACAAGGCTCGAGTTTTTGCTGGGCAAGCAGCTGCCCTACATTGCGGTAAGCATGATAAGTTTTTTAGGGTTGATCGCATTGGCTGTTTTAGTGTTTGGGGTGCCGATCAAAGGCAGTTTTGCCATTTTGTTTTTTGCTGCACTTTTATATGTTACGGCGACAACCGGGATCGGTTTTTTGATGTCCGCTTTTACAAAAACACAGATAGCCGCATTGGGCTCAACGGCGATCCTGACTATGCTTCCAACCATCAGTTTTTCAGGCCTGAAAGATCCTGTCAGTTCGCTTGAAGGGGTCGGGGCAGTGATCGGCAACATTTTTCCTGCGACCTATTTTATCAATGTCAGCAGAGGGATTTTTAGCAAGGATGTAGGGTTGTCGGGCCATTATTTTGACTTTGCGGCGCTGTTTGCTGCGATCGTTGTGATCACGGCGCTTAGCTTGATCACGCTAAAAAAACAGGAGCGATAGTGTTACGAACAATTTTTAACATTTATCATCTGGGGATTAAAGAGCTAAGAACGCTTTTAAGAGATAAAATCATGCTGTTTCTCATCATTCATTCGTTTAGTTTTGCGATATATATCAGCGCTACCGCTTCGTCGACAGAGCTTCATAACGCCCCCATCGCTTTTGTGGACGAAGATCGGTCCATGCTTTCTCAAAAAATAATGGACGCATTTTATAAGCCGAGGTTTCTTCCGCCAAAAACAATTTCGTACAATGAGATGGATAAAGGGATGGATGCGGGCGTCTATACGTTTGTGGTGGTTATCCCAAGCCATTTTGAAAGAGATATCCTAAAAAGCATAAAAACAGAAATACAGCTGAACATCGATGCGACAAGAATGACGCAAGCAGGCATAGGGGCGGGATACATTCAGCAGATTATCGCCCAGGAGGTCGGCGCTTTTTTAAAAGCACCGTCACAAAAACCGGAGATTTCTTTGGCGGTGAATTATCAATATAACCCAAATTTGGAAAGCAGCTGGTTTGGAAGCATCAATGAGGTCATCAGCAATATCATGACATTGTCCATATTGCTCTCAGGTGCCGCGCTTATGAGGGAGCGGGAACACGGAACCATTGAGCATCTTTTGGTCATGCCTTTAAGCGCTGTTGAGATTATGTTGGCAAAAGTCTGGTCGATGGGGCTTGTGATTTTGCTGGGGATTGTCCTTTCCTTGAAAATCGTAGTCGAAACCATTTTGCAGGTTCCGCTATCGGGTTCCATGCCGCTTTTTTTGTTCAGTTCGTTTTTGGTCCTTTTTTCTACGTCATCCATAGGCATCTTCATGGGATCTGTTACAAAGTCAATGCCGCAGCTGGGGATGATGTTTATTTTGGTTATTTTGCCGCTGCTTATGCTCTCCGGCGGCGTAACGCCTTATGAGAGTATGCCGATGAGCTTGCAGTATCTTATGTCTTTATCGCCGACAAGCCATTATATCAATGTCGCACAGGCAATACTGTTTAGAGGAGCCGGATTTGAGATCATCTGGAAAGATTTGGTTGCCATCTTTTTTATAGGTTTATTCTTTTTTTTATTTTCGCTGCTTGTTTTCAAGAAGAGTTTAAAATCGCAAAGTTGAGGATTAGTGCGGTTTAGATAGTATCTTTTTCTTTAAGGTCCTTAAAATCGCTTCTTCTTTTTTCAAGCTCCTTTCTGTAAGCCGCATAGTCTCCGTATTCAAAAAAATAATCATATCTTGAATGTTTGTCTTTGATATTTTTTGAGTGCTTGATAGGGCACCAAAACTGTTCGGTTCGTGCGGCAATCTCTCTGACATAGTAGATAACGCCGTTGAAGTATTCGCAATACCAGCAGTTTATCTTTTCAACTTGATCCAGATAAAAAAGATTGAATCTATCCATCACGACATAATCGCTTCTTTTTACTTTGGGAATTTTATAGATAGGAAAACATATGTGCTGATAAACGCTTACGGAGATGTCAACCAGCAGTGCAGGTATCATCATGGCCCAAATAAAAGGGATGGTCAATACGGTAAGAATAGAAAAAGCGGAGAGATATTCCAGCGAACTGATGATCTTGGTTTTGCCTTCATTGATGACTTTTTCCTCAAAAATAGCTTTGCTGTTTTCAATTTTATAAAAAAAATCTGATTGTTTTTTTCTAAACTCAGCTTCCAGCTCGATTTCAAGCGCTTTGATCTGTTGCGTGATCTCATCAATTTTCCCGCTCATTTTCGCCCTTTTTAGTTTAGTTTAAATAATTAAAAATATTATTGCAATTTATATTTTTGTTTTTTAAATATTGAATACGCTTAAAGTATAGCCGAAATATTGAAATTTTTACAGGCTTATGAAAAATGTATGCACAAAGATTATCTAAGCCATACTTCCTTTGAGATAAAATATAAAAAAAGTTATTTTAAAGAGAGTTTGCTTCGTTGTTATAGAGGAAAGCAAAAGGAGAGATTGTTTTGTTTTTAAAGAATGGAATTTTAGAGTTAAGTTCCTTTGAATGTACTATTTTTGAGCATTCCTACAGCCCCATGGTCATCACAACCTGTCTGCTAGAGGGAGACCATCCGAAAATCGTCTATGTAAATGATGCTTTTACAAAAATGACAGGATATGAAAAAAAAGAGATTCTAGGCAAAACTCCAAGAATACTGCAAGGCGAAAAAACAGACAAAGAAGTGCTTGAAAGACTCAAAGAGTGTTTAAAAAAAGAGGAATATTTTGAAGGCAAAACCATCAACTATACCAAAGACGGACAAGAGTATTGGGTTGAGTGGAATATTTCGCCCGTATATGATGACAATAAACAACTAATCGCTTTTATTTCTATCCAAAAAAATATCTCCAATGCCCAAAAGCTGCTTGAGCATATAAAGCTTTTCAAGAAAGCAATTGACCAAAATCATGATTCCATAGCATTATTTAATACAAAAGGAGAATATATCCATGCCAATGCATCTTATCTGAAAAGATGCGGTTATGACATATCTCAACTTGCCGGCAATACCCCAAAAATATTAAATCCTGGCCATTATTCAGATCTTTTTTATTTTAAATTATGGCGAAAACTTTCCCATAATGAATCAGTTGAGACCCTTTTTTGCAACAAGAATGCCAAAGGCAAAATATATTATGAAAAACAAACGATTACGCCTATTGTCAAAAACGACATGATTATAGGATTTGTTTCGATCGGCAAAAATTATGACAAAGAAGAAAAAAACAAGCAGCAGTTAAACAGGGATCTTTATATTGATGCGCTGACAGAACTTTTTAACAGAAAGATGTTTGATCTAAAATTAAAAGAAGCGGTTGAGCGATATACCGTACGCAGGGAAAATTTTTGTATGATGTTTTTGGATCTTGACAATTTTAAAACGGTCAACGATACGCTTGGCCATAAAGAAGGCGACAAGGCGCTTCGTCTTGTCGCAAATTTTTTAATGCAGCATATAAGAAAGAGCGATGACATTTTTAGGTACGGCGGGGATGAATTTGTGGTTTTGCTCTACTCGACTGAAGAGAAAAATGCTCAAAAAATAACACAAAAACTTGAAGAACTCTTTGCAGGGTCTGAGATTAAAAAACGGTACCCCATCGGATTGAGCATCGGAACGAGCCAATACAAAGGAGAAAACGTTTATGATTTTTTCAAGCAAACCGATAAAAAAATGTATATCAAAAAAAGAGAAAATAAATCCGGTTTTTTGTTATCCTAAACTTTTTGCCTGAGTGATGATTTTTAGGGATGATGCTCTATGATTTCCTGAATTGCTTGTTCGCTTATTTCCTGGATTTCTTCTATCGAACCTTCAAAAGTAAGGGTGACTCCGGCAAAAGGGTGATTTGCATCCAATACCGCATGATCAGAATCAATGTGAGTCACCGTGTAAATGAGAATATCCTCCGGGCTCTCTTCCATGTAGCCATCTACCTCCATGCCGACAAAAATATCTTCCGGCAGTTCGCTGAGCGCTTCTGTGACAACGAGATCTTCTTGGTATTGGCCAAATGCTTCTTGTGGCGAGAGGGTAATACGAAAAACATCTCCTTCTTTTTTTCCTTCCAGCTCTTTTTCTAAAGCAGGAAAAATATGTCCATACTCCCCGTGCAGATAGGCGATGGACTCATGGCCTTCATTAAGAATATTGCCTTTTTCGTCTGTAAGGCGGTATTTGAGAGCAACAAGCCTATTTTTGGCAATTACCATAATGATCCTTTATTTGTATTGACGCTGATTATACCGTAAAAACACAGAGAGATAAAAAGCGTACGGATTTTAGACGGGCAATAAAGAAAAATAAACAAGAGATACTTTATCTATTTTCTTTTTTATTCACCCAGACCGAATGTAAAAATGCGATAGTAATCAGTCCTATACCTATCGTTCCCGTAACTACTTCGCTGATGTGCATGGTGATCTTGGCAAGCATGATAAAGGCCAAAATCCCGATTGCATAATGGGCGCCATGCTCAAGAAAACGAAAGGCTGCAAGGGTTTTATGTTGAACAAAATAAATTGTAATGCTACGGACAAACATTGCGCCCACGCCCAATCCGATCATGATAATAAAAATATTGCTTGTAAGTGCAAATGCCCCGATCACGCCGTCAAAACTAAAACTTGCATCAAGTACTTCAAGATAGATAAACCCGGCTATGCCGCTTTTTACGGTTTCAGAAGAAAGAAAATGATCAAGCATTCCCAAAAGAGAATGAAGCATTACGCCGTACATGAATGCAGCCAATACATTAAAATCTTGCGTGATATGCCCTAAAACAATGCCGGTCATGATCGCTATCGTCAGCTCGATATTGGCAACCCCGGAAAAGCGCTGCATTATTTTTGATCCCTCGATAAAAGTAACCCATTTAATATCCCGTTCCTCAAAAAAGAAATCTAAAAAAACCATCAACAAAAAAGCGCCGCCAAAAGCAAAAATAGTCTTTTCTGTTGATTTTAAAATCGCTTCATACTGCTCTGGCTGATTCATCGCAACGTTGAGTGTTTCAAAGATCCCCATACCTGTGACGATAGCTACGATAGCCAAAGGAAAGATAAAACGCATCCCAAAAACAGCAATGGGTATACCAAAAATGATAAATCGTTTTTGCCAGATCGGATCCATCGTATTGAGTACTTTTGCATTGACCACTGCATTGTCAAATGAGAGCGATATCTCAAGAATGATGAGTAAAAAAGTAATATAAAGAGCCGCTAATCCGCCCAAAACATATGCCAGCACAAGGCCCAAGCCCATAATAATAAACGAACTGTAAAAATAACGCATACATACCCCTAAAATTGATGTGCAATTGTAGCCAATTTTTTATTTTATACGGCGTAGGACAATCTCAGGCCGCCGAGTTTGGGAGGCAGCCAAACAAGGAAATCTAAAGTCAAATAAAGGGATAATAAGATTCAACAATAGTGTAGAGGTTTCATGAAGGAATTAAAAATTATTTTATCTTTTTTTGTGTTTTTAGCGACCCTATCCGTCATGACAGGATGTTCTCAAAAAGAAGGGGTCTATAAGCCGAAAGCCTCAAAATATACGAGTGCAGCGCGCCATAAATGGACGATGAAAGAGTATTGCGTACTGGGAAAAACATACAAGCCTACCTATGTAAGCGTCGGGCAGAGAATGGCCGGGATTGCCAGTTGGTATGGTCCTGATTTTCATGGAAAAATGACGAGTAACGGGGAAGCATATAATATGCACGGTCTAACGGCGGCACATAAGACATGGCCGATGGACACAATGGTGAAAATTAAAAATCTTCAAAACGGAAAAAGTACGATAGCAAGGATCAATGACAGGGGGCCGTTTGTGCAAGGCAGAATTATCGATTGCAGCTATGCTACAGGAAAAGCAATCGGCCTTGATCGTATGGGGATTGCTAAAGTAAATATCAAGGTGGTGGGGTTTGCCGGAGAAGTTCAGTCTGATGCTATGATTGCAAGAAATATCAGAGAGCATAAAGAAACACGTGTTGTCATTACCGACTTTGGCATCCAGGTTGGGGCATTCAGACGCTTTGAGGGTGCACAGATTTATAAGAAACAATATGCCCGGCTGGATAAGCGTTATTCGCCAATTATAAAACGTTTCGATGATGTAGAGGGCGCACCGCTTTATCGTGTATGGCTGATGGGTTTCAAAACCGAAGAGGAAGCCAAAGATTTTATCTTGTGTCATGGTCTTGAGGGTGCGTTTATTGTAAGAAACTAATAAAAAAAGAGGAAAGAAGCCCAATGATAGAAATATGCAGAACTACAAAAGAGACCGATATCTGTATAAAGTTTAATTTATACGGATCAGGCCAAGCAAAAATCCGCACAGGAGTAGGTTTTTTTGACCATATGCTTGAAGCGTTTGCAAAACATGCGCATGCGGATGTGGAGGTAACTTGTAAAGGGGATGTTCATATTGATGATCACCATAGTGTCGAAGATGTCGGCATCGTTTTAGGGCAGGCGCTTCATCAATCACTCTATCCGGTGCAAAGTATAGAACGCTTTGGGAATGCGACGGTAGTTATGGATGAAGCCAGCGTAACATGCGATATGGATGTTTCAAACCGCGGTTTTCTTTTTTTTGACCTTCCGGTTGGCGGAAAAGTCGGGCAATTTGATGTTGAGCTTGTCGAAGAATTTTTTAGAGCATTTGCATTGAATGCATCGTTGACGATACATTTGGTTTATAACCGGGGGAAAAACAAGCATCATATCATAGAAGCGGCATTTAAGGCGCTTGCAGTGGCATTAAGAAGGGCGGCAGCTGTCAATAAAAATGCAGGTATTCCAAGCACAAAGGGTGTATTGTGAGTATTGAGCTGATTGTACTGGATGTGGATGGTACCATGACGGATAGCCGCATTACCTACAGTGAAATGGGTGATGAGATAAAATCATTTAATGTAAAAGACGGATTGGCCATTGCCAGCTGGAAAAAATTGGGGAAACAAGTCGCCATCATTACGGGAAGAACCTCAGCAATCGTTGCCCGTCGTGCAAAAGAGCTGGGGATTGAATATTTTTATCAAGGGGTTCACAATAAAAAAGAGATTTTAGAATCATTGTTAAGAGAACTGCGGTTAACATCGGATCATGTGGCTGCCATCGGCGATGATCTTAATGACCTGCCGATGCTTAAATTTGCTAAAATTTCATTTGTACCCCAGGATGCAAGTGCTTACGTTCATAAAGCAGCGACCGTTGTTCTTGATAAAAAGGGCGGCGATGGCGCCGTGCGGGAAATGATAGAGTACCTTATTAAAAAAGAAGGTCTTGAAGCGAAGTATCTGGCATTATGGGAATAAGATTAGAAATTGTACTCCTTTTTGCAATGGGGGTTATATTGGTGCTGACTTTTGGGATAAAAACAGCCGATATTGACATCAAAAAACATTTATCCGGCAAAGAAGTTGAATTTACGGATACTACTTTTATCGAGGTGGGCATGGAGTCGATGCAGAGTATTGCCCACAGCAGCCATGGTGTTAGACTCAACGGTGTTTTAATGCTTGATGAGTTGAATTATCATAGCAAGAATTTGGAGTTGCTGCGCGCAAAAAAAGGTATCTATCATAATGACAAGATTTTTTTGGAGGGAGATATCTTTGTTCGACAAAAAGAAGGATTTGAATATCATGCGCAGCAAGCCGTGTATGATCAAGCAGTGCAGATACTCGATGTCAATTCTCCATTTTTAGCCAAAATGGATAAAAATACCATTCAGGGAAGTTCTATGCGTTATGACGTGCGCAAAAAAGAGATATTCGCCAAAGAGATTGCGGCTGTGGTTTATACTGTCGAAAAGTAATATCATGGTAAAATAGAGAGATTTTTTATAAAGGTTATGTATTGTTATTGATGAGATGGATACTTTTGGTTGGTATGAGTGTTTTTTTAATGGCTGAGAAAATAGAGATTACGTCAGAATCTATGAATGCACGCGAGTTGCAAAAAGAGGTTCATTTTATCGGCAACGTAATGATTAAGTATTCAGAAAGCTGGCTGCATGGAGATGAGGTGGTGGTTCATTTTGATGAAAACAATGAAACCAAAATGTATGAAGCGTCAGGCAAAGTGACGTTTGAGTTTAAGAATGAAAAAAATTTTTATAAAGGCAGTGCAAATAAAGTAACCTATTATCCCCAAAAATCCTATTATGTGCTAGAGGGCGGTGCAAAAATAGACGACTTGCTCAATAAACGCCACGTAAACGGAGAAATGATTACGCTTGATATGGCTACAGGCAATGCGAATGTTCGGGGAGAAAAGAAAAAACCTGTAAAATTTATCTTTGAGATGGAGGAAAAAAAATGAGTATGCCTCGAATTGTTGAGGCCAAATTTGTAAAATCTGCTCAAAGTATCACAGACAGCCTCCCTGAAGATCTGAGCGAAGTTGTTTTTTTGGGACGATCCAATGTAGGAAAAAGTTCTACGCTTAATGCTTTGGCCGGCAGAAAAAATTTGGCAAAAAGTTCGGCAACCCCCGGAAAAACACAATTGATTAATTTTTTTGAAACAAGATACAGATACAAGGAGGAGGATTACCCTGTCCGTTTTGTGGATCTGCCCGGTTTTGGATATGCCAAGGTATCAAAATCTCTCAAGGAAGTATGGCAGAAAAATCTCGTTGAGTTTATCCAAAATCGTGTTTCCATACGTCTTTTTATTCATCTTCGGGATGCAAGGCATCCTCATGCCAAAATTGATGAAGATGTAGAAAAGTATATTAAAGGGTTTATCCGGCCGGACCAACGCTATCTTACGGTATTTACCAAGATAGATAAGCTCAACCAAAAAGAGCGTGCAAAACTTAAAAATGATTTTCCCGACGGCATCGTCTTGTCCAACCTCAAATCAAACGGCCACGATAGAGTCCATTTTGAGATACTGCATACAATATTTGGCATAAATAAAGAAGGAGTTTAGATTTGATTTCACTTGTAAAGCCGACATTGAGTGATATTCCGCAAATGCAGGAAATGGTCATCGAAGAAGTAAAAAGCGGTATTATTTTGAAGCGGACAGAAGATGAAGTTGCAACGAATATCCGTTCGTATGTGGTGGCAAAAGAAGGAGAAAGGATCGTCGGATACACAGCGCTTCATATTCATTCAAGACGCCTTGCGGAAATCAGAAGCCTTATCGTTGATCGGGCGTACCGGGGGCAAAAAATAGGCCAGCGCATGGTTGAGTATGCACTGGAAGAAGCAAAAGCATTAAATGTGGAAGAAGATGTGCTTGCATTAACGTATGTGCCCGGGTTTTTTAAAAAATTGGGTTTTAATGAAATCAACAAAGAAGCAATCCCGGAACATAAAATTTGGGCAGATTGCATCAAGTGTATACATTTTCCTGTATGCAATGAAGTTGCATTGATTTATAAGTTATCATAAAGGGCTGTTCACAACATTATGAGCAGATTTCTTGTAGCTGTACAGTACCCTGTTTTTTGGACACTTATTGTTTTGTTTATTGCTTTTTATCCCTTGCTTATCTCCATTTATGTTTTTTTGCCTTTGCTTATAGGTATAATGGGGTATGTGCTGATTGAAGGGATAGAAAAAAGAAAATTGGCCTATATTCTTATTGCATCGTTTTATTATATCAATTTGGAAGTGAATCTTTCTTTGCCTCTTTTTTTGACTTTTATTTCTGCGTTATTGATTTATGTATTGTTTTATCCTTATCTGAAGCATTTTAGAAGATGTCCGACATGCGTTCGAATACTGATTGTTTTACTTATGGATATTTTTTATTTGGGGGTTTTGCTTTTTTATGATTTTTTACTTGAAGATACAAGTGTTATTTTGGATTCAATATTGCTTTATTCTTTGATAGTGGATCTGTTGATCGTGGTTATAGTATGAGATATAAAATTGCACTGGTTGTATTTTTGATTTTTTGGGGTGCAATGATAGCAAGATTGTATCATGTCAGTATCAAATCAAATTTTTATTATCAAAAACTTGCGAAAGAAAATATAGAAAGAAAACAGTTTATCAAGCCCGTAAGAGGAGAGATAATGGATGCCAACGGCAATCTTCTTGTCATGAATCAAATAGGTTTTTCTGTTTCTATCGAGCCTCATCTCAAAGCGGATTCTCCCATGTTGGAAGCCGTTGTTGATACGCTGGTTGAGAATTTTCCTGATCTCAACAAAACAATCATGATGAAAGTGTATACAAAAAATAATTCTCCCTATAATCACAAATTTATAAAAGTGGTAGATTTTATTCATTATCCTGATATGATGGGCGCCTATCCCAAGCTGAGCCTTATGCCTCAAATCCAAATAGAAGCCGAAACAAAACGCTACTATCCTTATGGAAAGTACTGTTCGCATATTGTGGGCTACACGGGAAGATCCAATGAAAAGGAAAATAAAGAAGACCCCGTGGTAGATGAAGTGGGCAAGATAGGCAAAAGCGGATTGGAGAAATATTATAATGACGTGCTGCAGGGTGAATTGGGATATGAAATTACCAAGGTGACTGCTACCAATCAGGCGATTGACATTTTAGAAAAAGAAGATCCCAAAGACAATAAAAATATTAAACTTAATATTGACATCAATCTGCAAAAGATAATTTATGAAAGTTTTAAAGACCAAGCGGGCGTAGCGATAGTGATGCGTACCAATGGAGAAATTTTGGCTTCTGTGAGCTATCCTTCTTATGATCCCAATCTTTTTGTGGGAGGCATAAGCGTTAATGACTGGAAAGCACTTCAAGAGGATCTCAATCATCCTTTTACCAATAAAATGATACACGGAACCTATCCTCCTGGCTCAACGATTAAAATGGGGATGGCACTGGCTTTTTCCAAGGCAAAAAAAGGGATTCTTGATACGAATGAGTTTTGTAATGGCCATATAAAGTTAGGAAAGAGCAAACATAAATTTAGATGCTGGTCAGCATGGGGGCACGGAAGCGTGGATCTAAGAAAAGCAATTCGCGAAAGCTGCGATGTTTATTTTTATAATAAAAGCTTAAAAGTAGGCATCGATGCAATGGCAAAGCATCTTAGATCATTTGGTTTGGGCGTTCCTACGGGAGTGGATTTGCCCGATGAGTATGCCGGCGTTATACCGGATAAAGAATGGAAGATGAAAAGATACAAGCAGCCTTGGTATTTGGGGGAGACTGTCATTGCATCTATCGGTCAAGGATATGATCTTGTCACGCCGCTGCAAATGGTGCGCCATACCAATTTGATTGCTACTTCCAAGCTCGTAACACCCCGCATTGCCAAAGAGGTAAACGGCAAAGAGATAAATGCCGGCATGGTTTCCGTTTCTTTTAATCCGTATTATCTAAGCGAAATTAGAAAAGGCATGTATGAAGTCTGCAATACAAGAAAAGGAACGGCATTTTCTACCATGGGCAATCTGCCTGTAACGGTTGCCGGAAAAACGGGAACCTCCCAGGTAACCTCCATCCCTCAATCAACCATTAAAAGGCTTAAAGAGGAAGAGTTAGCCTATTTTCATCGTTCCCATGCTTGGATCACTACCTACGCCCCCTATGAGAACCCTCAGTATATCGTGACTGTGCTTCTTGAACACGGAGGACATGGCGGAAGCACAGCAGGGCCGATTGCTGCGGATATTTATAAATGGCTTTATGCAAACGGGTATTTTAAAAAGAAAGAATAATTTGTTCTCAATCTTTACAGTGCAAAACATTCAGATGTTTTGCAAAGTATTGCTGATAAAGAGTCCAAAGATAATGATCAAGCTGATGCCTGCGGATCTGTTATAAAGGTTGTTTGCCATGATAAAAACGAGCAAAAAGGTTGCAACAATCATCGCTGCAATATCAAACATATGAGCCATGCCTTGGATAGGCATGGGATTTGTTAGAGCCGCAGCTCCCAATACTACTGAAGTGTTTGCCATGTTTGAGCCGATAATGTTGCCTATAGCCATATCTGCTTTGCCTTTTACAGCAGCTGAAAGGCTTACGGCTAATTCCGGCAATGAGGTTCCGATCGAAATCATAATAATACCGATGATCCATTCGCTGATACCAAAATTTTTGGCGATCCCAGAAGCGCTTTCTATAGCAAAATGCGCACCGATAATGATCAAAATCAAACCAAAAAATAGCGCAAAAACCGTTTTTATCCAGGAAAATCGAAGCATGTTGATCTCTTCAAGATGTTCTTGGGGGATATTTTTTCTATCCTGCGTTAAGAAAAGAAGATAGGCACCCATCAGCAGCAGTAAAAGCATTCCGTCAAACCGTGAGATGATTCCATCCATAATCATCAAAAGGAAGATTAAAGCCGGCATTAGCGTCCAAGTGCTGTCTTTTGCAAAAAAATCCCTGCTAGGCTTTATTTTTGCGGCCACCAAAAAAACAGAAGCCAAAACAAGAGTGATATTAATAATATTACTCCCTATCACATTGGCGATGGCAATTTGAGGTTTTTGTGCATAGCTTGCGGCAACACCGGCAGCTGTTTCAGGTAAACTTGTACCCAAAGCAATAATCGTGGCGCCGATGATAAACTCCGGTATATTGAATTTTAATGCAATACGTTCGCTTTGATGAATCAACAGTTCAGTACCCCAGATCAAAGCGCCCATGGCAATTACAAAAATAAGAAAATTCATTCAATTCCTAAGTCTCTGTTCGGACTATCAGGCTTGAAGGCAAACCAAAAATTTCGATCAACTCTTTTTCTTTGGCGCGCATTTCGCCTTGGTCGCATTCGTGGTCATACCCAAGCAGATGCAGCAGTCCGTGGATAAAAAGCAAACTCAGTTCGTCTTGGATAGTATGACCGTAAAGTTTGGCTTTTTCTTTTACGAACGCTTCGGAAATGACAATCGAACCCAAAGGCATATCTTCAAACGTATTTTCCAACGGAAAACTAAGCACATCGGTAGGGTAGTCCTTGCCTCTGTGTATTTGATTGAGTGCTTGTATCGTTTCGTTGTCCGTGATAACCAATTCTAATTGCTTTGAGGTAAGTACCGCTGCGATTTTTTCAAGTTTTTGTACTTCAATTTGTAATGATGTTTCGTTTTCTAGGTCTATTAACATTCTCTAAGTTTACCTGAATCTTGGTAAAATGAGATTAAAAAACAGGTTTAAAATGAAAAAGCAAAAAGCAGTATGTATCATTTCAGGAGGCATGGATAGCGCCTTAAGTGCAAAAATAGCTCAAAAAGAAGGATATGAGATTATTGCTTTGCATTTTAATTATGGCCAGCGCACCCAATCAAAAGAGCTGGCATGTTTTAGGCATATTGCAAAAAATGTTGAAGCGATCTGTTCGTATGAAATAGATTTGGATTTTTTTAAGCAAATAGGCGCTTCTGCGTTAACAGATAAAAATATCGACGTACCTACCGGAGGGCTGGAGGCGGGTGTGCCTGTAACATATGTACCTTTTAGAAACGGTATTTTTCTTTCTATTGCAGCTGCTGTTGCAGAAAAGCATGGCGCTTGTGCATTATTTATCGGGGTAGTAGAGGAAGACAGCAGCGGATATCCCGATTGTACGCAAGCTTATATTGAGCAGATGCAAAAAGCGATCAATCTGGGGACCAAAAAAGAGACAAATCTTCAGATTCAAACACCTCTCATAGAACTTAGCAAAGCGCAGATTGTGCAAAAAGCATTGGAGCTTGGTGTACCTTTGGAGCATACGTGGAGCTGCTATCAGTCCGAAGAAAAGGCATGCGGAGTTTGCGATAGCTGTCGGTTGAGATTGCGGGGATTTAAAAAAGCAAAAGCAAAGGATCCGATCAGCTATCAATAGTATTTTGGGAGGCCGATTTAGAGATTAAGGCCTTTTATAACAAATTCAAATTCATAACGATGGGTCGGATATTTTTTAAGCCCTTCTGCTATAAATTGGTTTTTAGTAATTTGTCTGTCCCAAAGCCTATAGGTTAGGTCTTTAAACCAAGATTTTTTTTCCGGCGTATCCAACACGATTCTGTCATATTTGGGGTCATCTTTGATTCTGGATGCTACTTCAGTCATTTTTTGCTGATAAAGCTCAAGTTTTTCCGGCGTAGGTTTTTCATAGGTTTTTTCGATATTTGCAGCCATCGAAGGTTCGGCGAGGTCAAAGGTTGGTGTGCATGCAGTAAAAGTAAATCCTGCCAATGCAGCCAAATATAATTTATAATTCATTTTCTCTCCTTAAAAATTTTTCATATTGTAGCCAAACGGGTTAAAATTTTACAAGAAAATTACAGCAAAAAATCCCGGCTGCTTTGTTTGGCAATCCCATTAAATATGCTAAAACCGTATTGAAATGTATGGTTATGTTTTTATCATAAATTTGCCTTTTGTTCTCTCTTTGACCACTTTGCTGTAGTGGCCAAATACGCCGTTCATGGCGATATGCACACCATGTTGTTCTAGATTTTGCATATAGCCTACGGCAGAGGCCAAATTGGCTGAAGCTTCCAGCGGATCGATCGAAAAGGGCACCATGGCTCCCGTCAGCACAATGCATTTTTCCAAATCGGCATCCGCAAGATATCGTGCAGTAACATCCATGGTGTCTGTTCCGTGGACAATCAGTATCTTTTCTTCTTTTGCAAGATTGATGGTCGCTAACAGCAAGAGCCTGTCTTCACTGGTGATATCAAGACTGTCTTTTCCTATAATAGTGACAATGTTAAAATCAGTAAGCCAGCGTTTGCTGATTTCTTTTAATGCCAAAGAGTGCGTATCGATTTCAAGTTTTCCGTTAATGGGGTTGTAACGTTTATTGAAAGTGCCGCCTGTGTCTATAAGGAGTATTTTGTTCTTCATGGATAATTTTGCCTTGCTTGGTTGATATAGTCAGTTTTACATTCTACCGCATTCATGGTAAAATATCACCACTAAATTTTTGGAGAAAGAAAAGTATGATAATGAAAGGTAAAAAAGGTGTTGTTTTAGGCATCGCAAATAAAAAATCTATTGCTTACGGTATTGCGAAAGCATGCCAAGAACAAGGCGCCCAGATGGCAATTACATTTTTGAATGAACGGTTTGAGCAAAAACTTGCACCCATTGCCGATGAACTGGGATGTGAGGGAAGGTTTTATCCGTGCGATGTAAGCAAGCCTGAAGAGATCAAAGCACTCAAAGCATCGCTTGAAAAAGATATGGGGCAGATAGATTTTATTGTTCATTCTATTGCATTCGCACCGAAAGAAGGATTGAGCGGCCGATTTGTAGATATCTCCAAAGAGGCATTTGATGTTGCGATGGATATCTCTGTGTACTCGCTCATCGAAGTCGTAAGAGAGCTGAAGCCTATTTTGTCCAGCAATTCTTCGGTATTGACATTAACCTATTACGGCGGAGTGAAATATATCCCAAATTACAATCTTATGGGGGTTGCCAAAGCAGCATTGGAAATGACAACCAAATATCTCGCCGAAGATTTGGGAAAAGAAGGAATCCGCGTCAATGCAATTTCTGCCGGCCCTATCAAGACGCTTGCGGCAGCCGGAATCGGCGATTTTAGTTTTATGCTTAAATGGAATGCCGCACACTCTCCGCTAAAACAGAATGTAACGATCGATCAGGTAGGAAATTCCGGTATGTATCTGCTTTCTGATTTGAGTTCGGGAGTGACGGGAGAAATTCATTATGTGGATGCAGGATTTAATATCATGGGTATGCCGGCAGTTGAATTTGACGAAAACGGCAGACCCAAGATAGCCTGGAACGGAGAATAGGGCAAGTGGAGGATTCTCAACAGTATCGAGCCAAAAAAGCTTTTTTTGAGAAAGTGCTTACCATTTATGGACGCAATGCAGTGCGTGAAGCGTTGGAAGATAAAAATATCACCATTCACAAACTGCATCTTTCTTCTTCCAATAAATCTTCCAGAGAGCTGGAGGAAATGGTAAGCATTGCCGAAGGCAGAGGCATTGAAATTGCATATCATGACAAACAGGCACTTTCGCGCATCTCGAAAAATGCCAAGCAAGACCAAGGGGTGGCTCTTGATATTGTGATGGAATATTTAGGCAATGAAGCGCATTTTATTGCAGAGCATCAAAGATATCGCGTTATAGCGCTTGACAGTGTTGCAAATCCCCAAAATGTCGGCATGATTATTCGTTCTTGCGCTGCAGGCAATGTAGATGCGGTACTTCTTTCTACCAAAGGTACTGCAAAAATTTCACCTTTGGTGATTAAAGCAAGTGCGGGAACGCTTTTTAAAATGCCAATCATTCAAACCTCTGATCTTCAAAAAACATTGGAGTTTTTTAAGTCGGATGGCGCAACGTGCTATATGCTTTCTTCTCATGCCGACAAAAGCTATAAAGATGAGAAGTACAGTCACAAAACAGTTTTTGTCTTGGGCAATGAAAGCGAGGGGGTTAGTCCTGCGATAGCCTCTGTATGCGATGCGCAAATTTCCATCCCGATGCGCCGAGGAGTCGAATCGCTCAACGTAGCGGTAGCAGCTTCCTTATTGGCGTTTTTATAAAGAAGTATTTAGCGTTTTTAGGTGTTTAAAGTATGATATACTTTGCATAAAAGAGACAAGAGGAGGCGAGGATGGAAAAAGAAAATAAAGAATTGTTTTCGAAGGTTGGTTTGCAGATAGATGAAAATACAATCAATATAGATTTGGCAAAAACAAAAAATTTTTTTGGCACTTTGCAAAAACAATTTGAAGAAACCGCCCAAAATATCGATGAGGGTAAAATAGACATGTCTCAAAGCGTAGGGATAAAAGTAGATAAAGAGCAGATTCACGTCGATCTAAACAAAGCTAAAAACTTCATAGAGGATTTGGGTAAGAAAATTGAAAAATTTTTAGCAGAGATAGATAAGGCGGTGGACAAACTGGATCATCAATGATCCTTTTTGTTTCAAAATGCTGTTTTTAGGGAGATTCAACAGTATCTACCCTCTTATTTCTAGAAAATTCTTTGTGCTGATATCATCCCATGGTTTGTTGAGTTTATCAAAATCATTATAGCTTTTTAAAGTCCGTTTGAAATCTTCATTTTTTTCACTCTCTTGGGCCAAGACTTCTTGCAATGCTTTTTTGGCAGCTTCTATAACCTCGTTTGGAAATTTTTTGATCTCAGTGGCAGAAGAAAGTTTTTGCAATGCTTTTGCATTTTCGTACCTGAATTCCTGAACCATGTCACCGGTCATCTCTTCGCTTGCAGCTGTAATGACGGCTTGATGCTGAGGGCTTAGTTTTTCCCATCTGGTTTTATTGAATGTCAGCTCTAAAATAGAGCCCGGCTCATGCCATCCAGTATAGTAGTAGGGGGCAACTTTGGAAAACCCCATCATCTCATCCAGTGCAGGCCCTACCCATTCAGTCGCATCAATCGTGCCTCGCTCAAGTGCCGTATAGATATCTCCGGCCGGCAAAAGTACAGGATTGACGCCTAGGCGCTGCATCACTTCGCCTGCAAGTCCGGGGATACGCATTTTTAAACCCTGAAGATCATTTAAGCTGTTGATCTGTTTTTTAAACCATCCGCCCATTTGAGGGCCGGTTGAGCCTCCGATGAGAGGATAGAGATTGAATTTGGCATAGAGTTCTCTCCACAAAGTATACCCGCCGCCAAATTTTAGCCATGTAATCATCTCTTCGCTTGTTAGCCCAAGGGGCATGCCTCCAAAAATAGAAAAGGCTGAATTTTTCCCTTTCCAATAATATACCCCGGAGTGAAAGGCATCAATCTGTGCTGCAGAGGCCGCATCAAAAACTTGCAGTGCAGGAACAAGAATGTTTTTGGGGTAAATTTTGATTTCAAGTGTGCCGTCGCTAAGTTCGGCACAGCGTGCGGCAAACTTGTCCACACCGGTTCCCATAATGGGAAAATGAGCCGGCCACGATGTTGCAAGCTTGATCGTAACTTTTTCTTTTTTGCCGGTATTTGCCATACCTGTTTTTGCGTCCTCTTCTTCTCTATGGCACGTATTAAGTGCCAATGCCGTTATTCCCAGAGTAGCAGATGTGATAAACTCTCGTCTTTGCATAAATGAATTATCCCTATTTGCCATGCTTTTTAATTTTAAAAAAACATGCCGTTCTTAATATTTTAAATAGTAACATAACAATCGTTTTAAAAGGATGAAAATTGAAATGTCATATCTGCGCAAAAGAGGCTTTGTCTTTTAAGGATACAAAAACAGATATTCTCTATTATTATTGCAAGGGATGCGAGTATATTTTTAAATCACCCGAGCACCATCATGATCTAGCCATTCAAAAAAAAAGATATGATTTGCATCAAAATGATAAAAATCATCCGGGATACCGTGCCTATTATCAGTATTTTTTAGACTTTGTGATGCCATTGGCAAGCCATGTTGTAAGCGATGCATTGGATTTTGGATGCGGTGCCAGCGCTCTTCTATCGGAGATGATGACAGAAACGGGCATCAGTTGCGATTATTATGATCCTATCTACCATCCAAACTTGCCGGATGAAAATAAAAAATATGATTTGATAGTTTCTACAGAAGTTTTCGAGCATCTTCATCAGCCCAAAGCAGTCTTTGAAAAACTTTTAAACAGATTAAATGCCGACGGTATTTTGGCGATTCAGACACAATTTCACAATAATAATTCGGAAGATTTTTTACAATGGTATTATCGTCGCGATGCGACACACATTGTTTTTTTTACACCAAAAACATTTAAAGTGCTTTGCGATCGGTTTGGCTGTCAGCTTTTAGCGCATAATGGAAAAAATATTGCAGTAATTAGAAAATTGTAAGCGGCCTTTAGGCCGGCTTTTAGATAGCGGTTGATATGATAGGCTCCGCCTTAAAAATAAAAGTCGGCCAAAGGTTTATTGTTTAAAAGAGACTATACTCTTTTTGTATTGTATTGAGAATGCTTTTATCCGCACTATAGATAAACGCATAATTAAAATGAATGCTCTTAAGTATCTCGCGCACTTCTTCTTTGGTTGTAAACCAGTGCGGGCGATCGATGCCTTCAACTTTTGTTTTGGGTGGGGTAAGTACGATACCTTTTACCCAAGTATTGCCGTTTTTTATATATTCTCTTGCTTTAATGATATCGGCAATATTATCGCAAAATATCGCTACTTTGTCACTTTTGCTTGATGGAGTGCTTTTAAGTGTCTTGTCGATAAATACAGGCATAAAATGTTTAGTATATTTAATACGGTCGATAGAATAGGGAAGAGAGAATGCTTCACAGAAAGCAACAACACGCAACAGGTATTCCAAATGAAAAGGAATGAGTTCCTTCTCTTGATAAGCAAAGCCTCCGACCTTGAAAGTCGTTCTAAACAACGTATCGGAAAGAGCATATCCTTCTACGTTGCTTTCAAGTTTTTGTACGTCAGGCTTGATAAGTTCCATGAGCTCTTTGTTTGTACCTACAAAAAGAGAATCATTTGAGTTGAGTATCTGCTCAAAAGCTTTTCGCCAGTCATTTGCAATAAAGGCAATATTGTTTTTTTTCAGCAATATCATTTTTAAAAAACTCATCTCATGCGGTGAGAGCAGGAAGAATTTTGCTTCTTTTTTAATAATAACGTAGCGGATCAGCTTGAATGCTGCCAATTGAATGTCGCTTACTTTGATCCATGCGATTTCCGCATCATGTTTAATGATATTTTCATTATCATAAACGATGGCATAGGCGCCATGTTTGATTGCAATGTCTATCTCTTCTTGATTTGAAGAAAAGAAAAGGTCGCCATGCTCTACTTTTGAGGGGTATACGGTCGCACCTTCTATGGCATGGATTTTGGGAACATTGGCAAGGGCCCCTTCCGTGAGGTTTACGATATCTTCAATTTTCATTGTTATCCTATAGGGGTGCCGGGTGTTTTTGGTTTTTCGGGACGGATCAGAGAAAGTCCTTCGCTGTCTTTGGCAGCAAGAAGCATCCCCTCGCTTTTTAGGCCCATCAGTTTTGCGGGTTTAAGATTTGCAACCATGCAGACTTGTGTACCGATCATCTCTTCTGCCCCATACCACTCTTTTATCCCTGCGACAACCTGGCGAGGGTTTTCTTCGCCTATGTCGACCTGAAGCAAAAGAAGCTTGCTGCTTTTTGGTACCTCTTCAGCTTCTATGACGGTTCCCACTTTCAATGAGGTTTGAAAAAATTGATCGATGCCTATCAGTGCAATACCTGCATTTTTTTGTTCGTCTGTTTTTTGTCCTTCTTTTTGCATCGCTTTGGCTTCCGGTTTTTTATTTTCCGGTTCAGGCTGCGCAAGCAGGGGTGCTTCAATACGAGGAAAAAGAGGAGGAATTTTTTTCAGCGTAAAAGATTCCAGCAAATTTTTGTTTTTGATAAGATGGTTCCAGCTTGTGTGATTGATTTCAAAATGCAATGCATGAGCTATTTTTACAGAGATTTCAGGCATCACGGGGTGAAGCATGGTAGTGACTTTGGCTAAAATTACTGCAATAAGCCCATTGAGTGCCATGACCTCCTCTTTTTTTCCCTCTTTCATGAGCGTCCACGGCTGGTATTTGTCGATGGCTTTGTTTGCAACCGAAAGCGGTCTCCAAAGTTCTTCGAGGTATCGATGAATCTGCATTTCAAACAGCATGGGTTCCAGCTTTTCCAGTGAGGCTTCGACCTCATCGAGTTCAGCTTTATAGTATTTGCGTACATCGGCACAATCAATATGGCCTTCAAAATACTTTTCGCTCATTCCTATCAAACGGTTAAGCAGATTGCCAAGATCGTTGCCTAGATCAGAATTGATGCGGTCTATCAGGGCTTTTTGAGAGAAATCCCCATCGCCGCCAAACGGTACTTCTCTTAGTAAGAAATAGCGAAAATTATCTAAACCGTAAGCAGTCGCAACTTCTCTTGGGTTGACAACATTTCCTTTGGATTTGCTCATTTTTTCGCCGTCTCTTGTCCACCATCCGTGGGCAGCAACATGTTTGGGCAAAGGCAAACCGAGGCTCATTAAGAATGCAGGCCAATAAATCGCATGAAAACGCAAGATGTCTTTTCCTATAAGATGAACATGCGCAGGCCAATAGCGCATATTTTTTTCATCCGTGCCGTATCCTAGTGCGGTAACGTAATTCATCAAGGCATCCAGCCATACATACATGACATGTTTAGGGTCATTCAAGTTATCGGGCAGTTTTACGCCCCAGTCAAAGCTTGTACGTGTGATCGAAAGGTCATCCAATCCGCTCTCAACAAAACGAATGACTTCATTTCTTTTGCTTTTAGGAAGAATACAGTCGGGATTGTTATGATACCATTCTAAAAGTTTATCTTGGTATTTTGAAAGTTTAAAAAAATAACTCTCTTCTTCTACAATAACTGTGCTTTTGCCGCATTCGGGACAAAACTCATCATCGACGAGCTGTGTTTTTGGGAAAAAAGTTTCACATGAGATGCAGTAGTGCCCTTTATAGATATCTTTATAGATATCTCCATTGTCATGCATCACAGAAAACGCTTTTTGCACGCCTGTTTTGTGGTCTTCGTCGGTTGTTCGAATAAATTTATCATAGGAGATATGAAAATCATCCCAAAGATTTTTAAAAGCTGCGGAGATTTCATCTGCATAGGCTTGGGTGGTTTTCCCTTTTGCTTTAGCAGACTCTTCTATTTTTTGGCCGTGTTCGTCTGTACCGGTTAAAAAGAAAGTATCAAGGCCGCTCATGCGTGAATAGCGTGCTAACGTATCTGCGATAATTGTTGTATAGGCATGGCCGATGTGCGCAATATCGTTGACATAATAAATGGGTGTAGTGATGTAGACGTTTTTATGACAAGCCATAAGTAGTTTTCCTTAAACAAATGAGTTTTTGGTTTACGTAGTGTAAATTTGAAAGCTATTTTAACCAAAGGATGCTGTAGGACGGGTAAATCGTTTCAAGCAATCCTTCTTTTTGCCAAAAACCGCCAATGCGGCTTTTTTTGCCACGTGATAGGTTTTTTTTGTGTTTTTGCTTAAAAATTTAGTCTATTGTACTATAATTCAAATTATTAAAACAGGCAGCTAGAGAGAGAAGATGAACAATATTTTACAGCCAAAATTTTTTACTTTATTGAAAGAGGGCATCTCTAAAGAACAGATCGTTTCAGATGTATTTGCAGGGATCATTGTGGGTATTGTTGCTCTTCCGCTTGCGATCGCATTTGCCGTGGCGTCAGGCGTTTCTCCCGAAAAAGGGCTTGTTACTGCTATTATCGCCGGATTTATTATTTCTTTTTTAGGAGGAAGCAGGGTTCAAATCGGCGGGCCGACCGGCGCTTTTGTGGTGATTATCTATGCATTGGTTGAGCAGTACGGGGTTGACGGACTTGTCATATCGACGATAATGGCCGGGATTATTTTGATCATTTTTGGGCTTTTGAAGCTGGGTGCATTGCTAAGATATTTTCCGCACCCGCTTATTGTCGGTTTCACAAGCGGAATTGCAGTGGTTATTTTTTCAACACAAATTAAAGATGCGCTAGGGCTTACTATCAAAAAGCTCCCATCGGAATTTATGGAAAAATGGCAAGTCTATTTGATGCATCTTTCAGATACAAATTTTTATGCACTCGCTATCACGATCGTTACGATTTTGATCGTTGTTTACTCGAAGTATCTTACAACAAAAATTCCCGGTTCGTTTATAGCGATTATTGCAGTAACTGCCATTGTTGCCCTTGCAGATTTGCCTGTTGCGACCATAGAATCTTTTTTTGGCACCATTCCAAGCGATATCAGCTTTACGCTTCCGAAATTTGAGTTTAGCAGCCTTTCTATGTATATCGCTCCGGCACTCACCATTGCCCTTTTGGGCGGGATAGAGTCGCTCCTGTCTGCAGTTGTTGCAGACGGCATGATCGGATCAAGCCACCGTTCAAACACCGAACTGATTTCTCAGGGGATAGCAAATATTGTTACGCCGTTCTTTGGGGGGATTCCTGCTACCGGCGCCATCGCAAGAACGGCAACCAACGTAAAAAACGGGGGGCGGACTCCTATTGCGGGTATGGTTCATGCCTTAACGCTTTTTTTGATCATGATTTTGTTTGCAGATCTGGCAAAATTGATTCCGATGGCATGTCTGGCCGGTATATTGATCGTTGTTTCGTACAATATGAGCGAATGGCGCTCTTTCATGTCTATTTTGAGAGGCTCGCCGTTTGATATTGCCGTTTTATTGTCTACATTTTTTTTAACAGTGCTTGTGGATTTGACTATTGCGATTGAAGTGGGCGTTGTTTTGGCCTCTTTGCTCTTTATGAAGCGAATGGCGGACATCGGAGGAATGGTTTCGGAAAATGCAGAGAGCGATGAGATGGAAAATTATTCCGATATACCCGAAGGCATCGCTATTTATGAAATAGGAGGCCCGCTATTTTTTGCATCAGCAAAACAATATGCCGAAACGATAAAAAATATCGGATTTTCAAACAAAATTCTGATTATACGCATGCGTCATGTTCCTTTTATCGATTCAACGGCCCTTCATAATCTTGAAGAGACGGTAAAAACGCTAAAAAATGCCGGCGTTACCATCGTCATGTCCGGAACGAATGACAAAGTATATAAAGATTTAAAACAGCATCATATCGTTTCGCTCATAGGAGAAGAGCATATTTTAAAATCATTTGAAAAAGCGTTGATTCATGCAAAAAATATACTCGACTTTGAAAAGAATTAAAATATCTTCAATACAAAAGCGGGGGATTAAAACTCAAATCCTCCGCTATCCCCTCTGTTCATACTCTCATATACGCTGATGACATAAGCATCACGCAGCTCGCAGCTTAAAACAAGTTCACATTGAAGGCAGCTATGAAGTTCTTTAGCGATTTGACAAGCTTGCAGTTCTTCTTTTTTTTTAACGAGTGCAATATCCCATTGGTTTGGGATATTTTCTTGTGCATTTTTTTGCATCAGGCTTTTGCTCCGTAAGTTTTTTTGAGCGCCTCTATTTCATAGTTTGACCCAAAGAAGCAAGGGGAGGTATCGTGAAGATGTTTTGGGACAAGCTCAAGAAGCCTTGTTCCGTTATTGTCGATCGCTTGGCCTCCGGCTTGTTCATAGATAAAGGCAAAAGGCATAACTTCAAAGAGTTGTCTGAGTTTGCCTTCGGGTTTATCGGAAGTGCCGGGATAGGAGAAGAGTCCTCCGCCTTTGAGCAGAATTTGATGAAGATCAGGCACCATTCCGCCCGAATAGCGAAGCCTGTATCCTTCGGCAAAGAGGCTGTCGATAAATTTTTTATGCGCAGCGCTCCAATTTTGCTGGGTGCCTCCGGGTGCGTTAAGTTTGCCTTTTTGACCCAGTGAAACTTCGCCGATCAAGTTAAATTCCTCTCCTTGTGCCCTATAGTGCAAAGGTTTTCCTTTTTTTGAAGCGGTAACCAATTCGATACGCGGTCCATAGACAACATAGGCCGAAGCCACAAGATTTTCTCCTTTTGGCTCTCCTTCATAGATACCGAAAATTGATCCTACAGAAAGATTGACATCGGCCAGACTCGAGCCGTCCAGAGGGTCATAGCAAACAGTATAGACACCGTGTTCGTTTATGGGCAAAACCTCTTCTTTTTCTTCGCTTACCAGGGCTTTGACAAGAGAAACATCCATAAAAGCCTGCTCGACGATATAGTCACTTTTTACGTCTAATTTTAATTGCTCTTCGCCTGAAGCATTTTCTGTACTGCTGTACCCCAAATCTTCTGTTTTAATGGCATGGTCTATTTTGAGGGCGATTGTTTTGATCGTGTTGAAAATTGTTTGCATTATAACTCTTTAGCGTGATGATGGATCCATTCGATAATCATTTCGGTATTGTTAAGGTCCAAAATAGTGATCGATGGAGGTATTGTATAGCATTTTAGGTCAATTGAATCATCAATTGCAATCGCTTCGCTGCAATCAAAATAGCTCTCGTCTATTTGGTTTCTAAAAATGGCAATACGGGGCAGCGGAAGTGTCTTTAATCCTTCGACAAGCAAAATATCAAATTTGTTTATCATTTGAACAATATCATCTAAGCTTTTTTCTTTTTGGGAAAAATAGGTAGTTCTTGTCGGAGACGTAACAACCACTTCTGCCCCAGTCTGTGAAAAAATATAGCTGTCTTTGCCTTTTATGTCAAACTGCGCTTTATCTTTGGGGTCATTTTTGATGATCGCCACTTGATAGTTTTTGATCAATTCTTTTGCAACTTTTTCGATCAGTGTTGTTTTGCCGCTGTTTGATGGGCCGGTAAAGGCGACGGCGACTCTTTTTTTCATTGATTGGTTCCTTCTACACATTTGATGATTTTATCCACGAGACTAATTTGGAGTATCGTGGGGAGATTTGTATGAAAAAAATTATACTTAAAACTTTATTGAAACTATGTTAAAATCTTTAAACAAAGGAGGGACGATGCATAATATCATTTTTATAGTCATCGTAGCAGCTTGTTTGGCAGGCTGCACCCAAAAAGAAGAAATAGTGCTTATGCAAGAATTTGAAAAACACAAAACTTACCACAAACATCTAAGCAAAACAGAAAAAGTCCAGCTCTATAATTCCGCAGGGGAGACAAAAGCATTGCTTGTCGCAACCTATCTTTTTACACAGGTATCCTATAAAAAAGATGAAAGGGAAGAAGTGTTTATCGTGGGAATTTCTGCAGAGGATGGGACAAAAGATGGCTTTATGAAGTCTGATTATGTCTTGACGCTAAACGGCCGGCCACCCAAAAATATTCAAAAAATTAGCTATAAAGAGGCAAAAATGAAGGATATTTCCTTTGTGACAGAATGGGGAGAATACTATGTGATGGCTTTTCCTCACGTGGAAAGCAAAAGTTTTGATCTGGTATTTGAAAGCAAAGATTACTTAAAGGGTGTGCTGCATTTTGCCAAAGCGGCAAAATATGTATTGGAGCAAACAAAACAGTAAAATCTACTGTCTGAATTGATCTGTTTGAGAGGGCGTAGTGAGCGATTCTAAAAACGGCAAAAGTCTTGTCGGCTGCCCAAGCTTGTTTAGGTAGATGACATAGTTGGCAAGTACATGTTTGCCGTATTCTCTTGCTTCTTCATTTTGGATGGTCTCCATACTCCAGTAAGGCTGATACGGACCGGGCCTAAAATATTTTTGGGTTGTAATCAGATTTCTTGTAAAGCCTATCCCCCCATTGTATGCATAAGCAATAAAAAGCGGATGATAGAGATATTTCGTGAGATAATCCAGGTGAAAATTAGCATATTCTAAAGCTTTGTAAGGATCAAACATTTCATCCAAGTCTATTTTCTCGCCCTTTTTTATGGCGATATCCTCTACCAAAAAAGGCATAATCTGCATCATGCCAAGAGCAAAAGAGCGTGAGACCGAAGCGGGAACAAAACGGCTTTCCTGTCTGGCTATGGCATACAGAAGCGCTTGACGTTTCGGGCTGAGATTTTTCATTGCGTTACGGTATGGCATAGGAAAATAGGATTCTTTGAAGTCTGATGCCTTGGCTTTGATATAAGTGTAGGGTCCCACGGTTTCGTCCGATTTGTATTCTTCGGCCAAGCGATGAAGATTGTATCTTCCAGAGAAGAGTTTTTCTTTAAGCTGAGCCCAATGGATAGGATTTTGTATGTTGAAGTGGCCGATACGTGCCGAACCGAGTTTGGGGGTAATTGTTTTTGGATATTTCATTTTCATGATATCCCGTGCAGCAAGGGTATAGATATTGATATGGTAACTGTTAAGCAGATTTTTGAGGTATCCTGTATCTTTGCTGACGAGGTAGAGCCAAAAATTAGCTTTGTCTTTATCTCTTCTTTCCGTAAATTTTTTTCTTGCCTGTCCAAAATAGAGCATAGCAATTTTGGGCTGATTTTGAGAAAGTGCATAAAGCCCGACTCTAAAATGCGTTTGAGGCGTGATGAAATTGCCTTCCGCCGGCGCTTGGAGCAGTGATCGGCGCAGTTTGGGCAAATTTTCTGAAAGTATAATGCGGATGCTTTGATCAAATTTCTCATCCATGGTCATCACCCGGTATTCTTTGGAGGAGAGAAGTTTGTCAAATCTTTGTTTGCGCAGGGTGTGCCCGCAATTATTGAAAAGATAACACTCCATTTGCGGTGTTTGGGCTACCCATGCCGGGGCATTGAGTTTGCCTTGTTTGAGCGCTTGAAGTTTTTGGTAATTGGCTTTCCATTGTTGTTTTTCAGCTTCGGTGGCTTTGCGTCTGATGGGTGTGCTTGCCGGAGGCACCTGAGGAGCCAATCCGGTTTTTTTTCTGTATGCTTCGCGCAGTTTTTTATTGAGGAAACTGGCTTCTTGGATAATCGCGTTGGCTTCTGCGGCAGTCGTACTATACTGGGATAAAAATCGCCAGATATAGTAATCTTTTTCTATGCTTTTTGGCATATTGTGTATTTGCCAATAGTCGAATGTTTTTGTATTTGCACTCAGGGTGCCCATTGTTAATGCGATAACAAATGCAAAGAGCCTCCACTTGCTTTTCATTGTACTGCCTAATATGCCATGATCAAGTTATCGATAAATTGCAATCCCAAAATGATAATCAACGGAGAGAGGTCAATGCCGGAAATAACAACAAAGGGCAGTTTGTTTCTGATCCATTGAAAAACGGGTTCTGTCAATCGATAAAGTATTTGAACAACCGGATTGCGAGGATCGGGCCGTACGAAACTAAGCAGCGCGGCAATAATCACAATCCAAATATATAGATTGATTACGGTATGCAGGGTTTGAAGAACGGCATAAAACAAAGCATTCATGAAGCAATCTCCAATAGGTATGATTTGATAAGAGGATAAATGTCTCCAAGCTCAGGGCCGTGTTCGGCGCCGGTAAGCAGGAGCCTTAACGGTTTAAAGAACTGTTTGCCTTTAAGCCCGCTTTTTTCCATAAGATAGGATTTGAATTCATCAAAAGTATCGATCATGGACGCATCGGCGATAATTTTTTCCAAGATACGCATTTGTTCGGCCCATTCTCCTTCAAATATTTTGGGAGAAAAAATGGGTTTGATTTTGTTTTCGAGTTCATTGACGGTGCTGGCTTCATCCAGATAGATTTTGGCTAACTTTCCTATATCGCTATCGGCAAAGCCAAAAAGAGAAGAGAGGGCTTTGTCTTCCATATTTTTGAGATGTTCTCTGTTGATAAAGCGCAATTTGTCCAAATCAAATCTGGCGGCACTTTTGGAAATGTCTTCGAGTTTGAACCATTCTATCGCTTCAGGAAGCGTGAAGATCTCTTTTGGCGCTTTGGTATTGCCGAGCAGCAAAAGATAATTTGCAATCGCATCAGGGATAAACCCTTGTTCAAAAAGCCATTTTACCGAACTTGCATCATCCCGTTTGCTCATTTTTTTGCCTTCATGATTAAGAATAATGGGCAGATGCGCATAGATGGTTTCTTTGGTATAGCCAAGCTGTGTTTTGATATGCATTTGTTTGGGAGTATTGGAAAGGTGGTCTTCCCCCCTGATGATAAAATCGATATCACCAAGCATATCATCACAGGCACAGGCAAAATTATACGTTGGCGTACCGTCTGCTCTAAGGATCACAAAACTGTCTACTTCATTAGGGGAAGTTGTGATATCGCCTTTGATAAGGTCATTGTGAATGATCGATACTGCAGGTTTTTTGATGCGGACGACAAAAGGGATGTTGTTTTCTTTAAGCATCGCAAGCTCTTTTTTGTCGACATCCATACATTGGCCGCTATAGCGGTAGGCAATTTTTTGCTCTTTGGCTTTTTCTCTATGCACTTCAAGTTCTTCAGGAGTGCAAGTACATACAAATGCTTTTCCTTCTTCAAGCAGTTTCATAGCAAACATCTGGTGCATATGTAAATTTTCGCTTTGATGGAAAACACTGTCATGTTTGAGTGCAAATTTTTCCAAAATCTGCATAATTTCCGTATCTTTTCCTTCGATATTGCGTGCTTTATCCGTATCTTCTATGCGAACAATAAACCGTTCATGGCGTTGTTGTGCGACAAGGTAGTTGAGCAGGGCAACACGCAAATTTCCTATGTGCATGTCACCTGTCGGTGACGGGGCAAATCTTAACATCTATTTATAACTCCGATACTGAGTGATTTAACGATGATATTATAGGCTCTTTTACTGAAAATGCACTAAGATTCACAAGAAAGAATATGCTGAAAAATCTATTTTGTTTCCTTAGGAAAATACTTGCTTCAGTGGCAATCCGTTATGTCTGATCAGTGTAAATAAAAATCCAAAGTAAACTGCATGTCTTTATCGAGCTCAAGGGTATTTCTCATCCATTTTAGATACCCTATATCTTCCTGAGCTATCTCTTCTATGCTTCTTTCTTTGTATTTTCCGAATTTAAATGTTCTCATCATAACGGGGGTATTGGTCAGTTCAGAGAGTTTGCCCATCACGTCGACGCCGGGATAAACTTCTTTTGTGATTTGAACAAGTTTGGCAAGGAGCAATTTCATTACCAATACATCGCCTATGGCATCATGTGCTTTTATCGTTATATGCAATTTGTCCGCTTCTTCTTGTTCAATTTTGTAAAGATCCAGCGCATACCGTAAATATTGGAGGCGATGATACGGCATATACGGCAGCAGATGTTTGGCGCAGCGAAATGTATCTATAAGGGTATAGCGGTTTTCAAAACCTTCTTTTTTGAGCATCACAAGATCAAAATCAATATTGTGTGCAATGAGAAAATTTTCAATAGCATTAAATTCTTGCATTCTTTTGTAAAAAGATGTTTCTAGCAAGGAGGTTTTATCTCTGATCATGTCAGGAGTAATATTGTGCACCTCCATTGCTTCTATGCTGATGGGGATGTCCGTAAAACAAAATTCATCATAGATTTCAATCTCTTTTTTATTGTGGATAATCATGCCCCCGATTTGTATGATACGGTCTTGCTCTTGATTGCCTGTGGTTTCTGTATCAAAAAGTATGTATTTTGCCATAAGGTTCCCTTGATGTGATGTTGGATAATACCCGATTTTTGATTATAATAACAAATTAAAATCATTAACAAGAGATAGATATCATAATACAAATAGCGATATATAAAAATATTTTAGGATAGAAAAGGAAAACTATATCTATAAAATAAAAATATGTTTGTGTATGGTGCAAAAAGGATAAAAATGGCTAAACATTATACTTCGGTTGTTTCAAATATTTTTGGAAAATTTGCCTCTAAGGCATTTCCAAAGGCAATTCAAAATTTTATCAATAAAGGCTACGTCTCCTTAATGGGATTGGACATGAGTGAATTTCAAGATCCGAGCGCTTATCCGACACTCAATGCGCTTTTTACTAGGGCTTTTGTAAAAGAAAGGACGATAGGAGACGACAAAACTGCCTTGATCTCTCCTGCGGATGCTTTGATTACCGATTATGGCAGCATTAAAGAGGGAAAAGCCTATCAAATCAAGGGCATGAGCTATGATATCGATGGGTTGTTGGGGCATCACTATAAAGATAAAGCTGCAATGCTGGAAGGGGGGGATTTTATCAACTTTTATCTCTCCCCCAAAGATTATCACAGGTATCATATGCCCCTAGATCTGAAAATCAAAAGCCTTGTGCACATACCCGGCAAAATCTATCCTGTCAATATGCCTCTTTTGAGACATAAAATGAATCTTTTTATTGAAAACGAAAGGGTTGTCATAGAATGTGAGGATCATCATAAAAAATTGCATTTTTTAGTCCTCGTAGGCGCTCTTAATGTGGGGAAAATGGTGGTAACTTTTGAAGAGAAGGTAAAAACCAATGCAAACGTCTACTATACTTCCCATTATACTTTTTCTGATCTTTCGCTAAAAAAAGGTGAAATGTTTGGCTGGTTTGAGATGGGATCCACCATTGTGATGCTAAGCGAACAAAACAGCATTCAAACAGAAGTGGCAATCAATCAGAAAGTTTCTTTTGGCCAAAAAATAGGCAAAATTCTTTAAGGAGAGTCCTCATGGTAGTCAAAGAGATACAAGAGTATGCCCAGATACGTACCAAAGCCAGAGCTTATCTTTGCTATATCCTAAGCCGCAATATTTCTCAAAATGTTGAGGGAGCAAGCTTGGAGACCGTACTAAAGAATATCAAAAAAATCAAACAGTCTCTTCCGCAAAGCGAAGTGATCTATGCCATTGATAAAAACGGCATACAGCTAGTCGACAATTATTCCGAAAATTCCAAGCTTAACAATATCGGAAAAGGGGAAGACAGAAGCAACAGGGCTTATTTTTATCGTACCATCAATGAGCACCGCTGCATCTTAACAGATCCCTATCCGTCATTGGTGAGCAATGAGCTTGTGGTCACATCAACGTTTCCCGTGTATGACCAGGAGAATAATTTGCTGTGCATCATCTGTGTCGATATTACGCTTCATGATATTTTAAAGATGGTGCATCCCACCTCTATCGATTCAAATTTCGGCACAATGAGCAAAGTGGTCTATGGCGCATTTTCGATCGCCCTTTTTGGGGTGGCGCTGCTTCTTTTTGTTGAGGGGATCATAAGTTTTATGGCTTTTGGTTTGGATTTTACCAAAATAGACATCAATGAGGTGTTTAAATCCACCATTTTGCTAACGCTCTCTTTGGCCATCGTAGATCTTGTGAAGGCCATTTTCGAAGAAGAGGTACTTGGCGTAAAAAACAAGGCCAACTCTGCCGATACCCATCAAACCATGGTGCGCTTTTTGGGGTCGATCATCATTGCCCTTTCCATAGAGGCATTGATGCTGGTTTTCAAATTTGCATTGACTGATCCGAGCAAATTGCTTTATGCGGTGTATCTGATCGGCGGGGTTACCGCATTGATCGTCGGGCTGTCTGTTTACATCAATGCCAGCAATAAAGGCAAAAAAGAGAGTAAATGAGATACAAACTGATCATTTTCGATATGGACGGAACACTGATTAACAGCTCTTTTTCTATCGCCAATGCGATCAACTATGTAAGGCAAAATTTGGGCTTTGAGCCTATGGATCATGATTTGATCATAAGGCATATTAATGATCATACGATAAATCCGCCGCAGTTTTTTTATTATGCCAAAACTTTTGAGAGGCAGCATGAAAAATGGTTTTCGGAGTATTATTCAAAAAACCATCAAAAAGAGTTGATGCTTTATGAGGGGATCGATGCACTTTTGGAAAAACTCAAAAATAAAGGGCATAAGCTGGCCGTTGCAACGAATGCCTATCGAAATTCGGCTACCGAATCTTTGATGCATTTAAAAATATATGACTATTTTGATACGATTGCCTGCTATGATGATGTAGGTCGAGGAAAACCTGAACCTGATATGCTCTTTAAAATACTCAAAGAGGTTTCTTTGGATGCCAAAGAAGCGCTTTTTATCGGAGACGGCCCGCGAGACGAGATGGCAAGCAAAAAAGCAGGGATTGCATACAAGATGGTAAATTGGGGTTTTACGGCTCATGCCGATGCCATCAAGAGTATTCAGGAGCTAGAGTCTCTTTTGTTTTAATAATTGTTTGTTGATTTTTATGCTCTTTTTTTTGCGATCATCGAAGCCTTCATTGTTTTTGCACCGTTCATGTCAACATCCCAATATTCACTAAGATGCAGCAGTTCGCATGTTTTGCCAAAAGCCGATTGCAGCTCCCCGCTTTCAAGTAAAAATTCCCGATTGGAGGGTGCTTTTTCATTGTCCGGATGATAGAGGAAGGTTTCATAGATAAAGATGCCTTCTTCTTTAAGCGCATTGATAATTTGAGCAAAAAGCGAACGCTTAAGAAAATAAGTACATACTATCAGATCATAAGTGCTTTGCGGCAGGATATAGGTGTCAAAATCAACCTCTTTGGCATTAATATGGGGGATATTTTGCAGGGATGCTATGGCTGTTGTGCTGATGTCAAGTGCATCTACCTCAAAGCCTCGGGAAACCAAAAATTTGCTATGTCTTCCCATGCCGCAGGCAATATCAAGCGCTTTGGTTCCTTTTGCGAGTGCTACATTTTGTGTAACCAGCGCGATAGGAGAGTTTGGGATGGGATTGTTTTTGTATTTTTCATCCCAGCGGACTTTGTCTTCATGTGCCATATTTAACCTTTTGGTGCGACTTTATCAAATAGAAAAGCATCAATCATACGTTGCTTGTTTGGCTTTGCAAACGCAACGGTATTTGCTTCATGCTTTTATCTATTTTAAAAGGATTTAATCGATATCTCCGGTATACAAAAATTCATCCAGCCCATCTAAAAATGCCATCAGAAGTTCATCGGAGCAGACTTTAAAGTTTTTGTGGTTCTCTTTTCGAAAAAGAGAGGAAAGCTGCTGCTTGGTCAGGTTGATATCGGCAAGATTAAAAATAAGTTCAGTTTCGGACTCTTTAAGATTCAGAGCGATACGCAGTTTTTTTAAGATAAGGTTGTTTGTAAGTTCAATATCCTGTTCATTGCTTTTTTTGTCAGGAAGAGAACCTCGTTTCAGTAGAATCAATCCGTCCAAAAACATTCCCAGCTCTTCATAGCTGCAAGGTAAAAAATCTTTATCATAGCGCCGCTTAAGAAGCTTGTCAAGATGTTCCGGTGTCATTTTGTAAGAAACAAGATCATAGATTTTAAGAATATTCTGATGGTCCAGACTGAGTGCTTGTGTTATCTTGTAAAGAATATCGTTTGTTTTCATATTTTATTGCCTCTTGCTTGGCTGTTTATTTGGCTGTTTTCTTTTTTTGTTCGTCATTTTTTATCTTTGATTCTTTCTTTATACATTGAATCTAAAATGCATCACATCGCCGTCTTGGACAATATAGTCTTTTCCTTCCAGCCTCATTTTTCCGGCTTCTTTGGCTCCGGTTTCGCCGTTAAAAGCTATGAAATCTTCATAGCCGATGACTTCGGCACGGATAAATCCTTTTTCAAAATCATTATGGATCACCGCAGCAGCCTTTGGGGCAGTCGTATTTTTGCGGATTGTCCAAGCGCGAACCTCTTTGACGCCTGCGGTAAAATAACTCATAAGCCCAAGCTTATCAAAACCTTTTCTGATGATCTGGTCAAGTCCTGATTCGGTTACTCCCAAAGATTCAAGCATCTCTTTTTTTTCTTCTTCCTCAAATCCAACCATCTCTTCTTCGACTTTGGCGCAAAGCTTGATGACTTCTCTGTTGTTTTTTTGGGCATGTTCTTTGAGGGCTTGGACGAATTGATTGTCTTCCAGCAAGCCATCTTCATCAACATTTGCCCCATACATAATCTCTTTGGCAGTCAGCAGCCTAAGCTCTTTGTTTAGAATCAAAAAGGCTTCTTCACTTTTGCCTTCAAAGCTTGATGCGGGATTGCCTTGGGCAATAAATTCCATCAATTGCTGTGCAATTTCGAGTTGTGCTTTGGCATCTCTGTCGTTGCCTTTGGCTCTTCTGGCAAGATTGTCGATTCTTTTTTGGAGTGAATCAAGATCGGCAAGCATAAGCTCCTGCTCGATAATTTCTATATCCCGCAGGGGGTCAATGGAACCTTCAACATGGGTAATGTTTTCGTCTTCAAAGCACCGTACGATCTCAAGGATCATTTCGGTTTCCCTGATGTTGGATAAAAACTTATTGCCCAGCCCTTCGCCTTTGCTCGCACCCTTTACCAATCCTGCGATATCCACAAAATCAAGGGTAGAATGTTGAACGCGCTCGGGATGTACGATTTTTGAAAGCGCATCAAGCCTGGCATCCGGTACCGGCACGATCGCTTTGTTTGGTTCTATCGTACAAAAAGGATAATTTGCGCTCTCTGCATTCTGTGCTTTTGTCAGCGCATTAAAAGTAGTCGATTTTCCTACGTTTGGCAATCCTACAAGTCCTATACCTAATCCCATGTCATTCCTTAATTATCGTTATATTGGGGAGGATTTTATCAAAAAAATTATCAAAAGCGCATTAGTCTGATGATGCAAAAACAGGCTGCTGTGTCTTTGCATTGCTTTGTTTGAGAATAAATGCCTAATCTAAAAAAGTGTATAATTAAATATAAAGGAGAGCGCAATGGAAAACGAAATGCTCATATTGGTGATGGCAGTTGCAATGGCAACTGCATTAAATGTGCTATTAAAACGATTTGATATTCCGACGATTATAGGATATATCTTTTCGGGATTTGCACTTTCATCTATTTTTTATTTTGGCAAAGACTCAAGAGAGACTTTGGCGCACTTGGCAGAGTTTGGGATCGTATTTTTATTGTTTACGATCGGTTTGGAGTTTTCTGCTTCCCGCTTAAGAAAAATGAAAAAAGAGGTATTCGTTTATGGAGGGCTTGAGGTAATATTGCTGGGGCTTTTATTTACCGCCATAGGATATTGGCTGATGGGATTAGAAATAAAAAGTGCGATCGTGATAGGATTTGCACTTTCGCTTTCTTCAACTGCAATCGTATTGAAAGTGCTGAATGAAACGCACGATATCCATTCCGGATATGGACGTATTGCGGTAGGGATACTTATCTTCCAGGACTTGGCTGTCATTCCGATGCTTTTGATGATCTCTATATTTGCTTCCGATACGGCATCGATAGGAACCATGCTTTTCCAAATAGTTGTAGGAGCTATTGTTGTTTTTCTCATTATTTTTCTTGCAGGAAAGCATTTTTTCGAGTCTTTTTTCAATTGGGTGACTGCAAGCGACTCAGATGAGATCTTTTTGGGTGCCGTATTTTTAGCCGTCATCAGCGCTTCCGTGCTTGCAGAAAGATTTGGCTTTTCTTATTCGTTGGGTGCTTTTTTGGTCGGTATAACATTGGCCGAGACTAAATACCGCTATCGCATTGAAGCAAACTTGATCCCGTTTAGAGATATTCTTTTGGGTGTATTTTTTGTGACGATCGGAATGCAGATCGATTGGCATTCATTTTTGCATTACGGGCATAAAATTCTTGGTTTGTTGGTTGGCATTATGCTCCTTAAGGGCCTTTTGATTTTTGGCATATTGCGATTTTTTACACAAAGGAGAACAGCGCTCAAGGCATCATTGGCTCTTTTTCAGATAGGCGAGTTTGCACTGGCTATTTTTGCGCTTGCAAATGAGATGCACCTTATCAGTCATGAACTGCACCAGATTTTGATTATTACGGTTGTACTATCCATGATCATGACCCCGTTTGTATTAAAAAATATCAAGATCATTTCCGATCTGTTGACGAAAGAGCCTGAAACATTGCGTGATCGTGCATTGGTGGGGGGTGTATACGAGGGACACATTATTGTGTGCGGATATGGGCCGCTGGGGCAAAGATTGGTTGAAACATTCAAAAAGAAAGGGCTGCTGTATGTTATTTTGGAGCATGATACTAAGATCGTGGATGACGCCATTGCGAAGGGAGAGACTAGCATTTTTCTTGCCAATGCCGCTCAAAAAATGGTTTTAGAACATTTCAATGCTTCCGGTTCGGCAGCCGTTATCGTCGCGATCGAAAATGAGATACAAAGACAACTCATTTGCGAAAATATTGTTTCTTTTGGCAGCCATATCAACAGTATCGTAAAGGTCAATAATGCAAGCGAAGAAGAAATCATCGCCTCCTTGGGGATCCGACACATTGTCAACAGCAGAGAGATCATCGCAGACATATTTGCCCAAAAAGCTTTAACTTGTCAGCTGAATTATTCAAAAGAATAAAAGACAAGAAAGACTCTCGGTTCACGAAGAGTCTTTCTTGTTAAAAAGGCGGTTTATTTTGCAAGTTTTTCAAGCAGCCTGACGATCATTCTTACACCTGCCCCTGATGCTCCATAAGGATTTTCTCCCCATTCATGCTCGACAAATGCAGGGCCGGCTATATCGATATGCGCCCATTTGTCTTTGTGGTCATCATCGATAAATTCAGACAAAAACATCCCCGCCGTAATCGCTCCGCCGTATCGTGTATTGGAAATGTTGCAAATATCCGCAATCTCGGATTTGAGCGTTTTTTTAAGATAGCGGTTAAAGTCGAGCTTGGTGGCCAATTCTCCGGAGCTTTGTGCGGCTTCTATAATGAGTGATTTTGGAGTATCGCTATTTCCCATGACGCCGGAGGTATAATTTCCTACTCCAACCACACATGCACCTGTCAGGGTTGCCAGATCAAAAAGATAGTCAGCTTTCACCTCTTGCTGGGCATACGCAAGTACATCTGCGAGCACCAGCCGGCCTTCCGCATCGGTGTTTCTTACTTCGATGGTTTTGCCGTTTTTGGCTTTCAGCACATCATCAGGCTTATAGGCATTGCCGCCTATCATGTTTTCAACCGCACCGACAAAACCGTGCACTTCGATAGGCAAATTCATTTCAGAAATTGCCTTCATGATGCCAAGCACTGCTGCACCGCCGCTTTTGTCCGATTTCATTGTCACCATATATTCGCCGGGTTTGAGACTGAGCCCGCCGCTGTCATAGGTGAGCCCTTTACCTACCAAAGAAACGATCGCCTTGGGATTTTCCGGTTTGTGGGCAAGATGGATCACTCTTGGCCTGTGTCTGCTTGCACGTGCGACCGCGAGCAGGGCGTTCATTTTTTCTTTTTTAAGTTCCTTGGGCTTAAGTACGGTGCATTCTAAACGAGACTCATTACAAAGCGTATCGGCAATCTGGGCCATCACGCTCGGATAGCAATCATCGGGGGTGGTGTTGACGATATCCCGTGTAAAATTGGTGGCATTGGCAACAATTTTTGCATGATTTAATGTGCGGGTGCAGATATCCATATCTAAACTGTATCCATGATATTCTTCAAGAGAAATCGTAATCTTTTTGACCGGGCTTATGCGTTTTTTGCTTTTATATGTTTCAAAACGGTAAGCCCCAAGGATCAATCCCTCTGTCATGGCGCGCAGCATTGCAGTACAATTTTGCGAATTCATATAACTGGCAATACTGATATAGCTGTAGTGGGTTGACAACAGTATGCGTATCGCAGAGGCAGCTGCCGTTCGTATGTTGGCACTGTTTATCTTTTCTACTCCGACATAGAGCCTGTCATGCTCTAAAAAAAGCATTGTTTCGTCTTGATCCCCTTTGAACCCCGATTTTTTAAGCAGTTTTTTGTCATGGATAAAAGAGTGTGAAAAATCTTTTTCGATCACCATGATGACTTTCAGATCGCTTTTGATGTTGTCTATAGGCGTGTTGGTAAGTTCAATATGCATATGCATCCTTTAAAATTGGTCTTTTAAAATCTCTTTTGCCTGCATCATATCTTTGTCGCCGCGTCCGGAAAGATTGACAAGAATGATTTTGTTTTTGATGTTTTCAGGTTTCATTTTTTTGAGATAGGCTATGGCATGAGCGCTTTCAAATGCCGGGATAATGCCTTCATGTTGAGAAAGCCACACAAATGCATCCAGTGCTTCAGTGTCGGTAATATGATCATAAGTTACTTGTTGCGTGTCTTTGAGATAAGCATGCTCCGGGCCAATCCCCGGATAGTCCAGGCCTGCAGAGATGGAATGGGCTTCTTGTATTTGCCCGTCTTCGTCTTGAAGCAAATAGGTAAGCTGCCCGTGCAAGACGCCGGGGGTGCCTTTTTCCAGCGAGCAGCCGTGTTTGCAGCCAAGCCCTTCTCCGCCTGCTTCGATACCGATGCATTCTACGCTTTTATCTTCTAAAAAGTGGTTAAAAATCCCGATAGCATTGGATCCTCCGCCGATGCAGGCAATCACTTTATCGGGCAGGCATCCCTCTGCTTCTTGAAGTTGCTGCTTTGCTTCCCATCCGATAATGGATTGGATATCACGGACCATCATAGGGTACGGATGCGGCCCTGCTACCGTGCCGATAAGATAATAGGTGTCTCTGGCATTTGTCACCCAGTGTCGAATGGCCTCATTCATGGCATCTTTGAGTGTTTTGCTTCCCGATTCAACCGGATGGACCTTTGCGCCCAATAATTTCATACGAAAAACATTAAGCTCTTGGCGCATCACATCTTTGGCCCCCATGAATACTTCGCATTCCAAACCAAAAAGTGCCGCAACTGTAGCCGTTGCTACCCCATGCTGGCCTGCTCCTGTCTCTGCGATGATTTTTTTCTTTCCCAGTCTTTTTGCCAAAACGGCTTGGGCTACGGCATGATTGATTTTGTGGGCGCCGGTATGATTGAGGTCTTCTCTTTTGAGGTATACTTTTGCACCTGTCTCTTGGGAGATATTTGCCGCATAGTAAAGCGCTGAAGGCCGTCCTACATAATGCCTATAATAGTAATCCACTTCGCCCCAAAAATCAGGATCAAAACGTACCGCTTCATAATCAAGCCGAAGCTGTTCAAGTGCGGGCATCAGTGTTTCGGGCACAAAGCGTCCGCCAAATTTTCCAAAATGGCCCAATTCGTCAGGATCGTTCAAGCTGGGCTTTGGGATATAAAACATTGTATTATTTTTCATTCTGCTACTCTTGTTTGGTGATTGCTGGATTATATCGTATGAGAGATTAGAGATATCCCACAAGATAGCTTTTGGTTATCTCTTCTTGTCTTTTAGATGATATAGGTTATTTCTGCTTGAGAATTCAATCTCATAGGAGGCCCCCAAAATCCAATACCGCTGTTGATATAGATATGGCTTCCCTTGGAGAGCTTATAAAGCCCTTTCACATAAGGCTGCTGGAGCCTTACAAGATAGTTAAAGGGCCAAATTTGTCCGCCGTGCGTATGGCCGCAGAGCATAAGGTCCGGTGTGTACCCTTTAAGGTGTTCGATAAACTTGGGCTGGTGTGCTAAAAGAATGGTTTGGTAGGTTTGATTGCATCCTTGATAGGCTTTGTTGATATCAGGAACAAGCATACCCGTGCGATATCCGAAAAGATCGGTTACACCTACCACGTTGAGTTTCAGATCGTCAATGATAACGTTTTCGTTTAGCAACAGTTTGATTTGTGTCTTTTTCATAAAATCAATAATTTTTTGAGGATGGTGAAAATACTCATGATTGCCTAGCACATAATAGATACCGTATTTGGAAGAAATGCCGTCAAGTTTTTTGATTGCGTCTTGAATTTGATCGATATTGGTATCGACCAAATCGCCCGTAATAAAAACGATATCCGGATTGAGCCCGTTTATTTTTTTAACCGATGCTTCGACGAATTTTTTGTCGATAATTCCTCCGATATGAAAATCGCTGATTTGGACGATTGAAAAATCAAAATGCCCAAAATCGATGATGTTGACGGCAGGCTCTTTGCTCCCTTCGTAAATGCCCGCACCGATATATCCTGTCGAAAGGGCAAGCAGCATCCCGTCCGTGCTTTTTTTGATGAAATTTCGTTTCGAGCGGTCCATTTTTTTGACGGTTTTGCCGACAAGATAGAGAATTTCGTGAACGATGAGATACAAAAACAGCATAAATGTAATGCCGATTGAAATTGAAAAAAGATAATATAGTTTGGTAGTGATCAAATCGGTATATCTTCCCATAAGATATAAAAGGTTAAATGAAAAATTGACCCACAAGAGTATAGAAAGTATTTTTTTTACATGGGCCGGAACAAGCAGTTTTTTGATGACCCTAGAGTAAAAAAGCCCATGCAGCGAAAAAATAAAAAGGAAAAAAATCAAGAAAAAAAATGATGATTTCATGTTTTAAGCAGGTCGTTAAAAATAAATATAATAATCTCAAAAGCAATTAAAATAATGATAATCCATTCAAGCTGGCTCGAGTGTTTGTGGTTTTGTTCGTCTGCCAGGATGGTGAGTATCTCTTGCAAAACACTCAGTTTTCTGTGAAGGATTTCTATTCTGGGCTGGAGCTCAAGATATTTGCGTGCTGTCTGATAATAGATTTCAAGTTCGGGATATTCCCAAAAAAACTCCGGCGTATCAAGTAGTTCAAAATGCAGATAAATGTTTGATTTTGCCAAAAAAAGGCGTCCTCTTTGCCGGGCAATCTCTTTTCTTGAGAGCAGAACGCGCCCGCTTCTTGCAAGTTCTTGCGGGATGTGCTCGGTTTGTTGAAGCGTTTCAAGCATCGCATCCTCAAATTCTCCCAATTTAATGGATTGAGCGATTGCAAAAGAGACAGACAGCATCGTCAGCTCATTCAAAGAATCCAGATAGACAGTATCCGTTTCTATTTTGATTTTTTGTGCCTGGGATAGCTCAAAATTAAACTCTTCGCAGTTTTTGGAAGAAAAAGACGAACCGGAAATTTTTTTAAGCAAAAACTCTTCGTCGCTAAAATCCCAAAATACGGCAATACCGTATTTAAAAACAAACGCATATTTTGACTCTTTTTCAATGATGATTGCGTCTTTTGTTGCTTTTGCCCTAAATGTTTTGATGGCGTTTTGTGTAACTTCTTTAAAATCAAAATCTTTTGTAAATTTATAGCTTTTTATCATTTTCATTTTTTATCCGTTTATGTGCAATGTGCAACTGATATGATTGTATATTATACCAAGTTGCATAGGATTAAGATTTATTTTTTTGAAGCATGGTTTCTCGGATATGCTTTGAGCTCAGCGAGCTGTTCTAATTGGATTTCTTGTATCTGTACCAGTCTTTCCCACTGTTTATTCATCAGATGATCCAGTTTTTCATGGATCTGCCGAATCTCAAGTTCTGCTTTGAGGTTGACTTGGTAGTCATGCTGGGCGCGAAGACGGTCTTTGGTCTCCTGTCGGTTCTGGCTCATCATAATAATGGGAGCTTGAATCGCAGCCAAACATGAAAGCAGAAGGTTTAAAAGTATGAAAGGATAAGGGTCGACAGGTTTCCATAGAAACAGAAAACTGTTGATCGCGATCCAGATGGCCAAAAAGATTGCAAAGAATATTAAAAAGCGCCAACTGCCTCCGAATTCGGCAATCTTGTCGGCAAGCTTCTCTCCAAAAGTCCATTCTTGTTCAAATGCATCATCTACATTTGAAGAGATGATTTCATGTTTTTTAAGGCTTTCCAAAACCTCTTGTTCAAGTTCGGAGAGGTCCCCTTTGTCTGATTCTAAAAGGGCGTGCACATACTTGGTCCGATAGACGGAAAGGTCAGAGTGGCAGATATAGGACTCATCAGACCAACCGGGATAATCTTTGCGGATAAATGCTGCGATAGGTTCTCTGATAAACGGTGCCGAAACGATCCCATTTTTGGAAAATGTTTTTTTGCATACGATACATTGATATTTTTTTTGCATATTTTGTTCTCTTGCCTTGTGTCTTGAAAATATTATATCAAATTTTATAACCTCGCAAATCTCTAATAAAGGCGGTATTGTACATAAAAAATAATTTTTGTTGTTTTTGAAGGCCTTGGATACTCTTTATAGGCGATACGTATCACTTCAAGTGTATTTTCGTCCAAAGCCGCATACCCCATGGGTTTTTTAAGCCGAAGGCCACTGATGTCCCCATTGGGATGAAGATTGAAAGAGACGACATTGATACCTTCCTGTCTTGTTTGTACGGCTACTGTCGGGTATCCGTTTCTCGATAGTGTATTTTGGGTAATGCGGTGTATCGTGCCTAGGTTGTTGCGGATAAACTCTTTTTGAATTTGGCTGAATCCTTCAAATTCCTTGCCATACAGTTGATCGATCATATGCTCTGTTTGATTTGGCTGCTGCGATTTGGCCGGTCTGTGCATTGCAATACCGGTTCCCATGAGAGCGTTAGCCAACGGGTCTTTTGAAGCTTTTGGCTGTGTTTTTTTCACAGAAGTTTTTTTAGGAGGTGCAGCTTTTGTGATAGTTTTGGGTGCCGGTTTGCTTACGGGTTTTTTGATGGTTTGCTTTGTAATCTTTTTTTGCATTTTGTTGATAACGGATTTTTTGGCCATTTTAGTGATATTGTTTTCAGTTGTCGCTTTTTTTGGAATGGCTATTTGTTTTTTTTGATCCGGCATTTTTTTCTTTGCTGACGATTTTTTTTGGATAGGGTGCATTTGAGGCCGATACGGCTCAACGGGCGGCGTAACGATAGGCTTTGGCACCGCGGGCGGAACAAATTGCGATAAATTTAATGCGATTTTTTCTTCTTTTCCTTGACGGGGCGGCATGATAGGCTTTTGGAACAGCAACACAAGAAGCAACAGCAACGCAAGATGCAACAGCAAAGAAAGCAAAAAAGACTGAACAGTTCTCAAAAAATGCTCCTCGTTGCACTTAAGTGCCAATAGTGTATAATCCGTGCAATTATACATAGATGAGGATTAATTGATGACATATGAAAAAAGTATGGCTGCATTTGAAGAAGCGTATAAAGTGATTCCCGGAGGCGTAGATTCCCCGGTGCGTGCGTTCAACAGCGTTGAAGGAACACCCCCCTTTATTGAGCATGGAAAGGGCGGGTATATTTATGATATCGACGGCAATAGGTATATTGATTACGTACAAAGCTGGGGGCCGCTTATTTTCGGGCATTGCGATCAAGAGATTGAAGAGGCAGTGATAGCGGCTGCAAAAAAAGGATTGAGTTTTGGCGCACCCACAACGATAGAGACTCAGTTGGCAGAAGAGATCGTTTCTCTTTTTGATGTGATAGACAAGGTACGATTTGTCAGTTCCGGTACAGAAGCGGTGATGTCTGCCATAAGATTGGCGCGAGGATTTACTAGCAGAGACAATATCATTAAGTTTACGGGGTGTTATCACGGGCATTCTGATGCGTTATTGGTGCAGGCGGGATCGGGGCTTGCAACGTTCGGTGCGCCTTCAAGCCCGGGTGTGCCTGCCGATCTGACCAAGCATACGTTGTTGGCCACTTATAATGATATCAAGAGTGTTGAGAAATGCTTTGAAGATTCAAAAGAGGGGATCGCTTGTATCGTGATTGAGCCGATTGCAGGAAATATGGGGCTGGTTCCTGCGACCGAAGAGTTTTTGCAGGCGCTAAGGGTATTGTGCGATGCCCACGGTACCTTGTTGATTTTTGATGAAGTGATGAGCGGTTTTAGAGCATCGCTTCAAGGAGCACAGGGGATTACCTCCGTTAAGCCCGATATGGTCACTTTAGGAAAAGTAATCGGCGGAGGTATGCCGGTGGGTGCCTTTGGCGCAAGAAAAGAGATCATGGCGTATCTCTCCCCGGAAGGCCCGGTGTATCAAGCAGGTACGCTCAGCGGGAATCCTGTAGCGATGGCAGCCGGGCTGGCAAGCCTTCGAAAACTCAAAAAAAATCCTGCACTTTATGTAGAGCTTGGCAACAAAGCCAAAAAACTGATGGACGGCTTTAAAAAAGCAGCTGACGCTGCCGATATTCCTTTGACTACCGATGTGAGAGGCTCGATGTTCGGTTTCTTTTTTTCATCAAAGCCGGTTAAAAATTTCGATGATGCGCTCCAAAACGATACAAAAATGTTTGCCAAATTTCATAAAGGAATGCTGGATAGAGGCATCTATCTGGCCTGCTCTTCTTATGAAACAGGATTCATCTGTGCAGCAACCACTGATGAGATGATAGAAGAGACGATCAAGTCAGCGTATGAGGTGATGGCAAGCATCGCCAAGTAAGCCGATATCTGTTTGAACTTGAAAAAAGCCATAAAGGAATCAATGATGAAAAACAGCCAAGAGGAACCGAAATTTAAAAAAATAGTAGATGCAGCCGAAGGATTGAGCCTTGGTATATCCATGGTCGTGGCCGTACTTATCGGTATCGGTATCGGCATTGGCCTGCAAAAATTGACGGGAGCATTCTGGACGCTTTGGATAGGGGTTGTGATCGGGATCGGTGCGGCGATACTCAATGTGTACAAAGCGTACGAAAAACAGAAAAGGTCACTGGATGAGCTTGCAAACGATCCGAAATATCGTTACATGAAAGAGCAGCAAGCTAAAAAAGAGGATATCAATGACAACGATTAGCAAGAAGATACTCAAAGTTCTTGTTGCTGTAAACATAATAGTAGCCGCACTTAGTATAATATTTTTTGATATTAAAATATTTTATAATATAGAAATCGGTTTTATTTCTTCGGCAATGGTCATGGCCGGCTCATTGGCAAGCTACCGCCGCATGGTGAATGCGCGGGTACAAAACAGGATCATTACGTTTGATGACAGCAAAGATGCCATAGACAAGCTTGAAGATCCGCATGACCTTTACAGCGAGGAGATTGTCCATGATGAAACCGTCGATTTCAAAGAGGCGATCAAAGCCGAAAAACAAAAACTTAAAGCCAATAGACGATCTTTCTTTGAAACGCTTAGAGATACCAAAACGGCACTTTCGATTTATCGTTTGGGGGCTTATGCGGTTTTGATATTGGGGTTTTTGTATCTTAACCGCCACGGAGCGCTGCATGTTGCTTCTTATCTTGTTGGGTTGGGGGTGCCGCCGATCATTATCGTTGCCGTGCTGCTTCAAAGCAAAGAAAACCATAGCAAAGATACGATAAAATAAATTTATTTTGTTTTTGAGGAGCGATCTTGCTGAAATATTTTTTTCTTATCGTTACCGCATTTTTTCTGTTAAGTGCACAGGAGCCGCAATCTCTTCATATCGTCGATAAACCGATAGTTTTTTCTCAAAAACGTATCGAAATGACTAAAGAATATATCAAGTCAAGCTACGGGTTAAATGTGAAGGATATCACGATTGTTCCCAAGATTATTGTGCTGCATTGGACGGCCGAGATGGATTTTGAACGCTCTTTTAATCGCTTGTATCCTGAGCGGCTTTTGAGTGACCGCAAAGATATCCTCAAAGCGGGTGCGCTGAATGTTTCTGCACACTTCCTGGTTGACCGTGACGGAACGGTCTATCGTTTGATGCCCGAAAATTGGATGGCAAGACATGTGATCGGTTTAAATCATAGCAGTATAGGGATCGAAAATATAGGCGGCAAAGGCAATGTGAACGAAGACCTTACGCCTGCACAGCTTAGATCCAATATCGCTTTGGTCAAATATCTTAAAAATAAATACCCGAGTATTGAGTACATGATAGGACATTATGAGTACACTCAAATGGAGCAGACACCGCTTTGGCTGGAAAAAGATGCAAACTATAGAACGATCAAAGCAGATCCGGGTCCTTCATTTATGCATGCGATGAGATCCGCTCTCAAAGAGCTTCAGCTTAAAATGCCTCCAAAAGACCGATAGTGCATTCAGCGTTTTCAACCCTGGACTGGGTGATTTTTGCAGCATATTTTTTGATGCTCGCATTGACATCGGTATTGCTTTCGCAAGGAAAAATTAAAACAACAAAAGAGTATTTTTTGGGCAGCAATACGATGCCGATGTTTGCAGTAGCGGTTTCTGTGCTGGCCACTTCCCAATCGGCAGCCACTTTTTTGGGAGCACCTGAATATTCCTATGGCCAGGATCTTACTTTTTTGGGGTTTTATGTTTCGGCATTTTTGGCGGTTTTGTTTGTAGCCAAAGTATTGATCCCCCGTTTTTATGCGATACGCGCCGCAACGGTGTATGAGCTGCTTGAAATCCGCTACGGAGAGAGTGCCAAAAAGCAAGCAGGCGTGATGTTTTTGATCGGCCGGCTTTTTGCCAGCGGTGCACGGCTTTATATCGGAGCGATCGCGGTTTCCATGATACTTTTTTTAGATATAGCGCCTTTGCATGTTGCCGTTTCGATTGCGCTTTTAATGTTGGGAGCGCTTGCCTATACCTATATCGGGGGAGTGCGATCCATTATATTTTCCGATATGATCCAGGCGGCTACCTATATCGGTGCCGGACTTGCCGTATTGTTTTACCTTTATGCGGCGATCGATGCTGATTTTTCGACAATTGTTTCTGCGCTCCATACAGAAAGAAAGCTTCATATGCTGGACACAAGCCTCAACGGAGGGTTTAATATCTGGGCGCTGCTGAGCGGATGGCTGCTGTTGAACATTGCTGCGTATGGACTGGATCAGGATATGACGCAAAGGGCATTGACTTGCAAAGATGCAAAAGAAGGCCAGCGTTCTTTGCTTTTGTCTATCTTTTTAACTGTTCCCGTGGCAATACTTTTTTTACTCATCGGACTGCTGCTTTATCTTTTTTATATGCATCCTGAATTTTCCGGTGCGGATAGCGCGGTAGTACAGACTTTTGAAGGCGAAAAAATTACGATTTTTATGTATTATATTTTGCACGAAATGCCAGAAGGCATACGCGGACTTGTAACGGTAGGGGCGATCGCTGCGGCACTTTCCAGTTCAAATTCGGTTTTAGGGGCGATGTCATCCGTGGCGGTTGAAGACTTATACCGTCCTTGGAAGACGGCAAGAAAAAAAACCGATGAACTGCATTTTGTCAAAGCAGGCCGTATGAGCGTACTGCTGTTTGCGGTATTGTTGTCGCTGATGGCAATGGCAAGCTATTATTGGCAGCGCTATACCCAGCTTCCTTTGCTTAGTTTTGCATTGGGGGTGATGTCTTTTGCCTATACGGGGCTTTTGGGAGTGTATGGGGCTGCGATATTTACGAAGCGCGGCAATGCCGTGACCGTACCTATGGCGCTAATGGGCGGTTTTTCGAGTGTGCTGTTGCTGCAGCCGTATATCAGCGGCATCACGATCGGTTTTGCATGGCAGATGCTTTTGGGAACGTTTGTGGCTTTTGGCATTATGATGGCAGGAAAAGACAAAAAGTGCCAAACCTCTCAAAAGAATTCCCTTGCGAATGCAAAAAAGGATAAGCGTGGGTGAACGGTATATAGGGGTAATGTCCGGTACATCGATGGACGGCATCGATGTGGCTTTGTGCAAGGTTGATGCATACCGATGCATACCGGAGGTATCCGGCGAATATCCTTATCCTGAGGCACTAAAAGCGCGCATTATGAAGATGATTGAGGGTGCTGCGACACTGCAAGAGATCGGTGAAGTTGACCATATGCTTGGATTGGAGTTTGCAGCGGCAATCAATGATTTCATTGCCAAACAAAGCATTGATAAAAAAAGCATCAAAGCAATCGGTTTGCATGGCCAAACCATCTGGCATTCTCCGAAAGCCGAATACCCGTTTAGTATGCAAGCAGGGGATCCCAATATCGTCAATGCAAAATGCGGCATTCCCGTTGTGGCAGATTTTAGACGCAAAGACATGGCATGCGGAGGGCAGGGGGCACCTTTTGCGCCTGCATTTCATGCCTTTTTGTTTGGCAAACTGAATCAGAAAGCAGCCGTTGTCAATATCGGAGGGATGGCAAATATCACGATATTGGATAAAAAACTCATAGGATACGATACGGGATGCGGCAATGTATTGATGGATCTGTGGACGGCAAAATATCAAAAAAACCCCTACGACAAAGGCGGAGCATGGGCAAAAACGGGCAATGTAAACTATCCGCTATTGAACAGAATGCTATCGGATGATTATTTTAAGCAAAATCCTCCAAAAAGTACCGGCAGAGAGAAATTCAATGAATCGTGGCTGACAGAAATGCTTTTGCGTCATTACGAATCGGATCCAAATTTTATCACTCAAAAAAACGATACTAAAAATTTGGTCTTTGAATACCTCAACGACAACGAATCGCTGCAAGCAGACATACAAAGGACGCTTCTTGAATTCACGGCTGTCAGTATAGCTAACGAAGTGCTTAAATTCCGTAGAGACAAGGTGTTGGTTTGCGGCGGCGGAGCTAAAAACAGTTTTTTAATCGAGCGCATAAAAGTGATGCTGCCTGATATTGAGATATCTATACTTCCGCAGGGAGATATACTGGAGGCGATGATGATGGCATGGCTGGCTTACAAGCGTATGCACGATGAGCCTATCGGCCTTAAAGAGGTAACCGGCGCTTTGCGCAACGCTGTATGCGGAGGGGTTTATGCATAAAATTGAACAGTGGCTTAAAGCGTTGGGATACCATGGAATGCTTAAAAGCATCTCAGGCGATGCGAGTTTTAGGCAATATTACCGTCTTTACGAAACAAACTTAAAAAGTGCCGTGGTCATGGATGCTTCCTTGCAAAAGGAAAGCCTCAAACCGTTTATAGATATTACTTCCAGACTGCATCATGCAAATGTAAGGGTTCCCCGGATAATAGCCCAAAATCCGGACGACGGGGTTTTGATGCTTGAAGATATGGGCTCTAGGCATTTGATCGAAAGCCTCAATGAAAATACTTGCGGACCTTTGTACAGCAAAGCGATTGATGCAATCATAAAGATTCAAAATGCTGATATCCAGGGGCTTCCTGTGTACGATGAAGCATTTTTATATTTTGAAATGGAATTGATGCAAGAGTGGTATTTGCAAAAGTATTTGCATCAAAACATCGATAGCGCCGATAAAAAAATGATTGCCGATACACTGGCATATATTGTCTCAGAAGTGCTTGCCCAACCGCAGGGCGTATTTGTACATCGGGATTTTCATTCGCGAAACCTTATGCTTTCGTGCGAAGAGGAGATCATTGTGATTGATTATCAAGATGCCAGAGTGGGGCCGATAACTTATGATCTTGTTTCTTTGCTTCGTGATTGCTATGTAGCTTTTGATGCAAAGACGGTAGAAAAACTGGCTTTAAGTTTTCGTGATAAGAAAGGCCTCGATGCGGATGACGCGCTGTTTATGCGCTGGTTTGATTTTATGGGATTGCAGCGGCACATCAAAGTGCTGGGTATCTTTAGCAGACTCTCTCTGCGTGACGGGAAAAACGGATATCTAAAAGATATCCCGCTGACACTGCAATATATCTTAAATGTTGCAAAAAAATATGATCAAACACAGGCATTGGCGCAATTCTTGGAGAAGACGGCATGAAAGCGATGATATTGGCAGCGGGACGCGGAGAAAGGATGAGGCCGCTTACAGACAAAACCCCTAAACCCTTGCTGGAAGTCGGAGGCATTGCGCTTATCAAATGGCATCTTGAAAGATTGGCTTGCAGCGGATTTAACGAGATCGTTATCAATATCGCACATTTGGGCTGGCAAATACCGCAAGCATTGGGAGACGGATCGCAATGGGGAGTCAAGATAACCTATAGCGATGAACAAGAAGAGGGGGCTTTGGAAAGTGCAGGGGGTATCGTCAAAGCACTGCCTTTGCTGGGAGATGAAACATTTTTGGTCCTCAATGGAGACATTTGGACCGATTATGTATTTCAACCGGACAAAAAATTGCACAAGGATATTTTGGCCCACCTGATTCTTGTCCCCAACCCGCAACACAATCCCGAGGGGGATTTTACGCTAAGGGACGGATTTGTAGTTGATGCCAAAGCGTATACTTTTTCGGGTATAGGCTACTATGCTCCTGAACTTTTTAAAGATGTAGCATATGGCAAAAATGCTTTGGCCCCTTTATTAAGGGCGGCGATGCGCGAAGGCAAAGTAACGGGGGAGATATATGAGAGAAAATGGTACGATATAGGAACGCCTAATCGCCTTGCAGATTTAAATGCACAACTGACAAATCGTTCCTAAAAGATTATTCTATGTATTTAGGAAAGAAAGGTGGATTTCGCTGCCGTATCGGCGAATGATATCGTTTTTTGCAGTATGATAGGCTTGTGCATCATTTTCTATGCCTGATTTTTTGAGCAGAAATCCGGCCAATTCATCGGAAATAACATCCATAAAAAGTTCGGCCAGAAGCAGTCTGGCAGAATCTCTAAAATGTCCCCTGCCGTCGATATAGAGTTGCACGGTAGGGGCACCGGTATTGATGATGATCTTTCGTTCTTTATGGCTATATACGGCTCTATCCCTATCGTTGTTCAAATTGCGCAGTTCGTATCCCACAAACATATTGGCACCATGATCGCGCGGAATCTTTTTTCTTGGAGCAGAAGCCGATGATCCGTGATAGTGTTCGTGTTGGGATGCTTGATCGGCAATAACGATTTCGCATTGTGCCCAATACTTTTTGCCTCTCACGATAATCTCTCCGTGCTCTTCGCTTTTTTCGCCCAGGACGCTCCATTCTATGCGTTCTTTTTCCTGAAACTGTGCAGGAGAAATCGTTAGAGGCATCGGTTCAATCTCTATCGATGGGGGTAATATATATTCGCACTCTAGCACTTCATCTTCTGCAAATTGTTTAGAATCAATCAAAAGCGCAATATGAAAAGGGCGGTTCTGTTTTCGATAATAAAACGGAGTTGTAAAACGTAATGCCGAAGCAGGATCGGGCGCATCATTGATATCTGTCTCTCCCTCAGATAACGCCAGCACAATGCCGAAATCCTGAACGGCAGCCATATTCATACGCTCCAAAAGATGTTCGATCATATGATCAGTTCTCTCTGAAGTGGAAGCATGCTCTAAATGTTTGAGCTTTTCTTGCTCCGCATTCACACAGGGGGCTATCATGCCGCTGACAGCTTTGGAAAAGGCGATTACAAAAGGATCTTTCCGGTTTAGCCCTTCGCGCTCGTCGCTGATGATCGCTATCCCTTGGCTTAATTTTTCGATCAAAGCAGGGCAATTGACTGTACCAAAAAGGTATTCTGTGCCTATCTGGTTTTCATATTCGAAGAGTTGACAATCAAGAACAGCCATATCCGAAATCACGATCAACCCGTTGGTGCGTTCATCGCCTTTGGAAGACAATTCGGTATCCATGGCACGTTTTAGGGTAAGCGTAAATGGATAGCTTTGCTGTTCATGCACGAAATATCCTGTTTGATCAGGCCCTATCAGTATGTTTGCCGGCGGTTCTTGATAGCATATTTTACCGCTTTTTTCTGCCTCTTTGTTTTGTTGCATATTGATCATTTCTACATGGCGTCGTGTTAAGATATCTCGCAGATAGATATTGTTTGCGATCGATTGCACGACGGATTGAAAACGGGAAATATTCACTTGTGCATTCTCAATAACAATGGTGATTTGAGTACCGTTTTCTAAAATACCCAAACGCTCATAGTCTTCGCTTGCAGCCGGCCGGCTTCCGGCTCCGTCATCGTAAAGATAACCGCCGTTTTCGCTTCGAAACAGTTCAATACGCGAAACCCGCCCCTCATGGATAGTTTCCATCCATCCATGTCCAAGGCCGTAAATGGCCTGCTTGAGCCCGCGGCCGAAATATCCGCGTCCTCCGCTTTCTCCTTTTGCAAGAGCACTATGCGCCCCGCCGTAAGAAAGGATAAAACAGGCTTTTTCGAAAGACATTCCTTCTGCTTGATCGGTTACCGTAAGCAAAGCACCTGTTTGGTGCCGTTCATATTTGATAAGAATCTGTCCGGTCGTTTGACTGCCGGTTTTTTCCAAACGGGCATAGCTGTCATCGCTGTTGGTGATCAATTCGACCAATGCTTTCTCGATAGAAGCAAAACGCCTTGAGTCAATATCTATCACTCTTTGGTCTACAGGAATTGCGGTAATAGCCATCATACACCTCGTTGTTTTTCATATGTATTTTTTATTGTTTTTGCATAGAGCAATCGCTTTGATTATACTATTTTAACCAAAAAAGAGCGGTTAGTGTATCTTTGTTGATCCCCGTGAAAGACAAAAAATACCATTCGTTCAATACAGGCCATTTAAATATTTTGCGACTGCGTCCTCATCGTTGGAATGGGGCAGAATAATATCTGCAACGGCTTTGACTTCATCCAGCGCATTGGCTACGGCTACGGAAGTGCCTGCCAGCTTAAACATGCCTATGTCGTTGATGCTGTCGCCAAAAACGGTCATCTCTTGGGTGTCGCGATTTAAATAGTCTGCGATTTTTTGCAATCCATGTGCTTTGTCGCCCTCAGGATGCAAGATCGTAAGAAAATAGCCGTCGCTGTATTTTTCCGGAGAAAGTTTGTATTCAAGTGCATTGCCGAAAGTTTTTTGCAGATGTTCGGTAAGAGGTTTGAGGATTTGATACTCCCCGAAATAGACAATCTTAAGATTCATTTCGATTGCCTGGATTTTTTTACACGCTATCATACGGGGGTCATTTTTATAATTTTGAAGCACGCCGTTTTGATGGCCGTTCAGTCGGGTCGGAACAAGAAACGCCTCGTTAAGCTCTAAATCTTTCAGTGCGATGATAAAAGGGTGAATGTTGAATTTGCTGCCTTCATAGACGACTGAGTCTGCCAAGTGTTTGCTGATCAGTTTAAGGTCAATAAGCTTTTTTTCTGGAGTGACTATCATGGCGCCATCAAGCAGTATCATAGGAGCATCCAGATGCAGTGAGGCTAAAAAATTTCGAGACTTTTGAAAGCTTCTGGCAGTAGCGACGGAAAGAATGGCATTTTTTGCTTTCTTATTCCATACATTGGCACTAAACTCGCTGATACTTTGGTCAGTTCTTAAAAACGTATGGTCAAGATCAGTCATATAAATAGGCGGTTTCAACGGGCAGGCTCGCTTGTAAGAAGATACCGCTTTTGGTAACTGCTTAAAATTTTAATGCGTTATGGTAGCATAACTTTCCAAAGAGCCCTTTTGGCTCTTTGAAGATTAGTTCATGTCCGGTTTTGGCGTATCAAGGGTGCTGTTTGGAAGCTGCGGATATTCGATTACCGGTTTTCTTCCCTCCAGCGCTTTAAGGAAAGTTACGATTTTTTGCGTATCTTCATCCGAAATCTCCATACCCAATTGCGTTCGTCCCATCTCCTGGACTGCTTCAGCCAAGCTCCATATGGCGCCGTTATGATAATACGGGGCAGTTTGGGTTACTTCTCTAAGTGTCGGAACTTTCACCATACCGTTTTTATCACCTTTAAAATCGCCGATATTTGCATATTTGTATTTTCCGACAAGAGGAAAGGGCTGCATGCCCCCGCCCAATGCTATGCCGCCATGGCATGTTGCGCATCCCTTATCGATGAATACAGCGAGGCCTTCTTTTTCTTCTTCGCTCAATGCATCTTCTTTGCCGTTTAAGAAATCGTCATATCGAGACGGTGTAACCAGTGTTCTTTCAAATAGCCCAATCACAGAAGTGATTGCTTGAAAATCAACCTTCACCTCTGCTCCGTATGCTTTTTTGAATGATTCTACATATTCGGGAATCGAGTTGACTCTTTGTTCTACCAATGACGGTGCAGCTGCCATTTCCGGCATTGCCTGCATCGGGCCTTGTGCTTGATCTTCCAAATCAGGGCTTCTTCCGTCCCAAAATTGCAATTGGGCAAATACGGCATTATACACTGTCGGTGAGTTGAGGTGGTGCGGGTTGGCAGTCCAGTTGTGCCCTACAGCCGCACTTACTCCGTCTGCGCCTCCCATTCCAAGATTGTGGCAGGTGTTGCATGAGATAAGCCCGCTTTTTGAAAGGCGCGGTTCGAAATAAAGCTGTTTTCCCAATGCCACTCTCTCATCTGTGATTACACCTTTTGGATCAATAAGTTTTGACAAAGCTTTGGGATCTTCAGGGATTGGAACAAGCCCGCTTGTTTTGGCTTTTTCTGCAAGCGAAGACGCCCCGCATACAAAGCTTGATGCGATCAAAGAGGTACCTATCAGTTTTATAATTTTCATTCTTTATCTCCTTCTGATTTTAATAATGCCTAATTATAGGAAAATAATTATTAAAAGAAAATTAATATTATTTAGAAAAAAGCTATTATTTTTATTTTACTGATAAAAGCATTAAAATATAAACTAAATTGTAAAAGAAATTTAAAGGAGCAGATGCTTTTAAGCATCTGCATGGATAGAGGGAGTTAAAGCAGGTATTTTTTTAGCTAGCTGCGGCTTTTCTGTCCGCTATTTCTGCCTCCACGGCTTTGACCGCCGTGATCTCTGCTTGAGTGTCCGCTTCGACTTTTATCTTTGCCGGCACCGCTGCTTCTTCTTCGATTGCTGTCATTTCCGCTTCGTCCGCGACTTCGGTTTCTGCTGCTTGGAGTTCGTTCATTTCTGATTTTCTCTATAGCTAAAGCGATTTGATCAAGCGTAAGGCCGATCTTGTCTTTTCCTAAGATGGCATTTTCACTTTGTATCATGGATGCCAAAAGATGGGCGATGGTTACGATATCCAGATCATGCTGAAGGGTCTTGACCAGTTTGATGGCACTTTCGGTGATTTGTGTACCGGCGATTTTTGCTATAAGCTCATCTTCTTTGGCGTTTTGAACCTCTTGACGGGTAGGGATAACCTCTGTTGCCATCGTTGTTCCTACATCTTTTTCAATGCGCTTGATGGTTTTTAGTTCATTGGGCGTTACCAAAGTAATCGCTTCGCCTGTTTTTCCTCCGCGTCCCGTACGCCCGATCCGGTGCACGTAGCTCTCGCTGTCAAAAGGAATATGGTAGTTGAAGACGTGTGTCACATCATTCACATCAAGGCCTCGGGCTGCAACATCCGTAGCAACAAAAATATCAATACCGCCTTGCTTAAACGCTTTGATGGTTACCTCTCTTTGTTTTTGTTCCATATCTCCATGCAGGCCTGAAACCTTAAATCCTTGAGCGGTAAGGTGGGCGACAAGTCTGTCCACCTCTTTTTTCATACGGCAGAAGATGATGCATTTGTTCGGATTTTTGAAATCTATCAAACGCACCAATGCATCGTCTCTTTCTCTTTCTTCAACGACATAGTAGAGTTGGGTGATAGAGGTGTTGGTGCTTTCGCTTTTTGTGATAGAGACTGTTTTTGGCTCTTGAAGTATCTCTTCTGCAAGTTTTCTGATGGCTTTTGGCATCGTGGCGGAGAACATCAGTGTTTGTCTGTCTTTTGCAAGGAAAGTAAAAATGTTTTTGATCTCGTCCAAAAAGCCCATATCAAGCATTTCATCAGCTTCGTCAAGCACGACAAAATGAGGATTGAGTTTGATCTTTTTGCTCATGAGAAGGTCTTGAAGCCTCCCTGGTGTGGCTACTACGATGGAGGCTTGATTGATACGCTCTATCTGTTTTGCATAGGCAGTACCGCCATAAACGGTAGCAGTTTTAATGTTTGATAATTTCCCGAAGCGGTAAAGTTCGTCACTGACTTGCATCGCAAGTTCTCTTGTCGGCACGATGACCAAGCCTTCCACTGAGCCGTCTGCTTTCATCATGCTCATGATGGGAAGGCCGAATGCAGCTGTTTTTCCCGTGCCCGTCTGTGCTTGGGCGATGATATCGTTTCCGTCAAGAATAAGAGGGATTGCCTCTTTTTGTACGGGGCTGGGCTCAGTAAATCCGGCTTCTTGTATGGCATCTTGGATGCTCTTTTTTAAGTTAAAATCTGTAAATTTCATATGGTTTCTTTATAGTAAAATAGCGGGGAGCTATCGTGATAGTCCCTGTTTTATGCAGCTGATACCAAACTATCGCACAATATGTGTGGATGATCAGTGAAGTACTAATGATGTACTAAAATATGCGGGAAAAGGATGCCCGCAGGGAGTTTGATACTCTCTTGCAGAAAAGTTTCGTATTGTAGCGAATTTTTTTCCAAAAAGATAGGGGCTGCACTTGATTGAAAAAAAATTTTACAACAGCCCCAATTGCAATTTTGCCTCATCGCTCATTTTTTCTTGCCCCCACGGAGGGTCAAATACTAAATTGACATCGAGATTCTCAAGCCCGTCTATACGATAGCTGATAGAGCGCACCAGATTGACTATTGTTTCAGACATAGAGCAGGTCGCCGAGGTAAGGGTCATTGTTACTTTGCATTGTTTCAACTTGCTCTCTTCATCAGTGTGGCAATCTACATCATAGATTAATCCAAGATCATAAATATTGACCGAAATTTCAGGGTCATAGATATGCTTAAGCTGTTCGATGACGTTTTCTTTCATTTGCTCGTCTGTCATTTAAGCCTCCTTGGTTTGTGCTGATTTGCATCTTTTGGCATGATCATAAATAGTGTTCAAAAAAGCTTCCAATCCTTGTTGTCTTACAGGGCTTAACAGTTCTGCAATCCCCATCGATTGAAGTTGGGCCGGATCAAACGAAAGTATTTCTTCGGGGGTACGGTGATTGAAGATATCCAAAATAATATGCATCATTCCTTTGGCCATCATCGATTCGCCTTCGCCTCGAAAATGCATTTTGTCATGATCGCATTCGCAAATCAGCCATGCATTGGAAGAGCACCCCCGGATAAAACTTTCATCATTTTTTTCATTTTCTTTGAGCGGAATTTGATGTTTGCCAAGATCAATAATATATTCTATTTTTTCATCCGGGCAAAAAAAAAGATCAAAATCAGCCTTATATCGGGCTATTTTTTCTTGCATGGTCATCTTCTATCCTTTTTGTTTATAGGGTGCAATAAATTTGAAACACTATCGCAATAGTGTGGGCAGATGCTCTTCTGCCTTATTTGAAGCATGGAATGCCGCTTCAAAGCTTGTTTTGATTCGCTCTTGATGTCTTGCGTCTTTGATTTTTTCTATCAGAGTATTGGCAAATGCCATCACCAGCATTTTTCTGGCATCGGTTTGCGAAATGCCCCTGGATTGCAAATAGAACAATTGCCGTTTGTCCAATTGTCCCATCGTGGCACCATGGGAAGCTTCCAGCTCATCTACATAGATTTCCAATTGCGGTTTAGCAATCATATAGGTGTTTTCAGCCAGCAGAATCGATTTTGAATTTTGATAGGCTTTGGTATATTTTGCACTTGGTTCAACTTTGACAAGCGCATCAAAAATCCCTCTTGCATTGTCATCTAAAATATTTTTGGCTTCCTGATGCGACGTGGTATGTTCGTCTTTATGAATAATTTGCGAAACGATGCCGCGTTTGGCGTGGCCCGCTATATAAAGCAGATGGCCCGCTTCGATATGTGCAAAACGATCCAATTCTGCTTTCAGCAATGTAAGCGCGGAAGCATCGCCAAAATCAAAACTTTTATAAACCATATTGGCTTGCTTTTGCACTGAAATTTTATGGGAAGCGATCATGCTGTATTCTCGATTATGCATGGTTTGATTTTTTAAAAATCGAAGCGAACTGTCCTTTGCGATATGCATATCATAGCCATAAAGCACCAAAGAACCTTCCGCATGTGCGCCTTCAAATGTTTCATAGACCGTTGCATGCCTATTTGCCTGATTTTTGATCACAAGACGGTATGCGATAAGCGTATCGGGTTGGGTAAACCGGTGTAATATTTCAGTTTCTACGTCGCCGTCAAGCTCGATGATGATGACGGATGAAACTAAAAGATGGCCCAAATAATACAGGGGATCAAAATGTGCCGTATCTACCTCCTTATATTCTCCATAATAAACCCTGATACCTTTCGGAGCCGTTTTGATTATTCCGTCTACGATTTCTATTTTATCGCTCTCTTCGATTTTTTTGGGAACAAAACGGATCCTATCGTATTGTTTTTCCAGCAATGATTGTGTGTCAAAATAGCGGTATATTTCATTTTTGATCTCAGGCATCCCCAGTTCGCTGAGCTTTTTTAGAAGCAAATCTTTTTTGGCATCCACTCCAAGCAGCATACGTAATTCATCTACATTTTTGTCTTGCAGCGCTGTAAGTTTCATTGGTTTTCATCCTCTATCGATTCGTATCCTTCGGCTTCAAGCTGCGCTACCAGCTCCGGCCCTGCGGTTTTGACGATCTTGCCTTCTTTTAAAACATGGATATAGTCAGGCTTGATATAGTCCAATATACGGCTATAGTGGGTGATAACAAGAAAACTGCGTTTGCCGTTTTTCATTTTGTTAATACCCTCAGAGACGGCTCTGAGCGCATCGATATCCAGCCCCGAATCAATCTCGTCGAGTATAATGACATCAGGCTCCAAAACAAGCATCTGCAATATTTCATTGCGTTTTTTTTCTCCTCCCGAAAAGCCTTCGTTTAAAGAGCGGCTGATCATGTCAGATTTCATGCCCAAACTCTCAAGGTGCTCCTTCATCAGCCTTAAAAATTCAGCAGCATTCAGCTCTTTTTTGCCTTCATGTTTTCGTTTTGCATTGAGTGCCGTTCTTAAAAAATAGGCATTGTTTACACCGGGGATCTCTACCGGATTTTGAAAGCTTAGGAAAATACCTTCCAAGGCTCTCTCTTCAGGGGACATTTCCAAAAGACTGCGATTTTTATATACGATATCCCCGCCGGTGATTTCTATCTCATAATGGCCGGTAACGGCTTTAGAGAGGGTGGATTTGCCTGCGCCGTTAGGTCCCATGATCGCGTGTACTTTTCCTTCTTCCAGTACAAGATTGAGCCCTTTTAATATCTCTTTTGAGCCGATATTTGCTTTAAGGTTTTCTATTTTCATCATCCTACACTTCCTTCTAAAGTTAAATTCAATAACGCTTTCGCTTCGACCGCATATTCCATGGGAAGCTGGCTAAATACTTCTTTGCAAAAACCGTGCACGATCATAGAGACGGCATCTTCTTCGCTGATCCCGCGCTGTCTGAGGTAAAAAAGCTGTTCATCGCTTATTTTGGACGTGGTTGCTTCATGCTCTATATATCCTTTGGAATCTTTGCATTCCAGAGTCGGAAATGTATGTGCGCCGCATTCGCTTCCTATCAGCAAAGAATCGCATTGGCTGAAATTTCTTGCGCCTTGGGCATGCGCGCCGATTTTGACCAGTCCTCTGTAGGTATTTTGCCCTTTCATGGCAGAAATCCCTTTTGATACGATTGTCGAAGAGGTATTTTTGCCCAAATGAATCATCTTTGTTCCCGTATCAGCCTGCTGAGCAAGGGTTGTAACCGCCACAGAATAGAATTCGCCGACGGAGTTATCGCCTTTGAGTATGCAGCCGGGGTATTTCCATGTTATGGCCGATCCTGTCTCCACCTGTGTCCATGAGATTTTAGAGTTATCCCCCAAACACAGGCCTCTTTTGGTCACAAAGTTATAAATGCCGCCTTTGCCCGTCTCATCCCCGGGATACCAATTTTGGATGGTGGAGTATTTGATATGGGCATTTTTCATCGCAATGAGTTCAACTACGGCTGCATGAAGCTGATTTTCGTCTCTTGTAGGGGCTGAGCATCCTTCGTTATAACTGACATAACTGTCTTCATCGGCCACGATGAGCGTGCGTTCAAATTGTCCTGTATTGAGGGCATTGATACGAAAATAGGTGCTAAGCTCCATCGGGCAGCGTACTCCTTTGGGAATATAGACAAACGTACCGTCCGTAAAAACGGCGCTGTTGAGCGTAGCAAAAAAATTGTCATTCATCGGTACGACTGAGTGCATATATTTTTTGATCAATTCGGGATGCTTTTGTATCGCTTCGGAGATAGAGCAGAAGATAATCCCGTGCTTATTGAGCTCTTCGGTATAGGTTGTTTTGACCGAAACGGAATCAAAAACGGCATCGACCGCAATGCCTTGCAGTTGTTTTTGTTCCTCCAGCGGAATACCGAGTTTTTCATACGCTTCAAGAATTTTCGGATCAACTTCGTCTAAACTTTGGGGAGGATTTTTGGGCGCAGAAAAATATGAAATTGCCTGATAGCCGATGGGAGGGTAGCTTACGTGCCCCCAATGCGGCTCGGCCATGGTTTTCCATTTGCTAAACGCCTTAAGGCGAAGGTCTCTCATCCATTCGGGCTCATTTTTTTTAGCCGAAATAAAACATATCGTATTTTCATCTAACCCCGGCGGCACCGTATCCGCTTCAATATCAACTTGAAAACCGATCCGGTATTCTCCGGCTACTGCTTTGTCTATCTCTTTTTGCGGCATTGCAATCTCCATCTTTTGGCTTTTCATTTTCAGTTATATCACAAATAATGTGTGATGGTCAAGTCTTTTTTGAAAAATAAGACAAGAATTATCTTAATTATCCTTTATGCACTTTTTTGTACAGAGACACAATACATTATTTTTTGTAAAATTTGGATCTCTTTTTTAAAAAAATGTATAATGTTATTTGAGGTTGTAATTTTAAAAATTACTATTTATAATAAGCATTGTTTGTAAAAAGAAAGGGAAGCAATGACAATTTCAGAAATTGAATTTGAAATGAAGATCAATGATGTGCAGCAAAGCGATATCGCAGCAATTATTGAAATATGCAAAACAAAAGGGTTTAGCGCCGAAGGATTGGACGAAGAGCTTGTAAAAAGAGGTTATGATAAAATTTTTACAGTTAACTATGACGATACCGACGGATACGAAGACCAGGAGTGGAACGATTTTGAATAATCAACTCCAAACGGTTGCATACCATACAACAATTGCAAAGGGATAAACATCAATGAACAAAAAAAACAAAACGCTTGTATCTTGCATTTGGCTGGCAGCGATGGTATTGGGGTTGGGAATAACAGGTGCAGAGGCTGAATCTCCCTATAAAGATGCCAATCGCTCAAAACCTAAAAAAGAAAAATTTTTCAAGTCAAGCCAAGATGCCGATGAAAACAGCGTAGGGGGTAAACTCATTATCGGGGAGGTCGAAAAAGTACGTGTCGTTCCCGGCGATTTTATCATGAAAGCGCGGATAGATACGGGAGCAAGTATCACGTCCATCGGCATCGACAGCGTAGAGATTATCAATGAAGACGGAGAGGACTGGGCGGTTGCAACCATTGATGGCATTACGATGAAACATAAGGTTGTCAAATATATTTATGTTAAAAGACACGGCGCAAAAGCCCACAAACGCCCCGTTGTTAAATTGCGGCTTATTTTAGGCGGAATAACCAGAAACGTGAATGTTTCTTTAGCAAACAGGGGAAATTTCCAATATCAATTGTTGATAGGGCGCAACTTTTTAAATAACCGCTTTGTTGTTGACGTGAGCCAAAAAATAACAGCAGATCCCATGGAATATAAAGAAAATTAATCTATCTAAAATAAACGAGGACAGAAATTTAAAATAATGCCATCCGCACGCTTTAAAGTATTGGCTGTACCATATAGGCTATAATTTATAAAAAGTTCCGGCTTAAAATAGTACAAAATAATACTTGGCAAAAAGGTAGAGAGATGGCCGCTCATACAAAGTCGCTTTATATTGTCTCCAAAAATCCCAAAGCGGGGAGTATGACTGTTGCTCTCGGTATGGCCGATTTTTTAAAACGTCATTATGGGCGTATTGCTTTTTTTCGGCCTTTAGTCTACAGTACTGAGCATGATGAAGATATCAAAACGATTTTGGAATGGTTCGGACTGAAACAATCCTATGAAGAAGCGGTAGGGATAGGGCTTGCCGAAGCCGAAAAGTTTCTTTCGGAAGATTTGACTGATGAGTTGATGGCAAAACTTCTTGAAAAATACCTTGATTTAAAGCAGCGCTATGATTTTGTTTTATGTCTGGGGCTGGCTGATAACCATTTTGCCTCTTTGCTTGACTATGATATCAATGTAGAGATTGCAAAAAATTTTTCTGCACCCGTTGTGGGTGTTTTTGTTCCGCAAATGCAGAAACATGAAGAGATACTAGAAGAAATCAATTTATGGAAACATGCGATTAAAATGCAAAATGCAGAGCTTTTCATGCTTTTTGCCAATAGATGCGAAAAGGTTTTTTACAAAACATACAAAGAAATATTCAAAGATTATTTTCCTTTTCCTGTTGCTCTTTTGCCCGATATCAAGGATCTTGACAGCATTTCAGTTTCGCAAATAGTGCAAGAAGGCGATGCAAATTTATTGTTTGGAAATCAAGAGATGCTCTATCGCATTGTGGGGAGAGTCCATCTTGCCATAGCCAATGCAGAGCATTTCATTACCCAAATCAGACACAAAGACATGATCGTTACTGCAGCAGATCGCACCGATATTGTCTTTGCGGCAATTTTGGCCCATCATGCGCCTTCATATCCTTCGATAAGCGCTTTGGTGCTCTGCGGAGAGACTAAGCCTGCACAAAGCGTCGTTCATCTTCTTGAAAGTATGAAGCCTATCGAGATTCCGATACTTTATTTTGAAAGCGATGCTTTGGCTGTGATAGAGAAATTTCAATCCCTCACTCCTGCGCTCAGCAGCAGAACGCCAAACAAGATTGCAACCGTCTTGGGTATTTTTAACAGTAATATCTCTGCAAACAAATTGGCACAAAAGCTTTCTTTGGTTTCATTCAATACTCTTACTCCGGCAATGTTCAAGCATCAGCTTTTTGAACGTGCAGCCAAAAAAATCAAATCCATTGTGCTGCCGGAGATTGAAGATGATCGCATTATGGCAGCAGCAGAGATACTTTTACGGCGCAGGGTGGTGTCGATCGTTCTGCTGGGGGGAGCAAAAGAGATTGCTGCCAGGGCCAAAATATTAGGATTGGATTTGAAGGGCGTCCTCATAGTAGACCCTGCAGATGAGGCGATGAAAGCAAGATTAAGCGAATCGTATTTTAGGCTTAGAAAACATAAAGGCATGACACTTGTCCGGGCGTATGAAGCGATAGAGAGCAAAACACTCTTTGGAACGATGCTTGTACATGAAGGATTGGCGGACGGAATGGTAAGCGGCGCAACACACACCACACGAGAAACCATTTTGCCTGCCTTGCAAACCATCAAAACAAAACCGGAATTCAGCATTGTGTCAAGTTGTTTTTTTATGTGTTTTGATACAAAGGTTTTGGTGTATGCCGATTGCGCTGTCAATCCCAATCCCGATGCGAAAGAGCTGGCTCAGATCGCCATTGCTTCAGCCGATACGGCTAAAAAATTCGGTTTGACTCCCCATGTGGCAATGCTTTCGTATTCCAGCGGAAATTCCGGTGAAGGCATTGAGGTGGAAAAGGTTCGCAAAGCAACGCAAATCGTTCGGCAAAAACGCCCCGATTTGCCTATAGAAGGCCCGATCCAATATGATGCCGCCATTGATCCTGCGGTGGCTGCCGGTAAAATGCCAAAGAGCAAAGTGGCCGGACATGCCAATGTTTTTATTTTTCCTGATCTCAATACCGGAAACAATACCTATAAAGCGGTTCAGCGTTCTGCCGGCGCTATTGCGATCGGGCCGATTTTGCAGGGGCTTAAAAAGCCTGTCAATGATTTAAGCCGCGGATGCAGTGTAGCCGATATCGTCAATACGGTTGCCCTTACGGCAATACAGGCACAAGAAGAGGAATAAAATGAAAGTGCTTGTTCTCAATACGGGAAGTTCTTCGGTTAAATTTAAACTTTTTTCTACAAAAAAATGGTCCGTGCCGGCATCAGGGATGATAGAGAATATTTTTGAACCGGTTTCGACCGTTTATTTCAATACGAAAAATGAACAGCGCATTTACTCTGAAAAAATTGGCAACCATGCAAACGCGATTGGGCTGTTATTAAAAATGCTGATATCGCATCGAGTGATTATTGCATTTGAAGAGCTTGATGCGATAGGCCACAGGGTGGTTCACGGCGGTGATTTGTTTTGTGAAGCGGTATTGGTTACCCAAGAGGTAAAAAACAAGATCGCCTCTTTTGCGCCGCTTGCACCTTTGCATAATCCTATCAATCTTGAGGGGATGCTTGCAGTAGAGAGTTTGATTGAAAATGTGCCGCAAGTCGCCGTATTTGATACGGCATTTCATCATACCATTCCTTCTTATGCCTATCGATATGCATTGCCAAATTCTCTCTATGAGGATCTCGGTATTCGGCGTTACGGTTTTCACGGAACTTCGCACCATTATGTTGCAAGTCAGACAGCCAAAGCAATGGGAAAAGAGATTCATGAGCTTGCTATGATTACATTGCATTTGGGCAACGGCGCAAGCGTATGCGCCGTCAAAGGAGGCAAAAGTATCGATACTTCTATGGGGATGACGCCTCTGGAAGGATTGATGATGGGAAGCAGAAGCGGCGACTTGGATCCGGGAGTTATTTTTTATCTGATGAATCATACACAAATGAATGCCGATGAGATTGAACATCTTCTCAATACACAAAGCGGCCTCAAGGGCATTGCCGGTACAAACGATATGCGCAAGATTGAAGAAAGAATCAACAAAAATGACCCTTTAGCGATCCTTGCAATGGAAATGTTTGTTTATCGCATCATTAAATATATCGGTGCCTATGCTGCCGTATTGGGAGATGTTGATGTGTTGGTATTTACGGGCGGCATAGGGGAACATAGCGCAAAAACAAGAGAAGCCATTTGCACAAAGCTAACGCTTTTAGGTGTGCAAATAGATACACATCTCAATACCCGAAACAACACCCTATGCAGAAGCATTCATGACCCAAGCAGTAAAATTGCCTTGTGGGTTACCCCTACAGACGAAGAGCTCTGCATTGCAAAAGAAACGGTTCAAGTGATAAACCGACTGTAAAATTAGTGCTTTGCAATGATTGCAAAAGAGCGGTTTATATATAGCATAAGAAAGCATCGATGTTTTCATTTTTTATTATTTATTGCTAAATATATGTTTTTTTGTGATATCATTAAATGTTAATTAATTATAAACACAGGAGAAAAAGTCATGAAAAGGCCAACACCGATTGATGAAGAGATACAGCTTGATCCAAAAAGATATTTGGTAAGCAGAACCGATAAGCATGGTGTTATTGATTTTGCAAATGATTATTTTGTCGAAATCAGCGGATATTCCAAAGAAGAGCTCATAGGAAAGCCTCACAGCCTTATCCGTCATCCGGACATGCCAAAAATAATATTTAAGATCATGTGGGATCACATACAAAAAGGCCAAAACCTGCTTGCCCTTGTTAAAAATTTGGCAAAAGACGGACGATACTACTGGGTATTTACGACGTTTGAGCCGCAAAGAGATACGGATACGGGAGAGATTTTCGGATACAAAGCATCAAGAAAGGCTGCGCCAAAGGATGCCGTTGCAGTGATCGATCCCCTATATAAGAAACTGGTAGAGCTGGAAAAAGAGGGAGGCATGGAAGCCTCTTTAAAATATCTCAATGATTTTATGAAGGAAACAGATCCGAACTTGGAAATTGAAGATCTGATGGACAACATCCATAAGTTTTACTAAAATACTAAATTGATGTAAGACGAAATCAAGTAAATCTAAAATTATTTTTTCTAAAGAGATGCGGTTTTTATCGTTGGCATCTCTTTTAATTTGCTAAGAACTTAAAATCCAAGCGCAACTATCTCGTTGATACGTTAGAACAGATCCGCATTTTCATCTATCCATTTAAAATACTCGATAATGTCTTTGATCTCTTGATCTTTCATATTTTGATTTGGCATTTTGAGATTGAAAAATTCAATCAATTTTTTCATATAAGGTTCATGAAATTTGCTTTCAGGATTTTTAATGTATTCCGCGACCCATTGTTCGGCATTTCTATGGCGTTTAAGCACGCCGGTCAGATCCGGCCCCGAACTGACGCTTCCGACCACATGGCATCCCGAACATCCTCCTTCCCTAAATGCTTCTTCACCTCTTTTTGCTGCCTTGGATTTTGGAGTGGCCAACAGATTGACAAGCAGGTCTTTTGCCCTGATAGCCGAATCGGCAGTTTTGATCATATATTGCCATACCATATTTTCAAAAAGAATGGCATTTTCGAGATTATTTTCATTGTAAGCCTTGGATGCTTTTTCTTTTTCAAGGGCAATTTTTGCATACTGGTCTTGAGCATCCTCTACAAGGTTATTGACGGTGGGGTATTTTGAATATTGATTGTCTTTTAAAAACGTAAACAGTGCTTCAATGACATTATTGGTGGCTTCATTGTTTGCGGTAACTTTTTTGTATTCTGCCTGAAGTTCCTCGGGAGATAAGCTTTTGATCTTTGATTTTTGGATCCATTCATAGTCCTTATTGGGGTCCTTCACAAGCAGATAACCCATCATTTCTATATGCAATGCCGAACAAAATTCGGTACAGTAGTACGGAAATACACCTTCTATATCGGCCACAAAATCTATCTGGGCAGTTTCTCCCGGTTCAACGGAGGCATGGATGTCATGGTGATCGATGGTAAATCCGTGCGTCTCATCCTCTGCACGCTCCACATTGGTGATGTACATGGTCACCTTGTCGCCTTTGTTGACCGTAATGCGTTCAGGGTTGATATGGGAGCGTACCATCGTGGCATAGATATAGACATGATCTCCCTTTCGCTCGACCCGTTCTTCTCCTGCCAGTGTTTTCCCCACATGCGGCTTGCCTGTTTTAGGGTTGGTACCCATATTAAATCGTACTTCCGGATGGATTTTGCTTGCACGGATCGATGCGGCTTGATGCGGTTCTCCAAGCGGTACAGGCAAATCATATAAAAGTTCCATCTTTTTTTCGCCGATATCAATGAGCTGATTGTTTTGCGGATGCAGCGGCCCGACAGGCAAAAATCTATCGATAGAGAGTTTATTGAGCGCGATCAGATAATCTCCTTGGGGATCGGCGGATTTGCCCTCCATCGCTTCAAGGTGGCCGACGTTGTAGTGGATATTGATTCGATCGAGCAGTTTTAGTTTTTTATAGTCCCATTTTACTACTTGGGAATCCACATACAAAGAGCTATAAATGATACCGTCTTCTTTTCCGAAACTGTTATGCAAATGCCCAAGCCCAAGCTCAAGCTGCCCATGCAGTGATTTTTTGATATCCAAAATCGGTATGCCGTAAGAATCTTTTCCGATGAATTCTTTATTTTCGATTTGTGTTAGAATTTTCTTAAAATCATACACCGATGCATGGGTATCCAGTTTTCCCGATACGATGATGTATTGCCCCTCCGGGCTTACGTCGATTCCGTGCGGGGATTTATTTTCAGGGATTAAAAAAAGCGCATCATTTTTGACTGCCACTTCGATAGGAATGACCTTGTGGCCGTTGATGATTTTGACATTTTTTTCATCTTTGACAAGCTCAGCCAATTTTTTCCAGTTATAGACATGCAGATAATCCGTATCATTGCGGCTGCATCCTGCTTCAAACGGAGGAAGGCCTTTTTCGATGCCTCCCGTATAAAGTTCCGAATTGTACGAATTGGTAAATCCCCAGCCGTTAGAAACCCCTTTGCCCGCATCGGTCAAATCTTGCATATAGGGAGGAAACTCCAGCGTAAAAGATTCTTCTGGTAAAATCTTCCCTTTTTCTTTATCAAACTTCCAAAATGTTACTCCGCCTCTATAGACATCCTGATAGGCTTCGATGGGATAATAATCGTTTGTCAGCGGCGCTGCATATTGGCAGGATTCAAGGATATACTCGGTGTTGGGTGTGGCAAATGCGCCGCCATGGCTTGATTTGAAAACAGGATTGACAACGATTTGAGAAGTTTCAAAATATTTCAAGTCGATCACAGCGATTCTTGCATTTGCTTTATCGTTTATAAAGAGATATTTTCCGTCATATACGCCGTCTGTTTCTGAGAGTGCAGGGTGGTGAGTATCGCCCCAGTTGATTTCTCTTCCTCTGATATTTCCTTGGCGCAAAATCTCTTTTGAATCGGTATCAAAACCGTATCCTTGCCATGGTTCGGGGGTGAAGACGCCGATGTATTTTAGTATCCGCATGGAAGGAATCCCGTAAACGAGCATTTGTCCGGATTGCCCGCCGCTGACAAACGCATAATATTTGTCATGCTTGCCGCTGGGATGGTATACTTTGAGTGCGGCGATCGCATCTTGTTCGGAAAGCCCGCGCTCTTGCATGATGGCTTGAAACTTGGATTGGGCGCAAACAGATTGCGCAGAAAGCATCAATCCCAGCGCCGCGCCGCAAACAATAGATAGATATTTTCTCATTTTCTTCTTCCTTTGCTTTTATAAAGTATTTCTACCCGTACGCCAATAACTTTGCGATTATTGGGCTTCAAATTGGGCGATCTCTTCAATCACTTGTTCAATCTCTTCATCCGACATAAACTCGATGACTGCGATATGCATCTCTTCTTCTTGTGTTTTGAATTCGAGTATTTTTTTCAGCAGATCGTCTTTTTTTAATCCGATCAGTTTTGGCCCGACATTTCCTTCACCGTTGACGCCATGGCATGGCGCACAGCTGCTTTTGTATATTTGGCTTACTTTAAATTTGCCTGCGGATCCTGCCCGTTCTTCAAGCGCTTTGATTTTCAGCTCTTGTTCTTTTCTTTCCTCTTCCCTTTCTTTCTGAATCGCTTCTTTTTCAGACTCGGACGGCTCTATGATCGTCGATTCTACGGGTATTTTTGGTTTGGATGCGTCAACAAAGGCAGAAATTTTCCCCAACGTATCCACTTCGATATCCGTTTTCAGTACATACGCGCCGGCGCCGATGCCTGCTGTGAGGACGATGACCATAAAAAGATGCTGTAGCGATGCGGTTTTTCCGGGCACGCCTCTTAGTGCGCGTGCTTTCAGCCACCAGGCAAGCAGAGAGAGGATGCTGACGGCAACGAGCGCCCAAAAACCGATCACGGGATAAGCATGCGTCGTAAATTGCGCAACCTTTCCATCCCCCAGGATGACAGGCATAAACGGTTCTATTGTAATGGCTCCTCCATGGAGGTTATGCCCGAACCAATAGAGCCAATACCCGTAAATTCCTATAAAAACAAGAGGCAAAATGACAGGAATGATCATAAGCCGGCCGATCCACTTGTTGTTGTAAATGATAAACAACGCAAGCAGCATCGCCAGCATGATGAGCGCATAAGGCGCAAGCGCACGCTCATAGATGCCGCCTCTTTCCATGCGGGCCATTCCCACATAATGGTTGATGGTGTTCATCTCGTGCACCTCTCCGCTGAGTCCGTCAAAATGGATATATACCGGCAGTCCGTACGGAAATGCCTCTTTGGGATAGTTGGGCGCTTCGAGGGAAAAATTCCATACCGGCAATGACGGCACACCTATCTCTTCGGAAATCTCTATCATTTTTTGAAGATCGCCTCTTGCTTTTTGCGGCGTATTGATACTGACGTATCTGCCTTTTTGATAAAAATTCCAAAGCGGATAGACATAGGAAGGGATCTCTTCAGCCTTGCCGTCTTTGATGCGCTCCAGCGTTCCGTGAAAGCCTACTGAGGGAACCACAAAACCGTACAGAACGATGAGGAGAGCAAACAATGCAAAAATTTTTGCCGCAATATAACCGATTTTCATGACAGCTCCTTTGAGAGTTTGTTAATGGTTTTTTTGAGCCACTGATGTTAATTATACGTTAACACATATTAATTTATGCTAAAATGCCGATAAACCATTCTTAAAAATTATATAAAAGATAAGAATTATTTATAAATAATGTCTAAAAAAGCCTAAAGGCCGAGAAATACGTTCTTTTAAAAGATTATAGTATAATCCAAAACAAAATTTTATGCAATGCAAACAATAACAAAAGGATGAAAATGAAGAAAATAGCAATGGTTGTACTTGGTTTTGGATTGAGCGTTTGGCTTTACGCAGACGATCTTAATAAAAGTATCAATGGTATGGATATGGAAGCGCTCAAAATGGGAGACCCAAAAAAAATGATAGAGGTTTTTACCAAAGCGTGCGAAAACGGCAATATGGTCGGATGCTTCAATCTTGGGATGATGTATGAGGCGGGGGAAGATGTCAAACAGGACAAAGCCAAAGCAGCCCGATACTACGAAAAAGCCTGCGACGGCAATGATTCGCTGGCATGCCGCAACCTTGGTGTGATGTATGCAAACGGTGAAGGGGTCAAAGAAGACAAAGCCAAAGCAGCAGAACTTTACCATAAAGCCTGCGAACATAAAGATGCAGGCGGATGTTTGGCGCTTGGGTTCATGTACGGATCAGGAAAAGGCGTCCAAGAAGACAAAGCCAAAGCGGCGGAATTTTACGCCAAAGCATGTGAAGGCAACGTTGCTTTGGGATGCTTGGCGCTTGCATTCATGTACGAATCAGGCGAAGGCGTAAAGCAGGATATTCAAAAAGCCAAAGAATTTTACGATAAAGCATGCAAGGGCGGAGACGTCGACGGATGCGAAAAATATAAAAAATTGCTCAATCCCTAAAATATCGCTCTTTTCATTCTCCGCATCGCTGCAGCTTGCATCTGCCAAGACTGCAGCAAAAATTTCATGCTCCTTCGCTTCGATATCTTGCTTCCTCTGCCAACACTTTTAATTTATCTTCTAAAATTCAATTTATTTATCTTAAACTATTTAAATTTATGAAATATATTTGAAAAATATATTACAATAACATCAAGCGCAATTGGTTTTTAGTCATAGCCATTGCAAATAAATACGAAAGGATCGGCCTTGAAAAGAAAAAAAGTGTTAGCGTTATGTGCGATGGCGCTAAGCAGTATGCTTTTTGCAGATCAGCACGGCACACATTGGGGGTATACCGGACATGAAGCGCCTGAGCATTGGGGAGTGCTTTCGCCTGAATACAAGATGTGCAAAGAGGGGCTGTCCCAATCCCCCATTGACATATCAAAAAAGGTTACGGTTGCAGCACAAGACCTTGAAGCGGTGGAGTTTGACTATAAAACCGATACGGAATCTATCATCAATAACGGGCATACCGTGCAGGTCAATTTCAAACCCGGAAGCAGTATCAAATTGGACGGCATCGTTTTTGAGTTGAAACAGGTTCATTTCCATACCCCCAGCGAAAATACCATAGAAGGGAAACGTTTTCCTCTTGAAGCGCATTTTGTACATGCCTCAGCGGACGGAAAACTTGCCGTGGTCGCAGTGCTGCTTGAAGAAGGCACCGCCAATGAAGCGCTCGATGCGATCTGGCCCAAAATGCCAAAAGAGAAAGCCAAAACAGGCCGTTTTGAGCGTCCTTTTGGCACAATGAGCGCTCTTTTGCCCCAAGAGAGATCCTACTATCGATTCAGCGGTTCTCTTACGACGCCGCCTTGCAGCGAGGGTGTGAGGTGGATTGTGATGAAACAGTATGTTTCCCTTTCCAAAGAGCAGGCAAAAGTGTTTTTTGATCTGATGGAAGGAGCCAACAGCAGGCCTGTGCAGCCGATCAATGCCAGAAAAGTTTTGCATTAAAAGACAGGCTTGGCTACCTGATCGATCCAAGAAGCAACGCAGCTCTGATTTTAAGTATTTAAAATTTGCAATTTTTTAAAAATTTCTCTCTATCTGGAAAAACATTTATCTTTAAATTGCTACAATGCACAGTAAAAAAGGGAGGAGTTTTTGTGCAAAAACCATATCTAGAATCCATGCCCGATGCCAACGGCTTTTTTGGCAAATTCGGAGGCGCGTTTATACCGCCCCAGCTGGAAGAAGCGTTCAGGGAGATCAACCAGGCCTACGACAAACTCTCAAAATCGTTTGAATTTCTTCATGAACTTAGAAAAATTCGCAAACATTACCAAGGAAGGCCGACCCCCGTCACCTATTGCAAAAACCTTTCCGATTTTATCGGCGGAGGACAAATCTATCTCAAAAGAGAAGACCTGAACCATACGGGCGCACACAAACTCAACCACTGCATGGCAGAAGCGCTTTTGGCAAAATATCTGGGCAAAAAGAAACTCATCGCCGAGACGGGGGCAGGGCAGCATGGGGTTGCCCTTGCAACGGCTGCCGCTTATTTCGGCCTGGAGTGCGAGATACACATGGGTGAAGTGGATATTGCCAAAGAACATCCCAATGTGGTTCGCATGAAAATACTCGGAGCCAAAGTCATTCCGGCCACTCATGGGCTTAAAACACTTAAAGAGGCCGTTGACAGTGCCTTTGAAGCCTACCTGAAAGATCCGGCTACACAGCTCTTTGCCATCGGCTCGGTCGTCGGCCCGCATCCATTTCCTAAAATGGTAAGGGATTTTCAAAGTGTTGTGGGATTTGAAGCCAAAGAGCAGTTTCATGAAATGACGGGCAAACTGCCCGATATGGTCACCGCATGCGTAGGCGGCGGCAGCAATGCGATGGGTATTTTCAGCGCTTTTATCGAAGATCCCGTAAAGCTCTATGCGGTAGAGCCCGCAGGCAAAGGCTCCAATCTCGGCGAACATAGCGCCAGCCTGACGTACGGAAGCGAAGGGATCATGCACGGTTTTAACTCGATCATGCTCAAAGACCAAGACGGCAATCCCGGACCCGTGCATTCCGTAGGAAGCGGGATTGATTATCCTTCCGTCGGGCCGGAGCATGCCTATCTGAACAGCATAGGAAGGACAAACATCGGACTATGCAGCGATGATGAAGCAGTGGATGCATTTTACACGCTTTCGCAGCACGAAGGCATCATCCCCGCCCTCGAATCGGCACATGCCGTCGCGTTTGCGATGAAGTATGCAAAAGAACACCCCAAAGAAGCCATCTTGGTCAACCTGAGCGGAAGAGGGGACAAAGATATCGATTATGTAGTAGAGCATTATCCGATCCCCGTTAAACACGCTTAACCTTTGATCGGGCCGGATTGCGGAACAAGTCCGGACGGTGGTTTGTCATCGTCGGGCTTGCCCCGGGGATCCATCACATTAGGGTTGCATGTGGATTCCTGCTTCCGCAGGAATGACGGGAGGGGCAGAAATACTGTCATTTGAGCAGCCGCTTTAACTGCGTCACCCTGAAATAAATTCAGGGTCTAGTAAAAAGTAAACCTCTGACCCGCTTTAACTGCTGTATCTACCCCGCCGTCATCCTGAACTTAATTTAGGATATAGATTGAGAATCAAGTTTTGTTCTATGCAGTTTATCGCTATTATCTCTGTATTTTGGATTTTACGTAAAATATAATATAGTAGATGATGATTGCATAGTTAGATTCTTGATGTTTATCAAATGATATAAAAGCTGATTATTGTAGAATTAAATTGATTGTTTGGGATAGAGATAATAGATATTTTTGAAAAGGGAGAAAAGGATTAAATGAAAGAAGCGCCAGCATCTAAATATTTATTAGCTCTTCCAAATCCCAAAAACTTAATTCATGCACTCAGGGATATCGGCTATTCTCTTGAGACAGCCCTTGCAGATATTATTGACAACAGCATTACTGCGAATGCAACAAATATTAATATTAATGTGTATTTCGACTTGCATGACAGCTATATCTCTATAGTTGATAATGGGATAGGTATGGATGAAGAAACATTAAATAAAGCCATGCAACTGGGTTCTTTTGATCCTGTTCTGTCTCGAGAAAGAAATGATCTGGGCAGATTTGGTCTTGGGCTTAAAACAGCTTCTTTTTCGCAGGCAAGCAAATTGACTGTTGTCTCCAAAAAAAATCAAACAGAAACAGGCCGTTGTTGGGACTTAGATCATGTATCAGAGACTGTAAAATGGGAAATTGAAGTACTTGATGAGCAGAACATCCGCAATACTGCCGGGTATGAATTTTTAGGCAGTTCCGGTACCTTGGTACTTTGGGAAAATTTATACAGACTTATCGACACGGATAGCAAACGAAATCCAGAAGATATTTTTTGGGAACAGATTGATAGTGTTCGAAGGCATCTCGCATTAACATTTCATAGATATTTGACAGGCGAACCAGGTATCAAAAAAATAAAGATTGCCATCAACCATATGCAAATAGAACCGTTTGATCCGTTTGAAGGTGCCGGGAAGCCTTTCCCGGAAGAAAACTTTTATAATATAAAAATGCAGGCTTTTCTATTGCCTCATCACAGTAAAACTACAAAAGAACAATATGATAAATTGAGAGGACCAGATGACTATCTGAAGTCGCAAGGGTTTTATGTTTATCGCAATGCACGATTACTTGTGTATGGAACATGGTTTAGACTTTTGCGTCAAAGCGAAGCTACAAAACTGGCACGTATTAAAATAGATCTTCCTAATTCCGAAGATTTTAATTGGTCTATCGATGTAAAAAAATCTCAGGCGATTCCTCCTGAAATTATAAGACAGCAATTAAAAAGAACCATCGATAAAATAACATCTCAAGCTAGCCGTGTATACACTAAACGCGGCAAAAAAATTTCATCTACCCATTTAGTTCCGATTTGGGAAGAGTATCATCAGCACGGCAATAAAAGCTATAAAATCAATACAGAAAACCCTCTTATCAAATTATTTATAAATGAATTGGATAATCAGCAGAAGTATCATTTGAAAGGAATTTTTGAATTAATTGAAAACGGTCTTCCTATTGATACTATTTATGCAGATATGATTTCTGAGCCTGAAAATATAAAACCGATAGAAATTGACGAAGAACTGCTTCAAAAATCTGCTGAAACTTATTGGGAAATGTTAACTCAAGCCGGTATGGAGGATGAAGCAATTGCCAAGCGTATGCTACAAAACGAGCCATTCAGCAAATATGTTGAATTTTGCGAAAATTTTATTAAACACAAACAAGGAATTGTATGATTAGTAGCCATGACAAACTTTTGAGCCAAGCAATGTTTTTCCTTTCGCAAAATCCGGAATTAAAAACTTCGGAACATATTCGTTCGACCATTCTGACTATAGCTCCTCTTTACGGAACAAAACTAAATGAAGAAGAAGTTGAATCAATTGCGAAACGCATTGAAGAGCTCTATGGATTTTCCATGGACGAGGGCACTTTAATCAAAGGAGAAGAGGCATTTCAGGAGTGGTATTTTGATTTTAAAGCAAGTTCTGTTTTTGAACCGTATTTTTGGGAAAGATACAAACAGCTTTTGGCTCAAAAACAGTTGCCGCCGCCTGTTATTTCGGCTATTGACAATGTTACGGATAAAATTGTCGGACAGCTTGAAAATCCAAATAAAAAAGGCCATTGGGATAGACGCGGGATGGTCGTAGGGCATGTACAGTCAGGGAAAACTGCAAATTTTATCGGTGTTGTCAATAAAGCAGCTGATTCTGGCTATAAACTGATTATTGTCTTAGCCGGAATGCTTGAAAGCTTGCGTTCTCAAACACAAGAACGGATTGATGAAGGTTTTGTCGGAGAAGACAGTAGCAAAAAAAACTCTACAACCATGAATGAAAAACTGATAGGTGTAGGACATATAAATCCAAATAGATTTCCCCTGACAATGACAGATTTACACAACGATTTCAGATCAAATCAGAATTTTCAAGTCAGCAGCTATGATACACCTACCATTCTTATAGTAAAAAAGAATACCTCTGTATTAAAAAGGCTGAGAGACTGGTTGCAGAGGAATAATGCGGATATGAAAGGAAATATATCCAATCTTCCTTTGCTTATGATAGACGACGAAGCGGATCATGCTTCTATCAACACAAATGATGAGGATAAAAATCCGACAGCTATCAATACGCGTATCAGAGAAATATTGAACCTTTTTAACCGAAAATGCTATCTGGCCTATACAGCGACACCTTTTGCAAATATTTTCATTGACCCTGAGACACAAGATGAAATGCTTGAGGATGATTTATTCCCCCGCGATTTTATTATAAGTCTCGATCCTCCAAGCAATTATGTAGGTTCAGAAAAAATTTTCAACAGTTTAGATGGCGAAGAAGGTATAGATATTGTTCGAAGTATTGATGATATTGAAGATATTTTACCGTTAAAGCATAAAAAGGATTATACTGTTCCTGCGTTGCCATACAGTCTTAAAACAGCGGTATGCTCACATGTTATATCAAAAGCCATAAGGATTTTAAGAGGCCAAAACAATAAACATCATTCAATGTTGGTACATGTCTCTCGATATAAAGATGTCCAAAAAAGTATGCATTCGCTCCTTCTTCAATTCAAGCAGGATTTAGAACACAATATCAGATATGGCTATAAATATGATTTGTCTAAAGCTATTAACAACCAGTATATGAAGTGTTTATTTGATACTTGGGAGTCTGACTTCAAACAGCACCATTCAGATTGGCACCAAATTCAGGAAAAACTGCTTGAATCTATTGCTTCAATGCAGGTATTGCTTATCAATGGAGATTCCGATGACAGCCTGAACTACAGTGATTATGCTGACGGAATGAATGTTATAGCTGTCGGAGGAGACAGGTTGGCCAGGGGGCTAACGTTGGAAGGTTTGGCAACTAGCTATTTCTATCGCAGTACTTCTATGTATGATACTCTGATGCAAATGGGACGATGGTTTGGCTATCGTGACGGATTTGCGGATATCTGCCGGATCTATTTGACTCCGATGACCGAACATTATTTTACGCATATTTCAAATGCTGCAGAAGAGCTGCGTTTGGAGATTAAAGATATGTTTGCAGCAAACCTGTCACCTAAAGATTTCGGTTTGCGTGTCAGGCGCCATCCCGGCACATTGCTGATCACTGCAAAAAACAAAATGAGAAGAGCACAGACTGTTATACAGCGGACCGATCTGAATGGGCGACTTATAGAATCATATGCTTTAGATTTGGAACCGTCAAACCGGCAAGCCAATCATCAGCTGGCAGTCAGTTTTGTCCAAAGAATGCAGTCGATGACAAATACTGAAATAAACAATGAAGACAATTGCTTTTGGGCAAATATTGATGCATCGCAAATTATCGAATTTGTAGAGAGCTATAAAAACCATCCTGCATCTCATATGACATCAACCAGACCGGTTGTCAGTTATTTGAAACAGTCCAAAAAATATTTTCCGATTTGGGATGTTGTTTTAGTGAATGTAAAAAATGCAAAAAACAAAACAAATATTGCCGGTTTGGATATTGGAATTCAAAGACGCGCCAGCGAACTTAAGCATAACGGCGAATATATAGAAATCAGCAGCAGAAGAAGAGTCGGAAACAACCTTGTCGAGAGAGCAGGGATGTCGGATGAAGAACTTCTTGCGGCTGATGCAGAATGCAGAAAAGAATTCCCTGGAGGCAAAAAAGAAATACCGGGCAGGTTTTTGCGCCAAAAAAGAACGAAGCCGCTGCTGATGCTGCATGTTGTGGATGCTTATGCAAATATACGGGATGACTCCACACTTATGGAAAAAGAACTGATTGCCTACGGTATAAGCTTCCCCAAGTCAAATGCAGATATTGAGCCTGTAGAATTTGCTGTTAATACGGTATATGTCAAGAATCACTATGAGGACAATGAAGATGACGAAGAATAATCCGTGGATGCTATTGAATAATACAATAAATTCTAAAAGATGCAATGCAAAACATCCATTTGGTTTTTTTTGGGCTATCGGAAAATCAGGAGAATATCTGCTTGCAATACATCACACCGATTTGGATGATTGGAATGGGGATAAACTCAAGCTTTCAGGAATAGAAATAGAACAGTATCAGATCGAACATGGCTACAGACTTGTTCTCAAGCTTCATGACAATAGTGACTGGGATTTGTTCTTCAATCTTTGTTCTGATCTTTTGAATGCAACAGAGTTTTTCAAAACGGAACAAGAAATGCTGGCAATAGTCAGCAATCGCCTTCAAAGATGGCAGAAACTTTTCAGAAAATCCGGGAAAAAACTTTTAACTTCCGAAGAGCAACAAGGTCTTTTTGGAGAACTCTATTTTATAAAACAGCATCTGCTCGGCAGTTACCATGAATCCGAAGTTTTTTCATTCTGGCGTGGACCGCTCGGCGAACAGCAGGATTTCGGCATTGGCAATATAACTGTAGAAGTCAAGACCAAACGCGGAACAGCTGTGCCTTATGTGCAGATAAGCTCTCTCGAGCAGCTTGACTGTAAAAGCGGATACTGTTACCTGTATGTGGTGACACTCAATGCATCTCCTGCGGCTGTTGCTGAGGCAAAAACGCTCAATGATATTGTTTTGGAAATAAAAAAGAGCCTCGAAAACATTGATTCTATAGAATACTTCGAAAGCATGCTTGCCGAAGCAGACTATATCGAAATTCCCGAATATTCAGAAACATCTTATTTGGTTTCCCGGACTGAAATATTCGAAATCAAAGATTCATTTCCAAGGCTGATCCCCGGAGATATCAAACAGGGTATACATTCGGTACAGTATAAAATAGAGTTACAGGCATGTAAACCTTATGTCATTGTTTTGGATGAGTTTAATTCAAGGGTACAGAATGAAAAATAAAATTGAACAGTTTAGGGAAGATTTTCTTCAAAATATTTTTGCAGAAGCAGAGGCAAACGAAAACTTTTTCGAGTCAGTATTTGTCGAATACTTTGCCAAAGAGCTTGAAGAATCCGGGGAGATTGATGATGAAGTCCAGCTTTCGCATTGGAGCCAAAGAGGAATTAAGGTCGATGGATATTCCTACAATGAAGATGATGGCATTCTCAACCTTTTCATTTCAGTATTTTCAGAAAATTTTGATGAAAAAAGTCTGACTCAGACTGAGGTCAATCAAGCGTTTAATCGAGTAAAAAACTTTTTTGTCCAAGCATTTGAAAAAAACTATTATGCAGAACTTGAAGAGGCAACATCAGTCTATGATCTGGCATATTCTATCCGACAGAACAAAAATAATATAAGCAAAGTAAAATACTATCTTCTGAGCAACAAAATTCTCAGTGACAGAGTAGAAGCAATCAAAGCCTATGAAAATGATCAAATTGTTTTTTCGTTCCATATTTGGGATATTTCAAGATTGTTTAGAATGGATATTTCCAACCAGAAAAAAGAAGATATTCAAATAGTTTTTGACGAGATTTCTCCAGAACCACTCTATTGTCTTCCTGCTCATCTCAATACTGACGAATACCAGTCTTATTTGCTGGTTATGCCAGGTGCAATTCTTGCTTCTCTGTATGGACGCTATGAGGCAAGACTGCTTGAACAGAATGTCAGAACTTTTCTTCAGGCAAGAGGCAAAGTCAACAAAGGGCTTCGATATACCATTATTAATCAGCCGGAGAAATTCTTTGCATATAACAATGGCCTGACAACGACTGCGGAAGCAATCGAAACTGAGCAAACGGAAAAAGGACTCAGACTCAAAAGTCTCAAAAATATGCAAATCGTAAATGGCGGCCAAACTACAGCATCAATTTACAGTGCATTGCGAAAAGATAGAGCTAATCTGGATAATATATTTGTTCAGATGAAGCTGACTATTGTAGATCCTCAAGAAGCTCAGGATTTAGTGCCTAAGATTTCTGAATATGCAAATACACAAAATAAAGTCAATGCCGCAGACTTTTTTTCTACCCATCCTTTCCATATACGTATGGAAGATTTCTCAAGACGGATTTTTGCGCCTGCTTTTGATGGTGAACACCGGCAGATGAAATGGTTCTATGAGAGAGCAAGAGGGCAATACCAGGATGCGCAAGCTCATAAAACAAAGGCTGAACGAAATCGATTTCAGCTTGAATATCCCAAAACTCAAGTTATTACAAAGACTGATCTTTCAAAATATGAGAATGTCTGGGAAGAGATTCCTCATATTGTTGCAAGAGGTGCCCAATACAGCTTTGTGGAATATGCTAGAGATATTGGAAAACGCTGGGAAAAAAGCGATACAAACTTTAATGAGCTTTATTTTAAAACTGCTGTCGCAAAAGCAATCATTTTTAAAACTGTCGAGAAAATTATTTCGAATTCATATTGGTATGACGGAGGTTATCGTGCTCAAACGGTTGCATATACAGTTGCATATATAGACTATATTGTCAAAAAAGAAAATAAATATTTTGATTTCATGGCAGTTTGGAATAAGCAGGCAGTTTCTGATGCAACAGAAGCACTGCTAAAGCTCGTAAGCAAAGCCGTATATGACGAAATGACCAATCCTCCGTCAGGAATAGCAAATATTTCGCAATGGGCAAAAAAAGAAGGGTGTTGGCAAAGCATTCAAAGCAATTTGTCTATTGAAGTACCGGATTTGTTTTTGGAAGAACTGATCGGGGAAGATAATCTAAAGGAAGAGAAAAAAAATGCAAAGAAAATACAGCGTATTGACAATGGTATAGAAGCACAAAAAAGAGTTTTTGAGATTGCGAAAATAAACAAATGGGAATATATTAAAAATTTTGGAATCAAGAATAATGAATTAACTGCCAAGGATATTTCATTATTAGATATTGCTATTGCAATCCCCCAAAAAATTCCTACAGAAAGACAGTCAATTGCTATTATGGAAGCTGTATTCAAGCTAGAGAACATTGGTTTACTATTATAGTGGAGGAAAATATGACACTGGCAAATTATTAAATGGTGCAACTCTTGATAAGGCTAAAAATTATGCAAAAGAGAGACAAGACTTTCATATTAATAATTCAGAATTGAATCTGCTGCCTCGGGCCGTACTCGCTGAAAATAGAGATAGAATGGCAATATATGCTAATTACAATCAACCTTTGTTAAGTTAAAGCAATTATTTGCTCAAATATTGCTTTTGCCAAAAGAGGTGGTACTGCATTTCCAACCTGTTGTTGTTGATAGCTATGAGGTCCTTTGAATATAAAATCATCTGGAAAGCTTTGAAGTCTCGCTGCTTCTCGTAAAGAAAGACCTCTATGCTCCCAAGGGTGAATTAGCATACTTTTTCTATAATTTGCGATGGTTACAGACGGTTCATTTTCGCAAAGCCGTTTATAGATACCACTGTGGGTATGTTTTGTAGAACTGTATGAGCATAGAAGTCCTTTTTCAAGTGCTGCTTTCCAGTTCTCTCCTTGTCCTATTGCTTTATACCGTTCTATTATATGCGGTTTGCTTGCTGTTACATAGTTTTGACGTGCTTTGTGTTGACCCTTTCTCATAAGTTTGGCATATTCGCTTGAGGCGTTTGCTCTATAAGAGCTTTCTTCAAGCATTTGTCCATTGGAGAGTTTAGGAAGATCAGCAAGCGCTTCGCCAACACTTACAATCACTTTTCTTTGCAGTTTGTCAAAATCAAATTTAATGCCGCCGCTTTGTTTTTTATGTCCTACAATAAAGAAACGTTTTCTTTTTTGCGGTACACCGAAGTCAGAGGCATCTAAAAGTGCAGAACTTGTTTCATAGGAAAGAGTATCTGGATCATTAAGAGGATTTGATAATGCTTCTTCTACTTCTTTTGCAAATGATCCGTCTCCAAATGATTTGAAGCCGGCGACATTTTCAAATAAAAACCATTCTGGTTCAAGATCCTGTATAAATCTCACATATTCTTTAAACATCCAGTTATTTGGGTTGTCTAGATTTCTGGTTTTTGTATTAGCAATAGAAAAGCCTTGGCATGGCGGCCCGCCAAAGAGGATAAAAGGATTTTTCTTGGTATATTCTAATGGGTTTACTTCTCTAATGTCTTTTTGTAGTACATTATGTGAAATTTCTTTGTGGTTTTCTTTATAGGTTTCGGCAGCATACTGATCAAATTCTACAGCCATAACAGGTGAAATTCCTGCCATCTTAGCACCAATACTAAGGCCTCCAGCTCCACTGAAGATATCTACTGCTGTAAAATTTTTTGCCATAATCCCCTCATTTTATCTTACCAAAATTTTACAATTATCCCGCTGCAACGCAGCTTAATCTAAAACTTTTTTTATCTCTTCAATACAGAAATTAATATTTTTTTCTATATCTTTTTGCCAAAAACGCAGTACTTTCCATCCTTCATTTTTTAGCTTCATATTTACTTCTTTGTCCCGTTTAATATTACGCTCAATTTTAGGTAGCCAATATTCTTTATTTGTTTTTGGAATATATTTTTTTTCCTGCAGATATTTCCCGTGCCAAAATTCACTATCGCAAAAGATTACCAAACGCTTCCCTTTAAAACAGATATCGGGTTTCCCGGTAATATCTTTACAGTTTTTTCTGTAGCGATACCCTTTTGCCCAAAGCTCTTTTCTGAGTTTTATTTCTATAGAGGTATCTTTTGATTTGATACGGCGCATATTTTCAGTACGACCAATATGTTTCTTTTTCATATTTAAATTTTATCATAAAATAGGGGTCAGTCGCCACCTTAAAAACCTATTAAAAACTTAACAATCCTACCAGTTTTTATAAAAAATCAGAGAGGTTATTCTTGAGAAATTCCTGTGGCTTTTTGATATTTTTCCTGATCATAAACCTCTCCGCTTTTATAACCTAGAAAAGTACTCGGCTACAGAACACCGTATGAAGTATTTTTTACGGAATTTGCTAAAGTTTTAGCTGCTTGATTGAGGTGGAATTGCATTAACGATTAGAATTGGCGGATGAAATCTTATAAAAAGTAGGTTTTAAGAAATGTGTGATTGGTTGCGGGAGCCGGATTTGAACCAACGACCTTCGGG
>DHHF01000006.1 GCA_002403155.1 Sulfurovum sp. UBA4779
ATCTGTCATGAAACCATCTATCGATTTCTTATAGGCTATCTCTTGAAGAACAATCATGCATCAATTGTAATCATCTTGGTAAAATATCTTATCTATTCCGATCTTCTAATATTTTTGTCAAGTTGTTTCATGCTAAAATCCTTTGGCATCCAATTGCTGCCGGGCCGTCAATTTTCCCACCTCAATGACCTCCTGTGCTTTATGAAAATCATACGTGCTGCAAACATCTTTTGAAATCTCAATCAACAAATCCGGAGGATAGCCGCCAAGCCGATACCGTGTCAATCCATCCTGCATCGTATCAAATGTTTTATCCAAGATGTCAAACATCGTCAAATTATTTTCTTTTTTATAAAAAAAATTTGCCATCTCTTCAAATGCTTGGCTAAATGCATTTCGTTGCTCTTCTTCTTTTTTGCTAATGACAATTTTAGGTTTAGGGATATCAGCATAAAGATTGACAGCGATAGTCAGATCGCTTATATCGGACATGGTAGGGGCAACAGGAAGCGGATTGAGAATGCCTCCATCAGCAAGTATCATGTCTTCTATTTTCACCGGCGTAAAAACAAAAGGAATTGCAATCGAAGCACGGAGGGCTTGCAGCAAATCGCCCGATTGAAACCAAACTTCTCTTTCTCTCACAATATCTGTCGCTACTGCCGTCAATTTAATGGGAAGTGATTCGAATGTATGGTCGCCTATCATTTTAGCTATTTTTTCAAACACTTTATCGCCTGCAATAAGACCGCCCGATTGCAATGTAAAATCAACCAAAGAAAAAACATCCATTGCGTCAAGCTCCTGCACCCATTTTTTATATTCGTCAAGCTTTCCGCAGGCAAAAAGCCCTCCGATGAGCGCACCCATGGATGAGCCGCTAATCGAAATAATTTCAAATCCTCTCTTTTCTAGCTCTTCTATTACTCCTATATGTGCATATCCTCTGGCTCCGCCTCCTCCTAAAACCAGAGAAACTTTTTTCCCAGCCATCATTCTATCTATACCTTTCCCACTTCATACCAATTTCGCAGCCATCTATCAAATGGGGCAATAAGCTTATAAATAACCGGCACGACAAGCAATGTCAACGCCATAGAGCTCAACAGCCCTCCTATCACGGCAATAGCCATCGGCGCTTTGGTTTCGCTTCCAAGCCCTGTGGCCATAGCCAACGGCAGCATTGCAAACACCATCGCAAAAGTTGTCATCAAAATAGGCCTAAGCCTTTTTTCTCCGGCCTCTATAAGTGCCTCATCCGTATTTTTTCCTTTTTGCATCGCCGCATTGGCAAAGTCCACCAATAAAACGGCGTTTTTGCCTACCATTCCCATCAACAGCATAAAACCGATCATCACAAAAAGACTAAATTGCAACCCGCTCAGATATAGCGCGATCATCACGCCGACAATGCTAAGCGGCAACGAAACCATAATGATCACAGGCTGAATCAAAGATTCGTACAAAACAGCCAAGATAATAAACATCAGGATGATCGACAACCCCAACGCAGCCCCAAAGGCTTCTCCTGTCTTCACCATCTCTTCGGCAAATCCGGTAAATTTATAAATGACTCCTTCAGGCAGCAGCTCGTTGATTTTTGCTTCCGTATATTTTACCGCTCCCCCAAGATCAAGCCCGAACAAATCAGCATAGATACTCACTTGTCTTTGTCTGTCAAAATGATAAATACTTGCCAATGAAGTACTCGGGATAAACTTGACCAAGCCGTCTAGATAAACAAGTTCGCCGTTTTGTGCGCGAAGCTGAATTTTTTTAAGCTCCTCTATTGTTGTGCGGTGTGCATCATCAAGCCTTAGCGTAATATTGTACTGTTTTCCGTTTTCTTCAAAATGAGAAATTTCCAAATCGCTTGAAAAGGAGATAGAAACCGCTTCGGCTATTTGTGTAGCCGTGATCCCAAGCCTACTGGCATTGTCACGCAATATCTGAATATCTATTTGAGGTTTTCCCTCGTCCAAATTGGTATCAATATCGACAAAACCTTTCTTTTTGGCAAGATATTCCGTCAAATTATGGGTTGCCGTTTTCAGCGATTCAAATGAATCGGATTTTAAAACAATCTGATAAGGCACACTCACCCCTGCCCCTTTGATATTCGGAATGGCTGCAGCCGTAATATAAAGGTTTTTTTGATAGGGTTTAAATTTTCGGCGCATTTTTTGGACGATCTCTTCTTGATGAAGCGTCCTTTCTTTTTTGGGTGTCAGTTTAACATAGATAACCGATTTGTGTATCTCCTGGGCACTGTTATATCCTACGCTCATTGTCGTATAAAGCACATCCTCGTCTTCTTTTACCAATGCCTCGATCTGTTTGGATTGTTTGATCATCTCTTTTAGCGCAATCCCGGCATTTGCCCTAATTTGCACTTCAAATTCCGCATTGTCTTCTTTAGGGATAAAATCCATACCAATTTTAGGGAAAAGGCCTAAACTGCCTGCAAAAGCAGCCAATACAATCATAATCGTTACAATTTTAAATTTCAAAACAAAACGCAGCAAACCTGCATAGAAAGATTCCATACCCTTAAAAACAGGCTCGCTTAAAGTGTATAGTCGGCTCTCTTTTTTGTGAAGCGTTCTTGCGCTCAAACTGGGGATAAAACTTAAGGCTATCGTATAGGAGATAATCACCGCAAAACCGACGGTCATCGCAAAAGATTCAAAAAATTTCCCGACAATGCCGCTCATATTGGCTACCGGAAGAAAAACTGCCAAAAGCATTGCCGAGATAGCCAAGATGGCAAAAGAGATCTCTCTCACCCCTTCATAGGCGGCCTCAAGCTTTCCTTTGCCTGCTTCAAGTTTTTTGTAGATATTTTCTATGACCACTACCGCATCATCGATGATGATCCCGATAGCAAGCGTAAGCCCGATCAGGGTCATTTTATTTAGATCATATCCCATAAAATACATCAATGCGATCGTACCGAATATGGACGCGGGAATGGACAAAGCCGATACGAACGTGATGGTCATATTGCGCAAAAAGACAAAAATGATTACGATTGCCAATACCGCACCGTAAATAAGGTCAAACTCCACATCTTTGAGAGAGTTTAAAATAAACGGCGACGTATCGTTCAGCACATTGATCTCAAACTTGCTATCTGCAAGCTGTTCCAACAAAGGCATTTCCGCCTTCACTTTGGAGACAATGTCCAGCGTGTTGGTCCCGGAAATTTTCTGCACTTCAAGCATAACCCCCTCTGTTCCGTTATAGGAAGCATAGCTTTTTGCATCGCTCAAACCGTCTTCGATTTCGGCGACATCTTTGAGTTTGATGCCTTTTTTGATATTGATATTTTCAAGTTCTTTCAGGGTTAAGGCATCGGCTTTGGTTTTGAGGATAAATTCTTTTTCGCTGTCAATTAGTTTGCCTCCTCCTATCTTGACATTTTCCCAAGAAACGATTGCGTTCAGTTCACTGATGCTTATGCCGTATTGATTGAGCTTTGCAATGTCCGGAAAAATTCTGATTTCCCTGTCTTTGTAGCCGACAATGTTGATTGCCCCTACGCCATTGATCTTTTGAAGCAAAGGTTTTACTTTCTCATCAACAAAAACCATCAGGTTTTGCACCGTATCCTTTTTTGCCGTTACAAAAATATTGATTACCGATGCGCCACCGATATCAAGTTTGCTTACCAAGGGCATTTGAGCATCTTTTGGCAGTGAAACCGCAGAAACTTTGTCTCTCACATCATTGGCCGCTTCATCGATATTGCGCTCCAAAAAGAATTTGACCGTGACGATGCTCACTCCGTCGCTGCTTGTAGAGATGATGGAATCCACGCCGCCTATTCTAGAAATGGCCTCTTCTATTTTTTCGGTTACTTCCGATTCGACAGTTGTAGGTTCTGCGCCGGGATAGATAGTTTTGATGCTCACCAGAGGAAAGTCGACATTAGGAAAAAGCGCTGCGGGCATGGACCTAAACCCCATCCATCCGAAGATCATCAAGGTCAATGCATACATCAGTGTGGCAATCGGACGATTTATGGCAAACTTATACATACAATTTCTGCCTTACCGATCTTGTGCCACTATGGTTCCCTCGCCAAAAAGACCAACCATAAAATCTTTCGCCTCGACTTCTGCGGTTACTTTCCGGTTTTGTGCATTGGCCGTCGGATAAATTTTGGAAATTTTTCCTTCATATGCGTTTTCATCTCCGTCAAGCTTATATCGAAACACATCTCCCGCTTTAACCACAGCATGATACTTTTGATCAAACTCTACGATCAATTTCCTTTCATGCGCGCTTTGTATCTTCAAAACCGTCCGAATCATTGCACCGCTTACCACATCCCCCTTTTCCAGGCTTTTTTCAAAAATAACCCCGTCAAAAGGCGCTCTTAAAATCGTTTTGTCCAGCAGTGATTTTTGGTATTCTAATTGAACTTTGGCATTTTCGTATTTAAAAGCGTACTGATCAAACTGGGATTGGTCAATGATCTTTTTGACTTTCAACTGTCTTTCGTAGTCCAATTGCGCATAGCGGAGCGCTACTTTGGCTCCCTCCGCCATGGCTTTAAGGTCATCGTTTTGCAATACGGACAAAATATCCCCTTGCTTTACTGCGCTTCCCGTTTCCACGGCGACTGATTCAACGATCCCGCTGCTGCTAAAAGCAAGATTGGCGCTTTTTTGCGCTTCCACGTGAAAAGTTGCATAAATCTCTTGGGCGGGCAGCAATGCCATCATGCAAAAAAACATACTCCATACAATTTTTTTCATTGCACAAACTCCTTGGGGTCTTTTCCTGCATAATAATAATAGACCGACTTGGCTATCTCATAGTCATACTGCGTTTCTTTATAGCGTGCCTGCGCCAGCGTTTGCTCGTTGAGCGCGTCAAGATAGGCGATATTGTCCACCAGCCCGACTTCATATTTTTTAACCACACTTTTGTACGTACTTTTGGCTGCTTTGAGCGCACTGAGCGCACTTTCCAATTTGACGCGTATCGTTTCGAGATTGCTTCCTGAGAGTTTAAAATTCATTTCTTGCTCGCGAATCCTATGGGAACGTTCTTCCTCCAGCGCCATTTTTTGATAGAGCAGCGCTTCGCGCTCTTTTTTCATCTTTCCGCGATCAAAAAGACGCATATTCACGGTAAGCATCACTTCATTTTGGCCCTCAAGCAGCAAATCTTCCGCGTTAAATCCTGCATTTTTTAAATCATCATAATGCGATCTGCTATACGTATCCTGAAGTGCCAATTGAGGTTTGTATCCCGCATCTATCGCTTTGGCGTTTTCCTCAAGCACATCGGCGCCGGCTTGCAATATTTTGCTGTTTTCGAACACTTCGAACGTTATCCTTTTTGGTTCGTTTAAAAAACTTGTCTTTAAATTTTTGATCGGCAAGCCGCTTATCAATCCGAGATTTTCCTCCTGAGTTTCCAGCATCAGTTTTGTACTTTCTACCCTATAGCGATTCTCTTCATATACCGCCTGAAGCTTGTCTATCTCTTCTTGGGTGGACAGTCCTGCGGCCGTAAATTTTTTGATCCGCTCCAACTGGGCTTGAAGCTCTTGGGATTGTCCGTTCAGTGCATAAAGCATGGCTTTGAGTTTTTGTATCGTGTAGTAGCGGCTGATGATATCCAGCGTCAGGCTTTTGAAAAAAGCCTTTTGCTCAAACAAAGAAGCTTCATATTCAAATATTTTTGATCTCTTGAGAGCATTTTTTCTTCCGCCGTCATATAATTCCATTTTAAAAGCAGCGTATCCCCTGGCCACTTCTCCCGGGCTGATCAAGGCATTGGGATTGACCCTGCTGTAACTCGCACCGATATCGAGTGTCGGCCAAAAAGCGCTTTGGGCTGCTTCTATCTGTTTGGATTTGGCTTTGGTTTTCAAGATGCTCGCTTCACTCATCGGATTGGACGTATGCGCAGAGACTATCAACTCTTTTAAGCCGTAGCTTTGAGAAAAAACCCAAAGAGGAAAAATCATCAACCAAACAATTTTCATTCTTTTTCTTCCTTATTATATATCATGCATTCTGATTGCTTGCGCTTTTCGCAAACAAAAGTAAATCATTGTTCTCTTTTACGGATACCCCATTAAAAAAGCCGGATCAACAAAACTGCCAAAAAAGTGTTATAGTTTTTCTTTCAGTTTCCGTATGCGAACGTAAGCGCCGTCTATCGTCTCTTTGTGAACCTCGCCGCTTTTAACCAGCCCTGCGATCACCTCAATCAATGTTTTGGTGCTTACGGTCTTTTTAGGATCAAGCTGATTTCCAAAAAGCAGTATATCATTTCTTGCATTGATCGCCAATTTGAGTGTATTTTTTAAACCGTATTTTTGCGATATGGCCCCCATTTGCAAATCATCGGTAATCACTACACCCCGATACCCCAAATCTCTACGTAATTTTTCGGCAATCGTTTTAAATGAAAGACTCGCCGGATAATTTGGATCAAGCTTTTGATTATAGACATGAGCCACCATCACAGAATCGGTTTTGGATTTAAGAAGGCGGTAAGGCTCAAGTTCCGCCTCTTTCCAAAGATGCGTAACATCTACAAAGCCTTTATGCGTATCTCCTAACGAAGAACCATGCCCCGGAAAATGTTTGAGAGAAGTAAGCACACCATGCTGATGCATTGCATCGATAAACACGGAAGCAAAAGCGGCAACATTTTTCGGATCTTTCCCGTATGAACGCCCAAGTCCGTAAATAACCTGATTTTTTGGGTTGAGTGCAAGATCGACTACAGGGGATAAATTATAATTGATCCCGACACTTTGCAGCTCCCGGCCCATTTTTTGATACATCGTTTTTATTTGGGATGGATGCATTTTGGTGACTTGTTCGGCTGAAGGAAATTTACCGTAAAAACCATACGCATTTTTGAGCCTTTGCACCCTTCCTCCTTCCTGATCGACCGCAATAAGCAATTTTCCGTCTTGACTGCATGCCTGCAATTCTTTTGTCAACCTGCGAAGCTGATCTTTTGAAGCAATATTTTTAGGCTTATTTTTATCTGTAGGATTATAATCAAATAAAACAACGCCGCCTATGTTATAGCGCCTAATGTCTTCGCATATCTGCGTATTCGGCTTTGCCGAAACGCCATAAAACCCTATCATAAGCATCTGGCCTATGCGCTTTTCAAGAATCAGGCCATCTGTTTTAGCAAAACAGGCAGCAATACCCAACACTCCCAATCCTAAAAATATTTTTTGCAGCACCGCTTGCTCCTTCTTTTTTTTAAAAATAGAGTATAGCAATATTTTGATTATTAGTAGTCGGTTAACCTTTGGAGTGTAACATGTCACTACAAGAGCATTTAGGATAGTACCAATCCTATATAATTGAAATATAATATTTTACTCCTCCTTATAAAAAATATTTCCCTTCCTCCTTTTTGCCTAAATGCTCTTTGTAATCAATACACATATTAAATCCTCCCCCCCCTTTTTTTTTTACCATTAGTAGTCGGTTAACCTTTAAAAAGTATCATGCCATTACAAAAGCATCCGGGCATATCCCACCTTGCACTGGAATATACATTACCTCCTCCTTTATAAAATATTTCCGTCTCTTTCGCCTCTGGATGCTTTTTGTAAATTATTTTAAATAAATATGCCCGGTTGTATGATTTTTACATCTTCTATAGTGTATAATATTTAAAAATTCCACTTAAAGGCTTAGATATGAAAAAAATTGCAGTATTGGCGTTTTTGATAGTTTCTCTTTTTTCTACTGTGCAGGCACAAGAAATACCAAACAAAGATCATACCTTTACAATCACCGATATTAAAGGGGTTACCTATGAAATTACAGGTAAAGAAGAAGGGTTGGATATCAAAGGGCTTGAAGGGAAAATCATCTTTTTGGAATTTTTTGGACATAAATGTCCTCCTTGTCTAAAAAGCATTCCCCACCTTATCAGCCTTCAAGAAAAGCATAAAGATAAATTGGCAATCATTGCCCTTGAAGTACAAGGGTATAACAATGAACAACTTTCTGCATTTGCCAAAGAAAAGGGCATCAATTATATTGCAGTATCCGAAGAGACAAGTGGAAATTTTGTCAATTATATCAGCCAAAGAGCAGAATGGAACGGAAACATTCCTTTTTTAGTCGCTCTAGATGCAACCGGAGATGTTCAATTCATACAAGCAGGCATGCTTCCTGAAGTCTATCTAGAAGAGCTTATCAAGCAACTTACCCCTGCTACAACGACTGAAAATAATCAAACTTCCGAAAGCAATCAAACTTCCGAAACCAATCAAACCAAATAATTTATTTTAATTTCACGATACCGTTGCGTATCGTGATTATTCCTTCCAGTTCTGCTTCGTAAACCTTCTCTCTGAATCGAACCAATGCCTCATCTAAGGTAGGCGAAGTTTGGCAAAAATAAAAGAATTCATCTTTTTGCACACAGGAATTGCTGGGAGCTCCCCCAAACAATGATGCAAACTTTTCTATGTCATAAATCGGGACTGCTTTTTCTTGAGAAAGCAAAAAATTGGTACCCTTGCTTTCATCCAGCCGGTGGGGAAGTACAAAAATTTTTTTACCCATTTTTTGTGCATACTGAACCGACCGCATAGATCCGCTTTCAAGATCCGCTTGGGTCACCACCAATACATCCCCCAGTGCCACCACCAATTCATTGCGCACTACAAAACTCCAATTTGTCGCCTTAAATCCGTTATCAAACCGGCTAAGCACAAGCCCTTTTTGTTCTATCTTTTCTATCAATGTCTTATTGACCGAGGGGTAGCGGATATCCAGCCCGTTTGCGGCTACTGCTATCGTATTCTCTTCTCCCGCTCCGGTATGGGCAATGGCATCAACACCCATTGCCGCTCCGCTTACGATACATACGCCTCGTTTTGCCAAAGCTTTTGCGATATCATAAGTAAACTGCTTGGTATAATTTGACGGCCTTCTGCTTCCTACGATAGAAACCTTGGGACGCTCAAGCAAATCAAGATTGCCTTGATAGTAAAGCAAAAAAGGAGATGTTTTTATCGCATCCAGCGCAGCAATAGAATTTGAAAACAACTGACCCATTCTAAAAAACCTTTTTTGCTATCATATCGCAAGGTTTTTGATAAACATCAAAATATGTCAATTTGCCATTAAATCATCCATCTGCATCTAAAACATGCGGACAGGAAATGACAACAAACCCTCATCAAAATAAGATGCATTGCATTCGCCCTACCACTTAACAAACCAAACAGTCAATCATCCTGAACACATTCAGAATGACCTACACACAAACAATGTGCAAACAAAAAACGAAGTATTAGGAGGATATCGAGATAGAAACGCGCTCATAGCCGTATGTGCGTACAAGGCTGTAAAGCTTGGAAGCGTTGTTGGGATGCAGCCTCACGCAGCCGTGGGACGCTTTGTAGCCCAGGCTTCTGACCCACTCCGTGCCATGGATCGCAAAACCGTCTTTGAAAAAGACCGAGTAAGGCATCGGCGAGTTATAAAACTGCTTGGAGTAATGCATCTTTGCCGTATGGTAGGGCTTGAACCTTCCTGTCGGCGTATAATACCCGTCAGCTGCCGTAGAGACAAACCATGAATAGACCATCGTATTGCCTTTATAGATGTTCATGATCTGATCTGAGATATCAATCTCCACATGGATATCCCCATCAATCATCGGTATCCGGTGCTCAAGTTCTGCCATGCGGCGGTCACGCTCCGTGTGTTTCGCAACAATCTTGTCTTTGTGGGCTTGCGCCCTTTTTGCTTTTTCCTGATACTCTGCAATCATCTTTTCGTACGCCTTGATGCGGCTATAGTTGAAAAGCTTCTGCTTCTCTGCTTCATATTGTTCTTTGAGCAACACTACCTGTTTCTTTGCAATAAACAGCTCCCGCTCTGCATTCATCAATTCGGCACGGTCATCCTGGATGTTTGCCTGCAATGACGCTGCAAAGAAAAAAGGAATCAAAAACAACAAATGTTTCATACTTATTTTCACCCTCATATAAAATGCGGAATTATATAGCATAAATCATTTAAACTAAACCATAAAAAACCTTTTTTCTTCACATAGGATTTTTACAGTGTTCTAAAATGTGTTATTTTGTCATTAAATCATCCCTCTCCATATAAAATATGCAGACAAACAAATAACAACGATGCCTATAGCATTAAACTTTATTCCCATCTTTGCCATCTGCTTGACAGAAACAATACCCGAACTCATAATAATGGCATTGGGCGGTGTAGCGATAGGAAGCATAAAAGCATAGCTCGCTTTGATCGTAACTACCATCAACAAAACCATTGCATCTTCTTGAGGCATATGTTTGGAAAATTCATAAAAAATAGGAAGAGAAATTGAAGTCAGTGCTGTATTGCTGGTTACTTCGGTAGCAAATGTGATAAAGAGCGCCACAAACACCAGTATCCAAAAGAAAGGAAACGTCAAGACAAATTCCAATTTGCGGGCTATATCTGCCGCCAATCCTGTAAATGAAAATGCCGCAGCAATACTAAATCCGGCACCAAAAAGAAAAATAATTTCATAAGGAATTTTTTTGGTATCTTCCCATTTTAAAAAACCTATTTTGGGAACAAACATGAAAAGGCCAAATCCAAGCAAAATCAATGTTTCATCCAGTGCAGCTCCCCACCACTCCTTCGCAAAAGTGTTGCCGGCCAGAATCAATGCAAGCATCACAATCACCTTATATAACCTCTTTTGCACAAACGTCAGCGCATCAGCGCTATGTTTGATATGCTCCACCGACTCTTTTTTTATCTCCCATGAAAGTATCCATGGAACCAAAAGCAGCATCACACTCACTGCTGGGAACAAAAGAAACATCCATTTTCCGAAACTCAAAGCAGGCAAACTGTGTTCTTGCAAAAACCCCATCAATATAAGATTTGGCGGTGTTCCTATGGGGGTCAGAACGCCTCCTATGCTTGCGCCATAAGCGGTTGCAAGCAAAAAACGTATTTTTAATTGAACATTTTCGCTTAAAAAAAGCGCTATAGGCATCAGCATTAAAGCAACGGTTGTGTTGGAAAGCACAGAGCTTAACAGTGCCGATGTTATACTCAATGCATAGAGAATGCCTTGGGGGGTTTTTGGAAAAATGCGCAGCAATCTGGATGAAAAGTAAATATGCAGTTGTGTTTTTTCTATGGCAATAGCCATCATAAATCCGCCGATAAAAAGAAAAATAATCGGATTGGCATAATTGTTCGCCACCATACCGCTGTCCATTATGCCAAAAAAAGGGAAAAGAATGATAGGCAGCAAAGAAACCACACCCAAAGGCAATGCTTCATTGGTCCAAAGAACCACCAGCAGTGCAATTACCCCAAAAATGATCGCATGCTGGAGTGAAAATAGTGCCAATGAGGCAGCAAAACATATCACTGCAATAGTAATGGCGACAATTATCCCTCTCATTTTTTCACCTTATTCTCCAAACAGCTCATCCAAATAGACCACTTCCACTTCTTTTAAAATATCCTCAGCGCTTGCAAGCGCTTGAAACGTCAAAACATGGGGATGGGCTATGGCAATGGCATGGCCGTTTTTCTTTGCAGTCTTAACGGCCTCGCGTAATTGTTTTCGTATCGCGTTAACATTTTGCACATTGTCAAGGAACGTATCCCTATAGATATAAAGATCTTTATAGGCATGTACGATTTTGCGAACTTTTGTGTTGGGACTTGTGCGGCTATCCACAAAGATAAATCCATTGTCTCTTAAAATAGGATACAGCGTCGCCATGGCTTTCTCGTTAGAGGTGTATACGCTTCCTGTGTGATTGTTAAGGTATTTTGCCGTTGGAAAAATTTTTCTGATCTCCTCTACTCTTTTGCGAACCTTTTGGGGCGTATCATTCACCTTGAGCGTTTTGGACATAGCATTCATTTGTATGCTTGCAGACTCCATAGGCAAATGTACCATATAGTGTTTAAGCCCGACAGCCAGCCTATGGCTTGCAGGGGAAAATTCGGAAGGAGGAAAAATGGAAGGGGTGAGCTTGAGGGGCAGCGAACGGATTTTGTTGAGCTGCTGCGAATTGGACACATCATCAATAATAATAGCAAGCTTTGCTTTTGTTGAGCGCGGCAGCATTTTAACGGCAGAAGATGGCGTCAGATTGGAATCGCAAATACGTTTATCGCTTAAACTCTCAGGGCTCTCTTTTTTTTGGGTTTTAATGTCCTCTCCCAAGGTTTTGCTTTTTTGCTGCATTTTATTGATAATCATACGGTGCTCTTTGATAATCGTTGCTTCATCATGCACCGGCACATTGTTCTTTGTTTGTACGGTTTGAGTCTCTTGGGCTTTTACGATGGAGGAAGGCTTGGGTGTACCGAGTTTTTGATTTGCATCGTTCTGCCCCAAAAAATAACCAAATACAACCATTAAGATCATTACTCCCACCCCTCCAATTACCCCCAAATGCACTTTCCATCTGTTTTTTTGAGTTTTTGCAGATCTTCTGTCGGTTGTTTTTTTAGCAAATACCCTTTTATTTTTTTGTGTTGAACTGCTGCTTATTTTTTTGGGGGGCACCGCCATAGATCCTGCCGTTTTTTATTTTTGATGCATTCTAGCACATTATCACTTCGCAACATAAACATTTTATGACAAAATATAAAACACTATGCGGTTTTAATATGTTTCATACAAAATTATTGATCTATATCAACAGAAAAAAAATAAAAATATGTTTTAATAATCCCAAACTTTAAAACATTTAGCTTATGAATACGTAAAATAGCCCGCCAAAGAAAGGAACCCTAAATATGTTCTTCGATATTTTTTCTACAAAGAATAAAAAAATCGTAAAGCGCTGGATAAAAGAGCATGAAGAAATCGTTACTTTAGCCCATAAAGTCATAGCTGCCTATTCAAACAATAACCATGCTTTGGCAAAAAAAGAATTGGCATCGCTAAACAACGTGGCGGTTAATCATCTGATGAACGAAGATATCGAACTTTTCAAGCTGCTAAAAAAACGCGATGAGCAGCATCATAAAATCGAAAACGATATCAAAAAATTTAAAGAAAATTTTGCAGAAACAAAAATAAACTTAATGAAATTTTTGACGTATTATTCTAAAAGAGAAACACCGCTGGATGAAAGTTTTTTCGATCAATTCAACAGCTTGGTGGGAATCTTGGGGGAAAGGATTGATTTTGAAGAAAACAATCTCTATCAAAAGCTTGAAACGATTTAGCAAATAAATTTTACTTGCATCTGGCTGGCAAAATTTTTACTTATGGTTTTTTTTGAATCAAAATGCCATACAGAAATATAGACACCGACAAGAAACAAAAGAAAAAATAAACAGATCCCTCCCTTTCGAAGGAAAGGATCGTGATAAAAAATTAATTTTCTTCTTGTTTAACGATTTTGTTTGCTTTGATCCAAGGCATCATTTCGCGTAATCTTTCGCCTGTCTTTTCGATCGGATGATTTTTGAGGTTATTTCTCTCCGCGTTCATTCTCGGATAACCTGCCTGGCCTTCAAGTACGAAGTCTTTTGCAAATTTGCCGTTTTGGATCTCTTTAAGGATCTCTTTCATCGCTTTTTTAGACTCTTCGTTGATGACTCTCGGGCCGCTTACCATATCCCCGTATTCAGCTGTATTGGAGATGGAGTATCTCATATCCGCGATACCGCCCTCAAAGATCAAATCAACGATCAATTTCATTTCATGAAGGCATTCAAAATATGCCATCTCCGCAGGATAACCCGCCTCTACAAGCGTTTCAAAACCGGCCTGGATCAATGCAGATACGCCGCCGCAAAGTACTGCCTGCTCGCCAAATAGATCCGTTTCCGTTTCATCTTTGAACGTTGTTTCGATAATACCCGTTCTTCCTCCTCCGATAGCCGAAGCATAAGAAAGGGCGACCTCTTTTGTGTTTCCGCTTGGATTTTGGCCAACAGCGATAAGATCAGGGATTCCTCCCCCCCTTGCAAACTCACTTCTTACGGTATGGCCGGGTGCTTTTGGCGCAACCATCATCACGTTGATATCCGCTCTTGGCTGGATACGGCCATAGTGGATAGCAAACCCATGCCCGAATGCGATCGTTGCACCCTGTTTGAGGTTTGGCTCAATTTGTGCTTCATAGATCTCTTTTTGATTTTCATCCGGCAAAAGGATCATCACTACATCGCCTTTTGCCGAAGCTTCTTCTACAGTAAGTACTTCAAAACCTTTTGCTTCGGCTTTTGCCCAAGATTTTCCGCCTTTTTTAAGACCGATGACCACATTTACACCGCTGTCTCTAAGGTTTTCTGCATGCGCATGCCCTTGGCTGCCGAACCCTATCATCGCTACGGTTTTTGATTGAATGATGCTCAAATCACAATCTTTGTCATAGTATACATTTAAATGTTCCATTCTGTTTCCTTACATGTAGTTAAAAATTTTAGCGATTATACCTAAATGTTTCTTATGGTCTCAATTTAAATAATTTTTTTACACAGTATCACACATCTATGCTATAATATTTTTTTATCTGCTAAAAAAGAGGGGGACGAAGTGGCAATAACCTTTCTAAATGAAGCGGTGCTATGGTGGCATTGGGTTATCTTAGGGATAGTTCTGCTCGTTGCAGAAATCAATTCAAACACATTTTTCATGCTGGGGCTTGGAATTGCCGCCATCATGACAGGATGCACGGATTTGCTGTTTGACACCTCGTTTACGGCTGAACTCTTTATATGGATAACGCTGTGCCTTATCAGTATTGCCGTATGGCTTAAATGGATAAAAGATAAACCTGTCACCCAAAGCGGCCAATCCAATTACAGACTCGATACGCTTGGAACCGTCACAGAAGAGATCAAGCCTCACCGCAGGGGGAAGGTCGTTTTTGATGCTCCCGTATTAGGAAATACGGTTTGGCATGCCACGGCAAAAACAGATATAGCCAAAGAAACACGTGTTAAAATTATTGAAATCAACGGGCAGCTCATCGAAGTGGCACCCCATCATCTCTCATAAGGAAAAATACCCATGGAAATACTCAGCATTCTTATCGTTCTGGCTTTTGCGGTTATCTATACGCTCTACAAAGGTATCAACATTGTTCCCCAAGGAGAAGAATGGGTCGTTGAGCGGCTGGGCAAATTTACACGCACGCTGACACCGGGCTTAAATATCATTGTCCCTTATATTGAAACCATTCGCCAAAAGGTTTCTACCCGGGATATCATATTGGATATCCCGCAGCAAGAGGTGATCACCAAAGACAATGCCGTCATATCAACCAATGCAGTGACCTTTGTGCGTGTCACCAATCCCAGAGATGCGATTTACGGTATCGAAGATTTCAGATTGGCTATTCAGCAGCTGGTCATGACAACATTGCGTTCCATTCTTGGAGAAATGGCGCTTGATGATGCGCTTTCCAACCGCGACCAAATCAAAACAAAACTGAAAGATCAGATTATTGACGATGTAGCCGACTGGGGCGTTACGGTGAAATCCGTAGAAATACAGGACATTACCCCCAGCGCCTCCATGCAGCACGCCATGGAACAGCAGGCTGCTGCAGAAAGAGAAAGAAGAGCGATAGAAACGATGGCGGAAGGAAACAAAAATGCGGCCATCTTGGAAGCAGACGGCAAACTCGAAGCAGCCAAAAGAGAAGCACAGGCGCAAATCGCACTTGCAAATGCCTCAGGAGAAGCGATCGATATCATTTCGCGAAATATCCAAGACAAAGAACTTCCTGCAATGTTTTTGCTGGGAGACAGATATATCGCCTCGCTTGAACAGATCAGCAAAAGCCAAAACTCTAAATTTGTCATTTACCCTGCCGATCTCCAAGGTGCCGTCAAAGGGATACTCGGAAATACCTTTAAGAAATAAACCCTTGCCTTTGAATGAGCGCGGATACGAAGCGTGGAGGCGTGATTATTTGGCAAAGTGCTGATAATCTTTTTCCCCCACAAAATCTCCTCCCCATTGCCAGCCGTATCGTTTAAAGATTTTTGTTGCCGGATCGGAGGGAAGAAGCAAAGCCCTGTCTTCGGGTGTCTTGTTTTGATGTATTCTTTTCTTGTATTTTAAAGAAGCGTTGTGCGAAATATGCCCTTTGGCTGAAATATACGGATTTTCCAAAGGGTTGATATCGATGGCTCTGCCATAAGCGTGTTTGGACCATCGTTTTGTTCCCCCGATAGTGCGACAATTAAACGCAGACGTATTGTCAGCCTCTATCGATCTCCAATCATTTGCATGATAATCACTCACCAAACGCATCCGTCTTATAGGATACTTGATGTGATAAAGCGCTTCAAATATTTTTACAACTTCTTTTGAAACATCTTGATGCACGATCAGCTCTCCGGTGCGGTGCTGACCATCAAAATCCCAATACTTTAAGTGTATATAGCGAAGGTCTTTAAGGGCAATCGGGCATCCTTTGTGCCATGAGCCTCCTTTGGTCATGCGCTTTTGAACCTGAGGCGTGATCGGATATATTTTTGCATCAAATTGAGCAAAAAGCACAGCACAAAACAATAAAAACATTCCAATACTTTTTTGCATCAATTCGCCTTTTTATTACAGTATAGCATAATGCGGTTTACCTTTGATTTACGTTCCTCAATCAATATTATGATAAAATAATTTAAAAAATATCGACAATAAAAAGGAAAGAAATGGAACAATTTAAAACCTATGCTTTGATGGTCGGATTAACACTTCTTTTTATCTGGTTTGGCGGGATGATTGCAGGAAAGACCGGGATGGTTATCGCTTTTATCGCTGCAGCGGGGATGAATTTTTATGCCTACTACTACAGCGACAAACACGTCCTTAAGCATTATCACGCAATCCCCGTAGACGCCAACTCGGCTTCGGGGCTCTATGCGATCGTCAAAAGGCTCACACAACGTGCAGGGCTTCCTATGCCCGCGCTTTATATTATCCCGGATAACGTGCCCAATGCCTTTGCAACGGGAAGAGACTATGACCATGCCGCCGTAGCGGTTACAGAAGGGCTTCTTAATCTTCTAAGCGAAGAAGAGGTAGAAGCGGTTGTCGCACATGAACTCAGCCATATCAAACATTACGATATGCTCATAGGTACGATCGCCGCTACGCTTGCGGGGGCCATTGCGATGCTGGCAAATTTCGGAATGTTTTTCGGAGGCGGGGATAAAGAGCGGCCAAACCCTATCATAACGATAGCTCTGATGCTCATCATGCCGTTGGCAGCCAGCATCATTCAAATGACCGTGAGCCGCAACAGAGAATATATGGCAGATGAAGGTTCTGCCCGGATGACGGGACATCCTGAATGGCTACAAAGTGCACTCACAAAACTTGATGGCTACGCTCGAGGAAATATCATGCATGATGCCGACCCGCAAACAGCACATATGTTTATCATCAATCCCTTTACCGGCCAGGATTTTTCCCTAAGACAGCTTTTTAGCACCCATCCCACAACACAGCAGCGCATCCAAAAGCTCGAAGCTCTCAAATAATACGGAAGCTGGCTGCGGGTACGGCCCTGCTCTGCGGACTTTTAAAGATTCATATCGTTCAAAAAAGATGTGCTATAATCCTTCTAGGAATAAAATCTTTTGCACTGCTTTGCATAGATGATCTCATTTTCTAATCTCTAAAGGAGGGCTAATGTCCGCATTTTCTATTCAGCTTACTAACGGATGTCTTCCCTCGGATATCGAAGAAACCAACAAAGAAGCCTTTGAAGCCCTGCAAAAGACAGGAGCCATCGAAGAAAAACACGGGTTATGGCGGCTTAATGGCCTTTACCGCGCCGGACGTCTTTATATCGGAAAAGACGGCAGAGGATATGTCGAAGCCGAACTCAAAGAACAACGCGACCTGATGATCGAACCTGATCATTTAAACAAAGCCAAGCATGGCGATGTGGTCGTTGTAAAACGTATCATCGCCAAACGCGGACGGGCTACGGGAAAAGTCGTCATGGTCATAGAAAAAGCCTTCCTCTTTACAATTGCCTATACCCATAAAGATACGACGGGCAATTTTCAAATCCTCAATATTCGCACAGGCGAACCGACCAATGCCGTGATGGAAGGGATGGATCTCAAGGCGTTTCATCCGGGTACGGTTTTAAAAGTGGATGTTGACAATGACAAAGTGATCGAAATATTGGGCAATCTCTCTGATGCGAAAGTCGACGAAAAGATCTCTCTTGCGCTGTACGACCGTCCTGATGAATTCCCTTCAGAATGTATCACTCAAGCGACAGCGGTAGAGTCCAAAGTAACCAAAGCAGAGCACCCAAACCGTGCGGATCTTACCCATCTGGACTTTTGCACGATCGATCCGGTTACGGCGAAAGATTTTGACGATGCGATCTATTTTGATCTTGAGAATTATATCCTCTATGTTGCGATAGCCGATGTCAGCCACTATGTAGAGTATTTCACACCCATCGACAAGGAGGCAAAAAAACGAGGCTTTACTACCTATCTGCCTCACAAAGCCTTTCCTATGCTGCCGCGCGAATTGAGCGAAAACATCTGCTCCCTCAAACCGAGGGTAGACCGCCTTGCTTTCGTATCCAAAATCACTTTGGACAAAAAGACCCTCAAGCCTCTTGAGGAGGAGTTCTTCGAAGCGATCATCCATTCCAAACACCGATTCAATTATGACGAAGTCGATGCTATCATTAACACAAACGGAGAAGGTGCAACCGGTGTCATAGCAAAACTTCTGACCTATCTTCTGCCACTTCAAAAAATTACACAAAAATTGCACCAAGAGAGGATTAAATCCGGGTTTGACTTCAGGAGCGAAGAGATCAAGCTGACTATTGATGCGAACCATCTTCTCATCAGCACCCAAATCGAAACAGGCACTCCTTCCCATTCTCTTATCGAAGAGTGTATGCTTCTTGCCAACCAGGCCGCAGCGAAACGGTTTGTGGGCGAAGGCGACGGCATCTTCAGAATCCATGAGTCACCCCAACTGGCCAAAATGGAGACTCTTTTGTCTGAACTTGCCACGGTCGGACTCTATGTAGACTCCTATGAAGACAGCCCTTCGCTCATCCGTGCCGTCCAAAAAGAGGCTCTGAAAATGGGAATTTCGGCTGAAGTCGATGCGCTCATTATCAAATCAATGAAACAGGCCAGCTACGCGGCATACAATGTCGGCCATTTCGGCCTGGGATTTAGCCATTACAGCCACTTTACCTCTCCGATACGCCGCTACAGCGACTTGATCTTGCACCGGCTTATCAAAACCCAGCTTCAAAATGATGAACAAGAGGCCCAATATCTTCTGCGCAATATCGAACCTCTTTGCGCAAGAGTCAGCGAACTGGAGCGTGAAGAAGTTAAAGCCGAATGGGACTTTAGAGACCGAAAATTCGCCAGATGGGCAGCGACAAAGATCGGTGAAATATTTGATGCCGAAATTGTAGAAATCGGGGAAAATAACGATGCCAGGGCTACGCTTAGAACCGATGTTCAGGGGGTTACAGTCCATCTGAGAGCTGACAATGTGTTACTGTTTGACCGTATCAGGGTGCGCATCAATGAATCAAACATCCCGCAAGCGGTGATCATGGCGGAATTTATCGAAAAACTCACCAAAGAAACAATGGATTTGGATTAATGTACCAAAAAGAATTTGATCAAAAACTCAAAACCTCATTGCCAAAAGCCGTACTTTTTTACGGCGAAAACGACTATGCCATCGACCATTATCTAGACTTTTATATCCAAAAGCTTGATGCCAAGGAGAGCCTGCTCGCTCTTTATTTTGATGAATGGGATTTTGAACGCACAAAAGCATTTCTCTCACAAACCTCCCTTTTTGGCGGAACCAATCTGGTTGTCATCAAGCATAACAAAAAAATTCAGAAAAAAGAACTGGATATCCTTGTAGAGCTTGCAAACAAAAACAGTGACAACTATTTCCTCTTCGCATTCAGCGGCTCTGATAAAGACGGTAAAATCCTGCAAAGTTCTTTTAGTGACAAAACAGGCGGCGTATGGGTGCGTCTTTTCGCTCCAAACCCGCGTGAAAGCATGGCGCTGCTGCAGCAAAAAGCCCGCGAACTTGATATGGATATCGACGCCTATGCCCTGCAGCATCTTATAGCGCTGCTTCACAACAATCTTGCACTCTGCGCAAATGAACTGGAAAAACTTGCTATTTTGGGCGCCAAAGTAACCAGCAAAGATATCGACAGACTGGTCTACTCTACCGCGCCATTGGCAGTCGAACAGCTGCTGATTGATCTTTTTAACAAAAAGCCGATCACTACTACGATCAATAAATTGCTTGAATTAGGAGAAGATGAGTTTTCCATCCTGCGCTCAACTCAGTATTTTATCAACCAGATCTTTTTGTTTCACGCCTACATCAAACTGCACGGAATGATCGACTCAAAAGCTATCTTAGGCTATCCTCTGCCAAAACCCGTTGAAGAACAAAAAGCTCAGCTGGCCTTGCGTGTTAAATCTGCTGCTCTTTTAAAGATATATGAACATCTCTTAGAAAGCGAAATTGCAATGAAAAGGGCATCTTCTTCTCAAAGAGAAGGCCTGTTGTACGGCATACTCATCAAATTGCAGGGATATTTATAAAATTCGGCTAAAATATGCCCATGAAACGGTTCTGGGTAAAAAAACTTATCATTGTTTGGTTATTGGTCGGGTCTGTCCTAGGGACATTCCATCACCATGAAGACCATGAACCACACCATGAATGCCAGCTTTGTGTACTACAGGCAAACCTTGGTAGTGCCGATATACCCGATACTTTTAGTCTTCCCCAAATAGATGCCGTCTATCCGCTCATACCCGATTTTTCAATACAGTCAATACCTACTCTAATCATCCGTTTTTACTTTTCAAGAGCCCCACCCCGCTTCTTCTAAATAACTATTTCGAAACCAAAAAACCACTATATTTATTTTAGGAGAATTATCATATGATCAAAAAAATCATAGGGTTGTCTTTCGCTGCTTCTGCAACTTTGTTTGCACAAAGCGACCTAGAACAGCTAAAAACACAATTGGCACAGCAGCAACGCATCATTGCCGCACTGCAACAGCGCGTGGAGGAACTTGAAACAAAACAGACTTCTGCATCTGCAGCAGCAACTGCAAACGTTCAAACACCGACATCTACCTTTGACCAGAAATCATTCCTTCCGGACATTGCATTGATCCTCAACGGTTCGGCTGTAGGAAGAAATGTCGACAACAGCACCTATGAGAGCTATTTTATCCCGGGATTTAGCGAATTCGATCCTGAAGAAGAGAGTGAAATCCCGTACAACAAAAACCGCGGGTTCAACTTCAACTATGCAGAACTTGCAATGCATTCGACCATCGGGCCATATTTTGACGCAGATGCGGTATTCCATCTGCATCCGGATGAATTCGAGATCGAAGAGGCCTATATCACCTCCCGTGCGCTTCCTTACGGCCTCCGTGCAAAAGCAGGTAAATTCTTGAGTGAATTCGGACGTATCAACTCTATCCATCAACACGCGTGGGATTTTACGTCACAGCCTCTTGCCTATGAAGCGATCTTCGGTGCTGAAGGGCTTAATGATGCCGGTGCACAGCTACAGTGGGTACTGCCTACCGATACTTATCTGATGGCAGGGTTTGAAGCATTACAAGGATCCAATGACGTGAGCTTCGGGAATATCGAAAAAAACAATCTTTATGTAGGCTATCTCAAAGCCGGAGCCGATATCACTGACAACACAACTCTGCTTAGCGGCCTCTCGATCGCCCACGGCAAAAATGAAGAGGGGCTGGATACCAATGTGTACGGTGCTGATCTCACATTTAAAATGATGCTTGATAGCTATAGTTCTCTTGCATGGCAATCTGAGCTCTTATACCGCGACAAAGATACCAGTGAAGGAGACCATGACCAGGCAGGCTATTACACGCAACTTGTTTATGACTATAACCAAAACTGGGCAACCGGTATCCGTTATGAACGTCTCTATAAAAACCTTGTCGATGAACCAAATGACCTTGAACGTACCAGCGCAATGCTCGAGTACAAACCATTTGAGTTTTCCAAATTCAGGCTTCAGTACGCTTATGACAGATCCAAGATCTTCGGTGATGAACGCAAGAATATTTCAGAGATTCTCTTAGATTTTACAATCGAAGCCGGTGCACACGGGGCACACGCATTTTAAGGAGCTATGATGCAAAAGATTTTATGGCTATTTGCCTTCATCACAAGTTGGACATTCGCACAGGTCAATGTCGTTACAACCTATACCTATCTGGGCGAAATTGCTAAAGCGATCGGGGGCAATGATGTAAATGTTAAAGTCCTGGCTTCCCCAAAACTAGACCCCCATTTCATCATCCCAAAACCCTCTTTGATACCGACCCTTTCCAGGGCAGATATGCTGGTGGCCAACGGTGCGGGATTGGAGATAGGCTGGCTGCCTCCGCTGCTAAAAAATGCCAATAACCCCAAGATCGCTATCGGTTCCCAAGGGTTTGTTGATGCCAGCCAGACGATAATACTGATCGATAAACCGGTGAGCGTTTCACGTGCTTACGGTGACATACACCCAGAAGGCAATCCTCATTTCTCAACCGATCCTCACAACATCGTCCCGATCGCAAGAATGATCGCGAACAAACTTTCAAATCTTGATCCGCAGCACCAAAGCGCGTATCAAAACCGTCTTGCGAATTTCACAACGCAATGGAATGCATTCCTTATGCAGTTTGACAACAAAATACATTCATGCAAAGGCAAAAAAGTCGTTCAGTACCACCAGCTTTACAACTATCTTTTAAAACGGTACAATATCCAAGCAGTGGCAACCATTGAACCTTTACCGGGTATCGCTCCAAGTTCCAAACATATAATGGAGGTGATAGATACCATGCAGCAGCAACATGTTCACACTATTTTGCAGGATCCTTACCATGAGAAAAAAACCGCTTCATTCATTGCCTCCAAAACCGGTGCAATCGTGAAGGTTATCCCTCATGATGTAGGCAATATTGAAGGCACAGATTCCTTGAAAACATTTTATAAAACAATAGCCGACCGTCTATGTCAGTAATTGCTCTTTTGTGGCCTGCTTTGGCTCTTTCAATCCTGTTGGTCTTTATCCATGCTCTTTTTGGGCTCGAGATCATCAAAAGAGGCGTCATTTTCACCGATCTTGCGATCGGGCAGGTCGCAGCGGTAGGAACCGCTCTGAGCATCGCTTTTTGGGGAGGAGCATATCAACAATTGCTGACACTGTTCTTTGCACTAATGGCTGCTTTGGTCATTACTGTAGCTTCACGTAAGATCAAACAGATCGAAGCCTTTATAGGACTGCTCTATGCACTGGGAATCTCTTCTATGATGCTGATCCTTGCTCAAAGTTCTGAGGGAATGGAGCTTTTTAACAAGTTAAGCGCTGCTGATATTCTCTTTAGTACGCAAGAAGATGTGATACAGTCACTGTGGCTCTATGGAATGATCGCTTTTGTAATGTTTATGCTTTATCCACGCCTTAGCGGTCTTTATAAGGAACTGCTCTTTTTTGGCGCACTTGCCCTGACAGTAACCTCTTCGGTTCAAAATGCAGGTGTTTTGGTCGTCTTTGCACTACTTATTGCACCTGCTTATGCCGCATTCGCACAAAAACGTTTCAATCCTCTTTATTTTGCATGGGTCTTTGGTGCTATCAACATCCTATTTTCATTGTTTATTTCCTATTTCTTTGATCTTCCAACAGGCTATACGATGATATTTGTCCTTGTGCTTTGTTCTCTTCTTACAGTTTCGCTTCTATTGTTTAAGAACTTATAAAATATTAAGTTCTCTTATGATAAAATGCGTTTTCCAAAATTCTTGCTCATTTTTGGACATCCGCGAAGGGTGAAGAAGTGGGCTATTAAACCAAAAGGAAACATATGACTTGCTATGAAACACTGTTTGTAGTTAAACCTACACTCACGGAAGAAGAGATTGCACAGCAGATCTCTAAAGTAAAAGATATTCTCGAAAAAGAAGGCGCAGAGCTTTTGGCTACACAAGATATGGGTATGAGAAAACTTGCTTATACTGTAGCAAAAAATAATAGAGGATATTATACTGTTTTTTACTACAAAGCACCCGGAGCCTTTATCCAAGAGCTTGAAAGAAATCTCAGAAACAATGAAGATCTGATCAAGTTTTTGACTGTAAAATATGCCAAACAAAGAGAAATAGCACAATTTGACAAACTTGTAGCAGCGGCAAATAAAGGTGCGGCCCAGTCAGCAAAAGCTGAAGAAGCAGCAAAAGAAGCGTAAAAACGCACTTTAGGAGCATCCTTATGTACAACAAAGTTATTTTGGCAGGCAATCTTACCAGAGATATAGAGATCAGATACACCCAAGGCGGTGCAGCCATCGGAAGTACCGGTATCGCCGTAAGCAGAAAATTCAAATCGCAAACGGGAGAAATGAAAGAAGAGACGACCTTTGTCGATCTGACTTTTTTTGGAAGAACTGCCGAGATAGCTAACCAATACCTTCATAAAGGAAGCAAAGTTTTAGTGGATGGAAGATTGAAACTTGACCAGTGGACGGCACAAGACGGCACAAAAAGAAGCAAACATTCCGTGATCGTAGAAAACTTGCAAATGATCGGCAGCAGAGACGATGCGCAAACCAACAGCGGATACAATAGCCAGGAAACAGAAGAATTCTATGATGCACCGATGGCCTCTTCAGCACGAAAGCCGCAAGCTGCCCCAAGACAAGAACCGATCTCCAGCATACCAGAAATAGACATCAGCGAAGATGAAATACCGTTTTAGGAGAACACCATGCAAGAAAGAAGAAAATTCAAAAAAAGATATTGCAAATACTGCGAATCAAAAATAGATATGATTGATTATAAAGATTTAAATCAGCTTAAATATTCACTCAGCGAAAGATTCAAAATTATGCCAAGAAGATTGACAGGAAACTGCAAGCACCATCAAGAAATGGTAACCATTGCTATCAAAAGAGCAAGACAAACAGCGCTTATTCCTTATATCGTAGACAGAAAGAATGTAGTTGAATCTCCGCTTGATATGATTAAATAAATCATATCTTCTCTCATCCGTCCATTCAAAATTGGACGGTGTTTCAAATAAAAAAATTTAAAATTTTCACTGTTTGCTTCGTTCAAAAACAAGAAATTGTTTATCTGCTTTCCCCATATCATACAAATTAACCAAATCATTATTCAATAATTTTAATCCGCTCAGCCTTATAATCTCATCAACGGTATGATAATACTGTCTGATTGTCTCCTGAGATTTTTTAAAACGCAACCCCTCTTTTTCAAACAGGGTAAATTCAGACACATATTTGTTTGCCTTAAAATCACTGTCTACGGCCAAGAATCTTTCTTCATCATCCACAATATATGAACCCACCGCTACATGCTTAAATCCATAAAGTGTATTGATATCACAAAGAAAAAAACCGCCTTCATTCAAGCGGGCATACACACAAGATAAAAACTGTTCAAGAGAGGGCTTGTCTAAATAATTTAGCATATCAAAAACGGCTGTAATCACATCATATTTGTCTTGAAGCTCACAGAGATCTATGCACACTGCATCTATGCCTTTTTGGGAACTTTTTTGCACCATTAAAGGGCTAAGGTCAATGCCTTTGGCAGATCGGATATCAAGGGCATTTTGCATTTGAAACAAAAAATCGCCCGAACCGCATCCCACATCCAAAAGCGAACCAAAGCGAATGCTGTTTAAAAAAAGAAGATAGTGTGCATACAATCGAGGGGCAGCTTCTTTCACCCCAAGCAAATCTTCCACTTTGGCATAGAGATCAAGCGAAGAAGTACTATTCTTCACGGCTTTGCACCACTTCTTTGATCTTTTCATATAAAGAAAAAATTTCTTTTTTCTTGGCATAAAAACTATTTTTATTTGAGATAAGATGCGCAGAAGAGTCCATTATATGCTCTGCCACTTTAAGTCCGTTTTCTCTCATTGTGCTTCCGGTTTCCACGATATCCACAATAGCATCTGCAAGCCCTACCAATGGTGCAAGCTCAATGGAACCATAAAGCTTAACCACTTCTACCCCTACCGCTTTTTGAGCAAAATAATTTTTGGTGATATTTTCCATCTTTGTAGCAACTTTTATATGAGGGCGCGACCAATCAAGTTCCTCTTCGTTTTTAATGCCTATGGCCACTTTGCATTTGCCCAGCCGCATATCCAAAAGCTGAATGATATCCAGTTCTTTTTCAACGATAACATCAAGCCCGACGACTCCCATATCTGCAGCACCATGCTCAACATAGGTTGGCACGTCTTGATTGCGTACATTTAAAAAGCGAAATCCTCCCCTTTCAAAAATAAGCTCTCTGCCTTCAAATTTAAATTCACCGCCGAAAATCTCGGAAAAAATTTCCAATGTCTCTTCGGCTATCCTGCCCTTCGGCAATGCAATCGTTAACATCTTCTATCCCTTTGCAACGCAAACAACTTTATCATTCCACCCTTTTAACGGCGATAAGCATTGTTTATTGTTTTTTCATTTGCACATTCAGTGCTTTTTGCATCCCTTCAAAAACCAATGTTTCATCAAATACAGCTTTTTCAAAAAATGAAGAAAGAAACATTCCATCTCCGCCCGTTACATACAGTGTTTTCTCTTGGCGGTGTTTATCTATGAGCGCTTTTATGGATGCGATTATACCATAGCTTATCCCATCTTTAGTTGTTAGAGGAAGCCGGTGCAGATCGACCGTATGGTTTAGAGAAATATCCAAAACATCAGAAATAGATTTGTAAGCCTGAAGATAGGCTTTGATTCCGGGCAAAATAAATCCTCCTTGGTATTTTCCTTCCTCAACCACATCCACCGTAATGGCCGTACCTGCATCTACGAAAATGCCTTCTTTGCGGCTCAAACAAAGTGCTTTTCTATCTACGCCCATTGTAGGATAGGCCCCTAAAAGTTTTATTTTATCAGAAACATTCTGCCATGCCGGTATACTTTTAATTTGTGCATCCAACTCATGCTTTACGCTGATATAGCGGATATTTTGTTGATGATATTTTTCTATCGCTTCATCATAAGACAGATGCGACACTTTATTGCCGTCAAAAATATGAAAATAGCTGTTTCCGATATCTGCTAACAAAATTTTATCTTCACGTGTATGCATTGTCTTGCCAAACCTTCCATCCGGACTCTTCAAGCAAACTCTTTGCCTTTGTACATAGCGGTGCATTGATAAGAATCATTTTTTTTGTTATTTTTCTCTCTAAATATTCTTCAAGTTTTTCATGCAAAAAAATCAAAACCTGGGCCTCTTTTTTGACCACTCTGCTTTTTTTTCCCAGATACATTACCATAGTGTAGTAGCGCTTTAAATCTACACCCAAATAAATTTTTACTTGCTTGCGGGAATGAAGTACCTTCGGATCGATTTCTCTCAATGATTTAAAGATGATATGTTTCTTTTGCAAATATTCAACGATTGTTTTCATAGTTTATCATACCCAAATTATGCAAGCGGGTGGTAATTTCTTACGGTATCGGCAAGATTTTGTTTCTGGATATGGGTATAAATCTGTGTCGTCTCTAAAGAACTATGTCCAAGCAGCTCTTGCACGACACGCAAATCCGCACCTCCTATAATAAGCGATGTAGCAAAAGAGTGGCGCAAAACATGCGGAGATACCCCTAAGTATTTTTTAACGATCTTAAATGCCGAAATACGGCTGAGACGTTCTGCCTTATAATTTAGCCAAATATCACTGCTGCCCAATTGCTGCGTTTTCATATAGGCTTCCAACGCCTCTAAAGCAATGGGAGCCAAAGGGACCATACGCTCTTTTTCTCCCTTGGCAAACCGTATTTTGAGCCATCCTTCAACAATATCGCTTCTGTGTACATTCAAAGCTTCGGAAACCCGACAGCCGCTTGCATACAAAAAGAGAATCAGTGCATAATCTCTTAATCCTATAGAGGTACTTCTGTCTATGGCTTTGATCGATTGGAGTATCTCCTCGTGAGACAAATATTTTGGAAGGGTTTGGGATATTTTTGCCATTGGGATCTTGATGGTTTTGTGTAAAAAACTTTGAAGGTGGCAAAAATGAAAAAAGGTATTAATGGCAGAAAGCTTGCGATTGAGCGTTCGTTTATTTTTAAAGATTGCCAAAAACTCTAAGACATCAGAAGTATCAAGATCCGTAAGGGATTTTTGTGCCTTCTCTTCTAATTGCTTAAGATCTCCAAGATAAGAGGAAACCGTAAGCATGTCCAATGCTTTGGTTACACTTAGATACTCCTCAAAGGCTAGAAGCAGATCGCTCATCTCTTTACCAGCCAACACCCTGCACGCCTTTGATGATTTTCCCTCAAGACAAATCAAATATTATATTATTGATGACTCAATTTGGAAAGTTCGATGATTTCACCGTCTTTATAGAGTTTTTTATTGGCAATAAAGGCCGGATCTTCTACGCTTCCGACATCATAAATCTTATATTGTTTCAAATCACCCGAAAGAACAATAAGCGAACCTTGCTGATCTAGGGCATATACCTTTTCGTCAAAAGCTCCGGCAGCCGAGAAATGTGCGAATTTAAATTTGTTCCGGGCAACTTCTTCCAGGCCTGTATTGAATTTTTTGATTTCGCCTTCCTTGGTAAAGAGATAAATGTTTCCGCCATCTATGCTTACCTCAGAAATATTGGCACGGTACTCTTTTTTTCCTTCCGTGCCCAATGCGATTATAGTTTTTGGAGTTGCAGAAACCATTGTATTGCCTATACGGGAAAGATAGATAACATTATTAAATGCTTTTGCACTGCTGATATAAACAACTTTTGCATTTTCTGCATCTGCAGGATTTACGATAATGAGTTTTCCGTCAAGCATAGGCATGACAGCAAGATTGTCTATAAATAGCGGCGTTGCGGTTCTTGTATCGATTGCAAACGTCTCTTCGGATCGGCTTTCGAAGATTTTTTTATTGGTGGATATCTCATAAATCCCAAAAGTATTGTTGTTTAAAACATACACAATCGTATCGCCTTGAATACCTGCCGATACTACTGGAACATGCAATGTAACCGCACGCACCGTCTCTTTGGTGTTTTTATCAATCACTTTCAATATACCTTCAGGATTTGCAGCCAAAACATATGAAGCATTTTCACTTAAATACCGATACTCTTCACCTAAATTGATACTGCCGATTCCTTGTCTGCTGATATACGTGCCATTTTTCAGTGTTGCACCATCGCGGCTTAAATCAACAATGCTGCTTCCAAAAGAATGTGAAGCATCCGAAGCAGAAAAGGTCTCTTTGGGTTCAAAATACTGCTTGCTTGTGCATCCAGAAAAAAAGAGTGCTGCTGCCAGGGGGGCAATCAATGATATTCTTTTCATTATTTTACCTTTATGATAGAATGTTTAAGCAGTGACGCAAACAATCCGATCGATGAACGCTCGTCAATGCTGTCAAGATGTATTTTGGCTTGTTTGGTGTCTCCGGCTTTTATGGCAAGGTAAGCAGACTCCAGCAAGGCTATTTCTTTGTATAAGGCTGAATCTGCACTTTCGTTTGTCAATACTTTTTGCGCATATTTACTTGAATCGGATATCACTTCATTTTTACTTTGCGATAGCGATGCTAAAGCATTTGCATCATTTTTCTTGATGGCTTGCGCAAAAGAAAAAAGTTCAAACAGAGCAGGATTGTTATCTTTGAGCAATTGAAGCGCTTTTGCATCTTCAGGATTTGCCTGCAACACTAAAAATGCTTCATTTGCCTTTTCAAGCGTTGCTTCTTGCATAGCATTCTTTACCGCATTGCCTGTAAAAAATACCAAAAGAATAATTACCGCACCCCAAATAACTTTTTTATATTTTTTATATATTTTCTCCAACTTAAAGGCAGAAACAAGTATTTGCTCATCGCCGCTCAATTCTTTTTTGGCTTGACCTATGCTCTCTGAAATACTCACGACACTCTCCAAAATTAAAATTGGATTATTATATCAAAATGGGATTAAATGTTGATTATGACTCTTTCTGACACTTTATACCACAATAAAAATTGAGATCTTTTTACAATTCGACGATCGTAATTCCCAAATTTCCTGGCATTCTATAAAACCTTTCTATTTTCGGATGATTTTTTAAATATTCCGTAACAAGCTTGGCAAGTACGCCCGTCCCCGTACCATGAATGATCTGCACCTCGCTTAATCCGTTCACTAAGGCATCCGAGAGAAATTTGTCTACTTTTTCTATCGCTTCATCAGCATACATTCCCACTATTTTTATCGAAACGCTTGCGCCGGATCTTTGTACGGTAATATCGGCTTTTTTGGTTTTTGGCACTGCTTTAGGCTGTAAAGCTTCTCCTGTTTTTTTAAGCTGACTAAGCGGCACCCTCATTTTTAGCCCATCTACGATGATCGTTGCATCATCGCCTCGGATCGTCAGCAGTTGTGCTTTATGGGAGCGGTATTTGACATTGTCTCCCTCTTTAAGGGGCTCTTTTGTTTCAAGCTTGATTTCTTTTGGCTTAAATGTTTTACGCTGATATGCCTCATTGAGCAACCTTCTTCCTTCGGTAGACTCTTTGGCTTTGATGGCCTCCTGGGCCTTTTTTGTGGCAGCATTGTAACGATTTTCCAAAGTGGCAATTGCCTTTCTGTGGCTTTCTTGAAGTTTTATTTCTTCTTCTTGAAGTTTTTGCTTTTGCTTTTCGATTGCTGCAAGTTTTTCATCGATAGCGGCGATCTTAATGCGCATTTCTCGTTCAAGAGAAGTGGATTTTTCAATCAATTCATTAAGATTTTCCTTATCCTCTCCGTACACCTCTTTGGCTTTGGCAACGATTGCCGGCGGAATCCCATAGCGCTGTGCCGTTTCAAATGCATAGCTCTTTCCGATGCTGCCTTGTAAAAAAGTATAGGTGGGTTTGCGCATAGATTCATCGTAAAGTGCCGCAATCAACTCTACTTCGCTGTCATCTGCCATCAATGACGCCAAACGTTTATGATGGGTTGTAACGATAAAGGATATACCCTTTTTTTTAAGTTCTTCGAGCATCACACGAAATAAGCTTGCGGCTTCATCGCTGTCCGTTCCCAGCTCTATCTCATCCACGCCTACGATCGCATCTTCTTTTGTAAAAAGTTTGGCAAACTCCACCATCCGTCCCGCAAAAGTAGAAATATCGTTTTTGACTGATTGAGGATCATCAATGACTGCTTCTATGTTTTTATAATGCCCTATTTCGGTTCTGGAAGCATCACATCTAAAAGGCAAAAGATATCTGCTCATATAGACCGCACCCAACATCGATTTAAGCAGCATGGTTTTACCCCCGGCATTGACCCCGGTAATGAGCATAATTTTTTTATTGAGGTCTATGGTGATGGGCACGGGATTGTCAATTGCAGGATGTGCAAAATCTTGCAGTTTGATGCGTTTGCCTTTGCTAGGAAGGATAAACTCATAATCATTGGCTTTGGCAAATTGCACACGGGCCTGATAGTGGTCAAACCTGTCATACTCTTTATTGACAAACGAAAGGAAACGCTCCCACGTATAAAACGTTGCAGAAATTTGTTTGCAATAGCGATAGATCAGCTCTTCTTTGCTGCTTAAAAGCGCCGCTTCTTTCTCCTTTAGGTGGGAAATACTTTGCGGAATGATATAAAAATACCCTCCGGCACTTCTGCCTACCACCGTCGCTTTAATGATATGATTAAACCCGCCCCTGACCAAAAGCGTTTCTTCCCCGCCGTTAAAATGGATTTGCGTATCGACCAGATAGGGGGAGAGCTTGCTTGAATGTACCATTTTGTAGAGTGTCTCTTTGATCTGTGCTTTATTGTGTTTAATGGCCTTCTCTAAATCAAAAAGCTCAGGATCGCGCTGGGCATTAATCTCTCCCTCATCCGTAAAATACCCAATGATTCCATGAATTTCTTGCGGTATCTGGATGCTTTTGATCCATGAGAAAAGAGGCTCCGGCAAATCCATCGTCGATAAGGTATTGAAATAGGAAAATATTTTTACAAACGCATGGATCTCATCCAAAGCAAGGATGCCTTGTTTTTTTATGCGGATTAACTCTTGGTCCAGATTGGGTACATTGTAAGGCGAAGGAAATATCACAGAAGAAAGCGTTTTTATATAGCGATAATGCTGATTGATATCTCCCGCCAGCGCGATAGACTTTTCTCTGGCAAAAAATTGTTTGAATTTTAAAATATAGCTGTCAAGATCAAGTTTTTGAATAATGGATTTTTCATTTGGCTGCTGCATTGACACCGAATACTTACCCCGATCTTTTATTGCGATTATAGCATGTAATCTGAAAAAGAGTAAACGATCAAGCTTCACCGCGAATTTGATACGTAATATCTCCTGCTCCGAAAGCTGCAATAATCCCATCCTCATATTCTTTGATCACATGCCCGTCTTTAATAATCTTTACTACGCCGTCTTTTTTGGTAATTTTATCTGCCATTGTAAGATTATATTTGGAAAACGCGCCTTTAAGGTCTATCTCTACTGCTATTTCTCCTGCAGACCAAATAGGAAGAATCACTAATTCATCCGCTCCTTCAAAACACTCCACAAACCCTTGCAGATTGTCCATTGTTCGGCTGTACTTATGCGGCTGCCAAATAATCTGAAGTTTATGAAAACCTCTTAATTTGGCATAGGTTTTGAGAGAAGCTATCGTTGCTTTGATTTCTGTAGGATGGTGCCCATAATCATCGATTACAACGCAAGAGGCTTTATTTTGTACGATATCAAAACGTTTTTTTATCCCTTTGTACTGCTTTAGATTACGGCGGATATCCTCAATGCTCTCGCCAAGCTGCAGCGCCGCAAAAATAGCCAATGCGGCATCGGTAGCGATATGTACGCCAAACCCGAGTACCTCAAAAGCACCGAGATTCAAAAGTTCAAATTTGGTATAAGGTTCGCCATTGATCAAAATAAACTCTATATGGGTAATGTCTTTTGAAGGATAAAGCCTAACCGCATCCATATCCAAAGAAGAAAGAAACATATCTTCGGCATTAATCACTCGAATTTTTGCCAAAGAAAGAAAATTTCTATATGCATTATAAAAACGCTCTTCATCGTATCCGTAATACTCCATATGTTCAGGCTCTACATTGGTGACTACTGCCAAATAGGGATTGGAATTGAGAAAACTCTCATCGCTTTCATCTGCTTCGAACACCACTTTGTTGTTGTCATAATGGCGCACATTGGAGCCAAACTCTTTGCTGATAGCCCCGATCAATGCATTGGTATGCGGCAGGAGAGAGGCAAGCATTGCCGAAGTGGTGCTTTTCCCGTGTGCCCCGCCTACCGCATAAACCTCTTTTTGGCCAAGAATAGATTTTAGCGCCTCCTTCCTGGAAAGCAGTTCTATCCCAAGCTGTTTGGCTTTTTGATACTCAGAGTTAGTGGGACGCACCGCAGCAGAATAAATCACTCTGTCTACACCCTCCACTGCATCTTCATGATGGGGGATCGTGATCTTTGCATCAAAATTCATTGCCAGATCATTGGTAATTTCTGTTTGCTTTATGTCCGAACCGGAAATCTTATGCCCGTCATTTGCCAAAAATTTTGCCAATGCCGACAGTCCGATACCGCCAATACCGATAAAATGAATTTTCACAATCAATCCTTTGGATATAAAATAAGAGAAACTATTTGCTCTCTTCCAAAACTTTTAGCTCTTCTTTTGCCTCCTGCACGTATTTGGCAAACATTGTAAGCAAAATATCTGTAGGCTGTGTAAAAGTTTGAATAAAAAAAGCAAGAGGATCGTGCATATCCACGGCATCTACATCCACCAAATTTTCGATAAAATCATCAAAACTGTGTCCTGCCATTACCGCGCAGGCATGCACCATCATCGCATCTTTAAGCATTTCATGATCCATTGTATGATGCAAAATCAAAAAAATCTCTTTGGCTCCCTTTTTGTCATTTTCGCTGTAGCGCTGGATACCATGCTCATAGATCGCTCTTGCCGCGGCAAGATCTTCAACGTCGCGTATATCAAAAGTTTTTTGTACGGAGAGGTTTTCGGCAAGTTTGTCAAAAGCCGTATTGACTATGAAAGTAAAAATCTCATTGATTTCTTCTTCGCCGGCTTCTATGATAAGCTTCGCATCCAGAAGCTGATATCCTTTGGCAATGCTGTTTTCATCCACCATCTCTTTTTCCAACATTTTAAGATTGGCCAAAAATGTTTCATCTTTTTTGAGTTCCTCTACATGTATCTCAGGGGTCTTCATTTTATTGCTCCAATGCTGATTTGATTCTTTTGAGTGCTTGGGCGGTTTTATCTTTTTCATATACCAGTGCCAGCCGCACATACCCTTTGCCCTCTTCTTTGCGCCCCAAAAAAGAGCCCGGCAGCACTTTTAGATTATAGTTTTTATAAAGTTTTACGGTAAAACCGATCTCATCTTCTACTTTGAGCCAGATATAAAAAGTCGCTTCGGGCATCGGTATCCCCAATATCTCTTTGGCCAACCGGAAGTTTTCTATATATTTTTCCCTAAACACCTCTACATGCGCCTGATCCGACCAGGCGGCGGCGGCGGCATATTGCAGCGGCAAAGGCGAAGCGCATCCCACATACGTACGATACACCATATACTCCTTAAGGATCTGTTTGTCTCCCGCAATAAATCCGCTTCTAAGGCCCGGAGCAGACGATCGTTTTGAGATAGAGTTGATCACCAAGATATTTTTAAATTCTGTGTTGCCGACTTCGATACTGGCATTGAGCAAAGAAGGCAGAGGCGCATCCAAATAAAGATCGATATAGCACTCATCATTCAGTAAAACAAAATCATGCTTCAGTGCCAGTTCAACCCACTTTTTAAGCATTTCGATGGGCATGACAGAAGAGGTAGGATTGTTTGGCGAATTCAAAATAACCAAATTTGCTTTTTGCAGCATCGCTTCATTTGCTTCGGGCTGAAAATTGTTTCGGCTGTCTAAATCAAGATACAAAACTTCGGCACGGCTTGCTTTGGCTGCACCCTCGTAAATCTGGTAAAAAGGATTGGGGAAAACCATAACCGGATCTTTGATATCATGCAGCAAAAACTGAGGAAAATTAAAAAGCACTTCTCTGGTCCCAAATGTGGGAATCATCTGTGCATCGTTCAAAGACAAATCAAAACGATTGCGAAGATAATCAAAAATCCCTTTACGTAAAATATCTTCTCCGGCTGTTTTTGGATATTTGTTAAGCAGTGTCGCATTTTGACAAAGCGCATCTACAATAAATTGGGGAGTATCAAACTGAGGCTCGCCGATCGTCAAACTCAAAGGCGCATAAGCATTGTCCGGAACAATACCTTCAAGCAGCCGGTTTAATTTTTCAAAGGGGTAGGTTTCAAACTTCATCTGCATTTATCTTTTTGAAAGAATTATACCGTAGATGGCGTTAAGATTTGAAATGTCCTACAACTTTACGATAAATGCTCCCCGGTTCAGCTTTTGGCGTATAGAATTTAATGCTTGTTTGGCGCTTGACTCGTCACTATAAGGTCCTACGATTACCCTATAAATGCTTTGATGGAGTATGTGATATGCATATCCTGCCTTTTTGATTTTTGCCAAATAATCTGCTTTGGGGGGTTGTGAAAAAGAGCCGATTTGTATGCCGTATCCCTGAACCGAATTTTGATCGCTGGAGGTTTTTGTATCTTTTTGCGCATGCTTTTTAGCAATATGCTGCCTGGCTGCCTTAGGTTTGCTTGTGCCGCTTGCCAACCATTTGATAATCTCATTTTGTAATTGGTTTGCTCTCCAGTTTCCCTTATTGCTATTGACCAAGATCACAACATTGTAAAGTTTTCCTGCCCGGTTTTCAACATAGCCTGCAATATTCTTCACGCGTTTGAGCGTACCTGTTTTCATCCATGCATGCTTGTTTGCCGACGTTCCGCCGAACCGTCTTTTTATCGTACCGTCTACGCCTGCGATAGAAAGCGTATCTCTCCATTTTTCTCCATATCTTAAATAAGCATCTTCCAGTACATCCGACAAAAGTTTGGCATTCAATTTTGACGTACGCGAAAGGCCGCTTCCGTTATCGATCGACAATACCCCTCCTTGCACGGCATTTTTGCTTTTCAAAATATTTGCTATGGCACTTCTCCCTTTTGCCAGAGTCGCAGGGGCGCCGTACATCTTTGCGCCAAGCAAAAGCAAAAGGTGGCGGGCGTACAGATTGTTGCTATCTTTAGCGGTCGTTGAGATGATCTCACTAAGCGGCTGAGAATAATGCGTAAAAAGAATGTGGGCCGTAAAAGGAATCTTTTCCAATCTAAGGCCGCCCTGCACTTTTATCCCTTCGCATGCAAGGGCGTCTTTCAGTGCATAATAAAATGATTTGTACGGTTTTGTAATGACTTGTGCGATCCTGCGTTCTCCGCATCGTTGAGATATTTTTCCATACACCAAAACAGAAGGAACCGTTTCAGTTTTGTCTATTTTAACGATCGGCCACGAATATCTGCCCTCACAAGGCGCATTCACTCTTTGCAGATGATTGACAATCTTATAGCTGTAGTCAACGCTTTCTTGGGTGATGCTGTTTTTATTCGGCGTTACGCAAATGGTGCTGATGCGCTCATTAAACATCATTGCATCGGGCATTGCATTGTATGGACTGTAGATATTTTCATCAAATCCGGAGGTGTCCTTATTGCCTACCTTAAAATAGCTTCGGTCTATAAGAATATTTCCTGCAATCTTTCGTATGCCTCTCTTGCTTAGCTCGCTAACGATTTTTGGCAAATCATCCGAAGAGAGCGTCGGATCTCCAAAACCCTTGATTGCCAAGTCCCCATATAGTGTACCGTTTTTTAAAACGCCGGTTGTGTAAAATTGGGTAGGCCAGCGATAATCAAACCCCAAATTTAAAACAGAAGCATAAGTCGTTACCACCTTAATGACGGAAGCGGGCGTCATGGCCTTTTCGGCGCCATAAGAAACCACCACCTCGCCGCCTACTTCTTTGATGTAAATACCCACTTCATTTGTTGCAATACCGGATTTGTTGATCTCTTGCTGCACCTTTAAAGGAAGCGTTGCGTGTACACAAAAAGTAACTATCAAATAGACAATCAGATGTTTCAACTTCTTTCCTTACCTATTCAAACAATCTATACAAGAATTTTCTAACACGATACAATGCCTCTCTTCTTTTTTTGCATTCATATTTTCTAAACATTGCTTTAAATCAAATCTCTTTTTAGCCTTTGGCCTTGCCCGAAAAATGCTTTAAATCATAAAGTACCCTGCTCATACATTTGACGCATTTTTTTTATTCTTTTCTTCTTGCAGACAGGCAAAGCCCGTCTGCAATTCATCTCACTAAAGCTTCGGCTTTGCCGAGATAAAAAAATGCTTTAAATCATAAAGTACCCTGCTCATACATTTGACGCATTTTTTCTTTCTCTTTCTCTCTTTTAAGTTTTTGGGCTTCCTTTTCTCTAAAATCAGAAGCAGAGAAGCCCATCCATATCAACATAGGAGATGCCACAAAGATAGAAGAGTAGGTACCCACCATAATCCCCGCCATCAGTGTAAAGCTGAAACTTTTAATGATTTCTCCTCCAAACAAAAAGAGGGCCAACACCACAAACAGCGTTGTCAAAGAAGTAAGCGTCGTACGAGAAAGGGTGCGCGTCACCGACTCGTTGATGATCTCTGACAATTCCGGAACTTTCAGTGTTCGTATTTCATCCCTGATACGGTCAAAGACGATGATCGTATCATTGATCGAATATCCCAGCAAGGTAAGAATTGCCGCAAGCGTATCGAGGTTGACTTCGATATTAAAAAGCGCTATTGCCCCAAGCGCTATCGTTGCATCATGAACCAATGCAAGAACTGAAGCCAATGCAAAACGCCACTCAAATCTAAAGGCAACATAAACCAAAATCCCAAAAATAGCAAGCATCATCGCCATCAGCCCTTTTTCTCGAAGCTCTGATCCCACTTTTGCTCCGACCATGTCGACTCTGCGTATACTAAAGGTGCCCGTATCTTTAAGCAGCGCGCCTACCGTATCTCCGACATCTTTGCCTAGCGATTGCGAGCTCATTTTGGCACGGATTACGATCTCATCTTCACTGCCGAAATAGGTGACGCTCGCACCCTCATATGCCTTGTCTGCACTGATTGCCTCTCTTACTTTGCTGATGGGCGCTTTGCCTTCATACTGCACCTGTATCAGCGTTCCTCCTGCAAAGTCAATACCATAGTTAAACCCTTTAACGAAAATAAGTCCAAGTGAAAGCAGTACAACCGTCAATGAAAGCAAACCGAACCGTTTGCTATAATTCATCAGATTAAATGCTTTTTTATATGTAAAAACTTCCACGGCTATTTCTCCCCTGCTTTCATGCCAAACCAAAATCCTGTTTTTTTGCGATCGATTTTAGGCAATATCCACTGATATATACCATGCGTACCCGCGATCGCGGTAAACATCGAGGCCAAAATACCGATACTCATCGTTAAAGCAAACCCTTTGATTGGGCCTGTACCGTACACATAAAGCGCTACTGCTGCAACCAAAGTAGTTATGTTGGCGTCTAAAATTGCCGTAAAAGCATTGCTGTAGCCGTCTTCGATCGATTTTGCTATTGACTTTCCTTCTCTAAGCAACTCTCTGATACGCTCGGAGATAATGACATTGGCATCCACCGCCATTCCCACTGTCAAAACAATGCCCGCCATACCCGGAAGCGTCAAAGTAGCTCCAAACAGCGACATAATCGCCAAAATCAAAAACAAGTTTCCTATTAACGCAATATTGGCGATAACGCCTGCCATCCCATAATAAAATATCATAAAAATAACAACCAAAACAAATCCCGAAGCCAACGCAACAGAGCTTGCTTTAATGCTGTCTGCACCCAAACTAGGCCCGACCGATCGTTTTTCTTCGACAAAAACAGGGGCAAGCAAAGCGCCCGAACGCAAAGCGATAGCCAGGTCGTGTGCCTCAGGAACCGTAAAGTTGCCTGAGATCTGCACATGCCCCCCTCCGATACGTTCTCTTATGACAGGGGCTGAATACACTTTATTGTCCAATACAACCGCCATACGTTTTCCGACATTTTTAGCCGTAAAATCCCCGAAGATTTTAGCCCCTTGCCCATTGAGCGTAAAATTGATCACGGGCTGGTTGTTTTCATCAAACCCTACTTTTGCATCGATAAGCATAGAGCCGTCCAGTACGGGAATCTGATGAAGCAAATAACGCTCCGGCGTATAAATATCAGTCAAAATCACATCCCCGTAGCTTCTTGCCTCATCTTCGCTCATCGTCTCTACTCTTGCAATTTTTCCCTCATCCACAGCCATAAGCTGCAAATGCGCTGCCCTTGCAACCAATTCGCGAATACGCTGTTCGTCTTCTTGCGTTTTAATGCCCGGAACTTCTACAAGGATTTTATCTTCTCCCTGTTTAGCCACCGTAGGTTCTGCCAAGCCAAACTCATTCAGCCTGCCGCGAATCGTGTCTACAGCCTGGCTGATGGCGTTTTGCTTGGTTTGAAGCACCTCTTCTTCAGTCATTGCTACAGTGAACTTCAACCCATTTTCATTCAGCACGATACCCGGAATATCATTTTTGAGCAATTGTTTGGCTTTTGAAGCGTCATCTTCGTCAAGAAGCTCAAACGTAATACTTTTCCCCTCTTCGAGGCGCAATTCATCAAAAATAATCTCTTCATCATCAAATGTATATTTGATGCTTGCTGCGATGGATTTCAATTTTGATTCGACGGCAACCTCGCTCTTCACACCAAGCAGCATATGAAGCCCGCCTTGCAAATCAAGGCCGAGCGTGATTTTTTTACCGCTTTGGCTCTGCAGCAAAGAAGGGATAGAAAACACCACGCCGAAAATAAGCGCAAAGGCAAAAAGTATTACCCTGTAATTAAGCGTCTTCATTGCTGACTTCAACCTTTTTTGCCACAAAAGCCCTATCCAGCTTCACTATAGTGTCGTCATTTAGTTTGATTTTGATAAAATCTTCTTCCGGTTTTACAATTTCAGCGATCAGTCCGCCGCTGGTAATAATCTTATCGCCTTTGGCAAGACTTTCAAGCATTTGTTTATGTGCTTTTTGCTGTTTTTGCTGCGGTCTGATAATCAAGAAATAGAAAATCGCAAATAAAATGATCAATGGTAAAAATGAACCAATCATGCTACCTTGTTCTGCTCCCATAGGAATCCTTTTGAGTAATTTTTTAAAAATGCACCAATATTTTAACACCTTTGTACTAACAAGAGGCTTTTTGATAGCCCTTTTGGGTTCTTTGTTTATCTATCTGGATACATGGGATATTTCATACTTTTGGCTCAACACCCTCTGTGCGGTTGCAGCCTTGTATCTTCTGCTTAAAGAAGAACAAAACGTATGGTTTTGGGCAGGATTTTTTATAGGCATTTTTTGGTTTTGGTGGATCAGCCTTAGCTTCAAACACTACGGCATGACCTGGGCAATCCCCTTTAGCATTTTGATCGTTTCTTTCATATATGGCCTTCTTTTTTGGTCTATAGCCTTTATAGCAAATAAAATTGCCGCTAAACTTTGTATTGATAGCTCCATTTTTCCTTTGGTGATTAAAGCATTTGGACTTTTAGGACTAAGCTATGTTCATCCTTTCGGCTTTGATTGGTTCAAGCCCGAACTGATGTTTACCAATAGCTACCTTGGGATTCAAAAATGGCAATTCGCCATCATTCTGTTGTCTCTTGCAATAACCATTGCAAAAAGACATCCTGCCTATCTGGCGCTGCTGTTTTTTTCTTATCAGCCAACCGGCAGCACTTCTTATACTATCCCGCCTGATATACAGATCACCTGCACCCAGATTCCTGTTGAGGACAAATGGAAAGAAAATTTGCACACTGATCAATTTCAAATTTTCTTGACATTGATTGATGATGCTATCCATGCAAAAAAATCCCTTATCATACTTCCGGAATCTGTATTTCCTGTTTTTTTAAACCGCTCTTGGGATCTTTTTGAAGCACTAAAAGAAAGGGCACAAAAAATAAACATCGTTACGGGTGCACTTTATTGGGATGGGGAGGTACCCCACAATTCTGCTTATATTTTTACTAAAAATAACGTCCAAATAGCCAACAAAGTGCTTCTTGTGCCATTCGGAGAAAAAAACCCGCTTCCTGATTTTTTAAGCGATTGGGTGAATGAAGTTTTTTATGACGGTGCGGTAGATTATCAAGCAAGCAGCGAAATAAGCGATTATACCATTCAAAAAGATACCTATCGCAATGCCATCTGCTTTGAGGCAACGAGCGAAAAACTCTACGAAGGAGAGCCCAAGCAAATGATAGTCTTAAGCAACAACGGCTGGTTTGTCCCCTCCGTAGAACCCTCCCTTCAAAAGATTTTGCTACAATACTACAGTAAAAAATACGGCACTACCATCTATCATAGTGTAAATATGTCCGATGCTTACATGATAAAAGAAGGGACGGTAACAGAAATTTGAATGGTTTAATCACCACTTGAATTGGCACAAAAGGATAGTTTTATGAAGCATACTGCGAAATTTTGGACGATCCCCATCAAAGGCTACCAATACATCTCAAGAATGCTGCCGGCAAATTGCCGCTACTACCCCACCTGTTCAGAATATGCCAAATGGCAGTTTGAGTTCAATGCGCCGCACAAAGCGCTTATGGCAAGTACTTTGCGCATACTTCGCTGCAATCAGCTTTTCCCCGGCGGCATAGACTACCCGCTTGTCAATTTCACTCCCCCAAAACCGGCAATACCGCTCAGGCCTGAGCGGTATGTTCAAACAATCACTATACGGTATTGGCTTGTTCCAAAAGAGGCATCATATTATTATATAATCAAACAATTTTCTTCAACTAAAAATCAAAGCTGATTTCTCGTTTTTAACAAAATATGTGGCATACTCAACGCTACTATTTACAAAAGGATCCCCTATGTCACTCATTCTTCATTCTCCTCTTGATATGCACCTGCATCTCAGAGATGAAAAGATGCTTGAAAACATCGCACAAGCAAGTGCACATACATTTGCAGGCGGACTGATCATGCCCAATCTTGTACCGCCTATAACCAGCAAGGAAGAGGTTGTTGCCTATAAACAACGCATCTTAAAGGCCATCGGGAAAGAACAGTTCACTCCCTATATGACTCTTTTTTTTAAATCCGACTACGACAAAGCTTTTTTAGAGAGCGTAAGCGAAGAAATTACGGCTATCAAACTCTATCCTGCCGGTATTACAACCAACTCCGAAGGCGGCGTAAGCGGTTTTGATATAGAAGCACTGCGGGGCACGCTTGAAACAATGAGCGAACTTGGTATCCCTTTATGCATTCATGGAGAAACAAACGGTTTTGTCATGGATAGAGAAGCAGAGTTTGTATCCATTTATGAAAAGCTGGCTTCGGCTTTTCCGAAACTCAAAATTATCATGGAGCATATCACCACCAAAGAGAGTGTAGAAGCACTTGATAGATTTGAAAATCTTTATGCAACCATTACTGCACACCATCTCATGATAACGCTTGATGATGTAGCCGGCGGAATGCTTAGGCCCCATCTTTTTTGCAAACCCATCGCCAAACGTCCTGAAGATAGAGAGGCCTTGCGCAAGGCAGCCCTTAGTGCGCATCCCAAAGTGATGTTCGGTTCTGATTCAGCACCCCATCCTCAGCACGCCAAAGAATCATGCGGATGTGCGGCGGGTGTTTTTACGGCACCTATTGCCCTTCAGATACTCGCTGAACTGTTTGAAAAAGAAGCAGCATCGCAAGAAAAATTACAGGCTTTTATTTGCGGCAATGCAGAAAAAATTTATGGCATCAAAGCACAGCCTAAAAAAGTCGTTTTGGAAAAAAAACCGTTTAAAGTTCCTCAGCGCTACAACGGAGTCGTCCCCATGTATGCAGAAGAGGAGATCTCCTACTCGATCAAAGAAGTTCATAGCGGACAGTAACCTGATGTTTGCATCATATCCGTTAGCCCTTCATTGTTTGACAAAAGACACGTTTGCCAAACACAATCAAAAACAAAAAGGAAGATAAATGATAGCCCAAAGTATCGAGGATCTTGTCGGAAATACCCCATTGGTTAAAATCAACTCGCTCTCAAAAGCAAGCGGCACAACCATATTGGGCAAATGCGAATTTATGAATCCCACCTCTTCGGTCAAAGACAGAATCGCCTTCAATATGATCAATGAAGCACTCAAGTCAGGAGCGATAAACAAAGAAACAGTCATTATAGAACCCACTAGCGGCAATACAGGCATAGGCCTTGCCGCAATCTGTGCTGTTAAAAAAATGAGACTGATCTTGACCATGCCTGAATCGATGAGCCTTGAAAGACGAAAATTGCTTACACATTTGGGTGCAAAACTGGTTCTTACGCCTGCATCAGAAGGCATGGCCGGCGCTATTGCAAAAGCAGCACAACTTGAAAAAGAACTAAGCAATGCTATCGTTTTGCAGCAGTTTAAAAATCCGAACAATCCTGACATTCACAGAAAAACAACCGCCATAGAAATTTTGAAAGACACCCAAAACAATGTAGACATTTTTGTTGCAGCAGTCGGAACAGGGGGCACTCTCACGGGTACCTCAGAAGCGCTTAAAGAAAAAATTCCTTCCCTTGAAGTGGTAGCCGTTGAACCCAAAGCCTCCTCCGTACTCAGCGGCAAAAAAGCAGGGCCGCATAAAATACAGGGAATCGGTGCAGGTTTTATCCCGGAAATTCTCAATACCCGCATTTACAATGAAGTAATCGCCATAAGCGATGAAGAAGCATTTGAAATGTCCAAAAAAATGGCGAAAGAAGAAGGGTTGCTTATCGGTATTTCAGCAGGCGCAAATCTTGCAGCAGCCAACCTTCTTGCCGCACGCCCCCAAAACAAAGGAAAAACCATCATTACGATACTTTGTGATACGGCGGAGCGCTATCTTTCAACCGAACTGTTCGATGTCTAAATCCTTATTTTTAGAAACTATCAAGATAGAGGAGGGAAAAGTTTTTAACCTTTCTTATCATCAGGCACGTTTTTCAAAAACACAAAAAGCCTTTTTTGGGATGAAACACAGCCTGCCTCTTTCGGATATGATAGATGCACCCCCCACAGGCCTTTACCGGTGCCGCATTCTTTATGATGAAACCATACAGAAGATTGAGTACATTCCCTATACATTCAAAAAAATACAGACGCTGAAAATTGTCTCCTCAGATATTGACTACGCATACAAATACGCTGATCGCAAAATATTTTCTACTTTGCTTGAAATGCATTCAAAGGCCGATGAAATCATTATCGAAAAAGACGGCTATCTAACCGATACAACGATAGCCAACATTGCTTTTTATGATGGCACCAAATGGCTTACGCCTCTCAATCCTCTGCTTAAGGGAACCACAATGACAAGACTGCTTGATGAAGGGCTGCTGCACCCAAAAAAAATAAAAAAAGAGGAGTTGGCCAATTATCCATACGTAGCTTTAATGAACGCTATGATAGGATTTAAAATCATAAAAAATGTTAACATTTTTTTATAAAAAAAGATGAAAGGAGAGCAAAATATGAATCTTTTTCAAACCAAAATATATCGTACTCTTATGGCTGAACATATTCAAAATACCATCAATTATCTGTTTAGCAAAGATCAAAAATTTGCGCTGGCATGTGAAACAAAATATATCACCTTTACCCCTCCGCTGCCTGATGAAATCAAAAAGACATTTCATGAAACTGTGCTTTTTATCATAAGCGGATACACCTATGAAAGTGCACAGCTTGAAGAAGACTTTTTTTCTTTTGAAGCAGGATTCGGAAGTGAAAATTTCGGTTCAACGGTGCATATTCCTTTGCTTGCCATCAAACAAATTTTTGTAGGAGACATTCCTATTCTCATCAATTTAGCAGAACCTGCCATTCAAAAAGAAACTGATTCAAAAAGTACTTCGACCAAGAGCTCGATGGAAGCATTGCTGAAAAATCCGGAAAACCTCAAATTTCTTAAAAAAAGAGACAAAAGCTAAAGCATTTTTTAGCAATGTCCCCCCATGATATAATCAACTACTTGATCCACATAGGCATTATGCTTGTTTTCTTTAGAATATACGATATAAAAATTGCGGTTCATCGTATAGCCTCTCAGCCTTGCCTCAAAAAGTTCACCTGACGCAACATCATCGGCGATCGCAAATTTGGAGATAATCGAAACCACCGGATGGTCGACATCTTTTTTGCTTCTTTTGATTGCCTGAAGCACCGAAGTGGTGTTGCTTACTTCGCTTAATACATTAAAATTTTTGCATGATACGCCAAGCTCTTCAAAAACTTCACTGATAACACGTCTTGTATGCGAACTTTCTTCACGGCAAACCCATCGATACTCATACAAATCTTCTGTTTTAACGATTTTCGGCAAAGGCACATTGCTCACTAGCACCAATTCATCTTCCAGCCATTCTCTATAGATAAGATCATTATCAAAAATAGGTGACTCAATAAGCCCCAAATCCAATTTTCTGTCTTTTAGTTTTTCTATAATGTTTTTGCTCAAATCAACACTTAATTGGATATCGTTATTGATCATTTTTCCGATATTATGAAGGCACTCACCCGGAATAACATAATTTCCTATTGTATAAGACGCCCCCATTTTAAAAGTAATCTCTTTATTGATGATTTTAAGAATATCCTGCTCGGCAGTATGAATCTCTTTCTCCAACCTTGTTGCTATCTTATAAAGCTCTTCGCCCTCATTGGTCAACCTGATTCCATTTTTCTTGCGTTCGATTACCTTGGCTCCCAAATATTTTTCTATAAATTTGATCTGCTGGGTAACTGCCGGCTGAGAAATACCCAGTTTGGCAGACGCTTTGGAAAAACTTCTCTCTCTTGCTACTGTTAAAAAAGTTTCAATCTTAACAAAATCTTTTAACATTATTTTTCCTTATTTTTATATTAAATTTATAACTATTGAAATCATTATATCAAATTATACTTAAATAACTTTATAACAAAACATTATTTGACGTATATTTGTTAATTGTCTGGTTTAATCATTTTCACGATATAATAAAAGATAATCAGAGGAGCATAATTGGCTTATGGAAAAGATTTTAAACGAACTTAATCCCTCACAGCGTGAAGCGGCAGAGCATATAGACGGTGCAATGCTCATCCTTGCAGGCGCAGGCAGCGGAAAAACAAAAACCCTTACTTCAAGACTTGCCTACTTAATCGGTGAAGTAGGCATCGATCCTGCCAATACCCTGACGCTTACTTTCACCAATAAAGCCGCAAGCGAAATGCGAGAACGCGCATTGAAACTGATAAACAACAAAACATCTTATCCGCCATTGTTGTGCACCTTCCATAAATTCGGTTTGCTTTTTTTAAAATTTCATATAGAAAAACTTGGAAGAAGCAACAATTTTGTAATCATTGACAGCGATGATAAAAAACGATTGCTCCGCTCTATTGCAAAAGAGTTGAAAATTGACCTGAATCTTTCTTTTATTGCCTCTGAAATCTCAAAATACAAAAATTCTCTTCTAAATGCCGAAGTCGTAAAAGAAAAAGCAGAATTGCCAGATTATAAAAAAGTAGCTGCTATTTATGAGCGCTATCAGGCAAATATCGAAGAAAATAATCTCGTTGATTTTGACGATCTTTTAATGCTTACCTATAAAATACTTGACGAAAACGAAGCGCTTCGCAAAGAAACAAGTTTGCGATATCGTTATATTATGGTGGATGAATACCAAGACACCAATGAATTACAGTTTAGGCTGCTTGAGCATCTGGTAAGCGAGCATGGAAATCTTTGTGTCGTGGGAGACGATGATCAAAGCATCTATGGATGGCGCGGGGCAAATATTCGAAATATTTTAGATTTTTCAAACCGCTTTGAAACAACAAAAATAGTGAAACTGGAAACCAATTATCGCTCCACCGAACCTATTTTAAAAGCAGCAAACGCACTGATAGAGCACAATTCAACACGATTGGGCAAAAAACTTTTCAGCCATAGAGGCGAAGGACCTGAAGTAAAACTGCTGCACTCGCTGGATGAAGCCCATGAATCCAAAGCGATCGCACAAGAAATCCATGCGCTTTTGGATAAAGGTGCCAATCCCGAAGAAATAGCCGTACTGTATCGGATCAACGCACTCTCCCGTTCTTTGGAGGAGGGGTTTATCAAAGAAGGACTTGGATTTAAACTGATAGGAGGCATGCGGTTTTATGAACGAGCAGAGATCAAAGATATCATTTCTTATCTTAGAGTCTTGGCAAATCCGCATGATGACTTTTCTCTCTTGCGCATTATCAACAAACCTAAAAGAGGCTTAGGCAAAGCTTCCATAGACAAACTTCAAAAAGCTGCGCATGAAGAAAAACTTTCACTGTATGCCTTTATCCAAAAAAATCTTGACAAAGAACTTTCTGCAGTGATAAGCAAAAAAATTGCCAACAGCCTGCAGACGCTTTTGGAAGATATCCAAGTTTTACAAGAAGAGATGAAGACCAAAATGGGAAACTTTATTACTCTTTTTGAAGAACGCATCAAACTCAAAGAGTATTATTCGGGCATGATAGACGGATTTGACCGTATTTTGAACATGGATGAATTTTACGGATATTTTAGAGATTGCGTAATCAAAAATCCCGACCTGACCCTTGATGAATTTCTTAACGATATTACCTTGCAAAGCGACCAAGACCAAGTCGAAGAAAACACCATCACCATTATGAGTATTCATGCGGCCAAAGGGCTTGAATTTGAACATCTTTACGTCATAGGGATGGAAGAAGAGTTTTTTCCTTTGCTTGGCGAAGGATGCAATATGGAAGAAGAACGCCGCTTGGGATATGTGGCGATTACCAGGGCCAAATCCGATCTTACCTTATGCTATGTTGACAGCCGATTCTATAAAGGCCGCCGAAAAACAATAGAAAAAAGCCGTTTTTTGGGCGAAGCAGGACTGATACAGGATGCGAGCCTCAAAATTACAAAAACCTCCGCCTTTAAAAAAGGAGATCTTGTCAAACACAAAATTTTCGGGATAGGAAGGGTGCAGGCTGCAAACAAATCGGGAAAAGAGTATAAGCTGCTGATTAATTTCGGCGGAAACAAAAAAGAGATACTCAGCTCTTTTGTGCAGCCGGTATAAAAATTAAGAATGTTGGTGTGCTTTTTTAAAGCGCGGCCAGTCGCGCAAGAGCTGTATGTAACTCAACATTAGATAGTGAGGAATGAAGAATGAGGAACAAAGAGGTATGTCGGGCATTGCGCAGCAATGCTTTGAGATCTTTGATAAAAGTTTTGCAAAGCAAAACATGCCGGCACTATCCACTATCCACTATTCACTATTCGTTTGATTTCCCCGGGAGATCACTATGAACCGTCTTTTTGTCGTCAACAAACCGATGTTTCGTTCTTCCAATAACTATATGGGATACGTTAAACGCAAATACGGCACCAAAAAAGTCGGCTTTTCGGGCACTCTTGATCCTTTTGCAACAGGATGCCTTATTGTCGCAACCGGGCAATATACCAAACTTTTCCAATACCTTAAAAAAACGCCTAAAAAATACAAGGCAACCTTATGGCTTGGGGCCAATTCCCCAAGCTTAGATATTGAAAAAATTGACAGCATTCAAGACATAGCTCCTTTTAAAAAAGAACAAATCCAAGAAGCACTAAACAGTATTCAAGGTGAGCTTACCTATTTTCCTCCGGCATTTTGCGCTAAAAAAATAGGAGGAAAACGTGCCTATGAACTTGCACGAGAAGGCAAAGAGGTGAATCTCAAAACCATCACTTCCACTATTTACGATATCCGTCTGATTAATTACAATCACCCTTTTGTACATTTTGAAGCCACCGTAAGCGAAGGCACATACATTCGCAGCCTTGGTGCACTCATCGCAGACATACTTGGCGTGGATGGAACCCTATCCTCATTGCATCGTATCCAAGAAGGAAAATTCATTTTTGATCAAGAAAAAATGCTTAATCCCTTTGAATATATCGCCCTGCCCTTCAATATTTATACAGGAGAACCTTCAGATCTTGAGTTGGGCAAAAAACTTCAATTAGAAAATTTTCAGGCCAAGGAAGACGGCGAATATCTTGTTGAAACAAAAAACTTTTTTGCTATTATTGAGATCAAGAATAAAGAGGTCATTTACAAGCTTAACCGCATAGAAAAATTTAAGGATCCCCATGTATAGCATCAATGCCCATGCCAAAGTCAATATTTTTTTAAAAATTACCGGACATAAAGATGGCTATCATACATTGCTCTCGCGTTTTATGCGCGCAGAAGACCTTTATGACACCATCACATTTGAACCTTGCGAATGCGAAAGCTTTACAATAGAAGGATGCGAAGACATCCCCCTGGAATCCAATACCATTTTCAAAGCCTATAAAGCGCTGAATGCCCATACGGGCGATCTTGATATTCTTAACTTTTTTTATCACCATAAAGTTGTTGTTACCAAACGCATTCCGGCCCAAGCAGGCCTAGGAGGCGGAAGCTCTGATGCAGCCGCCTTTATGAGGTTAGTCAAAAAGACATGCAATCTTTTGCTTTCCACTGAAGAGTTGGCAAAAATCGCAGCAACCATAGGTGCCGATCTTCCCTTTTTTATCTATAATTACCCTTCTGCCAATGTCTCAGGGTTTGGAGAGGTGGTCGAACCTTTTGAAGAAGCACCCTTAACACTGGAACTCTATACTCCGGATATAAAATGCGATACAGCGTTGGTATACAAAACCTTTAAAGAGCATTTTTTATCGGATATTCGCCTTAGCAGTTTTATAGGATGGGATCAGCTCACTTCCAGAGAACTTCTTGAAACAATCCATGACCCCCTCTTGCTGAACGATCTTTATAAGGCAGCGCTAATAGCCTATCCAAACCTGAGCGAAGTAGCAAAAAAAGGATGGTTTTTTAGCGGAAGCGGAAGCACCTTTTTCAAAATTAAAAATTAATTTTTATAAATATTTTTTAGAGAGGTATAAAAAACAGGATGCCGCAGCGTAAAGTGCAACTTTTCTCAAACATTTACTTTTTATCTATGCTATAATAGCGCCTAAAAAGGCGGATTTTTGGCTATTACTCTTATTGCACAAAACAAAAAAGCCAGACATGATTATGAAATACTTGACAAGTTTGAAGCAGGTATTGTCTTGAAAGGAAGCGAAGTAAAAGCGCTTCGTGCAAAAAAAGCCAACCTTAACGATGCTTTTTGCCGCTTCATCAAAGGTGAACTTTACCTTATGAATGCCCACATCGCCCATCTTGAAACAACCCATAAGCATTTTAGTCCCGATACCAGGGCCCCCAGAAAACTGCTTCTGCACAAAAAAGAGCTCCATAAGCTTTTCATGAAAGTCAACAAAGACGGGCTTACGATAGTGCCGTTAATGCTTTACTTCAACGAACGCAATCTTGCAAAAGTAAGCATCGCTATAGCAAAAGGGAAAAAACTTCACGATAAACGAGCCGATCTCAAAGCAAAAACACTCAACAAAGAAGCCCAGCAAGCAATAAAAAATAAAAACCATAGTTAATATTTTTCGCTTTACAAATAAATTTTTGAGTTGGATTTTTAGAAATATCTGTAAAAAAACTAAGAGCAATGACCTTAATGATCCATCAATTTTACAGTACACGTTTTAGTTATTGGCTCTTTAAAGTTATCTTATAGGCATATGCAATACGATAGAAAAGAATTTTTATGAGTAAATTGGCAAGAAAATGTTATTTTAAACAAACAAATAGAAGATAACAAAAAATGATCACATCTTTGAAAGATGCGCAAGAGAGAAGAAAAACTATTTTCTTCTAAGCTCTTTAATACGTGCGGCTTTACCTTTAAGATCTCTAAGATAGAACAATTTGGCTCTTCTTACTCTACCTCTTCTTAAAACCTCAATACTCTCTATACTTTCTGTATAAAGCGGGAAAATTCTTTCAACACCTACAGAGTTCGCACCTACTTTTCTTACATTAAATGTTTTACCGGTACCTTGGCCTCTAACAGAAATACAAAGCCCTTCAAAGTTTTGAACTCTTTCTTTGTTCCCTTCTTTAATTCTAACAGCAACTCTCAATGTGTCACCGGCTTTAAAACTAGGAATGTTTTTATTTTCCAATTGTGCTTGCTCGAAGCTTTCAATATATTTATTTCTCATGTGATACCTTTTTTTTGTATAGGTCGGGTCGGAAATACTTTGTTTTGCACAAAGCCAACTCTCTTTTTAAGTCCGTGATTTTACTATGATTACCCTTTAAAAATTCTGAAATAACTTCACTGTTTTCATAAATTTTCGGTTTTGTAAAAGAAGGTGCTTCAAGCAATGTCATCTCAAAACTTTCATCTCTTAAAGATTCTTCATTGCCAAGCACCCCTTGTATGTTTCTGCTGATTGCATCGCAAACGACCATGCTTGCCACTTCTCCGCCCGTTAAGATAAAATCTCCGATGGAAAAAAGTTCATCTGCCTGCATTTCAATCACACGCTCATCTATCCCTTCATACCGTCCGCTTACAAACACCAAATGTGATTTTCTGGCTAATCGTTTTGCATCGTTTTGCCTAAAAGGCTTAGCAACGGGAGTAAGAAATATCACATAGGCATCGGGGGAATCTTTTTTGATATTTTGAAGTGTATCCATTAAAGGCTGAGGCGTCATCAGCATCCCTGCACCCCCTCCTATCATAGGAGCATCCACCTTCTTATGCTTATCCTGTGTCAATGCTCTTGGGTCATGAAAATCAATAGTGATTGTACCGGAAGCTAGAGCACGGGCTAAAATACTTTCTGTAAAATACCCTTCAATCAGGGAGGGGAAAAGAGTTACGAAACTAAAATGCAAAATATTTTACCTTAGCTTGCTTCCAAGATCTCTTTTGCGTCTTGTACGAATATTACTTTTGATTCTATCTCTGTCTTTACTATGTATCTTGGAATATAGGGAATCAAAAACTCTTTTGGCATCCCTTCTTTTACTAAAGAGGGATCCGTTTTTATGGCAAGATAGTCAAGATCCAACATTCGTTGAATATCATACACCGTTCCCAATATGGTCTCTTTTTCCTTTACCGTGCACCCGAGAACATCAAACCAAAAATATTGATCTTTTTCAAGACGGCAACAGGCCCTGGTCTCTTCTTGGTTGGCATAAAGTTTCACATTGGTAAGTTTTTTGGCGCCCTCCATGCTTTCATATCCTACAAAACGTATGGTACCCCGTTCTAAGTTTACACTTGAAACTGTAAGCGGTCCGCGGCTGCTTTGAAACGTATGCCCTGTTTTGAATTGTTCCGGAAAATCTGTATGGAGATGGAGCTTCAAATCCCCGTGAAGGCCTACGGTTCTGCCTATCTGTGCAATAAAAAATGTTTTCTCGGACATTATTGGTTGGAAGTTTTAACGTTAACGCGGTAGTTTTTGCCGCCTTTGGCTTTACAGCCGGAGATGACCGTTTTTATGGCATTGATCATACGGCCCTCTTTTCCGATCAGCTTGCCGACATCTTCGCTGTTGACAAAAATTGTAATTTCATCAAACCCTTCATCTATCGAAACAACTTCGATAGAAATATCTTCAGGATTATTTACCAGCAATTTTGTATAGGAAGCCAGAAATGCAGTGACCATTAAATGATTATTTTCCGGCCAATCTTTTAACTGTCGGACTCATTTGTGCACCAACACTTAGCCAATAGTTCAATCTCTCTTGATCAAGAACAAGATCTTTATTGACACTTACAGGATTATAATGCCCTATTGACTCAATCCAGCCGCTGTCTCTTCTTTTTCTGCTGTCTGTTACTACGATTCTGTAAAATGGTTTCTTTTTTCTACCCATTCTGGTCATTCTAATCATTGTCATTTTATATCCTTTTGTATTCTCTTTTTTCTTTATTTTAACTCTTCTTGGGAGCAACTATTGTCCGACAAGACCGTCAAATAGTACTGACAACTGCTTTTAATGACTAAAACACTCATCAATACTTTTACCCTGTGCTATAGGGAACGGAACTATAGCATAAGATAAATAAAATTTTTATTAAACTTGTGCTACTTTCACCGTCGCCTGCGCTTCTAGCGTTTTATTCCTGCAAATTGCCCGCCTTGCACCTGTTTCATGAGATCTTGCATTTGCTTCATGCCGCCTTTGCCTGAAAGCTTTTTTGCCATGATAGAAGCATTCTTAAATTGTTTAAGTACGCGATTCACTTGCATCTGATCAAGGCCTGCCCCCGCTGCAATACGTCTTTTTCTGGTATTGTTCAACAAATCGGGATTTTCTCTTTCTTTTAAAGTCATCGAAGAAATCATCGCTTTGATCGCCTTAATCTCATCTGAATTCTCCAGATCCATATCGCCTATTTGCTTTGCCAAATTCCCCATACCCGGAATCATACCCATGATCGATTTCATGCTTCCCAGTTTTTTCATCTGTTCCATCTGCGCAAGAAAGTCGTTAAAATTGAATTGCCCTTTTTTAATTTTTTGAGAAAACTTTTTAGCTTCCTTGGGGTCAATAGCTGCAGCGGCTTTTTCCGCAAGAGACTCTACATCTCCCGCCCCCATCAAACGACTGACTATCCTTTCAGGAATAAACTGCTCAAGATCAGGCATTTTTTCGCCTGCGCCGATAAATCGAAGCGGTACTCCGACTTGCTCGGTAAGCCCAAGAGCCACTCCCCCCTTGGAATCACCGTCAAATTTGCTGAGAATCACGCCGGTAATGCCGATCTTCTCTTTAAAAGTCTGTGCCGTTTTCACTGCGTCCTGTCCGGTCATAGCATCTGCAACATAGAAAAGCTCATCGGGCTGAGCCGCTTTTTTAACTTCTGCAAGCTCATTCATCAATGCTTCATCAATCGCCAAACGCCCGGCCGTATCGATCAGAACAACATCATAAAGCTCTTTTTTTGCTTTTTCAAGCCCCTTTTGTACAATCTCAACGGGCTTGGCATTTTCGTCGGCGACCAATGTGACGTTGATCTGTGCATTAATCTGACGCAGCTGTTCAACGGCTGCGAGCCTCTGAAGGTCAGCGGCAATAACCATTACTTTTTTCTTCTTTTGCTCCTTAAGAAAATAAGCAAGTTTTCCCGTTGTTGTCGTTTTTCCTGACCCCTGAAGACCGATCATCAAAACTACGGTAGGAGGATTGGATGCAAACGTAAAACCTTTGAGTGCGCCTTCAATCGTAAGCAAACGGGTAAGCTCAGCTTGAAGCGCTTTTAAAAACTGTTCTTTTCCGATACCGTTTTGCTTTGTTTCCAGCTCAACCGTAGCGATCAACTCTTTAACGACTTTATGGTGCACGTCGGCTTTTAGCAATGATTTTTTCAGCTCTGATGTTGCTTTTTTTAATGCTTTGTCATCATCGTGAAAACGAATTTTTCCAATGGCATTTCTAAAACTATCGGTTAGTGTATCAAACATATCTTCTCTCTTTTAAGTAGTATCACAAAATGCAATTCATCCGCCTCGACAGATGAGGCAGCTACAGAAATTTTGTTTCATTTGGCCTATTGCTGCTGCCCGGCCCTCAAGACTTTTATCGCTTGCGTTTTTCGATTAAATGATGTGATTTTATCCAAGATTTACTTATATCGTGCGATACCTTTTGGCTCAGGCGCCTCAAATTCATAATCAAAAAGTTTTATTTTAGAAGAGTGCAATAACATATGTTTGCTTTGCGTACGGCTTCCATACTGTTCATCGCCTACGATGGGATGCCCGACACTGGCAAGATGCACGCGAATTTGATGGGTTCTTCCCGTCGTAATTTCTATACGCACTTTGCTCTTTTTGCCCTGAACCTCTTCAGGGATCACTTTGGTGTAAGCTTTTTTGCCTCTCATAGCGTCAATCTTTGAAAAAGCTTTGCCTTTTTTGATCGTCAAAATCGGCGCATCTATTTCGATCGTCTCATACACCACACCCTCAACCCATGCAACATACTGTTTTTGGACCCGCTTGTGTTTGAATTCATTAATGGCATCCTCAACAAATGCCCTATTTCTGCCTAGAAGAAGTACACCGCTTGTATCCCTGTCCAAACGATGCAAAAGCTCTGCACCCTCTATGGCATCTTGAATATCATAACTGTCTATTTGCGCAGGTTTGTTAACCGCAATAATATTGTCATCTTGATAAATTATTTCGATATCCGATGGATAATCTACTCTAAATTGTGTATCTTCGTTTATTTCTGCTCGGGCTATTTTTACCTTTTTGTCTCCCACATACACCAGGCCTCTGTCAATCAATGCTTTGGCTTGATTATTGGAAATTCTTTCTTGTTTTGCTAATACTTTATATGCTTTATCGGTACTCATTTCTTTCCGTCCATTCTTTAAATTCTTCAGTCAGCGGAAATTCCACTATTTTTACTTTGCTGTTTTGCCCGCTTTTAATAAGTATATCACTTTTTGATACCTTAAAACTCTTTGAGAGAAATTTAATTAACTCTTTATTTGCCGCGCCTTCTACAGCAGGGGCCTTAATGCGTATCTTTAAAGCATCCTCCCCATACCTTTCGCAAAATTCATTTTTGCTTGCTGCAGGCTGCGCTTTGAGGGTCAGCGTTACTTTTTCTTGCTTAATTTGATAAAACATCGTTTAAACTTGTTAAGATCGGCGTCAAATCGGTCTTATATTTAATTTGTGCGGGCTTCAAAAGTGAATGCCGGCATAATCGTTGAGCAAGATGCGAAGCTTCGGTTATCTCAATTCCCTCTATGGCATTAAAAATATCTTTTTGATTGAAATAATGTTTGCCTGAAATGATCTTGCAGCCAAACTGTGCCGCTTCGGCCGCATTATGCCCTCCTAAAGGCTCAAATGCGCCCCCCAAAATTACAATATCGCTCACGGCATATATATTGACCAAATCACCCAACGTATCCAGTATGACGATATCACTCTGCAGTACATTGTTTTGCGAATATCTCTGGAATGTCCACTGTTGTTCTTTGGAAAAAACCTCTACCATCTTTGCTACTTTTGCGAAACGTTCAGGATGGCGCGGGGCAACAATAAGCATGGCATCCGGCTCTTCCTTTTTAAGCGCCGCATAGGCATTCAAGATCAAAAGCTCTTCGCCTTCATGGACACTTGCGGCACATACGACAAGCTGAGAAGGTTTTGTGAGCAATGAAGTAGGCGAAGGCAGCTTTGCAAGCTTGATATTTCCGGTTACTTTTATATTTTTTGCTCCCAGCAATTCGAGCCGTTCTTTATCGGATTTGCTTTGGGCATACACTTCATCAATATGCTTAAAAATATGCCGATACAGCCAAACCATTTTTAAATATTTCGCAAAAGAGTGTTCGCTTATACGGGCATTAATCAATAACGTTTTGGCGCCTCTTTTTTTTGCAAGAGCAAAAAGCAAATACCAAAACTCTGCTTCCATAACCACTAGCGCTTTTTGAGGTTTAAGCCATCCGAAAAGCAACGGCTCAAAAGGAAGATACCGGCTTTGGGATGTATATCTGTTGATCACTTCAAAACCGGTATGGGTAATTGTACTCATACGCACTACTTCTTTAGGAAGCAATTCTATCACAGGCGCTACAGCCCTGGCCTCTCCGAAACTGCAGACATGAAACCATATCCCGTTTTTTTTTAGCGGCCTGTTATGCCATAAAAAAAATCTTGCGGGGATAGACTCTTTATATTTTTCTCTAAAAGAAAAAAATACCAAAAACGGAACTGCTACAATATAGAGAAAACCGGCCGCAACACTATAAAAAAGAAAGAAGAGTCTTTCCATGCCTAATATCAGGCTTTTTCTGTTTCACGCTCAATATACAGAATGCGTCCACAGTGAGGACAAGTCACAATCTCATCGCCCCTGATTACATCAGAGTATGTCTTGTCATTCAATTTCATATAGCATCCGTAACATGCCTGTTTTTTAACAGGAACAACTGCTGTATTCCCTGCCCAAATACGAATTTTCTCATAAAATGAAAGTATTTTCTGTTCAATATTTCTCGTTAATGCTTCTCTTTTTTCAAAGAGTTCTGCTTTGCTTTGTTCGATTTCCGATTTTTCTACACTCACCATTTCAATGACGGCTTGAAGTTCATTTTCAAGCTGTTTTAGTTGCTGGTCGGCCTCATCAAAAAGTGCTTTTTTAGTTTCATTGATTTTTTGAAGTCTTTCAATCTCTTCGTTGGCAAATGTCATCTTTTCTTTAGCAATATCCTCTTCCAAAGAAAGTGCTTTCATCTCTTTTTCCGTAGTAATCTCTTTGGCTTTTTTGATATTGGAAGCAAGCTGGCTATTAAGCAATTTTAATTGCTCTTCAAACGTTTTTATTTTTTCTTCATTATTGGCAACGGCTTTTGCAAGCTCATCTCGCTCGCTTTGTGCTGCATCGATTTTCTTTTTTGCTTTGGCAACTTTTTTGTCTGCAGCCTCAAGTTCCGGTCTATAACTATCAATGGTTCTATCGATTTTTGCAAGCTCGATAAGCTCTCTTAAACGTTTATTCACTCTTGGTCCTTTTGGATTTTAGGGGGTTTAGCCATATATTATATTGATTCAATATGAAATGGGTTTTTTGAATGCGAAATTATAACCAAAAGCGGTAAATTTTTCAACTCTTGATCCAAAATCTCCTCAAAAAAGCATTCGCTTTCATAATGTCCTATATCTACCATCATCAAATCTTTACTCATTGCTTTTATGGCGTCATGATATTTGATATCCCCTGTTAGAAAACAATCTGCTTTAACATCGTCCATCAAAGAAGCCCCTGAACCTGTAGTAAATGCTATGGAGTGAATGATTTCTTTTTTGCCTACAACTTTGAGTTCGGATAGAGACAATCTCTCTTTTAGCAATGCTAAGAGGTCTTTATAGCTCCAATGTCCTTTTGAAAAACAAACAAACGGTTTTTGCTCCGTCACGCTAAAACCTAAAATTTTTTCAAATACATATCTGTTGAGATGCGTTTGATCAAAATTGGTATGCATTGCGATAAGCGACTGTTTTTTTAAGATCAATTTTTCTATAAGATTGGAAGGATAGGTTGAAAAATCAAGTTTTGAAAGTTTTCCGAATATCAATGGATGATGTACGATGAAAAGCACTCCTTCTTGTGTTGTTTCAATCATTGCTTCGTCGATATCCAAAGCTACAACAACCTGCGAGACTTCTCTTTCCATATCCCCTATAATCAATCCGGAGTTATCCCATTTTTCCTGTAATGCAAAGGGGCTAAGCTGATCTAAGAAGTTATAAATTTCTTGCAATACCATAATTTTCCCTTTATCGACTATTTACCCTACTTTTTTAAAAACAACTCCGGACGGATTTCTTTTAGTTTTTCAATATGTTTTTGATCATTAAGCCGTTTGGCCCTATCAAGTTCCTGGTCCTTGTAAAGTTGGGCACAACCGATAGCAAGTTCACGCACTTTGAGGATATAATTTTGCCTTTGTGCCTGGGAGATCGCTTTTCGTGCATCCAATATATTAAAAGCATGTGATGCCATCATACATTGATCATAGGCCGCAAGCGGCAATCCCTTTTCAAGACAGAGTCTGCACTCTGCACTTGCATCTTCAAAATGTGCCAAAAGTTTCTCAACGCTTGCTACTTCAAAGTGATATTTGCTAAACTCATATTCGCTCTCTTTGTGCACTTCCGCATACGTTGTAACCTTCTCTCCGTTTTTATTCCAAATGATATCAAAAACCGATTCTACCCCTTGCAAATACATTGCCAAACGCTCTGTTCCGTAAGTAATCTCCACAGCCACAGGATCGCAAACGATACCGCCTACCTGCTGAAAATAGGTAAACTGCGTCACTTCCATCCCATCCAGCCACACTTCCCATCCTAGCCCCCATGCGCCAAGCGTCGGAGATTCCCAGTTGTCTTCAACAAAACGAATATCATGCTCTGCGAGATTCAATCCGAGATATTCAAGTGATTTGAGATATAGCTCTTGAATATTGTCAGGGCTTGGTTTGATCAAAACCTGAAACTGGTAGTAAGCTCCCAAACGGTTAGGGTTCTCTCCATAACGGCCGTCTGTCGGCCGTCTGCTTGGTGCCACATATGCCGTACTCCACGGTTTGTTGTCAAGGCTTCTTAGAAGCGTTGCAGGGTGGAAAGTACCGGCACCGGCCGGAATATCATACGGCTGTACAATATTGCAACCCTGCTCTGCCCAGAACTGCTGAAGCTTGAGTAGTAGTTCGCTAAAAGTAATCATATTTTTGCTCATCTGTCTTTCTACTTTCTCTTAAAGCTTTACTTCTATTTCGGCAGAATCAAGTTCTACTTTTTTTGCCTTGCTGATTCTGTCTTCCTGCAGCTTTACTCGAAGCTCATCATCATCCAATGCCATGATCTGGATTGCCAAATAGGCTGCATTAACCGCCCCTGCTTTGCCGATTGCTACAGTTCCTACCGGCATGCCTCCGGGCATCATCACGGTACTAAGCAATGCATCTTCTCCTCTAAGCTCGCCGCTTGCCATCGGAACGCCAAGCACCGGTTTAATGGTGGATGCAGCCAATGCGCCGGCCAAATGTGCTGCCATTCCTGCTGCTGCAATAAAAACCTGTGCCCCTTTCTCTTCGGCTTCCTTGATATAGTTTTTAGTTCGCTCCGGGCTTCTGTGTGCCGATGAAATAATCAACTCATAGGGTACGCCAAATTTTTCAAGTGTCATGCTGCACTCTTTCATCACCTCATAATCACTTTTGCTTCCGATAACGATCGATACAAATTTCATGTTCTTCCTTTTTTATAAAATAAATTCTCCTTGAAGAGAAACAAACTTTCTCTTCAATTCCTCTCACTAAAGCTTCGGCTTACGCCTCAGATTTTTAAATAAATTCTCCTTGAAGAGAAACAAATTTTCTCTTCAATTCCTCTCACTCTTGTGCTTGCACTCTCTTCGAGAAAGCTTCGTCTTACGCCTCAGATTTTATTCTCCGCATCCTCTTCCTTCAGCCTCTATCAGTCCTTTTTTTGCAAGCGCTTCATCAATACCGCGTCTTAAGATTGTATAGCCGGGCAATATTGCGGGCAAAACAATATCATGAAGATCACCGCTGTGAATACACTCAAACTCTTTTCCTTTCAATGAAATAAGTTTTTTAAACGTAAGCCAATATTTTCCCTCTTTTTGTTCTATTTTTCCATATTCGTTATCAACTTCTTGAAGGGTTGCACCTATGGGCAAAACGATTTCTACTTCATCGCCTATGCAGGTTTTATCTTTGCATCGCCATGTTTTTCCGTCTTCTCCTACCAGCGCAGCCACCTGATGGGTACCGTGCTGAATGGTAAAACCAAGTGACTGTGTATCGTCTTTTTCAAAAGGTCTGGAGATCAGATAGGCGTCGGTAAATCCTCTGTTCTGTGTCGTATTGAGCTCTTCTTGGTAGCGTTTTGCATCAAAATCATTCGCATAAAAATCATCAATGGCGTGTCTATAGGCTTTCGTAACGATTGCAGTATAGTACGGGGATTTTGTGCGGCCTTCTATTTTTAGCGAATCAATCACTCCTGAGGAGAGAATTTCATCGATATGCGAAGCCATATTCATATCTTTGGCATTCATGATATAAGTCCCTACCCCTGTTTCTTCTTCAAGCCTGAAAGTGGTATTGGTCTCAGGATTGTACGCATAGATCTCATACGGGAAACGGCAATCGTTGGCGCAAGAACCCCTGTTTGGCACCCTGCCTTTTTGCAGCGCCGAGATAAGACAGCGCCCGCTGTAGGCAAAACACATTGATCCGTGCACAAAAACCTCTATCTCAAGCTCGGGGATAACCGATTTTATCGCTTCGCAATCCCTAAGGCTGATCTCTCTTGCTGCAATAATTCTTTTAACCCCCATATCATAATATACCTGGGCATCAAGCGCATTCATTACGTTTGCCTGAGTTGAAAGATGTATCGGAATATTCGGAGCAATTTTACTCGCCATTTTTACAACCCCTGGACTTGAAACAATCAAAGCATCGGGATTTAGTTCCGCCATTTTTGCAATATGGTTTTCATAAAGTTTGACCTGGGAATTAAATGGGAAACTATTGATGGTGACATATATTTTTTTTCCTTTTTCGTGCGTATAGGCTATCCCCTCTGCAAACGAATCTATATCAAACTCTTTTCCTGAGCGAATACGCAAAGAAAAAGTGCTTGTCCCGCCATATACGGCATCTGCGCCGTAATTTAAAGCAATCTTCATCTTTTCAAGATTCCCGGCGGGCGCTAAAAGTTCTACTTTTTTTTGATTTGTCATAATTATCCTGTTCTCATTTTTAGTGAGATGTATTTGACTTTTATTTTACCCTATTGACGGTAAAATATACATTTTTATGTTAAAATTATTTAAAAATAAAAGTTAGTTAAAACAAATGAAAATAGATTTACACAACCATACCGTTCGCTGCAATCATGCAGAAGGAAGTATTGATGAATTTATTCAAAAAGCAATTGAACTTGGTATAGATATCTTTGGTTTTTCAGAACATGCCCCTATGGATTTTGATGAAAAATATCGATTGGCATTTGAAGAGATGGAAGCCTATGCAAACGACGTCATGGCCGCAAAAGAGCGCTATAAAAACGAAATCGACATTCTTTTAGGCTATGAAGTGGACTATCTTCCGGGACATATGGACGATCGCGTATTGAACGCCGATGTAGACTATCTGATCGGATCTGTACACTTTTTAGACAAATGGGGCTTTGACAATCCCGAATTTATAGGAGGCTATCACCATCGCGATATCGATGAAATATGGCAAACCTATTTTGATGCCACTGAAAAGTTGGCAAAAAGCGGCAAATTTGATATCGTCGGGCATTTGGATCTCATCAAAATATTTAAATTTATGCCAAAAAAAGATACAAGACTCCTTGCAAAAAATGCACTAAAAGCGATCAAAGCTTCCAATATGGTTATCGAACTTAATACGGCAGGCCTGCGCAAGCCTGTCGGAGAAATCTATCCCTCGCGTGCCCTTTTGGAAGAAGCATATGCGCTTGATATTCCTATCACTTTTGCCTCAGATGCACATTTTGTTGAGCAGATAGGCTTTGGATATGAAGAGGCCGTTTTGCTGGCCAAAGAAGTGGGCTATTCCAAGGCTGTTACTTTTTACAAGCGGGATAAACAATCGATTACTTTTTAAGCAATCATTTGATAGTGTCCCCATTTTAAAAATAAAAATTGATTATTTTTTAGGCAATCATTTTATATTATCTTATTGAAGAATAGCTATAATACCTAGATAAATTTAAATTTGCAGGAGCAGCACGATGGGTAAATTCGTAAACAATATTGCAGAATTCAATACATTCTGTGAAGAAAATGAGGTAGCGTTTGTAGACTTTAGATTTACAGACATAAAGGGGACTTGGCATCATATCACCTACAAAAAGCATGCCGTGAGCGATAGCATGCTTGAATCCGGCCTTCCGTTTGACGGCAGCTCCATTGATGCTTGGCAGCCGATCAACAAATCAGACATGATCTTAAAACCGGATATTGAAACTGCATTTATGGACCCGTTCACTGCAGACAGTACTGTCATTATCCTTTGTGATGTTTATGATATTTACAAAGGCCAGATGTATGAAAAATGTCCAAGATCGATTGCCAAAAAAGCACTGAAATATCTTGATGATGCAAATATAGGCGATATTGCTTATTTTGGCCCTGAAAATGAATTTTTTATTTTTGATGACGTGCGAATCTGGAACAGCATCAACGAAGCCGGATATAGAGTAGATACAGAAGAAGGCTCATGGAACAGTTCAACCAAATATGAAGAAACAGGAAACATGGGACATCGAGCAGGCACAAAAGGCGGTTACTTTCCGGTAATGCCGATCGATACGATGGTTGATCTAAGAGCAGAGATGATGCATATTCTTGAAGAAGTAGGCTTGGAAGTCGTTCTTGGCCACCATGAAGTTGCCCAAGGACAAGGGGAGATAGGCATCAAATATGGAACATTGATCGAAGCAGCCGATAACGTACAAAAGTATAAATATGTCGTCAAAATGGTAGCGCACCTTAATGGCAAAACTGCAACATTCATGCCAAAACCGCTTTACGGTGACAACGGAAGCGGTATGCACGTCCACCAGTCTATCTGGAAAGACGGCAAAAACCTTTTCTATAAAGAAGGCGGTTATGCAAATCTTAGCGAAACAGCGCTTCATTACCTTGGCGGTATTTTTAAGCATGCCAAAGCCGTAGCAGCTATCACCAACCCGAGCTCAAACTCTTACAGAAGATTGATACCCGGATTTGAAGCGCCGTCTATTTTGACGTACTCTATGCAAAACAGATCTGCTGCATGCCGTATCCCGTATGGTGCCGGAGAAGCCGCCACAAGAATCGAAACCAGATTTCCGGATTCCTCTGCTTGTCCGTACCTTGCCTTTTCAGCGCTCTTAATGGCCGGAATTGATGGGATCAAGAACAAATATATCCCTGTCGGTCCAATGGATGAGGATTTGTTTGAATTGACCCTTGATGAGATCAGAGAGAAAAAGATCCCTCAAATGCCGCATACACTAAGAGAGGCGCTTGAAGCCCTTATCGAAGACCATACCTTCCTTAGCCCGGTATTTACGGAAGAATTTATCACTACATACCAACACTATATGTTCAAACGACAAGTATGGCCTGACGAAGCAAGACCGACAGCCTTTGATTTTGCAACCATCTATTCCTGCTAAATCCTCTTTTCGGGCAAAATGCCCGAAAATCTTCACAATAAACTTATTGTTTCCATTCTTATTTTTTGGTAAAAACAGAAATTTCTATTTAGTGCTGTTTCGTCTGAACTCAACCGAAAGTATTATTAAAAAAGTGTTCCGCTGTCTTCTGATGCCGGAGTGGCCGGTACAATTTTTTTAGGATGCAAAGCATCCTCTTCCTGCTCCTGTATAGAATCTTCATCAACACGAATAGTTTCGGCCAACCCAATATCTTCTTCTATATTCACAACTTGGGATTCTTCGCCTTCTTCGTTTAATATCTGTTCATATCTATCCATTGGTTCTCTTTTAGCGACAGGAAAAGGCGAATCTTTTGTATAAAGCTCCATCTTCCCATTATACTCTTCCCTAAATACACCCTGCGGAATATCAAAAGTACGTTTGATATCAGGATAAAGCGCTAAAAGTTTTTGATAATAATAAGCAAAAGCCGGTGCAGCAATGGCTCCTCCTGTTGCTCTTCTCCCTATGGGCTTGTTATCATCTCTCCCAAACCAAGAGATCGTTTCGATGGTAGGAGAATAACCGCAAAACCATGCATCAACCCCTTCATTCGTTGTGCCGGTTTTGCCTGCAAGCTCTATGCCTCCAACCGCTGCACTTTTACCTGTTCCTCGCTTGATAACATCTTTGAGTATGTCTGTCATCAAATAAGCTTGTTCCGGTGTTGTAAAGTTTGCTATCTCTTTGGGACGCGTTTCATAGATAACCGCACCTTCCATTGAAACAATCTTGCTTACAAGTCTTGGTTCAATCATATGTCCTTTGTTGGCAAATACAGAAAATATTTGTGCCATTTTAATCGGACTAAGTCCGAGGTTTCCAAGAGCGATAGACATATCTCTCGGGATGTGGGGTACGTCCAAAAAAGCCAACCGTTTTCGGATCGTATTTACCCCGATATCTGCCACTAGATTGATCGTTGCCAAATTTCTCGAATGCACCAATGCTTCTCTCAAAGGGATAAAGCCTTTAAAATCTCTTTCGTAATTTTTGGGAGACCAGATCTTTGGTTTGCCGTTATGATAATATTGAAATGTTCTGGCCAGATCCGTCAACGGTGTAGCAGGATTATATCCCATGTCCAATGCCGTTTGGTAAATAAACGGCTTAAAGGCTGATCCGGGCTGTCTTTTGGATTGGGTGATGCGGTTAAATGAGGATTTGGCATAATCTACTCCGCCAACCATTGCCAAAATATCTCCCGTATTGCTCTCAACGGCAACCAGCCCGCCGTTTAATGTAGAAGTTTTCGGACGTTCATTTAAAAGCTTTAATGCTTTTTGATAGGCATACATAACCGCCTCTTGTGCAATTTGCTGCTGCTTCATATCAATGGTTGTATAGATCTGATAACCGCCTGTTCGAATATCTCCCAATTGCCCCTTGAAACGCCTTAAAACCTCATCTACGATATAAGGAGCGATATTTTGCGTTAACGAAGTTTTATATACTGTAGGTGATTCTTTCACTGCTTTTAGATAGTCACTCTGGGTAATCCAACCTATGCTTTTCATGCGGTAAAGGACATTGTTTGCTCGATTGAGTGCCCGCTTATAATGCCTTAGCGGATTATAGTAGCTTGGTGCATTGGGGATCCCGATCAACATAGCACATTCTTTTAGGGTAAGTTCATGCAGTTCTTTATGAAAATACCCGGCTGCTGCTGTTTTTATCCCAAAATAGTTATTTCCGTAAGATATTTCATTGAGGTAACGTTCAATGATTTCTTCTTTACTCAGTTCATGCTCTATTTTTAGAGCCAAAATGGCTTCTCTTATTTTACGTGCAAGTTTTTTCTCATTGCTAAGAATTTTATTTTTAATGAGCTGCTGAGTAATGGTACTGCCGCCCTCAACAAATTTTCCTGCTTTGATATCTTTGATAATTGCTCTTAAAATTGCATCCGGATTTACTCCGCTGTGTTCAAAAAAACGGGTATCTTCCATCGCAACAAGCCCCTCGATGAGCATTCCTGGAATCTCATCATACCGGGCATAAAGCCGATGCTGTCCTTTAAAAATATATGCTAGCTTATTACCATATCTATCCATTATGACGCTTGAGGTTTCCGGCTTATAGTTTATGAGTTTGTCAGCATCTAACGATATTTCCTCATAGGCATAAATAAACGCTGCAATCAAGGCAATACCAAACAGCATTATCAATATAATAGAACCCTTCACTAAACTACTAAACACCATACCCCTTTTTAATTTATTATAATTATATCTTGTTCTTATTAATGAGTTGCAATGCCTGTTTCAATTTTTTTTCAGACACGCCCAAACGCGGAATCAGCCTTAAAATAGGGGTATTTACCGTGGGTTGCCTTATGGCTCCCACAAGAAAACCTTTTTGCATCAGCGCTTTTTGAGCCTGGATTACTTCATGATTGCTTCGCATTCTAATCGGTACAATCAAACTTTCACTCTTGATGCCCAAAACCTCTTCAACCATCTGATGACGTTTGTCTATTTGCATACGATATTTTGTTATCTTTTTTTGTATATGCCCGATATTAACAAGCGCCAAAGCCGTATCTATAATGGACGGTGCCGTAGAATAGATGATAGGCTTAGCTCTGTTTTCCAAAAAAGCAATGATCTTCTTTGAGGCCAAAATATAAGCACCATAGCTTCCATAGGCTTTCCCCAAAGTTCCCATTTTGATGTAATGCGGCCTGATTTCTCTTCCGTAGTATTCAAAGATGCCTAAAAGTCGATTGCCAAGCACACCCGAACTGTGTGCTTCATCTACAATCAAGAGCGCATCGTTTTCATCTGCTATATCGAATATTCCTTTCGCACATAGCGTTCCGCTCATCGAATAAACACCTTCAACGGCGATAATATTTCTTTTGCGTCCGTATCGTTGTAGTTTATGGCGCAAATCCTCAACATCATTATGCTTAAAAAAAATAATACGATCACCCAAAAGCTGGGCCGCCATCATGCCGCTGGCATGATATTCCTCATCCATAAAAATCCTGTTGTTTTTGCGCACCAATGATTCGATCAAAGACAAATTAGCCAAAAATCCTGACCCCGCCACTATCCCTGCCTCAAATTTATTGAGCATACAAAGCGTCTCTTCAAATTCTTTATGTATAGAATGATAGCCGTTTACCAGCATACTGGCTTTGGGTGAAAAAGCGTCATACCGTTCAACCAGCTTGAATGTTTTTTTCAGCTGTTTTTTCTTGCCGGACAATCCCAGATAGTCATTGCTGGCCAAGTCAACCAGCTCTTTGCCAAAAAGCAAGCGTTCTCTAAAACGTCCTGCTTTTTTAAGTGCTTGCATCTCTTTTTCATACATTGCTGCTATTTTCCCATCCATGGCAATACTTTCTCTACCTGCAGCCCCATTGCCGTACTTTCAAGCCCTACAGTTTTCTTAATATATTTTTTGCAAAAACCTTCCACCATACATCCGCCTGCCTTGCCTTGCCACAAGCCGCTTTGAAGATACATTTCCATCTCGCTGCTGTCAAAAGTTTCAAAATGATACCATGTTGCAGAGATATCGGAAAAAAGAAGCTTTTCGGATCGAAAATGGACAGAAGAAATAATAGCGATTATCGATCCGCTTTGCATGTGAAGAATACGCCTGGCATCCTCTATATTTTTAGGTTTGCGCAAAATCATACCGTTGCTTGCGGCAATCACTGTATCGGCACACAATAAAGGAAGATCCGGCCCGAACTCTTTTAGTGCCGCTTCCATTTTGCCTTTGCTTGCCCTATAGGCAAAATCTTTGGCGGTTGCTGCATTAATTTGATCTTCATCGTATGAGGGTATTTTTTGTATAAAATCAATGCCAAACCGCTCAAGCAGCAATGCCCTTGTCGGAGAAGAAGAACAAAGACAAATTTGGTTTTTCTTCTTTTTGGCGGCTTTGATATCCACTGTTACAATCCCCTAAGCGTAATGCCAAGCCAAAGTGCGAGGATACCTAAACCGATATTGATCGGTAAAAAAATTTTCGATATCGACTCTACATTTTTTTTGGCCTCAGGCAAATTGTTTTCGTCAAATAATTTTTGAGCTCTTCTTCGCTTGTAATACATCCATAAAAAATTCAGTGCCATAAGAAACCAAATCATCTCTTTGAGATGAACGATAGGAGATAGATACATACCGTGTCTGTTTTGATCAAACGCTGCACTTCTGAAGCCCAAACCGACTTCCATCAACATTGCACTAAGAAGTATCAGTACGATCAAAGGAAGCACGATATTGAAAAAGCCTCCGGTGATTGCCAGAATACGGCCAAGTTTTATTTTTGGATCCTCTAAACTTTGCAATTTGGGATGTACTGCCAGTCGGATCGCTATCATCCCCCCTACCCAGATAACTGCCGAGAAAACATGCAAAAAGACTATTTCTTGCGCATAGAGGCCGAAAAACTCCGCTATGGCGGATTTCATTTTAGTTTCCGCCCTCAAGCATTTGCGCCAAATAGGCTTTTGATTCTTCTACTGCCAATGCAACCTTGCTTGCATCTTTGCCGCCTGCTTGCGCAAAATCAGGCCGGCCTCCGCCCCCTCCGCCTACGATAGGCGCGATCGTTTTGATCCATTCTCCCGCTTTGATGGGAGTGTTTTTTGATCCCGCTGCGAGCATCACTTTGTCTTCTTTTTTCATAAAAAGCATGACTGCGATACGATCATATTTATTTTTAATTTCATCAATCATAGCCTTGATATCTCCGTTTTCAACCTCTTCGACAATCACATTGATTCCATTGACACTCACGGCTTTAAACTCTTTTTGGCCTGCGCTCATCGCAGAAGCGAGTTCGCTTTTTAGAGATTTTATCTGTTCTTTAAGCTTGGCAATGCCTGCAATGGGATCTTGATTTTTTACTTCTTCTTTGATTTGTGCCAGTTCGTCCCTTGCTTCTCTTGCAGCCCTCATCGCTTCGGCACCGCAAATAGCCTCTATTCTCCGTACGCCGGCACTGACCCCGCTCTCTTTTACGATCATCAAAAGTCCGATTTCGGCAGTATGTTTTACATGGGTCCCGCCGCAAAGCTCGATAGAAGCATCCCCCATGCTTACTACCCGTACCTCATCGCCGTATTTTTCGCCAAAAAGTGCCATGGCGCCGGATTTTTTGGCCTCTTCTATCGGCATGATTCGGGTTTGCGCAGAAATATTTTGATCTATCTTGTCATTGACCCAGGCTTCAACTGCTTTCATTTCTTCACTGCGCATCGCTTTAGGATGAGAAAAATCAAAACGCAGCCTATCGGCTTCCACCAATGAGCCTGCCTGAGAGATATGATCTCCTAAAATTTCTCGGAGGGCAGCATGAAGCAAATGTGTAGCCGAATGATGTTTGGCAATCTGTGCACGCGTACTGTCTACTGTTGCATTCACTGCTTCGCCGACACTGAGCTTACCTTTAAATTCCGAAAGGTTCATCTCCAAAAACTTTTTTGTATCCAATATTTTTGCTTTACCCTCAAGCTCTCCCGTATCTCCTGCCTGTCCGCCGGACTGTGCATAAAAAGGCGTTCGCTCAAGCAAAACCCACCCTTCGCCTTCTACACTCTCAACACGCTGAAAGTTTTCATCCAAAAGCGCCAACACCTTTGTTTCTTCTTGCCTTTTTTCATAACCTACAAACTCATTGATCCCGAAGGCTTCTTTGAGTTCTTTAAAATCGCCTATTGCAGCTGCATCTCCCGATCCTTTCCATGCGGCTTTGGATTGTGCCTTTTGTGCCTCCATCTTTGCATGGAACGTTTCCATATCCAGGGTGATATTTTTTTCTCGCAGCATATCCTCTGTCAAATCAAGGGGGAAACCGAACGTATCATAGAGCCTAAATGCCACTTCGCCGTTAAAAATATCGGCTGTTGTTTCAAGTTCCTTGTTAAAGAGCGCAATTCCCGCTTCAATCGTATCAAAAAACCGCTCTTCTTCAAGCCTCATCGATGTTTTGATCGCTTCGGCTCTCGTTTTTAGATATCCGTAATGCCCGCTCATCACCTCGACAAGCGCATCTACAAGTTCACACATAAACGGTTCTCGCAGCCCGAGCAAATAGCCATGCCGAATCGCTCTACGCATAATACGGCGCAATACATAGCCCCGCCCTTCCTTGTCAAAGTTGACTCCTTGCGCAAGCAAAAAAGCCGTAGAGCGCAAGTGGTCCGCTATGACACGGTAGCTTGCAGAATTTGGCGCATCATAATCATAAGAGGCTCCGACGCGTTTTCCTATGGCATCAAGCAAAGGCATAAAGAGCGATGAGTGGTAGTTGTTACGTTTTCCTTCTTTGATCGCAACCACTCTTTCCAGCCCCATGCCTGTATCGATACTTGGTTTTGGAAGAGGATGCAATGTCCCCTTTTCGTCTCTTTCGTACTGCATAAACACGAGATTCCAGATCTCCAAAAAGCGATCGCCGTCTCCGCCCATCACATCTTCTTCGGAATGAAAATACTCTTCACCCTGGTCGTAAAAAATCTCACTGCACGGACCGCATGGGCCGGTATCTCCCATTTGCCAAAAATTATCTTTGTCTCCAAAGCGCATGATACGCTCTTCTTGGACATATTTTTTCCAAATCTCATAGGCTTCATCATCGCTCTCATGAACGGTGACCCAGATTTTCTCTATCGGAAGAGCAAGATACTTTTCGCCCGTTACAAATTCCCATGCATAGGCGATCGCCTCTTCTTTAAAGTAGTCTCCGAAAGAAAAGTTTCCCAGCATTTCAAAAAAAGTATGGTGTCTTGCAGTATAGCCTACATTGTCAAGATCGTTATGTTTTCCGCCCGCTCTGATGCATGTTTGAGAAGACACGGCTCTTGGAATGCTTGGGATAGGTGCATTTCCTGTAAAAATATCTTTAAACTGAACCATTCCTGCATTTGTAAAAAGCAGCGTCGGATCATCCGGTACGAGCGGCGAACTCTCAACAAGCTGATGATCTTTGCTTTGAAAAAAATCTAAAAATGTTTTTCTAATATCCATTGAAAAATATCCTCTTTTAAATTAAAGCTATTTTATCTAAAATGTGGTTATTGGAGGATAAAGAAGTCCTTTAAATGCTTTGCCTTTTTCAAAAGCAAGCACATTTTAGGGGCAAAAAAATAAAAAATACGCCAAATCTCCACCTAAAAAATAAAAATTTTTAATGCGGTATTCTTTTTTTGATTTTTAATCTTTATATGTCTTTTTTAAGAGAACTTCTCTGCTAAAATTGCAAAAGAAGCTGTGCTATTTGCCGGCTGCCATCTTTTTCGACCATATGTTGCAAGCCTTGGCTTTTTATGTCCATATCTTCATCCAGCAAAGCGATTACTTTTTCTTCGCTAATCTCATTTTCTCTCATCAGCCAGGCCAAATTCTGTTCTGCTAAAAATTTTGCATTATAATACTGATGGTCGCCTGCTGCATAAGGATAGGGGATGAAAAGCGCAGGCAAGCCGGTAGCTGAGAGTTCCCATAACGTCGACGCGCCGGCCCTGGCTATGGCAAAATCTGCCTCTTTCATATACTCTGCCAATTGTGTCGTAAACCCGAATACTCTGGCGTCTACTCCCAGCCTTTCATATATTTTTTGCGCCTCATTTACATTTTTTTCGCCTGCTTGATGAATGATTTTGATCCCTCTTTCATGAAATATCGGAGCCAATCGAAACGCCAGCGCATTAATCGCTTTTGCCCCTTGTGATCCCCCTAAGAAAATCACTGTTTTTACCTGCTTTCTTGTGTGGGCATTTTCGAAAAATATCTCTTTTACAGGATAAGCCTTAATAGGGCTTTCTTGAAGGTACGAAGAGATAAACGCTGTAGCAAAAGGTTTAAGCAGCCTATTTAAAGACCCGATTGCTGCATTTTGTTCATGTATCACCAAAGGGATACGAAGAATTTTTGCCGCAAAAGCCGTCGGCGCAGAAGAAAATCCTCCTACTGAAAAAACCACTTTTGCTTCATGCTTTTTCAGCAAATCCATAGCTGTTTTGGTCGCTTTGCCCAGCATCCAAAGTGATTTTATTTTCCCCAATATGCCTTGATTGATTACTCCTTGAGTGGATAAAAAATATTTTGCCCTAAATCCTTCATCCTCTCCAAACCACTGTTTATCCTGACCTTTTATCGAGCCGATATAGATGAGATTTTCATTTTTTAACTGTTCTTTAACGGCCCTGATAATAGCAAGATGCCCACCTGTCCCGCCGCCCGTCATTACGATACTCATCGCTGCTCCTTAAATACTCTTGCGCTACAGCATTTCGCCGTTTTCTTTTCTGGGTACTTTTTTAGAAATCATCAAAATCATTCCTATGGCAATACATGAAGCCAATATATGGGATCCTCCGTAACTCAAAAAAGGAACGGCGATTCCCTTGACAGGCGTAATGCCCGCAATCCCGTAGCTGTTTAAAATAAAAGCAAACGCAATAAGCAATCCTACGCCTATAGAAAAAAGATAATAGACTGGATTTTGCACTTTTGATGCAATTTTAAAAATACGATATACAATAAACAGCAATGTCAATGCGACCAAAGATACACCGACAAAACCAAACTCTTCTGTAATGCCTGCCAAAACGAAATCCGTATGCACCTCGCTAAGGTATCCCAGTTTAAATTGTCCGTTCCCAAGGCCCTGCCCCCAAAATCCTCCGTTATGGATAGCATTCAGCGAGTTGGAGATCTGATAAGGCTCTTTTCCTGCTTCGACTCGCAAACTTTGCATCGACTCAAAAGAAAAAACAGAGAGTATACTGTCTTGCACCGTTCCCCACCAGCTTTTAATCCTTGCCATACGGTGCGGCGCAATAAAAATTAAAGCGACAAGAGCAACAAATGCTCCTCCTACTAAGGTAAAAAAGAATTTCAAGCTGCTGCCGACAAACAAAAAAAGCACCAAAAGCGTTGCGCCCAATACCACCACTTGCCCCAAATCTTTCTGTAAAATGGCAATAAGCAAGACTGCGACAAAAAATATACCCAAATAGGGTGCAAACGTTTTAAATTCTTCTAAAAAATTCATTTCGTTTTTATCTAACAGCTTGCGTGAAAAGCTCCATGCCAAAAAAAAGACAAAACCTACTTTAAAAAACTCTACAGGTGCAATCGACATAGGGCCTATGCGTATCCATCGCTTGGCTCCTCCTACGGCATCCACCAAAGATTGAGGCAAAAATTGCATCACTATCATCAGAAAAAAAAAGAAAACAAAGACAAACAACCCCACGGGAACAAACCACTTATCGGGGTCAAGTTTGGTCAATATAGCCATAAGCACGAATCCCAAAAAAACTGCAATACCCTGTCTGATAAAAAAGTGAAAATCATTATAATTAAAATGCAATACGGTATATACGGAAAGGGAATAGCTTGTGACCAACGAAACAGTCAACAACGCTATAATGGCAGCCAAAAGGGGTTTATCTATCATCTACAATCGCTTTATTTCAAGTTTGGAAGCTATTTTATCCAATTTATAGACAGATTTTAATAAAATTACACATCAACGTGGAGCATCGATGCATAAAGAAATTAACAACAAAGCAATCAAACAAAGAAGTTTAAAAATCCTGCTGCTCTTTTTATTGCTGGCAATTGCTATCGTTGTCTTTTTGTTTTCTATTTTCACAACCATTACCTCCCAAAGACGCATTCCTAGCCATAACACCGTCCTTTACGACAGATCATTACGCGGATCTATTGTATCGGCTGACGGATTCACACTCAGCAGTTCTCAAAAAATATATCAAGCAGTCATTCGAGGGGCAAGCATCAATCCCCCTAAAAAAGCTCTTTTTATAAAACTGTTCAGTATTTACAGCGGTATTGCAGAAAAAGAGATAGAAAGCAAATTCAAAGATGCCAAAGGCAATGAAAAAAAAGGAAATATCATCCTTTCTAAAACCATCAATGCCAAATCGGCAATGCAGCTTAAATCTCTTGCCTATAAACTCCGCCAAATGGGTGTTTTTCGTTCGATCAAAAATGCGAACGGCATTGAAGTACTTTACGGGCTTGATATTACTGAAATCGGAGAACAAAGATATTTCCCTTTGGGAGAAATTCTAACTCCTATCCTTGGCTATGTAGGAGAAAAAAACGACAACAGCTATATCAGACCCAAAGGGCAAAAAGGGCTTGAACGACAATACGAAAAACACATTACTTCTAAAAAAAACGGTTATTTTCAGGGCAAAAGGGATGTAGTAGGTGCCGTCATACATGACAAAAACAGCATGAAAATACACCGTGTAGACGGTTTGAATATGCATCTGAATATTCCTTTGGCTCTGCAAAGAAGAGTGGAACTTATGCTTGATCAAATGAAAGAAGAGATCGATGCAGATGAAATTATCGTAGCTGCGATGGAAAGCAAAACCGGCAAAGTGGTCAGCCTTGCAAGTACGGAACGTTTTGATCCTTCGCATATCACGCAAAAAGATATTCCTGCACTCAATCCAAAATTTAGTGAATACCCTTATGAAGCAGGCTCTGTTATAAAACCTATCTCTTTGGCCATCGCACTTAATCATAATCTAGTCACACCCGATACCATATTTAACACCTACAACGGAAAGTTTCAAATCGGGAAAAGACGCTGGATTACAGACGATGAAAAATTTGACTCTTTGACAGTGACAGATATTATTGTCCATTCCTCCAACATAGGCATCTCGCAGATTAGCTGGAAACTGACCGGACAACAATTCAGAGACGGTTTGCTTGGTTTTGGACTGGCAAAACCTTCGGGCATAGATCTTTCTCGTGATTTGCCCGGGCAGATAAAACCCCTATCACTGCTGGATCATCCTATGCACAGAGCGAACAGTTCTTACGGATACGGAATGCTGGTGACCTTCATGCAAATTTTTAAAGCATACAGCGCATTTAATAATGACGGCATAGCCGTTACTCCCAGCATAGTCAACTACCTGGAAGATGCCAAAGGCAATCGCTACAATCCTCCAAAACCAAGAACGGAAAATCTGCAAGCTGTCAGCCCCAAAGCAGCCGGACACATTCATGATATGCTGATCGAAGTCGTCAGAAGAGGAACCGGCGTCAAAGCACAATACCCCGGCCTTGAGATCGGAGGCAAAACAGGAACGGCGCATATTGCCAAAGGCGGCCGTTATGTACGAGAATACCATAGCAGTTTTTACGGCTTTGCCAATGATGCGCAAGGAAATAAATATACGATCGGGGTTTTGGTCATACGTGCCAAAAAGTATCTTAAATATTTTGCATCCCTTTCTGCCGTTCCGACTTTCAAAAAAGTTGTAAGCATTTTAGTGGATCAAGAATATCTCAAACCTGAAACGATAGAAACTACAGACGAAAAAAACCCATCTTCAAAAACAGTACCAAGCTCTTCTTTGGCTAAAAACCCGCAAAAAACAGCTCCGATTCAAAAAACACCTGCCTCAAAAACCATTGTGCCCGCCGCACAGAAAAAAACAGTCAAAGAGCTTTTTGAGATCAAGCAAAGCCCTAAACCTGCGAAACAATCTCAATCTGTCAAACCAAAAATAGAATCAAAACCGGCTAAAAATAAATCCACCCACGAGCTTTTTAACGATCTGTTCTAAATCCAAAGATTATCAATAAGCCTTGGTTTGCCGACACGTGCAGCGACTAAAATAATCGTATTGCCTAGTTCTATCTGTTTTAGATTGTTAAATTCCCTATCCACAATGGCCACATATTCGACCCTATCTGTCTCTTTCAAAACTTCGAGCATTTTATTTTTGATTGTTTTTGTATCCAGCTCACCGGACATAATACATTTTGTAGCGCGCTTTAATGATTTTGAAAGCGATAGCGCCCTGCTTTTTTCCTCTTCGCTGAGATATACATTTCGACTGCTTAGCGCCAAACCGTCTTCATCTCGGACAATCTCGCACGGAACGATTTGGACATTCATGAAATAGGTTTTTACCATCTGCATAATCAGCACCAGTTGCTGTGCATCTTTTTTCCCAAAATAGGCCTTTTGGGCTCCGGAAAGATTAAGCAGCTTCATTACCACTTGCAGCATTCCGTCAAAATGGCCCGGACGTCTTTCTCCCTCAAGAATGTACCCCCTTATGGCCGGCGCGGCTATCTTAAGCTCGTCCTTCTCATACATTTGATCGGAACTTGGCATAAAAAGTATATCCACGCCTGCCAATTCACAGATTTTTTTATCCGCCTCTTCCTTGCGGGGATAACTTTCGAGATCCTCTCCTTCTAAAAATTGCGTAGGATTGACAAAAACAGAAACTATCACATGGTCGTTTTCTTGTTTTGCCTGCTGTATCAACGAAAGATGCCCTTTATGCAACGCTCCCATTGTAGGGACAAAACCTATACTTCCGGCTAATTTTTTTTTTGCTTCCTTTAAAGCATCTATCGTTTGTACTACCCTCATTTCTAACCTCGGATTTCACAATATTTTGATAGAATCTTACCAAAATAATTGATAATTAAAGCGTATAGATCAAAAAGGTGTTTGATGTTACATATCTTTGCATTTATGCCGCATTAAAAAATAATTTTAAATTTGAATTTGCAGAAGGATTTTTTACATGGATGCATACGAATACGGCGAACTGCTCAAAACACTTTCTATCAAAATAAACAATATTAAAAATATTGTCAAGCCCGATCTTCTGCAAACAAGACTCAATGAGATCGCATTGATGCAGCAGGAACCTTCATTTTGGGATGATGCTGCCAATGCAGGAAAAATCTCCCAAGAAAAAACAAAAATTGAACGCATGTTGGCAACCTACAGCAATGCTGCCGATGCATTGGCAGATGCAATTGAATATTTTGAACTCTCAAAATCCGAAAATGACGAAGAGACACTTGAACTCCTCTATGCTGAAGCAGAAAATCTTCAAAAAAATATCCAATCACTGGAAGTACAAATGATGCTTAGCGGCACGCACGACAGCAGCAATGCCATAGTCTCTATCCATCCGGGTGCAGGAGGCACCGAATCCCAAGACTGGGCAAGCATGCTTTATCGCATGTATCTTCGTTGGGCTGAGAGACATGGATTTGGTGTGGAAGTACTTGATTATCAAGCAGGCGAAGAGGCAGGCATCAAAGATGCTTCCTTTATCATCAAAGGCGAAAACGCCTATGGTTATCTCAAGGTAGAAAACGGGATCCACAGGCTTGTACGCATTTCACCCTTTGACAGCAATGCCAAGCGTCATACCTCTTTTAGCTCGGTGATGGTCTCGCCTGAAATTGATGATGATATAGACATTGAGATTGAGGACAAGGATATTCGGGTTGACACGTATCGCGCCTCTGGTGCAGGAGGACAGCACGTAAACAAAACCGAGTCGGCCATTCGTATCACCCACATTCCAACGGGTATTGTGGTTCAATGCCAAAACGACAGAAGCCAACACAAAAATAGAGCCGCTGCAATGAAAATGCTCATTTCTCGTCTTTATGAGTATGAAATGGCAAAGAAACAAGCTTCTATCGACGGAATAGAAAAATCGGAAATCGGATGGGGACACCAAATACGCTCTTATGTCCTTGCACCCTATCAACAGATTAAAGATACAAGAAGCAATCAGGCTTTTTCAAATGTAGATGCCATCCTTGACGGTGATATAGATAAAATCTTGGAAGGTGTATTGATTGCCCAGGCAAAATAGTATACCTCACTCTTTTTTATCTTTTTCCTTTTCGTACCATTTCATAAATGTTTTGGTGATTACCAATGCAGCGCCAAAAGCCAACAACACCATAGAAGTATTATAAAGTGCGGACATTAAATCTATCTTCATGCTTTACGTTCCAACTGATTGTCTTTTAATGCATATATTCTGTTGCACCTTGCAGCCATATGCAAATCGTGCGTCACAAGCAATAATCCGGCTTCTTTTTCTTTGATATAATCCAACAGCACGTCTATGACCAGCTCTGCCGTTTCTTTGTCAAGATTTCCGGTAGGCTCGTCGGCAAATATAAGACGAGGCTTTTTGCTTAAAACCCTTGCTATCGAAACACGCTGCTGTTCTCCTCCTGAAAGTTCGGAAGTCTTATGATTCATCAGGTGATCTATTTGCAGTTTCTTTAATATTGCCTCATCCATCTCTTCGCCTGAAAGCATGGTTGCCACATTGATGTTTTCAAGTGCGCTCATCCCTTTAAAAAGATAATGGAATTGAAAGATAATCCCTATATCATATCGCCGCAAAGCTTCTATCTCGTCATCATTGAGCGCATAAAGTGATTTGCCAAGCAAAATCACCTCTCCTTCTAACGGCTTTAAAAAGGTAGAAAGTATGTGCAAAAATGTCGATTTCCCGCTTCCGCTTCGTCCCACTATCGCCACGCTTTGCGCAGGAGCCAAATCAAAATTGATATGAGAAAAAAGGGGATAATCAAAACGATGTGAAATATTTTTTGCTTCCAATAGTAATTGCGACATCAGCCATTGCCTTTCGATTATTTATATATCATAGCATAAAACATTAGAAAGAGAAAAAAAGGGAAAGTATAAAATAAGGAAGACTCTCGCAAAGAGAGTCTTTTTTTTACGCCATTTGTTTGGCAACTTCTGCCGCAAAGTCTTCTTGCTCTACCACAATACCTTCGCCGACTTCAAGTCTCACAAAAGTAATAATTTCAGCTGTACCGCCTGCTGCTTTTGCTTTATCTTGGATATATTCAGCAACAGTTTTGCTGTCATCCATTACGAATTTTTGATCAAGCAAACATTGCTCTTGGTCCAATGTTGTATTGTCAGAGATAAATCTTGCCAGTTTGCCCGGAAGAATTTTCTCCCAAATCTGCTCAGGCTTGCCTTCTGCTTTTAGCTCTTCTTTAAGCATTGCTTCCGCCTCTTCCAGCACCTCTTGTGTCAATTGTGCCATTGAGATATATTTTGGAATATTCTTAAGAGGTTTCCCAAGTCTGGCAAGCTCTTCGTTTTCTTTTTCGATGGCAACAATTCTGCCTTGTGTTTCTTCAGCAACATAAGTGGGATCGAAATCTTGATAGCTTAATGTTTTTGGTCTCATAGCCGCTGCGTGCATCGCTACATCTTTAAGGACAGGAGTCATCGCTTCAGCTGTTTTGGAAGAATCGCATTTTGCTGCAATAATGACACCCACTTGATTATTTGCATGGACATATCCGTTCACTGCAGTTGTTTCATCACCCTTGAGAAATGCCGATCTTCTCACTACAAGATTTTCGCCAATCGTTGCAATCTGAAGCGAAATGTATTCGGAAAAAGGCTGCCCGCCTATCGTTGACGCATTGATCGCCTCCGCATTTTCCATCTCATTGGCAAACGCATGTTCTACAACATCTTTTAGTACGGTTTTAAATTTTTCATTTTGAGCAACAAAGTCAGTTTGGGAGTTCATCTCTACGATAACTGCCTTATTTCCTTCTACTTTGATACCGATTGAACCCTCGGCAGCTACTTTTCCTGCTTTTTTTGCAGCTGCGCCGATCCCTTGGTCTCGAAGCCATTCTATCGCTTTATCCATATCTCCGTCTGCTTCGGTTAATGCTTTTTTGCAGTCCATCATCCCTGCATCGGTCATTTCTCTAAGTTTTTTAATATCTTGTGGTCCAAAGTTTGCCATATTTTACGCCTCCGCCAATTCTTTTGCACTTGCAATCACTTCTTTAAAGTCGCCTTTAAAGCTGTATTTCTCTTCCATCATTTGAATTTGCTCGTCAGTCATATTGGCTACATCATCAAACGTATAGATGCCTTCTGCATTGAGTTTTTCTTGATATACTTTCCCGATGCCTTTGATTTGTGTAAGGTCATCTCCCTCTTCTTCTGATTCCGTCATAAGTGCTGCGATTTCGTCGCTTGATGCTGCCGTTTCTACTTCTTGCCCTGTAGCCTCTGCATAAATCGCTTTACCTTCATTGATCGCTTCTGCCATCTCTTTACAGAAAAGTTCGATAGAGCGGATCGCATCATCATTGCCCGGAATCGGATAATCTACTACATCCGGATCACAGTTTGTATCAAGAGGCGCAACGACTTTCATGCCGAGTCTTCTTGCTTCATTGACAGCAATATGTTCTTTTACTGTATCTACAACAAACATCATATCCGGAAGTTTTTTCATATGTCTGAAACCTTCAAGATATGAATTAAGTTTTTCTTTTGTTCTTCTAAGCATCAATGCTTCTTTTTTGGTTAAAAGATTGATTTGTCCGCTCTCTTCCATTTGTTCAATGATTTCAAGTTTTCTGATTGATTTTTTCATTGTCGGATAGTTGGTCAACATACCGCCAAGCCATCTTGTAGAAACATACGGCATACCGCATTTTTCAGCATACTCTTTAATTGCATCTCTTGCTTGTTTTTTTGTGCCCACAAAAAGGACTGTTTTGCCTTCAGCTGCTGCATCTCTTACTACATTGTAGGTATACTTGAAGTATCTGAGTGTTTTTTGAAGGTCGATAATATAGATATTTTTTCTTGCACCAAATATGAATTTCTTCATTTTTGGATTCCATCTTCTTGTTTGATGCCCGAAGTGTACACCACATTCGAGTAAGTCTTTCATTGTTACCATATTTTGCTCCTTGGTATAAATTATTTTTTTGTTTGATGAATCAAATCACCTTAGGTTTTGCCTCTGTAGCCCTGAACACATGCTGTGCAACCTTTCAAGGAATAACTACATGAGTATTTCCAGATCCCGATACAGGATAAGGAGCGCGATTATATCTAAAAATTATTTAAAAAAGTATAAAAGGGAGGCTAGGCATCATTCAACAAAATGATGCCCTCTAAAAATTATGCTTGCAGCGCTTCTAGTTTGGCTTTGACTTCGCCTACATGGCCTTTTACCTTGACATGATGCCATGCAGCAGCAATTTTACCCTCAGGGTTTATGATAAAAGTACTTCTCGCTATCCCCATATACTCTTTCCCCATAAACTTTTTAAGCTGCCAAACCCCAAAGCCATGGCAAAGGGACTTGTCTTCATCGGAAAGCAGTGTGATCTTAAGCGCTTTTTTTTCGATGAAATTTCGATGTTTTTCAGAAGAATCGGGACTGACACCTAAAACAATGGCGTCAAGTCCTTCAAAGTCTGGCAATGCCGCGGTAAAATCACATGCCTCCGTCGTACATCCGGGAGTATTGTCTTTGGGATAGAAATAAAGTACAATCCATCGGCCTTTGATATCCCTTAGGCAAATCTCTTCTTCGTCCTGGTTCGGAAGACAAAAATCAGGTACCTTATCACCAATCTTTAACATTTTCTATCCTTTAATGCTTTTGTGATAGTATAGCACATGCAAACCAAAGAAAAATTATTAAAAGAAATTGAAGAACTGATCGCATACGGAAAAGAAGAACCTGTAATCAATCCTTCATTGCTGGCTTACTTGGAAATACAAGAGCTCGAACATATCAGACAAAGGCTGCTTAAAAAGGTCAATGAACTGAGCAATGAAGACAAAGTATGGCTGGAGCGGTTCAGAAAGGAAAATTAAATACTGTTTCTTTTTCCTCTTAACTCAAACTTTCAAGCCCAAAGTACTTCATAAGCTCTAGTTAAATTATTTTATAAATAATTCAGTTTAAAAATGGTATAGTAAAATTATTTTAAAAAATAAGGAGCGCAAGATGAAAAAGTTTAATTTCTCAGTAGCGGTGTTGGGTATGATGGCAAGCGGAGTATTTGCAATGGCAGGCGGAGATATCGCTCCTGTTGAACCGGCCGTAGAAGTGGAAATGCCTGCTGTCGATTCGTGGAGCGGGCCTTACATAGGGCTGCAAGCCGGATATAATTGGGGAAATGCAGATACAAGTGCTTATTGGGCGGATCCGGAAGAAGATGAGAGAGTATTTACTCTTAACGGTTTTAATGTAGACGGTTTCACAGGCGGTATCTTTGCGGGTTATAACTGGAAACTTGACAATGATTTCCTCATTGGTGTAGAAGGAGAATACAACTTTGTATCAGCGGATGATACTATCATCGTAGAAGATGATGGAGAATGGGGAGCAAAAGTTGAACAAGAATGGGATGCTTCTTTGAGATTGAGAGCAGGAAAAGTGATGGGTGACTATATGCCCTATATCACCGGTGGTATCGCCTGGGCAGGCATGAAAGCAGATGGCTGGACTGAGTGGGGAAGCGAGGATCACTATGATGATACGCTTACGGGCTGGACGATTGGAGCAGGGCTAGAAAAGAAAATCAACGAAAACCTTCATGCACGCATCCAATACCGCTACACCGATTATGGAGATGACACATGGGAGCTGGATCCTAGCAATGACCCTGATACAGGGAAAATCGAATACAATGCACACCTGCTAATGGTAGGTTTGAGCTACCGATTCTAATATCTGAAACACTCTGACGGCTGAAACGCCGGAGTGTTCACTTTTCTTTATCTAAAGTTTCATTTTAAATTGATTCTTTTGCTATTTGATTCGTTCGCAGATCGTCTGACCTGTCAAACTCGATATTGTATTTTTTTAAAATCTCATCTTGCTTGCTCAACGCTTCTTGTTTATCGATTACCACTTTGACGCCCTCTTCGTCTTCAAGAACGATATATTGCCCTTCAAAGGATTGCATCTTGTCATAAAAAGTTTGAAAACTGTCAAATGTTTCGCCATTGATCTTTTCAATCGGCCACATGGCAAGATTATAATTTCCTCTGCTGATATCCGAAGCCAAAACTTTCAAAAGTACCACCACCTCTTTTTTCTTTTCCGTAGGCCATTGGGTTGCGTAGTAGCTTAGTTTTAATTGGTTGACGCCGGTAGATAAAAGCAGATTTCGGCTTAATGGCGAAAAAACATAACCCCCGTAAATAAAATAGCGGGGTATCGTATCATACTGGTTAGTATCAACAAGCAAAATATCATCTGCGGTTTGCGTTAAAACCGCTTCGACTTGCATCTTTTTTTGATCTCTTAAAATATCAAGTTTAACCTTCTCCCCCATTTGGCGCTGATCAACATAATAATGGTACGAGGTATACTCATGGTCTCTGAAGGCAACCGTGCCGTCATTTTCTATTTGATGTCCGTCTATTGCGGTAATGATATCTTCTGCTTTTAGTACATCTTTTAAGGCAGAGTTGTATATGATGTAATTAACCAGTTTTCCTGTTGTATTGTCATCCAAATGATAATAACGTCGCAGAGAGGGATTTTCCAAACTCTGGGTTATGATTCCAAAATCTGCAAATCCGTCATGATGTCCGTCTTTGATATCCTCAATAAAATGTTTTACCATGCTTACAGGCACAAGATAGCCTATGTTTTGAGACTTTCCGATCACCTGCATCACTACACCGACAATCTTTCCTTCAGAAAGAGCAGGCCCTCCGCTATTTCCGGGATTAACAGCCGCATCCACCTGAACAGCCAAAAAAGATTCGCCGCTGTGCGCATAAACATGATGTTCTATGCGGGAAACCACTCCGATGGTTGCGCTTAGCGTATCTCCGCCCATAGGATAGCCATAAACGACAATCTGCTGTTCCACCCGAGGCAGCTCTCCAAATTCCAGCGGCTTTACCCCTGCAAAGAATTGCCCGTCCTCTACCTTCAAAAGCGCCAAGTCTGCTTGATGGGAAACGCTCAGTACTTTTGCAATATAGCGTTTTCTTTGGCCATACCGCTGCACTTCCAAAAAAGTCTGATCGGCAACAACATGCGCATTTGTTAAAATGAGATTGCCTTCTATAATCGTTCCCGAGCCGGTAGACCTTCTCATGGAACTGTTCCACGGCTCTTGATAGTTGGGCACTTTGGATACCGTATATATTTTAACAATAGCTTCCTTGGCGCTATCTTCATAGATTGCCCCTGCCGCATTTGCATACCAAACTAACATCCAGAAAAAAAATAGAACTCTCATTATTTATCCTTTATTATAACAATGGCTAAAAAACATTTTCTGCACGCTGCATACAAACTCCATTTTCTTGCCTCTTTTTTCACAAAAATTTTTGGTTGGACACCTGCATTTTTATATATTTTACAAAAATACACACCCGCTTTAGGCTTCTGTTTTTGGCCATATCAAAAGACATTTTAAAATGAAACGTATATAATGATACCGTTCCTGCGATTATAACATTTTAGCGCAAGAAGGTTTGATAGAGCTATTTTTGTCTAATATACAAACAAGAGCAGATAAACCCATATCCCGCTAAGTGATGTAAACACGATACCCACAAAGGTACCTATGCCTATTTTTTTATGAAATGCACTATTGCTGCCGGGCAGCCTCTGTTTTTTTCTCTCAAGATAGGCTAGCCCCAGTATCGCCGTCCACAAAAGCAATGTGATTGAAGCAATCACAATATGGATCATCAAAACCCACAACACATAAGCATGCGAAACACTTGTATCTTTGACAAAAGTCTCATAGCCTCCTCCCAAACGCACGCCGTATTCAAAATATCCTACAACGATGAAGGAAACAATAAAAATGACGCTTTGTGCTGAGGCATGCAATGTATATTTTTTAATTTTTGCAAAAAAAATAGCCGCTGCTACCAACAAAGGCAATCCTGCAACTATCAATGTAACCATATCCATAAAAAAAGGGGCTCTCGTGCCTAAAAATCCGGCCTCAAACATATAATTCATTGATCTGTTTTCCTTTGACAAGAATATTTGTTTATTTTTTTGTTTGCTCCGCTGTCGCTAAAAAATATCTTTCTTCTGCAAGATCAGCAGATTACAATCGATTTAACCTCTGTAAATTCTTCAAGCGCCCATCGTGGACCTTCTCTGCCGATACCGGAAAGCTTTGAGCCCCCATAAGGCTGAACGTCAAATCGCAAAGTGGGAATATCATTGATCACCACACCCCCGCATTCTGCATCGTCAATGAACCGCTGCGAATGCTTTAAATCATTGGTAAAAATCGAAAATTGCAGCCCAAAAGGAGAATCATTCATTTTCTTGATGGCTGTTTCATAGTCAGGAACGCTCACTAAACTTACAATGGGAGCAAAAACTTCCTCGCAGATGATTTTCATCTCATCCGTTACGTCCGCCATTACCGTAGGAGGGAAAACACCCTCTATCTCTTCGCCGCCGGCAATTACTTTGGCTCCTTCTTTTTTTGCCGACGCCACCCATGCCTTGGCCCTCTGCTTAGCCTCCTCGTCTATTAACGGCCCCATGAAAGTCTCCTCTTCATAGGGTGAGCCCACTTTGAGTTTTTTTGTCTCTTCGACCATAAGCGCAGCAAAAGTTTCATAGACTGCTTCGTGAACATAGATACGCTGCAAAGAGATACACACCTGTCCGGAATTGTAAAAGGCTCCAAACGCACAACGCACAGCCGCCTGTTTCAAATCGGCACTTGCATCGATATAGGTCGCGGCATTTCCTCCCAACTCCAAACTTACTTTTTTAATCCCCGCATGCTTCGTGATGATGCTGCCCACAGAAACGGATCCCGTAAAACTGATCACGCGCGGAATCGGGCTGGAAACCAGCACCGATCCCACCTCCGCATCTCCGTACACCACACTCAAGGCATCTTTGGTCGCATATTTGGATTCTATAAATAGCTTGGCAAACATATAGGCTGTCATCGGGGCTTCAGGAGTCGGTTTAAGCACAACACAGTTCCCTGCACCGAGTGCCGGCGCGATCTTGTGTGCCACAAGATTTAAAGGAAAATTAAAAGGGGTGATGCAAACGACTACTCCCACCGCTTCCCGACGAAAAAAAGCCAATGTTTTTTTGCCGCTTGGCATGATATCGGTGGGAATTGTCTCTCCGTGCAGATTGGCCAATTCCATCACAGTCAGCTTAATTGTCTCGACACATCTGTCTACCTCTATACGCGAAAAAAAGATGGGCTTTGCGATCTCTTTAGCGAGCATCAAGGCAAACGCCTCACGCTGTAAAGCCAATTTGTCTGCGACATCTTCAAGCCATAAAATACGCTGTGACAACGGAACCCTTGCAGCATGAAAAGATGCTTGTTTTGCAATTTCCAATGCTTTTTGCGCATCTGCACCGTCACATACCGGCACATTGCTTACAACGGAACCGTCATAAGGACTTTTTCGCTCCTGAGTCGTTTCCCGATTTTCTTCTTTAGAGCCAAAAAAAATTTTTGCACTGCCTACTTTTTCTTTTTTTTCAAATATTCCAAACATGTAAAAGCCTTTAAGCGATATTGAAACGATTTTAACAAAAATTTAGTTAAATTAGTTAAAATGGTCCCTTAATTTCAATGTCTTGGAGCAGATAGAAAATGAATGAATCAAAATATATTTGGATGGACGGGGAAATGGTGCCTTGGCATGAGGCAAAAGTGCACGTTCTTACCCATACATTGCATTACGGTAACGGTGCGCTTGAAGGTACCAAAGCTTATAAAACCGTAGACGGCAGATGTGCCATTTTTAAACTTGAAGAACATACACAAAGGCTTCTCAACTCATCCAAAATGACGCTTATGAATGTTCCTTTTACGTTAGAAGAATTAAACGATGCGCAAATCAAGCTGCTGCAAGAAAATGAACTTTTTGAAGGGGCATACATTAGGCCTCTTGTTTATCTTGGCTATGGCGTTATGGGGCTTTATCATAAAGATGCTCCTGTCAATGTTTCTATTTCTGCATGGAAATGGGGCGCATATCTCGGCGAAGAGGGGCTCAAAAAAGGTGTGCGTGCAAAAATCACTTCGGTAACCAAAACAGCAAACACGTCAGGCATGGTCAAAGCCAAAGCGGTTGCAAATTACCTCAATAGCCAAATGGCAAAATTCGAAGCCGTAGAAGCCGGATATGATGAGGCATTGCTGAGAGATGACGAAGGATATATTGCAGAAGCAAGCGGCGCGTCATTTTTTATCGTAAGAGACGGTGTGCTTATTTCCCCGCCTTGCGACAATACGCTTGAGTCTATTACGCAGCAAACCGTCATCGAACTCGCAGAACAGCTCAATATCAAAGTAGTCAGAAGACGCATTACGCGCGAAGAAGTCTATATCGCCCAAGAAGCTTTTTTTGCAGGAACCGCAGCGGAAGTTACGCCTATCCGCGAAGTAGATGCGCGCATAATCGGCACCGGAGAGAGAGGCGAAATCACAGGGATACTGCAAAGTGCCTATTTTGATGCAGTGAGCGGAAAAAACCCAAAATTTATCAAACATTTAACTTATATCAATTAGGAGGAATTTGTGCCGGCAGACATGAACGACTATTTTAAAAAAAGAAAACCCAGCAGCAGTCACAGCAGTGACAGCAATGAAAGCAGAAGCAATTTGGGCGGTTTTGAAAATCCTTTTGGCAATATGGGAAAAGGAGCGTCGTGGATAATTGTTGTTTTGGTGATCGGGTTTGCGCTTTTTACACTAAAGCCGTTTACAGTCATCAACTCTGGCGAAGTAGGGATAAAAGTGACTACCGGTAAATTTCAACCCGAGCCATTAGGGGCAGGATTGCATTTTTACGTTCCGGTATTTCAAAAAATCATACCCGTAAATACACGGATCAGACTTATTATTTATAGTACCACCGAAACAAGTACGGTCGGAGACAATTATTCTAAAAATTTCATTTCCGGAGAAAGCTTTGAAGGAGGCGTAAAAAGAAATCCTTCTATACAGGTTTTGGACAAAAGAGGTCTGACGGTCAATATAGATATTGCCGTTCAATATAGATTGAAAGCCGAAGCAGCACCGGCCACTATAGAAAGATGGGGAGCAAGCTGGGAAGAAAAGATCGTAAACTCTAAAGTGCGTGAAGTGGTCCGTGATGTGATAGGCCAATATACCGCAGAACAGCTTCCTGAAATGAGAAACGAAATAGCCTCTGCTGTCCAGACAAAAGTTGCAGAAAAAATTGATTCGCTTGAAGGCGAACCGGTCTTGCTTTCTTCTGTAGAATTAAGAAATATTGATCTGCCTCCGAAAATCAAAGAACAGATTGAAAGAGTTCAGATAGCAAAACAAGAAGTGACGATCGCTGAACAACAAAAAGAACAAGCCAAACAAGAGGCCCAAAGAAAAGCAGAAATTGCCCGAGGCGAAGCGGAAAGAAACCGCATTGAAGCACAAGGCGAGGCAGACAAAATTCGTATCGAAGCCCAAGAACAGGCCAAAGCAAACAAACTGATTTCAGATTCCCTTACGCCGGATTTGATCCAACTTGAACAAATCAAAACGCAAGCGAAATTCAACGAAGCATTAAGAGTCAACAAAGATGCCCAAATATTCCTTACGCCCGGAGGCGCAGTCCCGAATATCTGGGTAGATGCAAAAAGTAAAGAAAAAGCATTAAGCACCCAACAATAACATCAAACCCGTTTTCTCTGTAATGAGCAAAAACGGGATCATTAAAAAGGTACTCTATGGATATAGATTGGCAAAAAACCCCCCTTATTCCCGCAATTGCGCAAGATTTTGAAACAAATGAGATATTGATGCTTGCCTATATGAATGAAGAAGCCTACAGCCTCACGCTAAAAACCGGCTATGCACACTATTTTAGCCGAAGCAAACAGCGGATTTGGAAAAAAGGCGAAAGTTCCCATCACACTCAAGAGGTCAAAGATATTCTGATTGACTGTGATGGTGACACGATTGTTTTAAAAATAAAACAAACCGGGGTAGCGTGCCATACAGGAAGAAGAAGCTGCTTCTTTACCTCTGTGATGCAAGATAAAATTATTTTAGATCAAGAGGTCAATATAGATAAAATTTACGGGGCGGTGGATACGCTTTATCATACTATATTAGAGCGTAAAAATTCTTCCGACAGCATCAAATCTTGGACCAAAAAACTTCTGCAAGACAAAGCACTGATGCTTAGCAAGATTCGGGAAGAGGCTGAAGAGCTCTGTGTGGCTATCGATAAAGAAAATGATGAGCAGGTGATTTACGAAAGTGCCGATTTGCTTTATCATGCGCTCGTGGGGCTTGGGTATCGTGAAATTTCACCGGACAGAGTCAAGCAGGAATTGGCACGGCGCTTTGGCATGAGCGGCATAGAAGAAAAAGAAAACAGAGAAAAATAACTTGATATTAAATTTCAATTAACCTTTTCATTTTAAAATTATTTTTAAAGGTAAATCTACCAAAAAATGAAAGGAGAATTGGATGAAATCCACAAGATTATTTCCGTTTTTTATCATTTCAACCGCATTAGGCACATCTCTGTTTGCTGCACAGTCAAATGTCTCCCCTATGCAGCAAATAAACAGTATTGATGATATTTTCGAAAGACAGATCCAACGCATGCAGAAAATGCAAGAGCAGATGGATAAAATGTTTGAAGAATTCGACAGGGATATTTACAATACTTCATTACGTACCGTCCCGATTCCCTACAACAGAATATATACTTCAAGCAACATTTCTTCAGCCTTGAAAGATAAAGGCGACTCGTATGAAATTTCTGTATCGTATCCCAAAGATTCAAAAATAGATATTGTCACTAAAAATCACCAACTAACCGTTCAAATAACCCAAGAGCAACATCTGCAAAGAGAAAATAACGAAAGCCAAATGAGAAGCTATACAAGCAGCGCTTCGATCCAAAGCTTTTCTCTTCCTCTGGATGCAGATACAACGGCCATAAAAAGCAAGGTAGAAAAAGGGTATCTGATTATTTCTATTGCGAAAATGGTTCAAAAACAAAATATAGTACCGGCCATTCAGCCCGAACAAAACGATATCACAAAACCTATGCTTCTTAAACCAAAAGAAACAAACACTTCTCAGCCGGCTTCGACACCCGTAAACTGAGCATCCCTAATAAACCAATTCCTCTTTGCGGAGGGCCTGCCTAACGGATGCCAGTATAGTATTTTTTGGCAATCCGCACCATGCCGGCGCAAGCAGCGTTCCATCGTCAATACCTGCGGTAATTCGCTGTATGCTTATCTCTTTTGGCTTTAGCTTGATCGCCTTCATAAGCGTATCGATATACTCTTCTTTGCTGATAGGCTCAAACTCGCCTTGCATATATTCATTGGCAAGCAAGGTATGTTTTACTACATACAAGGGATGGTATTTGACAGAGTCTATGCCCCATGCATATGCTGCTTTTGCAGAAGTAAGCATCATCTCTTGATTTTCTCCCGGCAAACCGAAGATCAGATGACCGCAAACATTCAATCCTCTTTGCTTGGCCTCCTTAATTGCTTTTTCAACATTTAGGGCATCATGGCCTCGGTTGATACGTTCTAAAGTCTCGTTATAAACAGACTGAATGCCGTATTCAATCCATATCTCTTTGGTTTGGCTTAAAGCAGCAAGATAGTCCAGCACTTCGGGCGTTACACAGTCGCTTCTTGTCCCGATACTCAATCCTATCACATCTTCATAAGTCAGCGCTTTATCATAGAGTGCTTTAAGGGTTTCAAAAGGGGCATACGTATTGGTAAATGCTTGAAAATAAACCAAAAATTTTTGAGAACCCCATTTTTTGCGCATCTTCTCTCTGGTGTTGACTATTTGTTCATCAAGTTCTTGAAGTTGTTTTTTTAAAATGGGATTATTTTTGCTTTGTAGATTGAGGAATATTTTTCCTGTATTTTGTACAAGATTGGGGCTAAAAGAGTCATTTAGGCAGAAAGTGCAGCCGCCTTTGGCTACAGTTCCGTCAATATTTGGGCAGGTAAACCCGCTCAGCCCAAGAGGAATTTTACTCACTTTGGTTTTGAACTTTTTTTTCAGATACCTTCCAAATGTATTGAGTTGTTCCAAATCACACCTTTATATATCACTGCAGCCAGGGCTCTGTGCACTTCCTCCGGCAAAATAATTGCCATCAAAGCTCACAAGCGAATAGGTTCTTTCTGTACCCAATGATTCAATCAAGCCTTCGATAGAAAGAAAACCTAAAGTGGTTGCTCCGATTTTTTTTGCTATTTCCTTTACACTGTATCTTGAAGAAATAAGTTCGGCTTGTGTAGGCGTATCGATACCATAGCGGCACGGATACTTAATCTCCGGTGCTGCAATGCGCATGTGTATCTCTTTAGCCCCTGCTTCCAAAAGCATTTTAACAATTTGTTTTGATGTGGTTCCCCTCACTAAAGAATCATCGATAATAGCGATACGCTTGCCTTCAATTAAGTGTTTGATGGGAGAAAGTTTTAATTTTACTTTCAAATTCCGTATCTCCTGCGTAGGCTCAATAAACGTACGCCCCACATAATGGTTACGTACGATACCCATCTCAAACGGGATGCCCAACCCTTCTGCATACCCTTTTGCTGCTGCCACGCCGCTATCGGGTACGGGCAAAACCAAATCTACATCTGCCGGTGCTTCTTTAGCCAGCATTTTGCCCATCGCCACTCTGGTTTGATATACATTTTTTCCGTCGATAATCGAATCGGGTCTTGAAAAATAGATATACTCAAAAGCGCACGGATGATAGTCCGGTTCAAAAATCTGCTCAGAAAAAGGCTCTCTATCCTCTTCAAACGTAAGCATTTCTCCCGGTCTTACATCTCTTATAAACTCTGCGCCCACCAAATCAAAGGCACACGTTTCACTTGCTACAATCCATCCTCCGTCTTTGAGTCTCCCTAGACTTAAAGGGCGAATGCCGAAACGATCACGAATCACAAACATTTTTGAGCGGCTTTGTATCACCAAACAGTATGCTCCTTCTATTTTGCTAAGCATATCTTTGATACGGTCCACCAGTGCATCATTTTGGCTTTTTGCAATCAGATGCACGATATTTTCGGTATCCATTCCTGTTTGAAAAATAGCCCCTCTTTCTATCAAACGATTGCGCACTTCATATTTGTTTACAAGATTGCCGTTATGTGCGACAGAAATCTCTCCAAGCTTGTATTTGGCAAATACAGGCTGCGCATCCAATACCGAATCCGCTCCTGCAGTGGAATAACGATTGTGTCCGATGGCACAATTTCCTTTTAGAAATTCAAAGGATGATTCATCAAACACTTCTGTGACCAATCCTCTTTTTTTAACCAAATGAATCTTGTCTCCATTTGCCGTGGAAATTCCGGTTGCCTCTTGCCCGCGATGCTGCATCGCAAAAAGAGCATAATATGCTATTTTTGCCGCATTTTTTGCTCCATATACACCTACGATTGCACACATACTATATTCCTAAACAGTCATTAATGGAATAGAATCCATTTTCTTGGTTAATGAGCCATTTTGCAGCGCGTATTGCTCCTTTGGAGAACGTTTCCCGGCTGGTCGCGGTATGATTCAGCTCCAAATACTCTCCGTCACTGTAAAAACCTACCGTATGTCGTCCTACGATATCGCCTCCTCGCAATGCCATGACTGCAATTTCATCTTTTGTTCTGGCTCCAATTTGTCCGTCTCTGCCTGAAATACGTACCTTATCAAGATCAAGGCCTCTTCCTTTGGCCGCAAATTCACCCAATGTCAATGCCGTACCGCTAGGCGCGTCTACTTTGTGCCTATGGTGCTGCTCTACAATTTCGATATCAAAATCCCTTAATGTCGCAGATACTTTTTCTACAAGCTGTTTAAGCAAAGCAATGCCTGCCGACATATTTGATGCATACAATACAGGCATCTCTTTGGCTGCTTCTCTCATAAGATTTTGTTGGTGCGTGTTAAATCCCGTTGTTGCGATGACCAAAGGTTTCGGGTTTTCCAAGGCTGTCTCACACAGCTCCTGCGTGGCCTCCGGCGCAGAAAAATCAATGACAACATCACAATTTTCCAACAACACTTTCATGCTGTTTGTTACCATTACACTGGAAGGAAATGTTCGTTCCACCCCATCAAACACATGTACTGCACCTAAAATAAGTTCTGAATCGTTTTCCAAATTATTGATCAGCAAATTGCCTACCCTTCCTGTACTCCCGACAATACCTACTCTCGCTTTTTGTAGTTTTGTCATTTACGCATGCTCCTGAATATATGAAATTACTTGCAATGCAGCCGTGGCTCCGTCGCCTGCCGCACACACTACTTGTTTTGGCGCCTCTATACGCACATCCCCTGCCGCAAAAAGGCCTGATAGAGAGGTTTTCATATTCAAATCTACAACTACCTGTCCCCATTCATTCACATCACAAATGAAGCGGCCGTTTTTATCTTTCAGTACTTGGTTGTTAACATTGTGCCCCACAAATACAAAAACTCCGGGAACATCCAATGTAGATATGCCGCCCTCTTTGTTTTTAATTTTTATTCCGCTTACACCCATCGCATCGCCAAAAACTTCTTCAACAATCGTATCAGTCAACAGATGAATATTCTCTTTTTTTCGAACTCTCTCAATGGTTGAAGGCGCAGCCCTGAATGTATCTCTTCGGTGGATAATATACACCTCTGAGCAAATATTTGAAAGATAAAAAGCCTCTTCAAGTGCTGTATCTCCTCCCCCAAGCACAGCTACAGGCCTATTTTTATAGAAAAATCCGTCACAGGTTGCACAGGTACTCACCCCTTTGCCGAAAAAATCGTCTTCCCCTTTAAACCCGGCTTTTTTAGGAGTACTTCCGGTGCACACAATCACCGTTTTTGCCTGTGCTGTTTCTCCGTTTTCAAATGTTAAAGTAAAGTACTTGTCATTTTTTGTGATATGCTGAATCTTTTTCATTTCATGTTTTAACCCAAAATGAAAACATTGCTCTTGCCATGTATCCATAAAATCCATACCTGTTTTACCATGGTCAAAAAATCCAGGATAATTTTCTATTTCGGAACTTTGCGTGATTTGTCCTCCCGGCATTCCCATTTCAAAAAGCGTTACATCTTTCAAGCCGCCCCGCGTCGCATATAATCCGGCGGTCAGGCCGGCCGGCCCGCCCCCAATAATTGCACAATCTAGCATTTTTATATCCTTAAAATAATGAAGCAAATTATACTATTGTAAAACTTGATTCATTATTTTGAAAGGGAAATTTAAAACATCATCATCTTGTAGATACGATTGAACATCTACTTTGTTCTACACGCAGAAAATATTAAAATTGCACACGAAGCAACACTTCATGTGCTTATTTCAATCTTTACAAATTACAGTTGTGCATTTAACTTTTGTGCAAATGCATCTTTTGAAGCAGCGCCCACCATTTGATCTACCACTTCACCGTTTTTAAAGAAAAGAATTGCAGGAATAGATCTAATGCCGTATTTAATAGCCAAATCTTGCTGTTCATCCGTATTTACTTTTGCAATAGTCGCTCTTCCTTCAAACTCTTCTGCAAGCTCTTCAATAACCGGAGCAATCATTCTGCATGGCCCGCACCATGGAGCCCAAAAATCTACCATTGTTACACCTTCTGCTACTGTTGCATCAAAGTTTGCTGTTGTTAATTCTACATATTTTGCCATATCACATCCTTTTAATTGATTTTAATAATTATACACTAATGTTCGTTAATGAGCCATTGTTATAACTTATATTTTTTGTTTTGTCAACCTTTTCACTTCATCTTAACTGACAACTGCACCTGCCAGCAATATGAATTTTTTTCAAAATATACAAATAGCATACTTTTGATTTTCAATCAATCAAAAAATTAAATTATTTTTTATGCGCATTTTGAAGTAAAATTTAAAGCGTAATATTTTCGATCAATTCCACTTTATCTTGGCGTATCATCATGGCATCGATGCTAAAAGCAACATGCAAGCCTTTACTTTTCATATAAAAATGTGCGGAATTGATCACCTTGCGTAATTTTGCAGGTGTAAGATTGTAGATAGGGTCAAAATCGGCCTTAGCGCTTTTAACCTCTATAAAGTGAAGCACCTCTTCTTTTGTTGCAATAATATCAATCTCTCCCAATTTTTTAGCAAAATAATTCCGTTCAATGATGACAAAACCTGCTTGTTCTAAAAAACGGGTAGCAAGGCTTTCGCTTTTATCGCCATATTGTTTTGGAAGTTCTCGCATCAGCTGCAGGCCACCTCATCGCCTACGGGAATCACATCGACTTTTACGGATTTAAAACACGCGGTCATAACCAACGCATCACACTCATCCCCGAAAAGAGTATTGATGCGGCTTGAAGCATGGTGAAAGGTACAAAAAAGTGTCCGCGGTTTTATTTTATCCGTATAACGCACACTCAACACCTCACTTTCCCCGTATCGGCTGCGCAAGATCACTTTGTCTCCAAACCTTCCTTCTTCTTCGATATTGGCCAGCAGCAAATCTTCATTATATTTGCTATCAAGAAGCATGCTTCTTTTTGTCTGTGCCGCATTGTTGTAGTGGGCAAGCACCCGTCCTGTTGTCAAATAATATCCTTCAAACCCTTCTTTATAAAAAACATTATCCAGTATTTCTTGAACCATGCCTCTAGGCTGATACTGTTTATAAACATATCTGCCCAATCCGTCTTCCGTACGAAAATCCAATAAATGCAAAATAGGCGTATCCTCATGATAGATAGGCCATTGCATTCCTCTTTTTCTATGGCGTTCCAGCCTATAATAATCCGCACCGGAAAATCTTCTAGGGGCAACCTGTCTTACCTCATTCCACACATCTTCACTTCTTTGAAAGCCAAAGTTTTCTCCGTCACCCAGTTTGATTGCCATTTGGGTCAGCACTTCCCAGTCATCAGGCAAATCAGATTGCACCAAAGGCTGAGAAAGATGCAATCTTCGCATAGCATTGACATAAACCCCGGTTTTTTCATATGCACTCTTGACGCCTATGACGATATCTGCCCTTTTAGCAATTTCCGTCATAAAAAGCTCTTGGGTCATAATGAACTCTAAATTTCCGATTGCTTTATTGATCTTATTGAGATTGGCATGGATATGCATAATATCTTCGCCCATATTTAAGAGCGCTTTAATTTTTCCTTCCAGCATCGCATCGATGAGTTGAGGGGTCATCAATCCCTCTTCTTTGGGCCGCTGATAATCCGGTGCAAAATAGGGCAAACAGCCCATGTCGCAGGCTCCTTGAACATTATTTTGCCCTCTAAGCGGCATCAGCCCCGCTCCGCTTTTTCCTATATTTCCCGTCATCAACGCAAGATGCGCCATTGCCATTACCGTATATGATCCGTCCAGATGCTCCGTCACACCAAGCCCCCAAAAAATCATAGATTTTTTTACCGCATACTCCCTTGCAATATTGGGGATCATTTTCGCAAGATATTCATACCCTTCCACTTTTTTAAAAAAGCGGGGGTCGGCATAAGGATCGTTTAAAATTTTTTCTTTAAACGCATCAAAACCTTTTGTCCGATTCTTAATAAAACTTTCATCATACAGCTCTTCGTCAATAATCACATAAGCCATCATATTGAGTATCAAAAGATTGGATTCAAAAGGGATGATACAATTGTGTTTAGCCAGTTTGGCCAATTTTGTTTCTCGAACGTCAATGACTGCAAGGTTGTTATGATTTTTCGCTACATCAACCATGCGGTTTGCAATAATAGGGTGTGCCTCTATAGTGTTGGAACCCATAACGATAATAAACTCTGCCTCATAAATATCATTATACGGATTGGTTGCTGCTCCTTCGCCGATCGTCTCTTTCATACCTTTTAGGCTTGGAGAATGGCATACTCTGGCACAGTTGTCCACATGGGGAGATTGCATTGTTTCGCGGCAAAATTTCTGAAAAGCATAGGCGCTCTCGCAAGATGTTCTTGCACCGCCGACAGCACAAAAACTATGGCTTCCGTATTCTTTTTTGATCTGATCAAGCTTCATCGCTGCAATGCTTGTAGCCGTATCCAAATCACATGTCATATATTCTGCATCAAACGGTAAGAGTTTTTGAGAGAAGGTTTCTTGCAGAAACGGATTTTTTTCTAAAAAAGATTTTTTAATGCGCGGCTCTCTGATACGGTCTTTGGCTTCTATAAAGTCATAGCCGTATTTTCCTTTGATGCAAAGTTTTCCTTGAGAAACAATGCCGTCTTTTTGGGCAAATATTTTAATAATTTTATTATCTTCGACTACACCGGTAATATCACACCCCACTCCGCAGTAGGTGCATACGCTTTCCACTTCTTGCATCTCAAGTTTTTTTATCATAAAATACCTTTGGGTCTTTCTTGAAAATGATTTGGTTTGTTTGCTTTGCTTGAGTTAAAAACAGCCAAAAAAATCTCTAAGGCGCTTCATCTTTTTTAAATAACAACGGCTTTCTCTGCTTTTACTTAAAATTCCCAAATACCAATGGCGCTTTAAGATCAAGTGTTTTGATCTCTTGCATTACCGCTTGAAGCTCATCTATCTTTTTGCCGCTCACTCTTACCTCATCGCCTTGTATAGAAGGGGTTACTTTAAGCTTAAGATCTTTGATGGCTTTTACAATTTTTTTAGCCTCTTCTTTGTCTATGGCGTCGACAATCCTATAGACAATCTTTATATTTCCCCCGCTGATACCTTCTGTTTTAACTTCCTCCAGCGATTTTCCGGAAATCCCTCTTTTAACCAGCTTATTGATCAATATATCTTTGAGTGCCTCTATCTTTTGATCACTGGAGCTGCTCAAACTCAGCGTTTTGGCCTTTTCGTTCAAATCGATCTCGGCCATCACCCCTTTAAAATCAAATCGTGTGGCCACCTCTTTTTCTGCCATGATGATGGCATTTTTAAGTTCCATCATATCCAATTTTGCCGTAATATCAAAATAATGATCTTTTGCCATTACTGTTCTATCCTTATCATGCCGATTTTTCCGTGCACTACAGCAAGCTTCTCAAGTGCTGTCATGGCTTCTTGGATCTTTCTCTCTTCACATTCATGGGTGACAAAAAGCAACTCTACACATGCATCTTTGTCATCATCCGGCTTTTGCATCATCGCTTCCACTGAGATGTCCAGTTCGCTTAGCAAATTAGTCACTTGCGCTAAAACGCCTTTTTGATCGTCCACACTCATTCGCAAATAATAGTGTGAACGAATCTCGTCTTTGGGGAGCAATCCCAGTCCGCCCTCTAAAGGCTTTTTGTATCCCAGCATCGGCCCGCTATTGCCCCTTACGATATCAATAATATCTGCAATCACCGCAGAAGCTGTTGCATTTCCGCCAGCACCCGGGCCATAATACATGGTTTCTCCCACGCAATCGCCGTTTACCATTACGGCATTCATGACACCGTCAACTTTTGCCAGCATGTTTTCTTGGGAAATCATTGTGGGATGAACCCGCAATTCAACTTTGTCTCCTACCTTTTTTGCAATACCCAAAAGCTTGATGGCATAGTCAAAATCTTTTGCAAACGCTACGTCGGTCGGAGTAATATTTTCAATACCCTCGATTAAAATATCTTCGGGTTTTACATCCAAACCATAAGCAATACTTGCCAAAATCAGTAATTTGTGAGAAGCATCAAAACCGCCCACGTCAAAAGTAGGGTCTGCTTCGGCATAGCCAAGCGCCTGAGCTTCTTTTAAGATATCATCATAGGGTGCACCTTCATTGATCATTTTGGTAAGCATATAATTACATGTACCGTTCATGATTCCCCAGATAGAGTTAATATGATTTGCAGCCAGACCGTTTCTTAGTGCACCGATAATGGGAATTCCTCCCGCAGTGCTTGCCTCGTACATAAAGGGAAGGTCTCCGGCAAGTTCTTGCAATTCATAGCGATGATAGGCAAGCAAGGCTTTATTGGCTGTTACAACGGATTTTTTATTTTTAAGTGCCCGCTTGACCAGGGCATAAGGTTCCTGTATACCCCCCATCAGTTCGACAACAATATCAATCTGCGGATCATCTACGATATCATAAGGATTATCGCTCAACGCGATAGATAAGCCGCGGTCTTTTGAAAGATCCTTAACGACTCCTGCTTTGACTACGATTTTCTTTCCTGCACGTGCTTCAATAATATCCGCATTTGCTTCCAGTATCTTTACAACGCTTGTACCTACGGTACCCACGCCCAGGATACCTATCTTAATCATGTTTTTTTTCCTCTTCTAAACTCTTAAGAAATTTTTTGATATTTCTGGCTGCCTGTCGAATTCTCTTTTCATTTTCGATCAAAGCAATACGAACATATTCGTCTCCATACTTGCCAAATCCGATCCCGGGGCTAACAGCGACACCTGCTTGAACAAGAAGCTGTTTAGAAAATTCCAAGCTTCCCATATGTCGTGCTGCTTCAGGTATCTTTGCCCAAATAAACATGCTTGCTCTTGGTTTTTCTAAAGGCCAGCCTGCTTGTGTAAATGCTTCTATCGTGATATCTCTTCTGTGCCTGTAGCGCGGGAGAATCTCTTCCTCCGGGATATGGCCATACTCATCCAATGCTACGGTTGCTGCAACTTGGATCGGTGTAAACATGCCATAGTCCAGCCATGACTTGATACTTTGCACCGCACCTATGAGTTTGCGATTTCCCACAATAAAGCCTACACGCCATCCTGCCATACTATAACTTTTGCTCAACGTATAAGACTCGACTGCGACATCTTTTGCGCCCTCCACTTCCAAAATAGACGGTGTTTTATAGCCGTCAAATGCCAAATCAGCATATGCAATATCGGAAATGATATAAAATCGCTTCTCTTTGGCTAATGCAACGATGCGTTTATAAAAATCTAACGTTACGGTTGCCGTTGTGGGATTGTGAGGAAAATTGAGCACTAAAAATTTGGCTCTGGGTACAGAATTTTCCAATGCGTTTTCAACATCCGCCAAAAATCGGTCCTCATCCACTTCAAATGTCTTTTCGTCAAACACCAACTCCATCTTCTCTACATTGGCTCCGGCCAAAATAAATGCTTGAGAATGGATAGGATAGGTAGGATCCGGAACAATGGCAACATCGCCGGGATTTGAAATGGCCTGAACTAAATGAACATATCCCTCTTTGCTCCCCATCGTGGCGACCACTTCGGTATCGGGATCCAGATCAACATTGTACTTCCTCTTGTACCATTTTGTCATTGCAAGACGCAATTTGTAGATCCCTTTGCTGGCGCTATACCCATGTGTTTTATCGCGGTTTGCAGTTTCACATAACTTATCTACAATAGGCTGAGGGGTTCTTCCGTCCGGATTCCCCATTGAAAAATCAATGATATCCTCTCCCGTTCTTCTTGCGTTCATTTTCAGCTCATTAATTTGCGCAAAAATATATTTTGGCAATCTGTTTATTTTTTCAAATTGTATTTCATCAAACATGTTTTTCTCTCTTTTTGATTGATTATTATTTTAAATTATGGCGCCTGTGTTTCGTTTGTTTCGTTCATTTCATTTGCTTGTGTTTCGTTTTCTTCCTCTGCCCCTATTGCAGATACATCATAGTTTTCTTTGACTGTTTCCTCTTTGAGAGCCGAAGCGATAACGGTCTCAATACTTAATTCATCGGTTGTCTCTACATCCTTTGCTGCCTCTTCCTGCAAGATTTTATTTTCTACAAAAGGAAGAATATTTTTAAAATGTTTTTTATCAAATTGTACAAAAAAATACCAAGAAACATATACAAGAATACCAAATACCGCCATCAAAAACCATTTGGATTTTCCTCGTTTTTGGTATACTTCGGAAATCTTCAGTTTTTGCTTTGGCTTGGGTTCTTTATATTGGGCATAGTACTCGTGCGCCTGAGCTCTAAGCAAACTTAAATCTGCTTGATACTCCCTTTCAACGATAGAGACAAACCCCAATGCTGTTGTCTTTTGAAAAGTACTAAAATCGCCGGCAAAAAGCAATTTAAGCGCATCTTTGTCGATCTTGGTTTTTTTGCTGATAGCCTCAATACTGTTTGCCTCAAGCATTTCATTTAACTGCATAACCCATCCTGTGTATCAATATTGCCGCAGCTGCACTTACATTTAAAGAATCAAAAGCGTGTTTCATTTTGATGGAAACCATTTGGTTGATTTTGGATCTTGCCTTTTTTGAAAGTCCTTTGCCTTCGCTGCCAAGCACCAATACGCGCTTTGAAGCAAAGTCGGCAGTCTCAATAGCATCACCTTCCATAGAAGCCCCATAAAAAGTAAATCCTACCTGCTGCAATTCATTAAAAACATCTAAGATGTTGGGTGCGATCATCAACGGCATATTCAATAATGCACCCGAACTTGTGCGTGTGATGCCTGCAAAATTGAGCTGTTTTACCCCTGTGGCGATGATTGCATCTGCTCCCAATGCATAAGCACTTCTCACAATTGCTCCGATATTGCCCGTATCCGTCAAGCCATCCAGCATCACGATAAAATTAGTCTGTTTTATCAAAGACAGCAAACTTTGCTCAAAATCATCCACTTCCAGCAAAATTCCCTGATGATTTCCGCCTTTGCTCATAGCCTGAGCCCATTTTTCCTCTAGGAATTTTATTTTTGGTCTAAAAGCATTAAAAAGCTTCTGATCAAGCAAGCCTTTTTTGGCCAAATAAACTGTCTGTATTGATTTTGGGTGATGCTCTAAAGCATAGAGACATACTTGTTTTCCATAAATTATCATAACGGTGATTTTAGCGAAGTTTTGCTGTATGAAGGATAAGAAAAAAAGAGAGAAAAATGAAATTTTATTTTATTTTTTTAGTAATATCTCATACCACTCTTTAATGCTCTTATCGCTAAGTTTTGCAAGCAGTTTTGCCTTAGGCTTGGGAGGCAAATCCAAAGCCAATATCTCATCAAAAGAAAGACTTTTTTCTTTATGTTTTTTTGCACCGATCACTACTGCCCATTCGCCCCGAATAGTGCTGTTTTCCAACTGCACATGGAGATTTTTGGCAGTATCTTTATAATACGTTTGAAATTTTTTGCTCATCTCTTTGGCTAAAAACAACTCCCTATTTGGATCAATTGCAATAATTTCTTTTAACAGTTTTTCCAAACGGTGCGGCGCTTCATACAGTACGGTAGGATATCCGCTGTACATTGCTTCGCTCAATGCGCTGCTTCTAGGGCTTCCTTTGTGAGGCAAAAATCCAAAAAAAAGAAATTTTCCTTCTTCAAATCCTGAAGCAGCATATGCTGCTGTTACAGCACTGGCTCCGGGCAAAACATCGTAGGTTATCCTTTCTTGCTGGCAATAGGCTACCAGCAGCTGTCCGGGATCGGAGATGACAGGCATGCCTGCATCGCTTACGTAAACAATTTCTTTTGAATTTAACAACGGACCAAATTGAGCCAAACGCTCTTTGCCGTTATGTTCGTTAAAAGAGTAAAATTCTGCATCAGGATAAAGCATTCCGAAACGCTCCTCAAGCAAACGCAGCAAATGCTTGGTGTGCCGTGTATCTTCGCACAAAAAAATCTCTGTTTTTTCAAACAGTTTCATGGCACGGAAAGTAATGTCTTGAGGGTTGCCGATAGGAGTAGGAACAAAAGTTAACACAAAAATTCTCCTTGCGAGAGAGGAAAGCTCGGATTTGACTTATTTTTTCAAAATTTTACAATATGCAAAACGATAAACAAATCCATTGTCCGAGCACAAAAGGTTTTATCAATTAACCAAGGTTATATTTTTTCTTAAATTTGTCAACACGTCCTGTTGCATCAACAATTTTCTCAGACCCGGTAAAGAAAGGATGGCATTCATTGCAAATATCAATGCTTAATTCTGATTTATCAGATTTAATTTCGAATGTATTGCCGCATGCGCAAGTCACTTTGCAATCTATATAATCGGGATGAATTTCTTTTTTCATGTTTACCTCTTTAGTTTTTTTGGCGACAGGCAACCAACCTGTTCTGATACATTGCGTATCCTTCCGCTATCTTAGATAGGGGTCGCTGCAACGCTCTTTGACGAGACAGCTCTCTTGCACTTTGCAAGGAAATTCAGAATGAAATTATACCTAAAAAATTTTAAAAAATTATAAAGTTAAAATACCCGCTTTTTATTTTCCAAAAAAGTCCTGATAGCAGGATTTTGCCCATCCTTGAATCATTTTTGCATTTTTTATCCCTCTTTCGCCTTTCCAAATTTCATTGGTTACAGGCGTTGCAAAACTGAATTTTTGCGTTTTTTTATCATAGGCGTATTCCGAATGGATAAAGATGCCTCTCTCCGGATAAGCAGAAACAGCGGAAACGCAAATCGTTATCGGGCTTGTCCATTGAGGTTTTGGCTGCTTATTGATTTTGGCAGCGATAAGCCTGGCTACATTTTGCCCTTCTGTCAGCGAAGTGTTTCCGGATTTGGAAAATCCCATCGGCCTGGCATCGCCCGAAATATAGATATTGGGATAGCCGTGCACTTCATACGTCTCAACGTTGATATCTCCTTCCAGTCTATTGTAAATGGAGTCTTTGGCAACCCCTGCAATTTCAAGAAGTTTTCCGCCTCTTACTCTGGGATAAAAAGAGGCATCATCAAAATGATATTCGTCAAATTCCGTCTTTACAATCTTTTGATCAAGATCGATGCTTTCTATTTGGGTACTGGATTCCAAAATAATATAATCCTTGTAGAGTTCATCGATGGCTGTATGGAAGCCGTGTTCTTTGATCGGAATATCGTTATTTTCATCCAGCAAAAGGATTTTGGCTTTAAGCTTTTTTTGTTTGAAATAATCTGCAACTAGACAAGCCCTTTCGTACGGGGCAGGAAGGCACCTATAATTTCCGCCGGGTACCGTCATCAGAAAAATCCCCTCTTTAAAATTTTTAATTTTCTCTTTGAGTGTCAAATGTTCAGAACCGGGCCTAAACGCAGGCGGATATTCCTGCCTTAGCCTATTTTCAAGTGCAACATCATCCGTCCAAAACGAATAATCATACTCGATTCCGGGAGCCAATACGAGGTGATCATACGGAATATCCCCTTGGCTGGTATGCAAAATGGAATTTTCTTTATCCGCTCCGGTGACAGTCGCATGGAAATAGGTGTATTTATGATTTCTGGCTGCTTTCAGATAATCATGCGTCAAAAATTCCAAATCAACTTTGTCGACGAGCCACTGATTGCTGAGAGGACAAGAGATAAAAATCTCTTTTTGTTCTACCAAAACGACATCTGCCGAGGGTGCAAACAGTTTGGTATATTTGGCAACGCTCAAGCCTGACCAGCCGCCGCCTACGACTACCACTCTGGGCCCTTGCGCTTTAGGAAGAGGGGCTGGGTTTGCTTTCTTTTTGGGGTTTGCTTCATTTTTGATATCAGCAGCACTGCTTTGGCCGGCAAATACCGTAGCTGTCAGCGCCGTGCCGAATTTAAGGACATCTCTTCTTGAAAGCTTCATTGACTATTCCTTTTTTTGATTTACAATAGCATTTTTCCTGCAACCGCACATGCGGCACTTTCACTTTTAAGCACCAACGGCGTATCAAAACCCACAATTTTTTCAGGAGGAAACAAAGCAATCTCTTCTTGGGTAAAACCTCCTTCGCATCCTATTACGATGGTATCTAGAGGCATATTCTTCTCCAGGCAGTGATCTGAAAAATTTAACATATAACTTTGAGGATTTTTCGCTAAAAATGTTTTAAGGTCTTTGGCTTCTTCCAGCACCATCATCGCACTTCTGCCCGATTGCTGAGAAGAGTTCAGCAAGATTTTTTTTAGGCGGGGAAAATCGATTTGAAAACTTTTTTGGGAACGTGCACAATAAATAAAAGTGATTTTTTCTACCCCTATTTCATTCAGTGAAGTAATGTGTTTTTCTATCGTTTTGGGATCGATAATGCACCATCCGATATGCAGCGGCCTTGAAGCTTTTATTTCTAGAATTTTGTTTTCTTGTAACGTCAACACAGCATTTTTTTTATCGATTGCATCAATACGGTAACAATAAATCATACCGTCTTCCAGATTGCGCACGTAAAGAAGATCGTTCATTTTGTGCCTGCGCACTTTAAAAATATAACGATGTTCTTCTCCGCTAAGATCCAACCGAGGCTTTCCCGCCTCTTTATGATATAGATATAACACCTTTTGCTTCCATTATTTTAAATATAACCATAAAAACAACTAATAAAATTTGCAAAACAGAAATTTTTAAAAAAGCGCCTTTAAGCAGCTTATATGTTTGCCCGTTTTGCAGATTGCCTATTTTGATGAGTTTATATCTGCGTATCTCTATATACATCATCACAATCCAAATTACAATCATCAGCACAATACTTAATGTCATACCAACTTCACCCATTACAAAACCAACAGTACCTACAAATGCAATCATGGTAAGAAGTGCTTGAAAACTCAAAGTATAGACAAAACTTGCCTTTTTAAAACCTCCGGGGGTTTTTGCCATAAAAGGAACCAATAGCCCCCCTATCAAAAATCCTAAAAAAACTTGAATCAAAAAAGAGTGCGAAAATAAGATCTGCTCTATTATCATTTATCATCCTGCGCCATTAATGTCTCTAATTATACTCAATTTTGTTATAATCTAACTCATTTTTAAAAAAAGGTTTTTATATGGCTGTTTCTATTCGTGAAGCATTAGATATCATTTACCAAAATACGCCTGTGATTAGCACAGAAATCCTTCCTATCGAAGCATGCTTAGGACGCATAGCGGCCGGAGAGTGCATAGCGAAGTTTGATTTGCCCAGATTTGACAACTCTGCGATGGACGGCTATGCAGTCAAATGTTCCGATGCAGGATCTGCAGTCATTTGCGACGGAACCCTTTATGCGGGGGATACACCCGCCATGAGTCTTGAAAAAGGGCATACGATTAAGATTATGACCGGCGCTCCGATCCCAAAGGGGTGTGAAGCAATCGTTCCGTTTGAAAAAGTTACGATTCAGAATAACCGGGTTCTTTTGCCTGCCTTGATTGAGAATAATGCGCACATCAGGCACATGGGCGAGGATATCAAAAGCGGTGTTGTCTATCTGCACAAAGGCGAAAAAATCAATGCCTACAGTATCGCAATGCTTGCCAGCCAAGGCGTGACCCATCTTGAAGTTAGGCGCAAAATTAAAGTATCAGTTTTTGGTACCGGCGATGAGCTTCGCCCGCACTTTGAGAAAATTACACCCCATCAGCTCTACAATTCAAATACTCCGATGTTCCTTGCGCGTGCACAAGAACTTGGATGCGAAGTACGGTACGTCGGCAACAGCGGCGACAGTGTCGATTCGCTCAAACAAGTAATCAAATCGGCTATGGACGCGGACATTATTCTCACGAGCGGGGGCGTAAGCATGGGAGATAAAGATTTTACAAAAGAAGCCTTCAGAGATTTGGGAATGAAAACGTATTTTGAGCAAGTAGATATCAAACCCGGCAAACCTACGACTTACGGGAAAATAGCAGAATGTGCCGTTGTCAATTTGCCCGGAAATCCATTGGCTTCCATGGTAAACTTTGAGATCTTTGTGAGGGCCCTGATTGCAAAAATGAGCGGAAGCAATGCGCATTATCATGGCACGATGCAAACCCAAATTGCACATGATTATCCCATGAAAGGAGGAAGGCATTCTGTCTATTTGGGCCATTTTGACGGAATGTCTTTTGCCCCGCTTTCCAGGCAGCTTCCGGGCATGGTTTCGCCCATGTATAAGGCCAATGCAATGATGATTGCCTCCCCTTCGCTGACGTTTCTTCAAAAAGGGTCAACCGTAAAAATTATTCCTATCGGATGGGTTCTCAACAAGACTCAACAAGAAGATATTTTTACAAAGTAAGAAAAGCTGAAGGATTTCCCGCAGATGCGGGAGAGAAAATATAAAACTTATTTTATACTTGAAAGATATACCGCAATAGCTTTAATATCTTCATTGCTTACTGCATCCATTTGACTTTTCATGAGTGAGCCCATGCCTGACATATCCCTGGTGCCTGCCTTGTATGCATTCATGGCTGTGACCAGATAAGCTTCAGATCGTCCCGAAATAATTTCAGATTTGCCAAGTGCTTTGGTTTTACCGTCCTGCCCGTGACATCCTGTACATTTTGCATAAGCCTCCGGAGCTTTCGGTATTTCTGCTTGAGTATCTTTTCTGGTGGCCAGCGCCTTGATAATAGCCAACTGCGTTGCTTTTTTTGCTTCAAATGAACTCTTTTTTTCATGTTCGCTGCCTGATAATTTTGAAAAAAATAGTATCAATACAAAACATAAACACTGTACTGTTTTTTTCATTGCCCGTATTTTTAAATTAATGACATGCTAAATTTTCTTCGGGTTTTGAATAAATTTATGCTGTAAGAGCTTTCTCCACAATGCCTGATCGCTCCATTCGTTTTGTATCTGTTTTGAAAAAACAATCTCTTCTAGTACTATTGTCCCCATCAGCTCACTGTGGGCATCTTCTCTAAAACTTTGGGCATAGCCTGTTTCCGTTTCATGCACAATAATGCTATGCAGCCTCACATCCCTTTCGCCGTTCACCATTACCGTGCATGCCAAAATACGTTCGACTATCAGATAAATAACACGCGAAAACTGTTCCGCCGAAGGTGAAACGGGAAGCTCTATCCAACGTTTGCTGTGCTTTTTCATATCAGACCTGTAACCCTCATCATCTTTAGACCAAAGCGTTATTGTATGATCAAAGGAATCGATCATTTCTTTTATATATTGTTTGGTGAGGCCAAAATCATAAACCATTTGCCCATTATCAAGATAATTTGACTCAAGCAATACTTCTATTTTATAGGAGTGCCCATGGATATTTTCACTGCATCTTCTGGTAGTGCAATTACGCACAATATGCGCATTTTCAAATTTAAAAAGTTTCCTTATTAACATATTGCTATCCTTAATAAGAGTAAGTTTGCCTGATCTTAGCAGGACTACCTAAATTTAAGATAAAATGGCCTAACAATATTTTTATACCCCTTGTGTTGTATCAAAAACACGTATATGCAGCCTATCGCTATATCTGAAATTATGTGTCATACAAAATGAAAAAACAGATTGGTCATTTTTTTCAATCGTCTCCCTGCTTTCACCAACAGGCATACAGTATACGTCAATATTTGGTAATATCTCTTTAATTGCCTTTATTTCATCAAATGCAGTTGTTTCTATCAGCCGCGCATCAATAGTAAATTTTAAAAACGACTCTTTTGCACAGGAAGCAATCAATTTTAAAGCCGAAGGATTAATGCGTTTTTTTTTGTCTTCACCGCTATTAGACAGTTTTACAGAAAGCGCAAAAATACAGTTTGCATAAGCAGGATATCTTTTAAAATCTATTTCTATAGTGCCGTTGGTTTCAAATGTTACCGGAATATTTTGTGAAACCAACCATTCAATCACCCCATAAAAAACTTTATCCTCACAATACAACAGCGGCTCACCACCTGTAACAACCACATGGGGCAGATACCCGATCTTTTGAAATTCGTTTTCAAGTTTTGCTATCAATGCTTGGCTATGCTTTACCTTTTGCCATTGGCTTGCAAAACGTGCATCCACTGCAAAATAGGTGTCGCACCCGTATTTTACTTCATCGTCTGCTTGATAACGGGCGCCAAAACCGGCACAACGAAGATTACATCCCCCCGTCCTTAAAAAATAGGAGGGAACGCCGGCATATTTCCCTTCTCCTTGGATGGAAAAAAATTGTTCAGTCAGATAAAACAAAAATATCCTTTATGAGTAATTTTTACGAACAATTATCCTCCTGTTTCATAAAACGCACGCGAAGAAGTTTCCTGGGCTTTTCCGCTCTCTTCTTCGTTCCATCTGTTTTCTTTCGGTTTATCCTTAAGCACTTGCGAAAGAACCTTCGCAGCTTTTTCTATGTCCCCTTCCTTTACTGCCTCGGCAATACTCATAGCCTCATCAAAATAAAGACAAGGAATAAGATTTCCTTCCGCTGTAAGCCGGATACGGTTACAACTTTCACAAAAATCATGTTTGTGCGGATCAATCAGGCCAAATTCGGTGCCATCTTCCAACATATAATTAAATGATGGGCTTGCCCCCTCTCTGCCTAATGCTTTAATGGTGTGCCTTTGTTTAATTTTTTCTAAAATTTCTTTGCCGTGCATCCCTCTAAGCGCTTGGTCTGCATGACGATTTTCCATATATTCTATAAATCGCACCTTAATATTGCGAGCTTTGCAATAATCCAAAATATCTAAAATTTCATCATCATTGATACCTTTGAGCGGTACCATATTGATTTTAACCTTAAGTCCGACCTCTAAAGCTTTATCGATTCCTTTCAGTACACGGTCCAGCACATCTTTTCCGGCAATTTTTGCCGCCGTTTCCGGCCTAAGGGAGTCTAAAGATATATTTGCTCTTTTTAACCCGGCATCTTTGAGACGTTGCGCTGTCTCTAAAAGCAAATAGCCGTTTGTCGTAAGTGCCAGATCGATATCGGGTTTATAATCGCTTATCATCTTAATAAAAGTATCCAAATCTTCTCTCAACAGCGGCTCACCGCCGGTTAATCGAATTTTGGATACCCCTTCATCGATGGCCACTTTTACAAATGAAAAAAGCTCCTCGAAAGAAAGCAAATTTTCCTTGGGAACCCATGAAAAAGGTTTCTCCGGCATACAATACTGACACCGAAAATTACATCGTTCCGTTACAGAAATTCTAAGATAATTTACCGTTCTGCCATATCCGTCAATCAGCATTTTAATTCCATTTATTATAATTTTGCTTAGAGTATCAAAATGTAGATAAAAATAAGTTAATACAGATTAAAAAAAAAGAATAAAAAAATTATGAGAGAAGCTGTATGGAGAAACCCATACAGCTATTGAAAAATATTTTTAGTGAAGGTCTCTCCACTGAGATTTTTTCCAAAGGTAAGCTAGTACCGTAAATACTACAAAGAATAGTATTACCCATGGCCCGATTGCTTCTCTGGCAGGTTTGCTTGGATCTCCCACTTCTTCAAGATATGTTTTTACTTTTTCATATCCCTCTTTGTTTAATCCAACTCTAGGCATTGAAGTACCCGCAAGCTGTGTTTGAGGATTTTCTACAAACGTCTCCATAAAATGCTCAGATCTGGCTCTTATCATAATAGAGAGATCCGGCGGCAATTTACCCATATATGTTTTAACCAATTCTTGCTCTTCAAGTACTTTAATCTCATGCGCCAATGCATCTTTTTCATGCTTAAATTCAGGCGTATCACCAAGTTGGGTTGTTTTTGCATATCTCATAGCATGGCATCTGGCACATGCTTCATCAAATGCCTCTTTTGTTGTTACTTCGCCAGCCATTTTTTCTTGCATATAGGCAACGATATCGGCAATTTGCTGATCATCCGTAATCATCCCCTTGATTGATCCCATAGGATGTGTCATTGTATCTTCATATTTATGATCAACATTGGATGCCATTGCCGGATCTTTAATAAGGGCAATCAAATAGTTCTTGTCATACAATGAACCTGCATGGTCAAGATTTGGGGGGATAACGCCTCCCATATTGACGCCTGCACCGTTATGACATCCTAAACAAGTAGCAAATGCCGCTTCTCCGTTTGCAGCATTACCTTGAAGTTGTGCAATCTTCTCTACATCAGCCCAAAATGCTTTTTTCGCTTCCACTTTTGCCTGAGCAGCAGCCGTATCAGTTCCTTCTGCTTTCGCTTTCTCTAATGCTGCTTCAGCCCCTTTGATATCTGCAGTCCCGTTATAGATAAACTCTTGGCCTTCTACGTGTTTATGCATTTGCGAATGTGCAAAAGGCTCAACACCCCAGTACGTTACAAGCGTAAAGAATACAACTACTGCTAATATTTTTAATTCTCTCATCCTCTTTGTCTCCCTACAGCTTTTTTTCAAATTTTGTAATTACAAACAATGCAGGCCCCAACAAGAGGAACACTACTGCTGCAATCGTTCCCAATGTATTAAAGATACCTTCTGGAGGCAATTTACCCAAGATTGTCAATACGATCATATCCACAACAAGAATCCAGAACCATACAAAGAAAAGACCTCTTTTATGCGCCGGAGCTACATTTGGGCTTCTGTCGATAAACGGAAGGAAGAAAAATGCTGCTTGCGCAATACCAAATGCGATCAAACCCGGATCTTTCGGGAATGGTCTTAGTATCTCATATGACCACAAGAAATACCACTCAGGATAAATATGTGCCGGTGTTTTAAGCCCATCTGCAGGGTCAAAGTTTACAGGATCCATTGCAAAATTAAAATGATAAAAGACCAAATAAAAGAAAAAGATAAAGTAAACACCCATTACAAACACATCTTTACTTAAAAAGACCGGATTAAACGGAATTACTTTTGATTCTTTTTTCTTTCCTGCTTTATAAAGTTCTGCTGCTTCTTCAAAATCGATCTCAGCACCTTCTTGGTTATTCACGTGAGGAATACGAAGTGTACCAAAGTGAAGAACAATAAGGCCGATAATGACCAATGGGATCAACAATACGTGCAACATAAAAAATCTTGTCAAGAATGCATCTCCGGGAACATAATCCCCTCTAATCCACTCTACAAGTCCATATGCTTCAAGTGATCCGCCGGAGAATAAGTTCGTAATAACCATACCTGCCCAGTAGCTCATCTGTCCCCATGGCAGCATATAACCGGAAAATGCTTCAGCTGAAAAGGCTACAAAAAGGCCCATCCCTGACAACCAAATAAGCTCTCTTCCCTTTTTATATGAACCATAATAGATACCTGTCAGCATATGAATATAAATGATAAGAAACACTACTGATGCAGCTACCCCATGAATGTGTCTCCACAGCCAGCCATACCCAACTTCGCTCATTATGGTATAGTTTACGCTGTCAAATGCCAATGTCGCATCTGGCTTGTAATACATCAACAAGAAAATACCGCTAATTAACAGCAATCCAAACGTTGCTGCCAACACCATACCCATTGCCCACAAGAAATTAATATCTTTCGGAATCCAATACTCTGTAGAGAGTACCCTTTTTAGTGTATTAACAGCTAAACGCTGATCTAGCCATTCATTAACACTCTTTGCTTTTTCAAAATGTGCCATATTTTACTCTCCTTCCCTATGCCGTTATGCCGGCATCTAACATTTTTTGATACTCAGGCCCTGCTTCACCAAGCACCAGTTTAGTCCCCTCTATTTTAAACGGAGGAATTTCAAGCGGACTTGGCGGCGGACCGAATATTTGATGTCCGCTTGTATCAAATTGCCCTCCATGACAAGCACAATGGAACATTTTCTTCTCAGGCAAATAAGCCGGAATACATCCTAGGTGTGTACATAGTCCGATAGACATATGGTATCTGTCTTCACCTATCACTACATCTCTATCGTCCGGTTTCATATCTTTTGATTTTTTCAATATAAAGATAGGCTTCCCTCTCCATTTCTCTATATTGAGCACATTCTCCTGCGCTGCGCTTAAATCAATTGTTGTAAAGCCTGCTGCTTTTACGCTTGGCAATGGATCCCAGCTGCGTTTCATTGCATATAGTGCACCAAGTCCACCAAGTGCAGTAAAACCACCGAGAGCCATTCCCATAAAGTCTCTACGACCTTGTACGTCTTTTCCCATACTCTTTCCTTTATAAAATTTGAATAGCATATTATAGAGCGTTTATTATTAAAAAATTATCTTATTTATTATGTTTCTTGCAATTGTGGGGGTATTTTTAGGAAGGTGGTGTATTTTTGTATCAGCCCTTTCAAATTTTTCATAGATTTTTTTATCTAAATTATCAATTATGCTTATGTTATTCAGAGACAAATAGTCCGAAATATAACTGCCTGTTTTATTTAAATCAAGATAAATTACTTCTGCGCCTGCTGCTTTAGCCTCCAATGCTGTTTGAAAAGAAGCTGTCACCACTCGGCTAGATGTACGCACCATATTTGCATACTCTTCGGCTTCATGCACTTTAAAAAAAATTTTTGCCAACTCTTCTTCATACTTGACAAAAAAATAATGTCCCATCAGCAATTCCATAAGATTTTCTTTAAAAAAATCCCGATAAGACAATATAATCTTATCATAATCTGCATCTCCGAAAAAGAAAAGTGTTCTATCGATTTTTTGCAGCGGCTCAAAATAAACATCATCGATAATCACCGAGGAAAGGCAGGATGCATCCTCGCAACAAAGCCTCAGCATTGTTTCAGTATATCGCTGTTTATCCTCGGCATTCAGCTCAAAACGAAACACTGCTTTATAGTCTGCACAGTATTTTTGAAGTCTTCCTTTGTCATCTTCAGGTGAATCGATAATCAAACTGTCACCGATTTGCGCAAGTATATCAATATCTTGGATGGTTTCAATCGTAACGGCATCATTAATACCAAACTCCTTCACAAACAATCCTGCACGAAAATCATTGACAAGCAATTTTCCTTCCATTCCCTGATTTTTTAATTCTTTAAGAAGTGCTGCGGCCCTTTTCATGCGATCAAGCCCTATTTTATGCCCCGTATGTACATAATAATAAAGCATTATTGTTTCCCTTTTTGACTTATTTTGATATAAATATGAATAATTTCAATCGCAGCAGGGGTTACACCCGAAATTTGAGATGCTTCAAAAAGAGTCGGGGGTGTAGATTTTTCTAATTTTTCTACTATTTCATTGCTCAATCCTGAAACTTTGCGATAGGAAAATTCTTCAGGAATTTTGATTTTAAGCATATCTTCCATTTTGTTTATCTGATCTTGCTGCTTTTCAATATATCGGTTATATTTAGCTTCTATAAGTATCTGCTCTATTACCTCATCATTATATTTGTCAAATTCAGGCAAAAGCATAACAAGTTTTTCTCTGTTAAAATCTCCGCGGCCGACCACATCTATCCAGCATGTCCTGTCATTGATCTTTTCTGCACCAATCTCTTGCAGTCTGGCTAAAAAATCTTTTGTGGGCGTTACATAGTTGTGCCGCATAAAATCAAGTGCCTCTTGGATATTGCTGCGCTTTTCTTCCACTTTTTGCATGCTTTTGTTATCTAGCAAGCCCAATGCCCGGCCATAATGCGAAAGTCTTAGATCGGCATTGTCTTCTCTGAGCAATAAACGATACTCGGCACGCGAAGTAAACATTCTGTAAGGCTCTTTGGTGCCTTTTGTCACCAAATCATCGATCAGCACACCTATATAAGCTTCATCCCGTCTCAGAACAAAAGGTTCTTTGTTTTGCAAACTCAATACCGCATTGATGCCGGCCATCAATCCTTGTGCCGCGGCCTCTTCATAACCTGTTGTGCCATTAATTTGGCCTGCACAGTAAAGCCCTTTTATTTTTTTTGTCTCCAACGTATGCTTAAGGTCGGTAGGCTGAATATAATCATACTCAATTGCATATCCGTAACGTACGATTTTTGCATTTTCCATGCCTTTCACTGAACGTATCATATCCAGCTGCACATCGGTAGGCAAAGAGGTACTCATGCCGTTGATATAATACTCCGTCTCTTCGATGGTTTGCGGTTCTACAAAAATCTGATGCCTTGGCCTGTCTCTAAAACGATTAATTTTATCTTCGATACTTGGACAATATCTCGGACCCACCCCCTCTATCTGCCCCGAAAAAAGCGGTGCCCTGTAGAAGTTGCTTTCTATAATTTCATGTGTTTTTTCATTTGTATAGGCGATATAACACGGGAGCTGTTTGGGATGAAATGTGTTTCTGTCTGTACGGAACGAAAAAGGAAGAGGCGGCATATCGCCCGGTTGTACCTCCATTTGGGATACATCAACGCTTTTGGCATCTATACGGGCACAAGTACCTGTTTTGAGCCGTCCGATATTAAGGCCCAAACCTCTTAAGTATTCTGCGAGCTTCACTGATGCAAATTCACCTTGCCTGCCTGCTGTTTGTTGCTTTTCACCGATATGGATCAAGCCGTTTAAAAATGTTCCTGAGGCAATGATTACTTTAGGTGCCATATATCTATTGCCCAGTTGTGTGATCACACCTTTTGTCTCATTGTTTTCGACAATAAGCTCTTCGGCAATCTCCTGCTTGAGGTCTAAATTTTTTGTATTTAAAACTACGTTGCGCATATAGATACGGTATCTATCCATATCAATTTGGGCTCTGCTTCCCCTGACCGCCGGGCCTTTTGAAGCATTGAGTATACGAAATTGTATCCCTGTAGCATCTGTGCACAACCCCATTTCTCCGCCCAATGCATCCAATTCTTTTACCAGGTGCCCTTTGGCCAGTCCACCTATTGCCGGATTACACGAAGAAGCTCCTATCTGTTCGGCAAGTATCGTAATCAAGAGTGTTTTGGCTCCCATTCGTGCAGAAGCAAGTGCGGCCTCTATCCCTGCATGGCCGCCGCCGATTACTATGATGTCATAATTCATTATCAAAACTCCGTTTTGAATTTAAGAATAAGGAATGAGGAATGAGGAATTTCTGTATGCATTGCCAACAGTGCTATATATTCATAGCGTTACAAAGTACCGCATACTTACGCTCCTAACTCCTACTTCCTAACTCCTAACCCAATTTTGTTATAATTAACGCAATTATATCCAAATTCCATAAGGGACGTTTATCATGAAAAAAAGAAGCTTTTTGCAAAAAAGCACACCCTCACGCCTCAATCAAAAACGGAGCTTTTGATGTTTACCGGGCTTATACGAGAAATCGCTGTGGTAAAGCGGTATGAAAATAACATCTTAAGCATTCAGTCAAGCCATCGAGCCAAACTGGGTGATTCGATCGCAGTCAATGGTGTTTGCTTAACTGTCATCAAAGTGCATTCCGATGGTTTTGATCTTGAACTTTCAGATGAAACACGCTCCATCATTGACAAAAGCAAGTTAACGGGCAAAGTACATATCGAACCGGCTATGCAGATGAATGATCGCTTTGAAGGGCATATCGTACAGGGACATGTCGATTGTATAGGCACCGTTTTACAAATTATTTCTCGTCAAAACGCAACGGATTATATCGTACGAGTTGACTCTAAATATATCCCCTATATTGTTCCTAAAGGATCAATCACTATAGACGGCATAAGCCTAACGGTGAACGATGTTTATCAAGAAAGCTTCAGGCTTACGATTATCCCGCATACGCTAAGAGAAACACTGATCGGCCGGTATAAAATCGGCACAAAAGTCAATATAGAAACCGATTTGTTTGCCAGATACATCGATCATATCCTTTTATACAGAAATGCTCTCAAAAAAAATCATAGCAAGAGTATCAGTTGGAATGATATTGATAAAATCCAAATGAGTTATTAATGCATCCAAATTTATATGATTACACCGTACCACAATCTGGCGAAGAATTTACTTCACTGCTGGAATACAAAAAGATTAAAATCGTTCGCATTGTAAGCTCTGCTGAAGTTGAACCTATCGAGTATATTCAAGAAGAAGACGAATGGGTTCTTGTTATAAGAGGCGAAGCTGTCTTGGTTTTGGATCAAAAAGAAATCATACTGAAAGAGGGGGACCATCTTTTTATCCCCTCCAAAACTCCCCATCGTGTTCTAAAAACAAAAAACGAGACCCTATGGCTTGCTCTGCATCTTTACAGATAGTCACCATCTTTCAAGCTTTTTGCTCCAGGGTTTCTTTGAATTTTCACTGCCATATCAACAGGCTCTAAATCTAAAATCGACGGACTGGCGATGATCGAAGCGCGCACATTCTCTCCGCAGTATGTGTAAAGATTAAAACCATTTTCATACAATCCCAGCCGAACCGCAGCAGCGGTAGAATAGGTAGTCAATACTGCATCCTCTGTACAAATAGACCGCACTTCTGAAAAATATTCTTTTGTCCATAGCAGCGGATTGCGCGGCGGGCTAAAAGCATCCTGATAGACAATGTCAATTTTTTCTTTTATGGCAGGAATGCTTTTTCTGGCATCACCAATCAAAATCTCAATCTTAAATTGTGCATCTTCATAAGAAAGGTTTTGGCTGACAGCTTCAATGATGGGCTTTAGCATATCAAATTCCTTAGGATATTCAAATGATTTTAATGAACCAACCAACGCTTCATCAAATTCCGGAGACAAAATATGCACCTGGAAAGGCAAATTGTGAGTTTTGACATAATAGAGTGTTGCAAAAGTGTTATAGCCAAGCCCAAAACAGATATCCAAAATCGTAAGCTTGGTTTTATGCTTTTGAAGCTCAATTGCAGGCTTTACATGCTTTTCAAGCGCTTCATGCAAAGCACCGTCTTTCGTTGAATGATAAGCCTCATGAAATTCGCAAGAAAAAAGGGTAACAGAACCGTCTTCGGTTACTATATTCTTCTTTTGTTTTCTTAGCTCTATATTGTAGATTTGGTTTTTATTGTTAACGTCTTTCATTCATCAATCGCTATATCCCTATTTCATCCAATTCTTTAAACTTGAATGCTTCGATAATCTCTTCGATCGTTTTTTCTTTGCGTTTTACCAAAATCATCATGCCTTCTTCCATAAATTCCATATAATTTTCAAATTTATTGTCTAAAACAACAAAATCTATCCATTCTTCGCCAATAGCCGCACGGTTTTCAAAAAATTGTATGTATTGCACTTCTCCGTTTTCGAATTTTACCAACGCCCATGCTTTTTTATTTGCAAGGGTTGCAATCTGTGATTTTTCATCCATTATCTCGGCTACGGGAATTAAGATTAACACGATGCCTCCCTTTTGACTTTTTCTTCGTCAAGTTTTAATTTTTTGTTACTCATTGTTCCTACTCCCTTTTGCAATACACTTCTGGCTATCCGCTGTGCTTGTTTCAATGAATGCATTTTACATGTACCGCATTGGTAAAGATTGAGTTCGGGAATGTCTGCTTTGCTTTTGACATTGAGGATATCTTCCATCGATTTTTCCCATGCCTTTGCAACCTTTTTTTTCTTTGGAGAACCTATTAAAGACATATAAAACCCTGTGCGACAACCCATTGGAGAAATATCGATAATCTCAACCTCTTTAGAATTAAGGTGCTCTCTCATAAAACCCGCAAAAAGATGTTCTAGCGTATGCATTCCCTTGGAAGGCAGTATCTCTTTGTTGGGCATGCAAAAACGCAAATCAAATACTGTAATAACATCGCCTTTGGGGGTAGTCATTTTTTTGGCTACACGCACCGCGGGAGCAGTCATTTTTGTGTGGTCTACGGTAAAGCTGTCTAATACCGGCATGGTTGTTATCCTTTTCATTTTTTTCTGATTATAGCAGTTTTACTCAAAAAATTTTTAAAACTTTCTAGCATAAACCTGTTTTGCAAAAATGCATTATCAGTTTCGGTATTGATAGAAATTACTATTTTGCACAATTGTTTTTGGTTTTTTATGGGAAGATTGATCAAGGGGTTGATGTAGAAAAATTGATTTTAACAACACGTTAAAAACGCACATCAACCTCTGCCAGCGAGATTGATGCATGAAAAATAAAAAAAGAAAAAAGGCTAAATTCTAGCCTCTTCTCGTCTTTGCAGCATTTCCCATTTTTGATCAACTTCTTTTTGGATTGCTTCGATTACATGTTTGTTTTCCGGCTTGAAAAGGTGCTTATACCGTCCTTGCGCCGCAAGATACTCTTCAACAGGGATAACATTTTTTGGTCTATAGAGAATATTTAATTCATGGCCATCTATAATCTCATAGATGGGAAACATCAAAGAATCTGTTGCCAAATCTGTAACATGAATCGTATCTTTAGGATCAAACCGCCACTCTGTCGTACAAGCTGAAACAGTATTGATAAAACAAGGCCCTTTTGTTTCTAGTGCTTTTTGAAAGCCTTGTGCCATAATTTTCCATTTATTTGGAGCAAGTTGGGCTACATAAGGAGCACCGTGTGCTGCCATAATCGCTACAATATCTTTTTTCTTTTCTTTTTTTCCGTAGCTATGCGAACCTGCTTGTGCTGTTGTTGTTGTAGCACCTACCGGCGTAGAAGAAGATCTTTGGCCTCCGGTATTGGCATAATTTTCATTATCCAAACAGATATAAGTAAAGTCATGCCCCCTTTCTATCGCCCCGCTTAGCCACTGAAATCCGATATCATATGTAGAACCGTCCCCGCCGAATGCTACAAACTTGACCGGTGCATCAGGGTCTTTTAGTGTCCCTTTTTTCTTTCTTGCCTTATACATCGCTTCAGCACCGGCAATTGCAGTCGCAGCATTCTCAAATCCTATATGAATCCACGAAGTATCCCAGGAAGTATAAGGATATACCGCTGTTGATACTTCCAGACATCCGGTATTTGTACTGATCACAAGGTTATCGTCTGAGCAGTTCATCAGCTCTCTAACAATCATTGAATGGGCACAACCCGGACAGAGAAGATGTGCGCCCTCAAATCTATCGTTATTTGTTGAAAATTCTTTTAAATTTTTTAGTGATGTAATCGCCATCTTTTAGCTCCTTTTTGTTTCAAAAAACCCAAGCTTCGGACCTCTAAGTCCGCTAAATTGCTGAATAGGTGTTGTAATATGCCCTGCATCGACATGTGCTTTTTGCTCCATAAAAATACGTTTTGCTTCTTTAACGGAGAAATCACGGCCCCCAAGCCCATAAATAAAGTTTGTCACCATCGGTCTTGACTGTGTACTATAGAGTGCAGCAGATACTTCGTTGAAAAGTGCACCCATTGCGCCGCCTGGCGAAGATCTGTCAAGGCAAGCTATTGCTTTGACATCTTTAAGCGCTTCCCGTATCAAATCAAAAGGAAAAGGTCTAAAACATCTTGGTGCGACAACCCCTGCTTTGATCCCTTCAGCTCTCAGCTCCTCTGCAGCCAATCTGCATGTTTCAACACTTGAACCAAGTGCGACGATGGCTACTTCCGCATCTTCCATATGGTAGCTTTCTACTCTTTTATAAGTTCTTTTTGTCAACTTTCCATATTCGGCAAATATTTCATCAATGATTGTGCGTGAATCCATCAGTGCTTTGTGCTGTTTGGCCTTATGTTCAAAATGCCAATCTTCTTCCGTTTGCGCCCCATAGGTAACCGGTCTGGTAAAATCAAGCATTTCATCTACGCATTTATAATCCCCTACAAAGCCATATGCTTCCTCATCGCTTAAAGGATGCACATTTTGAGCCGTATGGGAAGTAAGAAAACCGTCTTGGTGAACCATCACAGGCAGCCTTACATCCAAATGTTCGCCTATTTTAAAGGCACAAAGGGTCATATCGTATGCCTCTTCTGCATTGAATGCATCAAGCTGTATCCATCCTGCATCACGCCCCAAATACATATCTGAATGATCGCCTCGCACGTTAAGAGGAGAAGCTAACGCTCTGTTGGCGACTGTAAGAACGATTGGAAGTCTCATACCTGATGCTTGATAAAGCACTTCTACCATTAATGCAAAACCTTGAGAAGATGTTGCTGTTGCTACGCGCCCGCCGGCTGCGGCTGCCCCTACACACCCTGACATTGCCGCATGCTCGGACTCTACCATAACAAACTCGCCATCAATATATCCGTTTGCCACATAATTTCCATAGTTTTCAACAATAGGCGTTGAAGGAGTGATAGGATAGGCCGCAACAACATCTACCTGGGCTTGTCTTAGTGCCTGGGACATTGCATAATTGCCATCCCAAACTTCTATTTCTTTAATTTCATATTTCTCTGCCATTATGAGGTCCTTTATTTCTCTTCTTTTTTTGTTTTTTCCGGCCATCCAGAAAGTGCTGTTTCCAGCTCAGTGTATTCTGCAAACATTAAAAGTGATTTTGGATTGGTTGGACATACTTCTACGCACACTCCGCATCCCTTACAGTGATCATAATCAATCCCGAGCATCTGCTTGTCTCTTGAAATAATCGAACTGTCCGGACACCATACCCAGCAATTTTGACAATCAATACATACATCCATATTGAATACCGGCTTTTGTACACGCCATGAGGCTACCGTTGCTGTATAAGAGTTAAAATCTGAGTATACTCTTTCTTCGGCTTTTTTGTGAACAATATCTGTTGCATCACCCTCAAATGAGTTGATAACAACCCCTTGCTGCACCTCATCCCATCCGACAAGCTTTTCAGCGCCAAGCTCTCTGACCCCTCTATTTTCTGCTGCACATAAATCTTGACCTTGCATCTTTTCTCCCTCTTTACTTAACTTCATTATACGCTCTTGTAATTGCGTCCATATTTGAATCGATAATCTTTTGCGGAAACTTTGAAAGTACTCTTTTCATACTCTCCAGAAAATAATCAAGTTCAAACATACCGGATACTTTTACAAAAGCACCGAGCATAGGAGCATTTGGAACAGCTCTTCCGATCGTATCAAGTGAAATTTGCATACAGTCTACCGCAAAAACACGATCTTCTTTTCCTTGTAACGCCGGAATTCCCTTAATGAGTTCCTCTTTGTTAAGATGGGTTGTAATAATATAGCGTGTTGTGGGTTTATCGTTTTCGGTAATATTGTCCGTAAATGCCAATGCAGGATCAATTACCAAGACATAATCGGGCAGCATAAATTTTTCATGATTGATAATCTTTTGATCATCAATTCTATTGTATGCCCTCATAGCTGCCCCTCTTTTCGCAGATCCATATAGGGCAAAGGCTTGTATCTCTTTTCCTGTTGTCGAAACAACATCCCCTAATCCTTTGGCTCCTGTCACGGCACCTTGACCTGCACGAGAGTGCCATCTTATCTCTACCATACTTTCTCCTCATTTAATTTAATACGCAGTATTTCTTTTATTTTAATAGGAGGCTTCTTAAATTGTGCTTGAATTTAAAAATTTTTTATTTTTCATTTACAATACACTAATAAATTGTACCGCTTTATACGCATTTTCATAGACATGATCAGTAAGGGGCAACAAAACAGTTTCGTCAGCATATCCGCATTTCACTGCTGCTGCATGAATTCCTGCACCTTTCGCTGCTAATATATCCATGGGCGTATCCCCTATCATCCAACATTTGTTTTTGTCGCTTTGCAACTTTGATATGGCTTTAAAAATAGGTTCCGGATCGGGTTTTGGATATGTCACATCTTCTCTGCCTATGAGCACTTTAAAATAGTGCATGATGCCCATATGCTCCAACAGCTCAATGGAATATTTGGATGTTTTTGTTGTCACAACTCCCAACTTGGCATGTTGGCTTGCCAGATCCAGCGCTTTGACAGCCTGCGGAAGCAAAACCGTCTTTTGGCAGCTTATCTGCCTGTAATGCATTTTATATGTTTTTACATGACTTTCAATTTGCTCCTCTGAGATACCGAGCGTTGCAAACATCCTCTCTAGCGGATGGCCTATTTGTGCCTTGATCGCTTCATCGGACGGAAGTTGTTTCCCGTGCATCTCAAATGCACTATGAAAGCTTTCCAGTATCGCATCCGTCGAATCAATCAGCGTACCGTCCAGATCAAAAAGTATTGTTTTTTCTTTCAATTTTTTTATTTCCTGTTTAAAAATTTTTTTTGGATACTGGGATCGGGGTTGAATTTAAGTATTGTGGCAATGGGCACAACAAACCCTATCAAAATAACCGTCCAAAGCAGTATTCCCAAATCATCGTAATTGGCAGGCGTTACAACCTGCCCTTCTGCTTTTACCTCTCTGGTGAGAATAAAAATTTGATTGAGATATTTGCTTAAAAGCCCCCCTATACTCAATGCGATATTCATCAAGCTTGCCATCAGTGCAAACCAGGTACCTTTTTTCCCCGCCGGCGCATATACTGCGACCAATGTTAACATAAGTACTGTAGCGATATAATCAAACGGTGAAGAGACTGCAGTATCAACCAATGCAACTGTGCGTGCATCTATACCCAGCATTGTATGCACATTATAATAAAGTCCTAAAATAGGCAAAGATAAAATCGTTCCTATCGCTGTCATAAAAATAAGCACTTTTCCTATAGATTGGCTTACGATATATTTGGAACTTATCCACATGCCTACCAAGGCCAATGCCGCCCCTATCTGCCCGAGTGTTCCAAAAAAAGCTTTATCAAACCCCAGGACATCTATCTCCCACCATGTAAGGGCAGGCCCCGGAGCAGGTACCGCCCTATACACAAAAATTACGATCATAGCCATTTGTATATGCTGAATGGTTTGGGAGTCCAAATCAATCACCAACGTACGAAGCATATAAAGCACTACCGCCAGCGACACAAAAACAACAATTTCTTGAGAATATGGCACTTCATTGTATCCCATCGCTACCACAAAAACAGCAAATAAAAATCCTCCGAAAAATATTTGTTTGTTCAAAGGCGAACTTTCCACCGGATTGAGCCTTACAAATGTGACGCCTACAACTGAGAGCAGCGGAATAAACAATGATAGCTTAAACATGGTTTCATAAGAATAGAGTTGCGCCAGCCACCCTTTTAATCCTGCCACCACGAAAACCGCTATCCCCAAAGAAAGCCTTGCCAGCACCTGTACCATGGCCAATTCTTGCTTTATCAGCTCATCAGGCTGTGTTCTGTCAACCACTTCGGTGCTCATAGTATCTGCGACGACATCTTGTATCACATAGCCCACAACACTAATGACGGATGCAAAGATATAAATCTTCTCCTTTTCATAGGAAGCAACCCAAGAAGCATTTGCCATCAATCCGATCATCAGCATCATCCCTGCCGCAATGAGCAGTGCACCTATATAAACATAAATTTTTCGATTTGACCCAAACAGCGTAACAGAATCTATCATTTGCCCAAATATCATTTTAATCGTCCAAGGCACGGTAAGCCATACGCTTAATGCAACAAGGGCTTCAGCACTTAATTTTAAATGCTCTTTGACCCAAAATGTTTCCGCAACGGCAGTAAACCCGCTTGCGCCATACGCAAAATAGATAAGCAGCAAGGGAATATAACGTACTTTCATTGCACGAACGGGAGCCATTAGCATTTCAACAAATTTCATTCATCCCCTTTGCTCTAACGGCATTTAATTTTTTAAAAATTTTATCACAAAATAAAAAACTTAAGATAATTCAGATATGTTATATCTTAATTTCATCAGTAATCCTTATATAAGACCTCGATTATACTATTCATTATCTACATTATATATATAATGAAATAAAAATTTATAATTAAATGATGTAAAAATATACAATTAATCTTCATTTAAATATTCATCCTTTAGAATTTAAATTCAATGATATTTTATTATGAAGGAAGATTATGGCACGATTGGTTGTTATGGGCGGAGGTGTCTCCGGACACACCGCCGCAACGTTTGCAAAAAAATGGCTTGGCAATGAACATGAAGTGGTAGTTGTTACTCCCAACTCACAATGGAACTGGATCCCGTCCAATATCTGGGTAGGAGTGGGCGAAATGAAGAAAGAAGACGTTGTTTTTCCTCTTGCCGGGGTGTATGCAAAAGCGGGCATAGACTACAGGCAAGCAAAAGCCGTATCGATTCATCCAAACGGCAGTGAAAAAAACGAAAAAGCATTTATTACGATAGAATACACAGGACAAAACAAAGAAGGACAGACAGAAGAAGTAACCTATGATTATCTTATCAATGCTACGGGCCCGAAATTGAATTTCGGCGCAACACCCGGACTGGATCAAGGATACACCGTTTCTGTTTGTACTGCAGATCATGCAGTGCATGCCAATGAAGAACTCCAGAAAGTCTTTGAAAAGGCAAAAACCAAAAAACAGAAAATCCTGATAGGCACAGGACATGGCATGTGTACATGTCAAGGTGCTGCATTTGAATATATCTTCAATATTGAGCATGAAGCTAAAAAAGCAGGCATTAGAGATAATCTAGATATAAAATGGATTTCAAACGAATCATTCTTGGGTGATTTTGGTATGGGCGGAATGCATCTAAATGTTGGCGGCTACACGGCTTCCAGTAAAATATTTGCCGAATCACTATATAGCGAGAGAAAACTTGAATGGGTTATCGGAGCGCATGTAAATAAAGTAGAGGCCGGAAAAGTATATTACGAACTTTTAGACGGCACTATGGGTGAGGAGGAGTTTGATTTTGCTATGCTTATCCCACCGTTTGCCGGAGTTGGATTGAAAGCATTTAACAAAAACGGTGAAGATATAACTGCTGACATATTTGCACCAAACGGATTTATGAAAGTAGATGCCAACTACAATGCAGGTGCCTATGAAAATTGGAAAGCAAGCGATTGGCCTCGTACTCTACAAAACCCTACTTATCAAAATATCTTTGCAGTAGGTATCGCGTTTGCACCGCCGCATCCGATATCTAAACCAATGAGCTCACCAAACGGTACTCAGATATTCCCAACGCCGCCAAGGACAGGCATGCCAAGCGCTATGATGGGTAAAGCAGTTGCACACAGCATCGTAGATATGATCCGTGGGGCATCTCAACCAACCCACACTGCGTGTATGTCGGAAATGGGTGCGGCTTGTGTAGCCAGTGCAGGTAAAGGATTTTTCACCGGAACCGCTGCTGCTATGACTGTTTATCCGGTAGTTCCTGATTTTGAAAAATATCCTGGTGTCGGTAGAGATATCAGCATGACAACCGGAGAGATAGGCCTTGCAGGACACTGGATAAAACATCTTTTACATTTCGCGTTTATTTGGAAAGCCAAACTTAAACCGGGTTGGACTTTAATCCCGGAATAAGAAATATAGCAAGCAAATAGCTTGGAAATGATTTTCCTGAGCCGAAGGCGAAGCTTCAGTGAGATGAATTGAACGAGTAGCTTGGCTATGCGTTCAAGAAGAAATGATTAAATAAAAAAGGAGAAATAACATGGCAGCAAAACACATGGAGCACATTCAACCGTATAGTCCGCAAGCGGGTACTATGATACCAACAAAATTTAGAAAATTTTTACGTACTTGCGTTATTTGGCAATTTATAAGATTTATTGCTATAAATATCAAAATGACGCTTTTGATACTAAAAAGCCACCACTAATCTATGTGCCGCAAGGCACATATGAAACGCTTCAAATATCATTTCTAAAATTATTATCTCACCCTACAAACAAGATTATAAGCGTATACTTCAGGCTATTTAAAACCATCAGTGGATAATATGACCATTAAACATATCAGGCATGAAACAAGAGCTCAAACACATAGTTCTTGATTACAGCGGCACAATAGCGATCAATGCGGCTCTTATAAAAGGAGAAGCGGAAAGACTAAAAAAAACTATCACCGCAACTTTCCATACATATGCTAACACAGCACAGATACATACGGATCCGTATACGAACAATGTGAAGCTGATTTTTTAAATATTCGCGTAAAAGGCAAAGAGAAACAAGATGAGCAAAAACTCTCATTTATACGATCATTGGGCCAAGAAAACACTCTTGCTATCGGCAATGGAAGAAATAATACTCTTATGCTAAAAAGTGCTATTTTAGGATTTGCTATTTTGCAAGGCAAGGAAGATGAATATCTGAGCTTTAAACTCAGCAGATATAATGTTTGGTTCGATTATAGATGCCTTATTAATCCCCCCCATACTCTAAGAGTGGCGCTTAGGAATTAAACCCTCTGATTAATTCTTAAATTTAGAGAAAGCTCCTTGTGCTTGCACTCTCTTTGAGAAAATCAGGTCTTCTATAGACAGCTTTCATAATTAAGCGCTCTCTACCCCCTGTTTCTTCGGAGATTCCAATTAAATAATCTAAAAAATAATGAGGACAAATAACAAAGAGCTTGAAAGCTCTTTGAAAAAGATAAGAGATTATCTTTTTGAGAATTGCGGAGATCTTCTTGCTTTTTTCTTTCCTGGCTTTTTTCTTTCAACGACTCTTGAATCTCTGGTAAGAAGACCCATCGGTTTTAAAATGGCTCTGAAAGAAGGTTCAAACTCTACAAGCGCTTTTGTAATTCCGTGCTTCATTGCATCTGCTTGAGCAGAGTATCCGCCGCCCAGTGTCGTTGCCTTAATTGTAACAGAATCAAGTTGTTTTGTTGCCTCAAGAGGGAGTCTTACTTTCATTTTAAGTGTTTCGTGTCCGCCAAGCCATTGGTCAAGCGTTTTGCCATTGATTTGCATTTCGCCATTTCCTGGAGTCAACCAAACTTTCGCGACAGCAGATTTTCTTTTACCTGTTGCATATATCGTTGCCATCTTTTAGTTTCCTTTGTTGATTTGTGCAGTATGAGGATGCTCGCTTCCTGCATACACTTTAAGTTTTTTTAGCATTGCTCTGCCAAGCGCTGTTTTTGGAAGCATGCCTCTTACCGCAAGTTTATAAAGTTTTTCAGTATGATTGTCAAGCATATCCGAAAGCTTTTTGCTTTTTGTTGAACCAAAATATCCACTGTATGTGAAATACTCTTTGTCATCCAATTTCACACCTGTAAACTTTGCTTTTTTGGCATTGATGATGACGACGTAATCGCCGCAATCTACATTTGGCGTAAATGATGGTTTATGTTTGCCTCTCAAAATTGCTGCTACTTCTGTTAGAATACGACCGAAAGTTTTACCTTCCGCATCGATTAAAACCCAGTCTCTTTGCACTTCATGAGGCTTAAGAACGGATGTCAATTTCATGATGTTTTCCTTGTTGATTTCAAAGCTAATGCTTTTTGTAAATGCAATTGTATCTAAATTAACTTAAAATTTATTTAAATTAAAATTAATTTAAGAATTTAAATTCTATTTTGTCTTCCAATAAGTAAACGATACTGCCTTTTGTCTTTTTTTGTGTAATCTTTTCTATCGCTTTTCTATAAAATTCAACTTGATCGCGATGTTCAACTGAATATTTTTTTGAAGTTTTATAATCCAGAACCATGCAATATTCTTCATACTCAAGCAATAAATCGACCTGTTTAATCTCCCCTTCAAAGCAAAGAGACTGTTCTTTTGTATATTTTGCATTTTTTAAGAGCATTTGAAAAGTTTCATTTTTAATGAACTGTCGAATACGGCTTGCGATACGATCAAACTGTTCATCGCTTAAAATATGGCCATAGCGGTTGCTTACTGCATGCATCGCAGAAGACAGGGAAGCGCTTTCGAAGCGGTCCAGCATTTCTAAACCATAATGCAATGCGGTCCCAAAGAGTATGGCATCATAATCTTTATCCTCTCCGGTTTGCGGGCCGGAAGCTATGCTTTGAGTGCCATAATAGGAGATGGCCGCGGGCCTCACTGCCGTATCCGAAATATTTACAGAAAGCTGTTTTGCTTTTGCTTGAAACGTTCCTATTTTCAAAGGTGCCAATCCTATCTCATCAAAAATTGATTTTTTTGGTTTTTTTATCACGATCAGTGCTTCTACTGCTCGGGTTAATGCAACATAGAGTATATTTTTTCGATCTTTGGATGAAAAATCTTTTTGCTCATTGATGATTTTGGCATAGATGTCGTCAAAATTCTCTCTTTTTGCACTTCGGATCAAAATACGATCTATCATCAGTTGCTCATCATAATGAAAAACTAATGCGGAACTACTGTGATTTTGCTCTGGGAGCCTATCTAGCAGTATGACGTACTCAAATTCCAATCCTTTCGATCCATGCACAGTCATGATTTTTGCCCCGTGCACAGAATGTGCAGCAACCGCGATGGAGGAAACTTCAAACTCCGATAAAAAAACAGGGATTTCTGAAAAATGCGATGCAAATTCTAAAAGTTTCAAAATATTTTTATCGTTTTGAAAGTACCCGCATTCCCTTGTTAGCCTATCCAGTGCCGCTACAGGCTCCATGCAGGGAGTAAACCAGCTTACATCCAAAGCATCCAAGGTTTTTCCTATTCGTTCTAAAAATGCCTGCGATTTTATTTTTTGTCCATAAAAAAGATACGAAAGCATTGCTGCCAATGCCGCTATTTTCGGCACGGTTTTGAGAGAACTTGAAGTATAAAGAAGGGTGTGGATACCCTCATGCTCGCACGCATCTTGCAAAGTCAAACCGTCTTTGTTAGTGCTCACCAAAAAAGCAATATCATCCGCTTCAACCCCCAATGCCAAAAGATTTTTGGCTTGACTGACGGCTTCTTTAATGGGATCTTCCGATTCGACAACCTCCACATATCCTTCGTCTGCATCTTTTTTGCTTTTTTGCGGAATATACCCCTCCATAAACCCGTCAAACCAACAATTGACCTGCTCTACAATATTTTTGCTGCTGCGATAATTTGTGTCCATCTGCTCAATACCGACCCCATAATGCCGCGCAACCTTGCCAAAAAGCTCCTCTACCCCTCCGCGAAAACGATAGAGCGACTGCTTCGTATCACCGACATAAAAAAAACTTTTAAATTCTCTTTGACCCTGCCCGGCCGCAATCTCGTCTATCAATGGCTTTAAAAGTAAAAACTGAAGTGTAGAAGTGTCCTGAAACTCATCCAAAAGGATATGATTGAACTTGCTGTCTATCTTAAAGTAAAAAAAATCTTTCGAAATACTTTCATGAAGCAATCGGTAGGTAAAATAGCCCAGGTCATCAAAACTCAATACATTGGATTGTTTTGCATCCGCAACGGCGGCATTTTTATAATACCCATATACGTTAAAAAGGAGTGTTAAAATTTCAGATTCTTTTGCCTTTATCCAGCGTCCTAACAATCGTTTCAATTCCAAATATGTTTCTTGCATCGAGGGATTTTTTTCTGCATATTTTTTATAATATTTATGTTCCAAAAGACTCTGTTTGTCAAAAACCGTCTTACGCACAAGCTCTTTTGCAGATTGCGGCAAAAAATTATTGATGGCGCTTGCGGAGGCGCCCGATTGGGATACCATCTCGTATAAACGTTTTCTGCACGCTTCGATTTTATGTTCAATGCTCCGCACATCGTCATCGTGCCTGCAACTGTCCTTGGGCAGGAGCGGGTCGATACGATAAAAATGCTGCATGAGATCAAAAATTTTTTCAAAACGTTTGTCTTCTATTTCTATTGCCAACCGCACCAAAGAAAAGAGCAGTCCTTCCATCCGAAGCTCTTCTAAAAAATATTTCTCTTTTTTATCGTTTTGTTTTTCTTTGACGGCAAAACCGGGCTCCAACCCCAATTCCAGCGAAGCAGACCTTAGCACTGATGCAAAAAAGCTATCCAGCGTCACGATATAGCTGGCGGATGAGAGAAACTTTTTTAATACATCAGGCTGCCTGCTCACCAATGCTTCTTGGCTTAGCTTGGTCTGCCTGCATACTTCTTGGGCTAGCGGATCCTCCTCTTTTCCAATCGTTCTAAGCGCATTAAGCACTCTTTGGCGCATTTCGGAAGCGGCTTTGTTGGTAAATGTTGCCGCCAAAATAGTATCGGCGGACTCCCCCATAAACAATAAAGAAAGATAGCGTGCCGTCAGCGCAAACGTCTTGCCGCTGCCTGCGCTTGCCGAATAGGCCAAAATGGGTTTGAAACTCATAGATAGGCTCCTCTTTCGCACATCAAAGCAAATTCGCAGTAATTGCATCGTTGCAAATCTTCACACTTTTTGGCTATAAAATTTTTCGTTTGGATTAGCTGGGCGATACGATCGATCAGAAGCGCATTTTTTTCTTCCAAAGCCGCAATCTCTTCCCTTTGTCCTTCTTGAAGCACCTTGACATACGAAAGTTTGATATTGTTATAGCTTGGGCTAAGCAGATAATAATAAATGCTCATTTGAAAATCATTCAGAGTTTCGAGGTTGCTGGTTTTATTGGCTTCTTTTGTGCTGCCGGTTTTATAATCCAGAACCCACACATCTGCCTCTCTTTGATCAAGCCGGTCTATGCGTCCTTGAAAATTCAAACCGGAAATTTTTCCTTTGATCTCCATTTCTTTGGCGGCTATTCTCCAATTTTCATTAAAATAACCTATTTCTTCACGTATAAAACCTTTGAGCTTTTCTCTCCAAAGTAATTTTTGATACTCTGTTTTTGCGTCTTTATCAGTCAAAAGCTCATCCAGCGCACAGTGAAGTGATCCTTCTAAAGATTCAACGCTGTAAAACGCATTGCTATGGGCATAGGCATGCTCTAGCAAAAGATGCAAAAACGCCCCCTCATTGAGTTCTTCTTCTTTTTTTGGCTCTATGTGCCGGATATATCTATAATAATATTTCCTTTTGCAATCCAAATATGTCTTAAGCCTTGAGGCCGACCATACAAAAGACGAAGCATCAAATGATTTGACAACAGGATCTTCAAGAGGCATAAGAGGAGAGGATGTATCGTACAAAATATCAAGCTGAGCGCTTTTTTTTTGTGCCCCACCAATCCCCAACTCAAAAAGAAATTTTGAAGGAAGTTTATTGTCGCTGCTGCCGTAAAGCACAACAGCCTGTTTGGCTTGTTCAAGCAGCTGCTTATAATACTGTTTTTGAAGCGATTCCCTGTCGCTTTTTGTAGGCAATCCGGCAAATGCCCTTACGGATGAATTTAAAAATTGATCTTTGCTGGTAGATGCAGGCACAACTCCTTCATTAAAATCAACAATAACCACCCCCTCAAAGGAAATCCCCCTTGTCTCAAGAAGCCCCATCACCGTAATCTTTCCCCCCTGCACATCGTCGATAACGATTGTACTAAGCGTTTTCATCCACAAAAAAAGCCACTCTTTTGCACTGAGGAAATAAGAAGAAAATATTTTTGTAAAATACACAAATGCTTCATACACTTTTTCATTTTCTTTTTGTTTTGTTTCTTCTTTTAGCTGCGATGCATATGCCATAGGACAATCAAGCAACCCCATCGTTTCAAGCAGTACAAAAAATTCATCGGATCTGCTTTTGGTGTTTGGATTTATTTTTTGAATCTTTTCAGTATCCATGCCGTAGCGTTCAAGCAAGAACCATGCCTCTTTTTCAAAACTTTGCCAATATCCATAAAGCGCGGCAAGCATTTTGTACGGTTTTTGTTTGCTATAATCATACCCCATCGCAAAATTTAAATTATGATGCGCATCATAAAGTCTAATACCCTCTTTTAGCTGCTCATCGGGCAAAACCAAAACGATTTTTTCCGGATTGATGCCCGATTGCACCATCTCTTCGATTTTTACAAATGCAAGTGCAATCTGCTCATACCGCTCTTCTGCTTCTATCACTTCTGCTTCAATTGTGCCTGCCAAAGGAGTGCCGGAAATGAGTTGTTTTGCGCTAAAATCGATCACGCATCGGTGATGAGGGGGCAAAGCAATTCCGTATGCTTCAAAACGTTCTTGCATTTTTCTATTGAAACTGCTTGTTGCAAAATGAAGGATAAGTTTTGTTTTTTGTGAAATTTTGTCTATCAGCTCAAATTCAAAACGGCTCAGATAACCCTCTACGTGTATCTCGATGCAGGTATAGTTTTGCACAAAAGCAGTGTTGACAGCATAAGAAGAAGCAATGAACGCTTTGTCCGTCAGCCCCTTTTGTTCAAGCAGCGCCCGATAATGATCCAGCAAAGTTTGAAGAATTTGCAGATGCTCGTCAAATTCGGCATAGGCATCTGCCTGCCTGAGCATATCAAAGTCGACCTTCTCGGCTGCCAATTCCTCAAAAAATCTAAACAACGCATCACTTCTGGTAAAAAAATGGATCAACTCCAACCGAAGATTCAGCTTATTTGAATTTTCAAAAAATGCTGCCTCCCTTAAAAGCAAAATACGCTCGACAGGGTCGATCAGGCTTTTATTCTCAAGCAAAACGGCACGTTTTTCAAACTCATCCATGCGCATCAGCGAAGGCAGAAAGCCTTCTTGGTCTTTCAGTTGGGAACTTATGGCTCTCAATGCTCTTGATGTGGGATAAATGTGAAGATTTTTCATAAAAACAAGTATAGCACAGCATCCCGTTTTATCAATCAAAATTTGACAAATTGTAAGATATTTTAAAAAATCCTAAAATTTGCCGCACTGCATCAAATAAAAAACTATTTGAGTGTACTTTATTTTAATGATCCTCAAGATAAGCAGGTGTTTGAAGATATCCTATACTCGCTCCTATTTGCGTTCTCAGTTCCAATGTATATCTGCCCGGCCGTAAAATTTGTATCTCTTTGGTTGTATATACGGCACCATTATAAGAAAGGTTGTTTACCATCACATCATCTGCTTGCGTATGAGGCCGTGTTAATAAAAATGTCATATTTGCGTCTTTTACAATATTGCCGTTTTTATCAACCACAATGTAATGAAATTCATTTGCTCCGTAGAGAAGTTTTATGGGATCTGTTTGCTTAACCTTGCTGTTGACATTCTCTTTGACTGCGATGGTTTGCGCATCTACAAGTTCTATGCGGTATTGGTTATCAAACGCTATTTTTTTTTCCATGATTTCATTGATGTTCATATCGGCGATTTGATATTTGAGCATGAAATCATTTGATTCTTCTACCGGCAGTGAGATGGCCGACTTAACAGTCCAGTATCCCAATATAATAGCAATCAACAAAAAACCCAATATCATATGGGGCCAGTATGTTTTTTTTTCATTGTTTGCCATACTTCATCCTTGATATAATAGGCCTGACAATAAATATCCATAATACCAATGCTGTTCCGCTCAGCACAATCACTCTAAGTATATTTATTATAAAGCGTGTTTCATTTGGGAGTGTTTTTGTCAATTTTATTCCCTTGGCTTGGCCAATTTGATCTGCCAGTTCAGAAAAACCCTGTACAATACCCACATTATACTTATCTTCGTCACTATTTTTATCTTTCCCCGCCACTACATCAATCGCGGCATTTTTTACCTTCTGCTCGTCATAGAGTGATTTTACTTCATCCGAAGAGGGTATAATGCCTACCCTTTTATCGTGCGGAGCAAAAACAAACACAACATACGGCTTGCTTAAATTGTTCTCATACTTTTCTACATACGCAACCATACTGCTTCCTCTGGGAAAAGGATCATTGGTTGCTATTACGTATTCATTTATCCCTGTTTTAAGCAACAATTCACTTCCTATTTCTTCAATGATTTGTGAAGCTTTTGGGTTTAATAATTCGTTTTTAAGAATATGTGCTGCATTCAGAAGAAACGGAAACAATAAAGCAAGCAAGATGATCCTTGCTTGTATTTTGGCCATTGTGCTATCCTATAAAAAGATGGTTTGGCGTCAACACTGCCCATGCTGTATAAATTGCAGTAATGAGCATACCGATACCGAGTACTTTATCCATTATCTTGATCATTATTTATCCTTTTCTTGCGATTGTTTGGCATCTATGAATGCAAATTTGGCATTTTCTTTGCTTATCATCTTTACATTATCCAAACTCCCGGTAATAGGCGTAGGGTCATAGTATTTTGATGCTGAGCTTTGTTGTACGCTTATGCCCCATGTTGTTAAAAATATTAAAATACCGATCAACAACAATGTTGCCGTAAGCATTCCTGCCACACCATGTAGCCCAAGTAGGTTTCTGTTGGTATTTTCTGCCATTTTTTGCTCCTTAATTTGATAATGATCGAATATAGACTGCCAATGCTTTTTCTTGAACCGGTGTCAACATTGTTTTAAATGACGGCATTTTGCCGATTTGACCCTTTTTGCCATGTTGAAGCACATGAGAAATAACCGCATCATCATAATCCGCAAGACTCGGTGACATCCCGTTATTTCCTTTGCCATCCTCACCGTGACAGCTTGCACATGCCGCAAATGCAGCCGGCTGTTCACCTTTCATTCCGCCTGCTATATACTCAGCAATCGCTTTGGCATCTTCCCCTTGCGCCATCATCGGCGGCATTGCGCCCATCTCATAGCCCAATTGATCGGAACCGTTTTCTATCGTATAAAGAATCTGCTCTTTGCTCATTCTTATGCCTAAATCCTGCGCTTTGCCAGAAAGCCCGTCACCCGTTTCGCCGTGACATGGGGCACATTGTACCAAAAATACCGATTCCCCCATTTGCTGCAGCGTTTCAAGATCTGCATTTTTATGAGTTTCCTCAAATTTTGCATTATACGCCTTCACCTCTTCATTCCACATACCGATTTGGCTAAATGCATTGAGCGGATACCCTACCGTCCAATACCACATCGCCCATATCAATGTTCCCAAAAAAGAGTAGGCCCAACCGCTTGGAAGTTCGTTTTTATACTCTCCGATCCCATCCCAATTTTCTTCGGCAAGCTCACCTTCAGCCTTATCTGTTTTCATCTGGTTGACATACTTGGCTGCTACCCCGAAGGTAAGCACAGCAATCGCTACGGCGCCCAGCATTGTTATCATATTGATCGGATCGCTCAGATCGATATTCATTTGTTTGACAACGACCAGCGTAGCTATAATCAATACAGCAGCAAAAGCCAATGCTTTAATCATTAACGTATTCATTTTTTAGCTCCTTCTTTTCACTTTGGCTTTTAGGATTATGTTCTATCGGCGTACTGTCGATTTTATCATCAAGTGCGATATTTCCATATTTTTCATAATCTTTTTCGCCTCTTTTTTCACTTCGATATAGGTATACAATATACGAATACAATACCACCACAAGAAAAACGGTCATAAAGAAACTGGCATAGCCCTGAAGTTCTCTAATATCCATCTTTTCCTACTATTTTAATCTGTTGAGATATGCTATCAATGCAACAATTTCCGGTATCTGGCCGTTTGCTACCGCTTCTTTTACATCTTTATTTTTCATATCATCTGCAATGGCTTTTGCTTCTGCCAAAACAATGGGTTTATGTGCTTCCCAAGCCTCTTTTGTAGGCTGAAATTCATCACCGTAAGGTGTTTTAAACACATTTTTAACTGTCACTGCCTCCGCATAGGCTGTCTCTATATCTGCAATATTGGTAAAATAGTGCTTATATGCCGGCATAATTGACTGGGGAACTACCGATTTTGGATCCCACATATGATTTTCATGCCACTCTGTTGTTCTATAGTTCCCTACACGATGAAGATCCGGGCCGGTTCTTTTGGAGCCCCAAAGAAAAGGCCTGTCATAAGCATATTCTCCGGATAAAGAATACTGTCCGTATCTGTCTGTTTCCGCTTTAAACGGCCGGATAAGCTGCGAATGGCATGCAATACAGTGATCTTTCTTGTAAATATTTTTACCTGTAAGCTCAAGAACGGTATAAGGCTTTAATCCTGCTACCGGTCGTGATGCTTCTGCAAAATTCGGCAAAATTTCAATAAGCCCCGCAAACGCAATGACAACAAACACGCCTACAGCAAAAAAGAACGGATTTTTTTCTAACCAATGAAACATAACTTGCCTCCTTACGCCATAGGACTTCTAAATTGTGGTTCAGCTTCAATTTTTCTAGAAGCTGTCATCGTTTTATACATATTGTATGCAAACATCAAGAAACCTGTAAGATACAATACCCCCGCAAGCGCTCTAATCGTATAATATGGATTGAGTACGGCCACCGTATCAATAAAACTATACATCAAATTGCCGTATTCATCCACTGCTCGCCACATCATTCCCTGTGTAATGCCTGCAATCCACATGGAAGTAAAATAAAGAACAACCGCAGTGATTTGGAGCCAAAACTGTGCATCCATCAATTTTTTTGAATAAATCTCTCTTTTATACATTCTTGGAGCCATATGAAAAAGCGATGCCATAATCATAAAAGCAACCCATCCCAATACACCATCATGCACATGCCCCGGAATCCAGTCTGTAAAATGTGCAATTGCATTGACTGATTTTATCGCTTGAATTGGCCCTTCGAGCGTTGAAAGCATATAGAAAGTAGAGGCTAAAACCATAAACTTGATCAATGGATTTTCAGTCAGCTGATTCCACTCCCCTTTCATTGTCAGAAGCATATTGATCGCACTGCCCCATGACGGCAAAATCAATACAACAGAAAATATAGATCCCATCGACTGCATCCAATCCGGAACAGTTGACCAAAGAAGGTGATGTGAACCGGCCCACAGATAGACAAACATCAATCCCCAAAAAGAAAGCAGAGACAATTTATAAGAATAGATGGCTTGCCCTGACTCTTTTGGAAGAAAATAATAAATCATTGCAATAATAGGAACAGTAAACACAAAAGCTACCGCATTATGGCCCCACCACCACTGCACCAATGCATCATTGGTACCTGAATACATAGAAACTGAATGCATGATATTGCCTAAACCGCCGGAGAAAAAATAGGTAGGCAGTGCCATATTGTTAAAAAGATACAGCATCGCAACGCCCAAAAATGTTGCAATGAAATACCAAAGAGAGATATAAAGAGTTTTTTCCCTTCTTAACCCTATCAGGCCAAACATGACTATCCCCCACAATACCCATACGGCAACCGTAAGAATATCAAGCGGCCATTCCATTTCTGCATACTCTTTTGATGAACTATACCCCATCAGCAATGACACAACCATCCCTGCTGCCAAAATAACATACAGTACAAACTGCAACTTGCCGACAAACATCAAAAAATTTGATTCTGCCATCGACACTTTCAGTACTCTTTGTGCCGAATAATAAAAAGTAGCAAAAACACCGCTGACCGTAAAACCGTAAATGACGACATTGGTATGGAGCGGCCTTAATCTTGAAAACGTCCCATACTCTCCCATCCAGTAATTCAATTCAGGAAACGCCAATTGCGCAGCAATAAACGTACCGATCAACATCCCTACAAATCCAAACAAAATTGTTGTATAGGTAAACAATTTTGCTACTGAATAATCATATTCCAATGCTGCGTGTGACTGCATGCATACCCCCTTATAAAGATTATGCTAATAATTTTTATCTACCACAAAAAATTATTAACATCTTCCATATTTTAATCTTTTTCTATAAATACAATGCTTAAAAATATAAAGAGATTACTGTTTTTTTATTATTGTATAAGATTTTTTACAAATTTTCTTTTTAGAATTAGCGCTTCAACAGATTATTTAGTCTTATTTGATGCATTAAGATAGATAATTTTGAAGAATAGGGAAGGAAACTTTTATATTGATTGCGAGAAATTGAGAGCCAAAGGAAAAGCTATGCTTTTCCTTTGGCGCTTTGGATCGAGTGGATATAGCGATAATCCGCCATGATATACTTCTCTTTAGGCAAATTTGAAGCAAGCCTATGAATCATCGGCTCAAAATCCTCAAAAAGATAGTTGGCCATAGATCCCGGTATGGGATTGATCTCATTCAAATATACTTCATTGTCAATGACAAAAAAATCACAACGGATCACTGCACCCTTAAAGAGCGGATAGTAGATCTTTTTAAAATTCTCTTGTATTTGTGTTTTAAGCGCATCGTCAATATCTGCGGCAAGAACCTGTGAATCCCGCGAAAAATCCATATACTTTTTCTCAAAATCCAAAAAATCCTCTTTATGAGGCTGCTCTACGATAGAGAGCTCCCATCGGCTTGTATAACATCCTGCCTGGTTGAACTCCCCGACACCTGAAATAAACGGCTCTATAATCACATCCGTATCAAATTCAAATGCCACATCCAATGCATAATCAAGTTCCGATTCATCCTTTACGATACTTACGCCGATGCTGCTGCCAAGCCGTACCGGTTTAATGATAACCGGATAAGGCAGGGTAATTTTTCGATCGTCTGCTTTTGAAAGGTGTTCGTATGCAACGGTTTTTATCCCCAGGCTTTCTGCAAAAAATTTGGTATAAAGTTTATTGTAGCTTAATACTGAAGCTTCTATACGGGGAGAAATAAAAGGGATATCAAAAAATGCCATCATCGATGCGATTTTTCCGTCCTCCCCGTCTTGGCCATGGATCAAATTTAACACTACGTCAAAATCGATCTTTTTGCTGCCAAAAAGCCCCTCGCTAAAAAATCCGCCTTTTTTCAATGTGAGCACTTTGCATTTTTTATAACTGCCCGAAGAAAAAAGCTTAGAGGTCATCTCTTTGGCATCAATCAAATAAAATTGACGGTCACTGCTTACAAAAATAAACGTCAATCGACTTTTTTTGAACACTTTTTTCATCGTGATTGCACTTACGATGCTTATCTCGTGTTCAAAACTTGACCCCCCAAACAAAATAGCAATATTCATCTGCTTTCCTTACAGCATTTTTGCAAATTCGCTGAAGATATAGGCGCTCTCATGCGGCCCGGGGCTTGCTTCAGGATGATGCTGTACCGACATGGTAGGCGAATCGTTATAGCGAAGTCCTTCTATGGTGTTGTCAAAAAGGTTGATATGCGTTACCGATGCTACTTCAATAATATTTTCAGGCACGTTGTAGTTGTGGTTTTGTGCCGTGATCTCAACTCTTCCGGTTACCACGTTTTTTACGGGATGGTTGCCGCCATGATGTCCAAAAGGCAATTTGAAGGTATCATACCCGTGCGCAATAGATAAAAGCTGATGGCCTAAACAAATGCCAAAAATAGGAACCTTTGCAGCGATAAGTTTTTTAATTTTTTCGTGCTCTTCTTTTAGAATAAGAGGGTCCCCCGGACCGTTTGACAAAAAAACGCCGTCTATTTTTTTGGCTTTAAATTGATCGATAATCTCTTCTGCTTTCATTGCATTGGGCGCGACCGTTACTTCCATACCGGCGTGGGTCAATTCATTGAGGATATTTCTTTTGATACCAAAATCCAGCGCAATAATTTTTTTGGTTGTTTGCGGCGCATCATAGTTAAAATTTGTGATATTATAGCGCCCCTCTTTGTGAATATAAGGCTCTTTGGTACTCACTTTTTCAATATAGTTGATCTCTTCGATACGAGGCGCATTTTTTAGTACATTTTGAAGCGATTCTTTATCGTGATATTCGGTAGAAGCAACCATCATCATCGCGCCTTCTTGACGCAAAACTTTGGTAATATAGCGTGTGTCGATTTGTGTGATGCCAAGCACTCCGTGCTTTTGTAAAAGACTGCCTAGCGTCTCCTCGGATCTGAAATTTGAAGGCCTGTCTTGATACGAGCGCACGATTACCCCTGCACAAAATGCTTTTTTGCTCTCCATGTCCTGTGCATTGCATCCTACATTTCCTATCTCGGGCATTGTGAAGGTTACAAATTGTCCTGCATAAGAAGGATCTGTAGCAATCTCTTGATATCCTGTCAACGAGGTGTTAAAAACACATTCTCCGACAGACGTACCTTCCGCTCCAAAACTTTTGCCCTCCAAAAGCAGTCCATTTTCAAAATAAAGCGACACCTTTTTCATCACACTTCCTTTTTATTTTTTAATACTTAACTTTGATGCTTAAAGCATTCCTCTTTTTGAAAGCTCTTCCTGATAAAGCCTTTCATAAAGCAATTCATAATCCTGAGAACCGGGGATGATTTCCCTTTTCATATTTTTAATCTTATTATAAACAATATTGTCTATCTCTTCATAGGCATTGGCAAATGTTTTGAAAGATTTGAAAATAATGTTTTTGACTTGATTTTCGCTTACATTGTATTCTGCCAGATAGTTTTCATACAACTCATCTAAAATCTGATGCGAAAGATCATTATACCTATCGTCATAGTTCATAATCACGCCAAATTCAGGAGCCATTTTCTTCTTAATCATAAAAAAGAGCTGTCTTTCATCTGCAAGCTGAAATTCTATCTCACCGCTATTGGCCTCCAATATTTCCTTGACTTTGGCATCCAATGCCTGTTCTTTTTTCAAGTTCTCATCGATAATTGCTTTACATGCCTCTACCACGGCTTCTCTTCCTTTGGGAAGTTTGACAAAAGGGGCATTGGCCAAATCGATTGCGATTTTGGTTGCTATATATCTTGTTTGTTGCGGTTTGAGTCTCATATTGTATAACTCCTTTTTTATAGTTTAAAACGGCTGGCTTCCTTTAGGCCGTCCCTCCAAAGCAAATTTTGCCTGATAGTTCTTACCGTATAATCGTATCGTCGCGATCGGGACTTGTCGATATCATCCCTATTTTAGTTCCGATCATCTTTTCAAGCGCCAAAATATATGACTGCGCATTCTGCGGAAGCGCATCAAATGTCCTTATGCCTTGGGTTTTGCTCCAGCCCGGAAAACTTTGATACACAGGGGTCGCCTCTTCAAGGTCGTAAGGCACATAGTCAATCTCTTTGCCTTCCACTTCATAAGCTACGCATACCTTTACCTCTTCAAAACCGTCAAGCACGTCCAGTTTCATCAGCGCCACCTGGTCTACGCCATTGATGCGCACGGCATGGCGCATTGCTACCGCATCAAACCAGCCGCATCTTCGCGGCCTTCCGGTAGTGGTGCCAAACTCATAGCCGTTTTGACGCAAGATGTTGCCTTCTTTGCTCAACTCTTCACTCGGAAAAGGTCCGTTTCCGACTCTTGTACAGTATGCTTTGGCAATCCCTGTTACTTTACCTAAATCTTTCGGGCTCAGCCCAAGGCCTGAACAAGCGCCGGCACTCACCGTTGTTGAAGAGGTCACATAAGGATAGGTGCCATGGTCGATATCGAGCATCGTACCCTGTGCCCCTTCGAGCAAAACTTTTTTGTCTTCTTTCAAGATGTCCCACATCATTTGTGTCGTATCCACAATGTAAGGTGCAAGCGCTTTCTTATACTCTTCAAGCTCTTTTAAAAGTTCCTCTTTTGCCAGAGGCTTGATCCCCATGGCTTCAAAAATAGTTTGATTGGCCTCAAAATATGCCATAATCTTTTCAGTCAGTCTATCAGGATGAAGCAATTCTCCCAACCGATGCCCTACTCTGGCAATCTTATCTTCATAGGCAGGGCCGATACCTTTCCCGGTTGTACCAATGGCTTTGTCGCCTTTTGTACGTTCTCTTGCCTGATCTATCAAGGCATGATAGGGCAATAAAATATGGGCTTTATCCGAAAGAAAAAGCCTGCCCTTAAGGTCTCCAAACTGCTCCATTTCTTTAATAAAGTCTTTCGGAGAGATCACCACTCCGTTGCCCACAATGTTTTTTGCTTTTGGATTAAGCACACCGGAAGGAATGAGATGGAGTGCATATTTTTTATCACCGATTACGATCGTATGCCCGGCATTATGCCCCCCTGCAAAACGACAAACATAATCATGTGTTTGTGCCATATGATCAACAATCTTTCCTTTTCCTTCGTCTCCCCATTGAAGCCCTACAATTAAACCCGCTTTGCTCATCCTATTTTACTCCCTACTCATTTTTTCCATTTTATATGCAATGCATTCATCCGTATAAAGCGCAAACCCTGCCGCTTCTACATTATCGATCATATAAATGCCGCCTGTTGCCAAAAGTGCATTCCCCTCAAACATTCTAAACGTCAAAGAATCATAATATCTCAGCTTTGCATAAAAAAGCGGAGAAATGACCATCGATGCATAATTTATGCTTTGAGCAGCTGCTTTTATTTTTTCTAGTTCCTTCTTAATATCTTCAGGAAAAACACTTAAATCTTTCAGATCATCCATACTGTTGATGCTTACCAGCGATTCCATCCAAGGCAAATTTGTACAGAGAATCTGCTCGATATGCATGGATTTTAATACTTCAAGTGAAACACCGTATTTTTCATTGAGCAGATGCGGAATACGAATATTGGATATTTGCATGATAGGCTCAATCTCAAATTTTTTTAAAAGTACGACGGTGGTTTGCGCCGCCTCTTCAAAACTGCCGTCTATGATTTCGGCTCCGATCTGATACTGCTCTTTTGTCGGATAAGCAACGGTAGGCTGGATATAAAACCATTTTTTTGATTCCATACTGCGTCCGAGCCTTTTGGTGACGATACGCACCACATCCGCCGTAGAATCTGCGCGCAAAGTCACCTCATGATTGCTCTCGTCATTCAGGCGGACAAGCGCATTGTTTTTTTCAAAAGATTCATGCTGATGATAAGAAAAAATAGGGGTAACAATCTCTTCATATCCAAGCGCTGCCAAGGTGCTGCTTGCGCTGTTTTCAATCTCTCTTTTAAGCTTTGCGCTTTTGCCGAAATAAAGCCGGCTTCCGCTAGGGATTTCATGTTCAAATATCATCGGATCTTATGCCTTGAAATAGGTTTCATTAAACACACGGCTAGCCGTACCGTCAAATGCTCTTCTTCCCAGTTCATCAAGTGCAAGTTCTATTGCGTTTACTACCCATGCAGATTCATATACGGGGATAAGGCCCATTTGGTTGATACGGAAAATTTTTCCTTTGAGATGATCTTGGCCGCCTGCAATGTTTACGCCGTATTTTGTTTTAAGCAGTTTTCGTATCGCTTCCGCATCTTCATCTAATACGGTACTCATGGCAAGGGCTGGCATCTTAGGATATACGCTGAAACCTATCGCTTCAAGTGCTGCCTGTGTTGCTTTTGCCCGTTTTGCAGTCGCCTCATATAGTGCATCCATCCCCTCTTTCTCAATTTCGTCAAAAATCGCATTAAGCCCGATAATCAATGTAGTTGCCGCAGTCCAAGCCGTAGTGTTTTTCTGCTGATTTTTGATCTCTATCGCAAGATTGAAATAATAATCTTTGCCTTTTCCTATTTTTTCTACCGCTTTGTTTGAAAGGCCTATCATTGCAAGCCCGGGAGGCAGCATCAATGCCTTTTGGCTTCCTGTGACCAACGCATCAATATGCGTCACATCAATTTTTTCTACCCCCACAGCCGTAATGCCGTCTGCTACGACCATAATCCGGGGATTGATCTCTTTGGCACGTTTGGCTATGGCTTCTACAGGGTGTCTAAGCCCTCCTGCACTTTCGCATATCTGGATAAAAATTGCATCGATATCAGGATTGTCAAAAAGGGCTTTTTCTACATCTGCAACCGCGGCGGGGGCATCCCATTCATAGCAAAGCTCTATCTTCTCTCTCCCCATCGCATCTGCAATTTTCCCAAAACGCTCGCCAAACTTGCCGGCATTGATCGTCAATGCTTTTTTTTCGCATAAATTCACCATACACGCCTGCATCGCTCCGGTTCCCGAACTGGCAACCATCACACATTCGTCCATGCCCAATAACGACAACAAACGTTCGCGCGCTTCTTTAAAAATAGCTTCAAACTCTGGTGTTCTATGGTGCAATGTAGGCGTTGCCATGGCTTGGCGCACAGATTCGGGTACGGGAGTCGGTCCGGGAGTAAAAAGTAACATAATGATCCTCTTGTTTTGCTTTATATGATGACATAATGAGTAGCGATTATATCCAAAAGGAAGTTAGAGAAGGGTAAGAAACCAACCCTTCTTTGTTGATTTATTGATAAGCAATTGAAAATTCAATCGCTACATCCTGCCATGTTTTTCCTTCATGGAGATCATAGCATGCTTTATTGATCGCCTGTAAAGAAGGAATCATATCAAAATCTGCCAAATCAATATATCCATTGGCTTGGATCGTATTGTCATTTACCTGATACTGCATCGGCACTTCTTTGCTTTGACGGTTCATGGTGATTTTCACTATCAACGTGCTCTCTTTTGCAGAAATGATCTGCGCTTCTATGGAAGCATTGGATTGAACGCTGAAGAATGCGTTTACAAGCTTCTCGTCTCTTTCTTTATGGCCGCTATTGACGCTGCCTGTTTTGATGTCAGCTTTCAATCCTTCTAACATCTTTGGTATGCTGTTTGCTTCTTTTTTTCCGGAAAGTTCAATTGCATCAAACCCTCCGGATACACCTGCTTTGGACGGCGTTTTAAATGCCGTAAACTTTACGGCTGCTTTTGTAGGCTCATAGGCTAATACAACCGCACTCGCCATTAAAAACACAAGTAATCCTTTTTTCATTGTTTATCCTTTTATTTTTTATAACGATTTTATCTTTTTAAATTAAAAAAACAAATTTTTATACTAATCCAATGTTGTAATTTGCTGTCCGATTGCCTGATATCTTTGATAGTAATGCTCCACAAAATCACGCACATCCTTTTGAAGCGGAAGATAGACGCCGCCGCTTTTCATTGCATACCGGCTCAAATAGAGATTGGCGTCTTGTTTGCTTAGATAATGCTGTGCCAGTTTTTTGTATGCTTCAATATAAGCCTCCTTCATCGCTTCATAGCATTCATAGTGTATCCGGATCGTCTTATCGTAAGTTACTATACCCGATTCAAAAAGGATCGCCAAATGCATTAAACCTTCGCAATAATAAGGCAGCACCTCGCCCACTTCCCGCCATGCCATTAAGCCCACGGCGCGCGAAACAATATCATCGACGATATGGGGTTTAAGCGATTCGTTTTCATGATAAAAAAATGCCATCAAACCCCCTGTTGTTGCCTTAAACTCTTCTATGTTTTTAAACTGGCCGGTACTGTTCATTTTTGTTTCTGTGTCCGAATCTATCCATAAAATATGTCCAAATTCATGCCCTATCGTGGAGATATCATAAAGCTCATGCCACAATGCCGGTTCATTTTCGATGACTGCCCTTTGCTTTTTGACAAAGGCTTCGCCCATTGCCTCTATGCTTAATTTCATAACCGGCTTGGATTTTTTGCTCTCAAGAACAAAATCGGCATACGCAAATATCTTTTTGCCAAGCTCGCTGGAGACCTCCTCGTCGTTGGGAACCACCTGCGCGGAAAAGAGCCCGTTAAATTCCGCACCGTAATAAAGCATCGGCTGCCCTATGTAAAGCTGTGTTTCTCTGACTTGCATCAAATTTTTTGAGATGATGCGACGTGCTTCTTCTCCCCATTCCCGGGCCATAGCGGAAGCAAAATGTTCCATATTTTCCCTTGTGCAAGAACTCTTCTGCAGTGCAGGGTTTACGATACGCAAATCCCATTCCAGCGCGACGGCTTTTCTGTATTGGTCTTCATAATACTCCAAAGGATGGCCTATCTGCAAAGGGGCAGTGATCTTCATCCATGCCCTGTCTACATTGGCCCAATATTCGATAAGTTCATCAGGCCTGGTATGAGAAAACGCATTGTTGATGGCTATCAAATATTCCAGCCATGCCTCTTTTTGCCCAAATACCTCATCTTCAAGCATTGTCAGCATTCCTATAAATACCGCTAAAGCTTCTTTGACTTGAGCGACCTCTTCTTTGAAAGCTTCGGCATATGCGACTCTTTTAAAGCTGCCGTCTTTTTCTTGATGAAGCACGGAGTAGCAGCGATCCCCTATCTCGCCGCGGCTGTTTAAATCAAGCAAAGATTCGTTTTGAAGCTTTTCAAAAATCTTCCCTTCATCCCCGTTAAATAGCGTAAAAAGTTCGCGGTTTATTCCATAAATAATATGTGATGTCCAAGCATTCTGCCATCCGCTTATTGCGCTGCCTACTGCGTGTGTGCCTGAAATAATCATACGATAAAAGGGCGTAAGAAGCTGTGACTCTTCAACCCATGCGATAAAAGCCTCATGCCGTTTAAGATGCAGGCTGCTTACAAAATTGTAAGCGAGTTCTTTCTTTTTTTCTCTCTCTTCTTGATTTAGATTTTCCTTTTGCAGTACCTGTTCAAGCGCATCTTCCCGAAGATTGACGATACGCGTCAATGCAGCCATGATTGTCTCATCGTCTCTGTTTAAATCAAGATATGCCAAAAACTCATCGACAATTTTTGAGGCTTCATCATGCCCCTTGCCAAGCAGCTTATAAAAAGAGTTAAGCGCTTCTTGCCTTATTTGCAATTCATCATATATTTTTTGCAAATCTTGCATAAATTGTTGTTGTGTCATTCTATCTGCCTTGTTTTTGCTTTAACATTTTAATAATAGGCTGTGCTAATTTCAAGGCTTTTGCCCTGTGGGAAATCTCTTTTTTAATCTCCTCGTCAAGCTCGCCGAGCGTGCAATCATATCCTAAAGGGATAAACATCGGATCATACCCAAAACCTTTTTTTCCGCGTGCTTCGTCGATAGCTTCGCCATACATCCAGCCGTGCACGACATATTCCCCATAACCGCATACGATCGCAATCGCAGCGGTATAGTAGGCAGGCGTGTGCTTTATGCCTTGCTCCTTGAGCGCTCCTATCAGTTTATAAAGATTGTCTTTGTCTGTTGCATTTTTTCCGGCATACCTTGCCGAATAGATACCGGGAACACCGCCAAGCTGAGGCAAACTGATGCCGCTGTCGTCGGCCATGACGATATAAGCTTCCGACGGCTTCTCTTTGCTTAATTTTTTATAAATCGTTCTGGCTTTGATCAACGCATTGGCCGCAAACGTATCTCCGTCCTCGACGATCTCAAGATCCCCCAACAGCTCCGAAAAGGCTACCACCTCATCTTGGCACATCTCTTTAATCTCGCGCAGTTTGCCTTTGTTTCCCGTTGCCAATACCAGCTTCATTCCTGCTCCTTTTTAAAAAACAAATGCCGCCCTTTTAAAGAGATCTCTTTGTTTTCTTATCTGCCCTTAACTTTTTTGGAATATAATGGGACAAATTTTATCTAAACAGAGGTATCACTATGTTTAAACAAATATTGCCATTAAGCTCAATCGTCGGACTGAGGTTTTTCGGGCTGTTTGTCGTACTGCCGGTACTGAGCAGCTATGCCATAGGGCTTGATGGCGCCAATGCAATGCTGGCAGGCATTGTAATGGGCGGATATGCCATCACTCAGGCGATCTTTCAAGTACCTTTTGGCCATCTCAGCGACAGGATAGGACGCAAAAATGCCATATTGATAGGCTCAGTCATATTTCTGATCGGCTCGGTAGTATCTGCGATAAGTACCGATATCTATATGTTGATGCTTGGCAGATTTTTACAGGGTACCGGCGCAGTAGGCGCAGTGGTCAGTGCGATGATAAGCGACTTGGTACGGGAAGAGCAGCGAAGCCATGCCATGGCAATGATGGGCGGTACGATCGCCATGAGCTTTGTGGCCGCCATGATCATCTCTCCCCTCATGAGCGGAGTATGGGGTGTGCCGGGTCTGTTTTGGCTCACTGCTGCGCTTACAGTAGCAACGATTATCATGCTTTATACCATTATCCCGGAGAGTCCAAAAATCATACATACTTTCAGCGAGGAAGAAAAAGGGTTAAAAGGCGTACTTGCCGACAAACAGCTTGGCAAAATGTATATCACATTTCTTTTCCACTCCTCTGTGATGACCATGGCATTCTTCCTCATCCCCCTTGTGATGACATCGGCCCATGACGGATTTGGCTGGGCCAAAGCGGAACTTTGGAAAATCTATCTGCCCGCCGTCTTTCTTGGGATGCTTGCCATGGGACCTTCCGCCGTATTCGGAGAAAAATACGGCAAGGGCAAACAGGTATTCATCATTTCGATTCTTTTGAACGTTTTAGGCTTTATGATGATGGGATATGCCCCTTCGGCTTTAGTCTTTGGGATAGGAGCAGCGCTCTTTTTTATAGGATTTATGATGTTTGAACCGCTTTTACAGAGTTTTGTGTCCAAAATGGCAAAAACACACCAGAAAGGACTGGCGCTAGGCATCGCAAATACTTTCGGATATATCGGAACATTCCTTGGCGGGATTTTGGCGGGATATGTCATGCAACATTACACCAAAACCGCCCTTGCCTGGATCGTCTTTATGATAGGCGCGGCATGGATAGCATGGATCATCTCCATGAAAAACCCAAACAGCAGAGGCAACGTCTATCTTCCGCTGGATATCTTCGACAGAGAGAAAGTTGCCGCACTCAAATCCCACCCCGCCATTGTAGAGACCTACATCAATGAAACGGAAAATATTGCGATTATCAAGTATGAAAAAGAGCTGATTGACGAAGATGAGATCAGAGGGATGTTAAGCTAAGGCCTAACATACCAATTTTTTAAAGTTCGCACTCCTCAAGCTTCACTTCACGGTACGCTACTCCCATCAGTTTGCAAGCGCGTTTCATGATCCCTTCTTGGGTAAATCCGAACTTTTCAAAAAGCTGTTCTGCCGGCGCAGAGGCGCCAAAACTTTCCATGCCAAGCACATCATCGGCATATCGGTAGTACTCTGTAGCCGTTGCAGCTTCGACTGCCAAAACTTTTGTACTTGCATCAATCACCTGTGCTTTGTAGGCTTCGTCTTGCTCGTTGAAAAGGTCCATACACGGCACGGATACCACATTGGCCTTGATTCCCAATGCAGTCAGGTAGCAAGCTGCTTGCAAACACGGCATCAATTCAGACCCTGAAGCCATCAGTGTTAGGTTTGCATTCTTTCGTTTCTTAACGATATATGCACCTTTTGATACATCGCCGAAATCCCTTTTTGGTTTAAGCGTTTTGAGTTTTTGGCGGGAAAGCACAAAACCGTGAGGCGCCTTGATGTTCAATGCACACTTCCAAGCCTCGATATTTTCCGTCGCATCCGCAGGACGCCATACATAGAAGTTTGGCATTGCCCTATACTGGCTAAGCTGTTCGATCGGCTCATGCGTCGGGCCGTCTTCTCCGACCCCGATACTATCGTGCGTCCAAATAAAAAAGTTCTGGATACCGGACAATGCCGCAATACGCGCGCTGGGTTTTAGATAGTCGCTAAAGATAAAAAATGTTGCGTTAAATGGCATCACCGTGCCATACAATGCCATTGCATTGGTTATTGCGGCCATAGAGTGCTCCCGGATGCCAAAATGCATATTTTTGCCTTTCGGAAAATCGCCCATATTTTTTAATTCTGTTTTGTTTGACGGAGCAAGATCGGCAGACCCCCCGATGAAACCGGGGATTGCCGTTGCTATGGCATTGAGAATTTTTCCGTTGGAATCTCTGGTTGCCATCTCTTTGTCATTGGTAAAATCTGGAAAATTGATCGCTGATAAATCGGGGTTGAGCAGTCTTTCCAGCGCTTCGTTTTGTTCGATAAGCGGCGCCTCTTTTTGTCTGTGGATCCACTCTTTTTCTGCCAATTCACCCTCTTCCAGCGCGCATCTGAAACGTACCAACACATCTTCAGGGATATAGAATTTCTCATCCGCAGAAAAGCCCAATTTTTCCTTGGATACCCTAATCGTCTCTTCTCCTAGCGGTGCTCCGTGTGTTTCATGGCTTCCCTCTAGCCCCTCTGCATATCTTCCTATGATTGTATTGGCAATGATGATCGTCGGCTTGGCTGCCTCTTTGATTTCGTGCAGCGCTTTGTCGATATCATCATAACAATGCCCGTTGATTTTGATCACATTCCAATTTTGGGCTTCAAAACGTTTTGCGACATCCTCGCTCCATGCAATTTTTGTATCGCCCTCTATGGTAATTTCATTGCTGTCATAGATCAGCACAAGGTCTTTAAGCTCAAGACGTCCGGCCAAAGCACATGCTTCATAGCTGATCCCCTCTTGCAGGTCCCCGTCACCGCAAAAACAATACACCTTATGATCAATCAGTTTGCAAGTTTCCGAGTTTACCTGATTTGCCGTATAGGCTTGCGCCATAGCAAAACCGACGGCATTGGCAACCCCCTGCCCCAAAGGCCCGGTCGTAATCTCTACCCCCGGCGTATGGCCATACTCAGGATGCCCCGGGGTTTTAGAATCAAGCTGACGAAAGTTTTTAAGATCATCAATGCTCACATCATATCCCCAAAGATGAAGCAATGAATAAATCAATGCAGACGCATGCCCTCCCGAAAAAACCAGTCTGTCCCTGTTGAGCCACTGAGGATTTTTCGGATTATGATTAAGATGTTCGCTTAATACAACTGCAATGTCAGCCAGTCCCATCGGCGCACCGGGGTGCCCGGAGTTTGCTTGCTGTACCATATCTGCTGCTAAAAATCGAATGGTGTTGGCCATCTTTCGGCGCATGCTGTTCTGCTCTGTCATTACCATGTAACTATCCTTTGTGTCTATGTAAATATTGATTTATGAGGGGGTGCAAAGCTGTTTTGAGCTTCTCATCGAAAGCTTCAAATCGTCTTTGTAAATCTTTTGCCAGTGTATCGGCTTGCGCCATGCTCTCTTCCAGTCCCAAAAGATTGACAAAGCTATTTTTGTCATTATCGTTTTTTGTCGTTTTCCCGGACTCTTCTTCATTTTGCGTTGCATCGATAATATCGTCTTGTATCTGAAAAAGCAATCCCAAATCTATCCCGAAAGCGTACAGCTCCTCTTGCGTCTTTTTCTCCAGGCAAACAATCACCGCACCCATCTGCAAACTTGCGGCGATAAGTTTTGCGGTTTTATTGATATGCAAAAATTTGACCTGTTCAATATCCAGCGGTTTGTTTTCAAAATAGCAGTCGATCGCCTGCCCCAATACCATGCCCCTGCTTCCCCCGTTATAGGCAAGCAGTTCAACCAGCTTTATTTTTACATCATCACGCAGCGGTGCCTTGGCGATAAGATAAAAAGCATCGGTATTCAGCGCATCGCCGGCAAGGATGGCAGTCGTTTCATCATAGCGTTTATGCAGTGTCATATGCCCCCGGCGCAAATCGGCATTATCCATCGCCGGCAAATCATCATGGATCAAAGAATAGGTATGAAACATCTCCAAAGAAAGTGCCACGGGCAAAGCAGAAGAGTAGAGCATAGGCGCATAGGCTTCGACGATGCTCAGCAGCAGCATAGGGCGAAATCGCTTGCCCCCTGCATCCAGCATTGCAGCCAAAGCCTCTTCGTAGATGGGATGAAAACTTGGCACACGGGGCAAATTTTCTTTCAAGTAGGTTTCAAATCTTTGCATCGATACTCTTTGGGTTTGGTTGATAAAATTATATCCAATTAGGATAAAACAACCCTATACAAAATTGATATGGCCAAACAATATCCGTCCGAATCTTTTGCAGTATCGTATCAGGAATGACTCTTTGGCAAACAGAGGCTCTTTGATACGCTGTTAGATTTATTTCCATAGCTGTATCGGCGAAGTGGCAACAGTGCAGTGAGAGAGCAGTTTGCCATGTTCAACAATAAACTTCTCGATCGCCTCTTGGGTATCAACGGCTTCAATGACAATCGGCAACCCCTCCAGCAAATCCGCCAAACGAATCTGACGCACCTGCTTTGAGCTTCCATACCCCATAATCCCCCGCATTACCGTTACTCCCTGGATCGACGCTTCATGCAAGTTCTCAACAATCTGACGAAAAAGAACATTTCCTTCATATGCATAATCTTCAGCAGTAAAAATAGTAAGACGCAATCCTTTGACAAAATCCATTGATACTTCCTTTTTGCTTTAAAGCATTCTTGCAGCCATTATCCCGCCCATTCCCGCAGCAAATCCGGCAATCACCGTTAAAAACAGGTTGAGAACCGCTTTGATGCTTTCTCCATTGATCGCCAGCGAGAGCGTTTCAAAAGCAAAGGAACTAAACGTTGTAAATCCGCCCAAAAATCCGGTCACAACCAAAAGTCTTATAGCGGGAGAGACCGTCAGTCTCTCCACTGCGATTGTCATAAAAAAAAGAATCAAAAAAGATCCGATCACATTCACAACAAGCGTACCGTAGGGAAAATTTTTGCCGCACAGCAAAGCACAGCTTATCCCCGTTGCATAACGGGCAATACTGCCGACTCCCCCGCCGATAAACACTGCAAGCCATTCCATCTGTTTTTATTGCTCCCTCTTCTAAAAAAGATAAAACATTTTAACACAAATATAAAATAAAACACATTTTAAGCCGTTTTGCAGCATACCAGCCCTTCAAACAAAACAATGTTACGGTTTCATAGAAACGGCACATTTGCCGGCTATCTCATCAATAATCTCGTTTATCTGCTTGGAAGAAACATCTACAATGACATCTGCCACTTCTTTGTAAGCTTTTTCCCGCTCTTTGTAAAGTTTTTTTGCCTCTTTTTCTTTGGCAAACAAAGGCCTTTTAGCAAGTTTTGCTTTGGCGTTTTTGGCATTTTTGAGCCGTTTGAGTATCCATTCAAACGGAGCATCCAACAATACAACCGTCCCCAGCGCTTTAAGATTGTTTACTTTGTAAAAGCCGCCCCCGCAGCTTATGAGCGTCTCATCCACACATTTCTCTATCCAATCGGCAGTTGCTTGCTCTTGCGCTCTAAAATAGGCTTCGCCCTCTTTTTCAAATATTTTTTTAATCTCTTTGTTTTCTTTTGATTCGATCAGATCGTCCGTATCGATAATATAGGTACCGTATTTTTTGGCAAAAGCACGTGCCGTCGTCCCTTTCCCCACTCCCATAAAACCTATAAATATAATATTTTTTTTCAAATCTTGACCCTTTGCTTCTTACGTTAAACGTATTTGTTTAGTGTTGCTTTTTATTCGTCCCAAGCCGATAATTACACCATGTTGTAACGTGCAATAATTCTTTTTAGCCGCTTGCGCAGATTTTTAAGCGCCTCTACGGCATTTTTGCCTTCTGCAATGAGGGATTCGAATTCGTCAAATTGGATTTTTGCAACCCAGCCGATTTTAGTATGAAATTTAATGCCCACAAAACGCACTTCGCCATAATGCTCTTTTGCCATTTTATAGATACGCTCGATCCTTCCCTCTACCGTTTTGACTTCTTTGCTCATCGTCAACCCTTTTTAGCACAATTATAACATAAGCCAAAACATAGAACAAAAAACCCTCAAGAAAAATACCTACCATTTGAAAAACACTTAAACTTTTAGTTGCTGCCATTTGCCTTTTTCAAACACAACCCAAAGCCAAATTGCTTTCACAAACGTATCGCATATCATCGCCAAATAAACCCATACAATAGACTCAAAATAAAAAGTAAGCACGAATGCAGGAAGGATGCGGATAAACCAAAGCGAAACAAGGTTGATTTTGAGGGTTCTTTTTGTATCCCCTGCACCCCTAAGCGCTCCGGATAAGACAAAGTTGAAAGCCAACGGAATCTGCGAAAATCCCACAACACGCAAATAAAGGCTTGCCTCTTCGATCGTCTGCGTATCGTCCGTAAAAAACCGAACAATCTTTTCAGGAACAAAGATCATAAAAAAAGAAAGAAAAAACATAAACCCTATCGTATACTTCAGTACAAGCAACACATCTTCTTTGGCTTGCTGCGGCTTTTTGGCCCCCAACCCTTGCCCCATCAAAGCCATCGCCGCAATCGTAAATCCGATACCGGGCATAAAAGCCAATCCCTCTACCCTCAATCCTATCTGATATCCTGCCAACGCTTCGGTGCCGTACCGTGCAATGATTGCCGTAAAAAGCATAAAGCTTCCAAATGTCAGTAGCCGTTCAAACGACGCGGGGATTCCCACTTTCAGGGCACGACGAAGCAAAGATACACTATAGCGCAGCAAAGGAGTAAAACGCGTATATCGGCGCATATAAAGAAAAACATATACCGTCACTTCAAGGAGGTTGACCATCACCGTCCCGACGGCCGCACCCCTCACGCCAAGCTCCGGAAAACCCCAATTTCCAAAAATCAAAAGATAATTCAACCAAATATTGAGCAAGATCGAGATGACTTTTATCTTCATGGGTGTTTTGGTGTCGCCTGCAGAATTGAGTGCTGAGATAAAAACCGATTTCACAAAAAGAAAAGGTATCATCAAGGTAAGCAATTGCACATAGGAAATACCCAAATTTGTCACCAGAGGATCGGTTCCGAGCCAAATATAAATCTTTTCAGAAAAAACATACCATAGCCCGCTTGCAGGCACACTTAAAAAAACCGCAAACCAAAGCAGCGTAGAAAGCCCCAGGGAGGCACGCTTGATCTGTTTTGCGCCTATAAATCTGGATAAAAGTGCGCCGGTTCCTACATGCAGCATCGTTAAAACCCCAAAAACCAGCATCAATGACTGAAGCCCAAGCCCTACCGCTGCAACGGCAAATGCAGAAAGCCGGCCCACCATGATAAGATCGATAATCACCTGCAGCATATCAAGCAGCGAATTGATCGCCGCAGGGACAGAAAGCCGGAGTATTTTTTGATGCTTGGAAGGAAAGTATCGTATCAAAGGGGCTCTTTTGTTTTTTAAGATGATATCCCGGCGAGCGCAGAAAGATAAAAATACAATCCTGCAATCCCTGCACCGGCCCATCCCAAACTCCACAAAACTGCATCTATTTTTTTTTGAGACTGAAACATCTTGACTGTTTTGTATAAGACACCCATATAAAATATCAAAACAAAAATGACGGGGAAATAGGCCATAAACGTTAAATTGTGCTTTTTGGCTGCTATGTGCAGCGCTGCAAAAGAGGTATGGACAACTCCATACACCAAAAGAAATATACATGCCTGAAAAACAAAAAATATAATCTTGGCTGCTTTTTCGTTTTGTCTGTCGTCATAATATTGCATCTGTTTTGCGGCCGATGTTACACTGTCGGCCATTCGCCGGAAGGCCAAGGTTTTTTATCGCTGTTAAAACTCACATACAACACAAGCTCTTTGGAGTATTCTGATAAATTTTTTGTAAACTGCAGAAGCTGTTTGTTAGGCTCTTTACCTATCCAGCTATAAATAAACTGGGTAATGGCGATCACAAAAAGTACCATTGAGATAAATCGTATCAAGATCAAATACAAAATTGTATAAAGCACCCTCTCGATGCTGGGTTTTGGCTGCATAGTGTTCTGCGGGTTTTCCATAGCCATCCTTTTTGCTTTATTGTATCAAATTTCTTTATTTTTAGACATATAAAATGCCTGAACTTGGAAAATACTGTCTGCACCGCCGCGGAAAACAGTCTATGCTTTCTTTGTGTATTTGTTTTTTGAAATCTCTTTGTTTTTATTATAAAATCTGTATTCTTATAAAAATAAACTAAAATAAAATGTCAAATAAAAGGCATCAAATGAGACTGTTTGTCGCTTCTCCTGTTGTAATGGATCATTATATTGCTATCCGGAAAGATTTTGAGGGCATCATTGAAGGCAAATGGGTCAAAGAAAAAAATCTGCATCTTACATGGGTGTTTCTTGGGGACATTGAAGACATCAAGCCTCTTATTGGGCAATTAAACCATATTTCGCCGTTAGAAAACGCTATCGATATTTCTGATTTGGGTTGTTTTGGAAGGCCGCCTAAAATTTTGTATGCCAAAACCCAAGAACAACCATTTTTCCATAAAGCAAAAGAGTTTGCAAGCGCAGGTTTTAAACTTGACGGTTTTCAGCCGCACATTACATTGTGCCGTATTAAAAAAATACATAACCATAAAGCTTACAACAAAATGATAAGGCACTATCAAGGCAAAATACTAGGCTCAGTAATGCCTCAGATTTTTCTTTATCAAAGCATACTGGATGAAAAAGGCCCAACCTATAAACGTTTATTTCACGGAAAAACGATCAAGGGACAGAAGTTTTAAAATTTTATACAAAAAGCCGTATCTAAAATCTTAGATACGGCTGTAGAAATTCAGTTCAGGCAAAAACACCTTAAAAGATCATCCCCTCCGCAGGCGATGAAGCGGTAGCAAACGGTTTTTTAGGAATGCGCCCGGCAAGATAGCTCATGCGCCCTGCTTTGACGGCATATTTCATCGCTTCAGCCATCAAAATGGGGTTTTTGGCACCTGCAATGGCGGTATTGGTCAAAACGCCGTCCGCACCAAGCTCCATCGCTACGGCTGCATCCGAAGCGCAACCGATGCCTGCATCCACGATCACGGGTACGCTGACTGCCTCTTTGATAAAATGGACATTAAACTTATTTTGAATCCCCAGCCCCGAACCGATAGGAGATGCCAAAGGCATCACCGCATGCGCTCCGGCATTCTCAAGTCTTTTTGCCATGATGGGATCGTCACTGGTATAAGCCATGATGGTAAATCCGTCTTTTGCCAACACTTCGCACGCCTTAATCGTCTCTATCACATCCGGATAAAGCGTTTTTTGCGTATCGCCGATCACTTCAAGCTTGATCAGATCGATCCCGGTCGCTTCACGGGTAAGCCTAAAAAGCGTAATCGCATCTTCCGCTGTTGTACATCCTGCAGAATTTGGAAGAAATTTAACATTCGTATCTTTAAAGTATGTCATCAAATTCTCTTCTTCGGGATTGGTGATGTTGACACGTCTCACCGCTACTGTGATCAATTCGCTTCCGCTTGCCAAAGTCGCATCCAGCGTTGTCTGAAAACTGTCGTACTTCCCTGATCCTACGATCAATCTGCTGTTAAATTCATACTTTCCGATTTTTAAAATGTCGCTCATGATACATTCCTTTTTATAATCTTGACGGGTTATAACACACCCTAACTTAAAATTTTTCTTATTGCCTCGGCAAGTGCTTCTTTTTCTATCGTGCGTATCTTATTGTCATACGCTTCAAAATCCAATCCTGCCTTTAAAATCTCTTTTTGCAGGATGATCTCTCCCCCGTCCAATTCACTGCTTACCCAATGCACACTCACCCCGCCTTTCGGATAGTCGTCGTCATAGCTTTTTTCTATCGCATGAAGCCCTTTATGCCTGGGAAGCAACGAAGGATGCAGATTGATCGCGCGGACAGTTTCTGTAAAAACCGGTGTCAGTATGCGCATAAACCCCGCAAGTACGGTAAGATCCGGCTTGTAGTGTTGAAGTTTTTGCACCACTACCGCATCAAAGGCTTCCCTGCTTTCAAAATTTTTTGAATCGACCACTTCCAATGGGATGTCGGCTTCCTTGGCTATCTTGATACCTTCTGCATCGGGGTTGTTGGTCAGGGCTACGACTATTTCAAACTCTTGCGGGTACAGCGTGTTGACAATATGGGCGAAATTGGTCCCTTTGCCGCTAAAAAGTATTGCTATTTTTTTCTTCATGGCGGCATTTTGGCATAAAAGCAGTAATAAACGGCTAATACTGCTCTAATTTGCCGATCCCGTCTATCAGATCCGTAGACACCATGGCATAGCTTGCCCCTGTATATTTTCCCGCTGCAAGTACAAGCGCCAAAGAGCCTTGCAGAGCGGCATCCAAAGCAGTATAACCTTGCGCAAGCAGTGATACGATAAGCCCGCTGAGAACATCTCCGCTGCCTCCCTTGCTCAATTTGGAACAGCCAAGAGGATTGATATAAAGCTGTTCTTCTTGTGCGATAAGCGTATTGGCGCCTTTAAGCAAGAGTGTTACATGGGGATATCTGGCGTTAAAACGGCGTACAATTTCAAAGCGTTTGGCTTGAACCTCAGCAACGCTAAGCTGCTCCCCCGTTAGTATCTTCCATAATGAAACAAACTCTTTAGGATGGGGCGTTACAACGATTTGACGGTCTTTTTGTTCCAAAATAGCAAGCAATTTGGGAACATACATCGCATCCGCATCCAAAACAACAGGCAAATGGCTGTTGACAACATGCTGCATCAAAAACTCATCTTCAAAATAGCTGCCAAGCCCCATCCCGATCCCCATAGCCGAGGCATTTGAAGGAACCATGCTGGCAGCCATAAGATAAGGAGGATGTACGATAGGCTCATGGATTACCAATGTTGTCAAGCCGGCTCCGTAACGGGCCGCGGCCATTGCCGCAATGACTCCCGCCCCTTCTTTCTCTCCGCAAAAAAGCACCGCATGTCCAAAGTTGCCTTTATGGGCGGATAAGATTTTTCTGCTTGGCACCCTCAGATCGCTTGATTCAAGCACAAAGGTTCGGCTTTGATCTTCATAGATCAAATGGCTTACACCCAAATCAATTTTTTCTATCTTGCCGACACTGTCCTTGCCTTCATCCAGATACAAAGATTCCTTATGCGCTCCCATCGTCAACGTGACATCCGCCTCAAAAGCACAAGGCATCAGCCGTCCGTCTCCTGCAATGCCGCTAGGGATATCGCAGGCAATTTTATATCCCTTGAAACTATTGAGCTTATGAATGATGTGTTCTGCCTTTTCGTCCAGCTTTCGATTGAGTCCTGCACCAAAAAGCGCATCGACGATTACGTCTGCATCCTTTGGTTCATCAACACTTCTTATCCCCACACGTTCGGCTCTCTCCCTCTGCAAAAGTGCCATTTTGGACTTCAACTCAAAAGGAAGATACAGCATGACTTGATAATCGCCATACAGCAAACGCGCCAGTGCAATGCCGTCTGCCCCGTTATTTCCTGCTCCTGCAACGATCAAGACAGAAGCCCCTCGCGCAAAACGGCTGCGAATATACTGCGCCATCCCGCCGGCAGCATGCTCCATCAAAATATCTTCGCTTAATCCGTATATCTCATAGCATTTTTTATCCATCTCATCACAGTTTTGGTACACTTTTTGCATTGCTACTCCTTGCTGCCTTGTTTATTTTATCATAAATTAAACCTATCTTGCTATAATTGCGCACTTTGTTCTATCTCTTTAGAAACTGAGAGGATAATCTCTTCTTTGTTTTGTCAAAGAGAAATCCATAACAGAAAGGGGGTGCCATTTATGCCAGGAATCCATCTTAGTTCACGCGATTCTTTTGATGATGCTTACAGAAAGTTCAAAAGACAATGCGACAGAAACCTTATCGTTACAGAAGCAAGAGCAAGACAATACTACGAAACAGCGACTGAAAAGAAAAAGAAAGAGAAAATTGCTACACGCAAAAAAATCCTTAAAAAACTTTTTATGCTCAGAAGATTTGAATCTAGACTGTAACAAAAGACGGCAGACGGAATTTTTCGTTTGCCCGCTTGCAATTCAAGCTTTATTTAAAAACTCTTTCCTTTCTTCAACACGTAAACATCTTTTTAAAAATATTTTAACTCATTAGAGATTATTTAACTTTTTGCTAGAATCCTATCATTAAAATTATCGTTCTTTGCGGACGAATATTCAAAAAGGTTTTTCATGACATTCACATCCCCGTTACAAAATAATGCTATTAAGATCATGCTTTTAGGAAGCGGTGAACTTGGAAAAGAGGTTGCCATCGAGGCACAAAGATTGGGCGTAGAGGTCATCGCCGTTGACAAATATGAAAATGCGCCTGCACACCTGGTAGCCAACCGCGCTTATGTGATCAACATGCAAGACAAACAAGCTGTGCTTTCGCTGATAGAAAAAGAACAGCCTACCTACATCCTTCCCGAAGTAGAAGCGATCAGCATCGATGCGCTTTTTGAAGCAGAAAAAAGAGGATTTCACGTCATCCCTAATGCAGAAGCAGTCAACAAAACCATGAACCGTAAAAATATCCGTGTATTTGCAGCAGAGACTTTAAAACTTAAAACCAGCAACTATGCGTTTGTCACAACTCTTGAAACACTAAAAGAAGCTGCTGCTGCGATGGGGTTCCCCTGCGTCATCAAGCCGGTCATGAGCAGCTCCGGACACGGACAAAGTATCGCTAAAATGCCTGAAGATATCGAAAAATCGTGGGAGATAGCCAAAGAGGCCAGAGGCGATGCAAGCGAACTGATCGTTGAAGAGTTCATTCAATTTGACTACGAAATCACTCTGCTCACCGTGCGCAATGAAACAGGCACAAGCTTTTGCGAGCCTATCGGGCATGTTCAGCAAAACGGCGACTTTATCCTCTCGTGGCAGCCGATCAACATGAGCAGCGCTGCATTGCAAAAAGCAAAAGAGATCGCCAAAGCGGTCACAGACGGCCTTGGCGGCCGGGGCATTTTTGGCGTGGAGTTTTTTGTCAAGGGGGATGAAGTCTACTTCTCCGAACTCTCTCCAAGGCCTCATGATACTGGGATGGTTACGCTTATCACCCAAAGCCAAAGCGAATTTGCCTTGCATGTAAGAGCCGTACTTGGCTTGCCTCTTGATTTTACTTTTTACGGCCCCGGAGCATGCGGAGCCTATAAAGCAAAAAACGAAAGCCATACCCCCATACTTGAGATCCCGGATGATGCTTTTGGCAAGAACAGTTATGTCAGGGTATTTGGAAAACCGCAATCACACATAGGCCGCCGTATGGCAGTTTCTCTTGTGCTGGATGAAATACAAAACGCCAAACGCAAAGCCATAGAAATCGTAGAGAAGATAACCGATCGCTAAACGTGCTTGCTGTTCACATCTGCCAAAGGAAAATACTTTATGTCAAAAATCGTTATTCTTGATGCAAAAACTTTAGGAGAGGACCTTGATCTCTCTTTGCTTGAAAAATTCGGAGAAGTTGTACGCTATGAAACGACTGACGCTTCGGATACTTTACAACGCATTGAAGATGCCGGCATTGTTATCACCAACAAAGTGGTCATCACCAAAGAGATGATGGAGAAAACACCACGGCTTAAGCTGATCTGCATCGCTGCAACGGGCACAAACAACGTCGATCTGGCTGCAGCAAGATCCATAGACATAGCAGTAAAAAATGTTGCGGGCTACTCCACGGCAAGCGTAGTGCAGCATACCTTTGCAATGGCGCTTTATCTTTTGGAAAAAATGGCCTATTACGACCATGCCGTTAAAAGCGGAACTTGGAGCGCTTCAGGGCTTTTTACCGATGTCAGCAAACCTTTCTATGAAATGAAAGGAAAACAGTGGGGGATTATCGGACTGGGAGCTATCGGCAAAGAGGTTGCAAAAGTGGCAGCAGCTTTTGGTGCGAACATAACCTACTATTCTACTTCCGGACAAAATATACAAAACGAATATCCTCACCAAACTCTTAAAGCACTGCTTAGCAGTTGCGATATTGTTTCTATCCATGCTCCGCTCAATGAGCAAACGAAAAACCTCATCAATGCAGACAACCTTAAACTGTTAAAAGAAGGGGCTATTTTGCTTAATCTGGGGCGGGGAGGAATCATCAATGAAGCGGATTTGGCAAATGAGCTTGATCGGCGCAAAATCTATGCCGGATTGGATGTGGTCGCCAAAGAGCCCATAGAAACAACCAATCCCCTGATGCATCTTAAAGCCTCCGACAGGCTGCTGATTACGCCCCATATCGCATGGACCAGCAAAGAAGCGAGGATTAAGCTTTTGGAAGGCATAGTGCAGAATATCGAATCTTTCTTACAAGATATCAAATAGAGCTTATCAACCCCACGGCCTTCTCGTTCCCTCCCTCCTGAGCGGGAATGCACGCCAAATGCTCTGTGACAAAAACCGACATAAAGGAATTTGATGACAACGTTTTACCATCAAATAAAAGTATTGCTTGGCAATACATACATACACACTTCGCTTTTCATTCCTCACTCCTCACTTGGACTCCAAAAGGAGTTCAAATGGTAGATGTACTCATTATCGGCAGCGGGGGCGCGGGTCTGAGTGCCGCATTGGCAGCCAAGCAGGCGGGAGCGTCAGTGGTTGTTGCAGGCAAATCCTATCCGACCAACTCGCAAACCTCGATGGCGCAAGGCGGCATTAATGCCGCCTTGGGAAACGCAACTTGCGATGATATCGCTTTGCATATCGCCGATACTCTCAAATCCGGGCACGGCCTTGGCAGTGAAGTGATGGTTGAACGCATGTGCAATGATGCGCTCCGGACCATTGCATGGCTTGATTCCATCGGCGTACCCTTTTCACGCCTTGACAATAACAAAACCGGCACAAAAAGCATCGCACAGCGTCAAATGGGCGGCGCACGCGCCAAACGGGCCTGCTATGCACAGGACTATACCGGGCTGAAAATCCTGCATACCCTCTATGATACCTCCCTCAAAGAAGAAATAGACTTTTTGGATGAATACTACCTGCTAAACCTCGTCACCAAAGAGGGCATGGTCAAAGGGGCAACGTTCTTACAGATGCGCACCGGAGAAGTAATACAAATCGATGCCAAATCGGTCATCATCGCTACGGGCGGATACGGCTCGATCTATCATGGATTTACAACCAATGCCTACGGTGCTACCGGGGATGGTATCGCTGCGGCATTGCGTGCCGGAGGTTCGATCTCGGATATGGAGTTTATCCAATTTCATCCCACTGCGCTCAAACACTCAGGCATTCTCATTTCAGAAAGTGCCAGAGGCGAAGGCGGCTATCTGGTTAACAGTGACGGTGAACGCTTCATCGATGAGCTCAAACCCAGAGATGAAGTCGCACGGGCTATTTTCATACAGCTGCAAGAAGGCAAAGAGGTCTTTTTGGACGTAAGACATCTGGGCACGGAAAAACTGATGGAGCTGCTGCCTCAGGAAATGGCGTTATGCAAGCTGCATGAACAAGTAGACCCTGCAACAGAGCTTATCCCTATCAAACCGGTTGCGCATTATACAATGGGCGGGATCGATGTCGATACTGCACTGGAAGTAAACGGGATCAAAGGATGCTTTGCCGTCGGCGAATGCTCCAATGCTAAAGTGCACGGTGCCAACCGTTTAGGCGGAAACTCATTGCTTGAGATCACCGCTTTTGGCAAATTTGCCGGAGAAAATGCAGCCAAATACGCTCTTAATGCCGACTCCAAAACCGCACAGACAGCCCAACTTGAAAAAGACAAGCGTTTTATCCAAGGGATCTATGAAAGAGAAAATGTGCTTAATTTTTATACTTACAGGGAAGAACTTGGCAGACGTTTTTATCAGGATGTAGGCATTATCCGCCATAATGCTTCCCTGAGCCGAATACTTGATGCGGCCGTTGCGATGCAAACAGCGCTGTGCAAAATGGGGATCGAAGACAAAAGCCGTACTCACAATACCAATCTTACCGATTTTTTAGAATTTTCCAACGCGTTATTGCTTGCTCCTGCCATCATCTCTTCAGCGATAGCCAGGGATGAGAGCAGAGGGGCCCACTTCAAAGAGGGGTTTGAGGCCGAAAATGATGAAAAATTCAAAAAGCACATTGTCATCCAGTGGAATAAGGAGGCGACAGTATGAAGATAAAGATTTTACGCAGCAAAACCAATACGCATCAAGAGTATGTGCTTCCTGACCGAGAGATCACACTCCTTAAAGCCCTCGAACTCATCAAAAGTTCTGTCGATGCCACGCTGACATACTCAGCCGGATGCCGCTCATCCGTTTGCGGAGCGTGTGCCGTGCGCGTCAACGGAAGATCACAGCTCTCATGCAGCTATAAGGCCAAAGACGGGGATATCATCGAACCGCTGCAGCATCACCCTATCTTGCGCGATCTCAAAATAGACAAACATAAAGCCAAAGAGACCCTCAAGCGATCCCAAGCTTGGCTGCACGACACCAAAGAGGCTTCACTCTCACCTCAGGACGAAAAAAAAACCGAAAAACAGACAGACTGCATTTTATGCGACAGCTGCTATTCGGCATGCCCTGTTTTAGCAGTCAATCCTGATTTCTTAGGCCCTTTTGCCCTCACACGGGCTTACCGCTACAGCACGGACAAACGCGAAAACGATACCAAAACGATCATCGATCATATTCAGGCAGAGGGGATATGGGACTGCACGCTATGCGGAGAATGTACGGCTGCCTGCCCCAAAGGGATCGATCCGAAAATGGATATCATGATGCTAAGAAGCGCTTCGGTCCAGCAAGGATACACAGATCCCTCATTTGCTCTTCAAAGTTTTGGCACACCGGATTTTGGGGGAGGGTTTGGATTTGATCCCAATGCGGGGTTCTAGATACAGTGCTTGTTTATATTTTATATGCTTTTTGTATATACCGGTTCGATGCATTAATTTTTGTTTGAAAACGCCTCAAAAAACATCCCGATCACAGCGCCTATCATAAACAAATGCCCGGCCGCTTTTGTAAGGCCTGAAATCAACCCTTCATAATCAAGCACCCCTAACGTGCTGAAGATATAGTGAAAGTCGTGCATCGCATCCACCCCCAGAAATGACTTATTTGCAAAGAGAATGGCTCCCTCATGCGCGGTAGACATATACCATGCCGTGTGGTCTACCGAGATGCCCAATATAAACAGCCCGGCCCAAAAAGCCATAATGTTGCCCTGTTTTTTGTAGTAGTATGCAATCCATAGAGGGAAAAGCCATTGAAACAGCGTCCCCATCCCCACCATCACAAATTGCGGACACGGCAGGATATAGCATATTCCATGCCCGCTCTCATGGATGATCCCCAAACTCTGCACGATGACAAAGTGGTAGATGGAAAAAAGATATTCTGTCACACTTGCGGTCTGATGCGGTACGCTCTCGTAGGGTTTGTAATTGAAATACAATAGAAAAAAAAGGATGAAAAATACCAAAACCGCTTTTTTGGCATTGGCAGCAGGCTGATGCCATTGCTCGGACTTCTTTTTGTGAAAGGGATAAGAAAAATTTGGCTTTTTCATAATCATAGCCTCTTTTTGCAGGTTTGGCGCTGCCAAACCTGCTGCTTCACCGACATTCCGTACTCCGATCCGTAATCTCTTCTGTATGGTATGATGAGATCCTGAACCAAGTTCAGGATGACAAAAAATTAGATATCTCGCGGGTCTACGATCTTCCCGGCAATCGCCGAAGCTGCAGCGACCGCTGAATTGGCAAGATAGATTTCGGAGCTTCTTGCACCCATCCTTCCTACAAAGTTTCGGTTCGTTGTCGCAACGCATCTTTCGCCATCCCCAAGGATACCCATATATCCTCCTAGGCATGCGCCGCATGTAGGGTTGGAAACCACTGCGCCTGCTTCGATAAGAATGTCCAGCAACCCTTCATGTTCTGCTTGCAAAAGAATCTTTTGCGTAGCGGGCGTTACGATCATGCGGGTATGCTTTGCCACCCTTTTGCCTTTCATGATCTTTGCAGCGATTCTTAGATCCTCGATGCGCCCGTTTGTGCAAGAACCTATCATTACCTGATCGATCTTGATATCATCTGCAACTGCCTGCTCTACGGGTTTGCCGTTGGAAGGGAGAAACGGATAGGCAATGACCGGAGAAAGGGCTGCCGTATCGATAATGATCGTTTGACAGTACTGCGCATCTCCGTCTGCATAATGGATCTTTGGCTCCGCTCTCAAGCTGCCGTTCGCTTCTTTTCTCTCTTCAAGATATTTCAATGTCACCTCATCGACCGCAAAGATACCGTTTTTGGCTCCGGCCTCGATTGCCATATTTGCGATAGAAAACCTGTCTGCCATATCCAGATACTGTACCGCTTCGCCGGTAAACTCGATCGCTTTATATAACGCACCGTCCACTCCGATCATACGGATAAGCTCCAGGATGATATCTTTGCCGTAGATATGCTTGCCGGGCTTTCCTTTCAAAACGACTTTGATCGTCTCAGGCACTTTGAACCAGTTGCCCCCGGTTATCATCCCAAAAGCAAGGTCCGTACTTCCCATGCCCGTAGAGAATGCACCAAGCGCCCCGTGTGTACAGGTATGGGAATCTGCCCCGATGATCACATCTCCGGGAACTACCAATCCTTTCTCCGGAAGCAAAGCATGCTCGATCCCCATATCTTTTTCATCAAAAAAATATTTTAGATCATGTTTATACGCAAAATCTCTGCTTATTTTTGCCTGATTTGCAGAAGCAATATCTTTTGCGGGGATATAATGATCCATCACGATACAAAAATTATCGGGCCTGGCCAATTTCTCAGCCCCGCTCTCCTCGAAAGCACGAATCGAGATAGGGGTCGTAATATCGTTGCCGATGATCATATCGATATCTACTCTTACGATCTCTCCTGCTTTGACCGCATACCCTGCATGTTCAGAAAAGATCTTCTCCGTAATGGTTTGTCCCATTGATTATCCTTGGTTAAATACTGTTTATGTTGTGTGAATTATACCAAAATATTTTTATGGTAAAATTCCATCAGATATATCCTGTCATTTTGAGCCTTGCCTCCTCTCATTACAAAAAGGCTTACGATAGATCAAATCAGCAAAAAAGACCATCTATGAAACTGTATGAACTTCAAGCCATTGCCAAACGCCTGGGCAAATTTACCACTATCAGCCGTGCCAGACGAACCGAAGACAATACCATTGAGATCACATTTGAAAAAAATGACAGTTATTTGTTCAATCTTACAAGAAGCCATTCGACTGTCTGCAAAGCTCCTTCGCAAAGGCCGCTTCAAGGATACAATGCCCCTTTTGACATGCTGCTTCACAGCCTGCTCTCCGGCAGCAAACTGCTTGAAGTTTCCATACCTCAAAACGACCGTATCCTTCGCTTTAAAGTAGCACCGAAAAGCAGCTATAAAGACCAAATCGTCTACCTGCAGATGGAATTTACGGGGAAAAACACCAATGCCATTCTTATAGATGAAAATGAAGTCGTCATAGAAGCACTCAGGCATATCGATGCACAGAGCTCATTTCGCATCATTCGGCCGGGAGCGGAACTTCTTGCCGTTCCGCCTCTTGAAAGAAAGGAAACGCCTCAGAGCATAGAAGATATCGATGTCTATCTAGAAACAATTTACCGAAAAATTCAGGAAAAAAAAGTTGCAGAGCTCAAAAAGCAGAAATGCTCCCAGATAGAAAAAAAGATCCGAAAACTTGAACAGCTTTTAGCGCAGCTTCCAAGCCCGGACACACTTAAAGAAGAAGAAGCGGCCTACAAAAATTATGCCAATATTATTTTGGCAAATCTCTATCGGATCAAACCGTACGATACAAAACTTGAAACCTATGATTTTGAAGGCAGAGAGATCACCGTGCCTTTGCCTAAAAATATCAAAATAACCCGCCTGGGCGATTACTTTTTTAACCTTGCAAAACGCGCAAAAAGCAAAGCAGCCCACATCCATATCGAAAAAGAAAACCTGGAGAGCAAAAAAAATTTTTATGAAAATATCTACTACGCTCTATCGCAGGCCAAAGATCCTTATACGCTGGAACTTCTCGTTCCAAAACGCGCCAAAGCACAGCGCAAAAAAGAGAAGCTCAAAGAAGGGGAACTTTTTTGGATTGACGATTATAAAATCTTTGTGGGCCGAAACAGCAGTGAAAACCAAAAACTCCTTGCACGTGCCAAAGCCAACGATATATGGATGCATATACGCAATCTTCCTTCTTCCCATGTGATCATCAGAACCGACAAACAAAACCTTCCTCAAAACATCATTGAAGCCGCAGCAAAACTTTGTGTTGATTTTTCCGTCAAAAATCCCGGCGATTATGAGGTGGACTACACCAAACGCAAATTTGTAAAAATCCAGCAAGGCTCAAATGTTCTATATAACCAATACCAAACCGTTCGCGTTACAAAAGAAGGCGTAGAAGTCAGAATTTAACCGATCCGGAAGTACCCTATAATTTAAAGCATGGTATAATCTTTCAAATTCTCAAAAAAGAGGAGCTGCAGCAATGACTAGAATTTTTACGGACTATCAGGAGCGATGGCTGACAGGAGTTGCGCTTTTGGCATTGGTCGGGTTCATTGGATGGATGGATAGTTTTTTTGTAATGTGGGCCTTTTTAGGGTTGATTTATATTTTTGCATTTTACGAAGCAATGAAACTTTTTGACCTGACGGCTCCGTCTATGTATGTATGGGCGGTAGTGTTATGGATCGTTGCCTATTTTTACCCTAACCCTGATGATCTTTTTTTCTTGATGGCTGTTATTTTTGCTTCTTCTCTTGCCTATTTTCATAATTTTGACAAAAGATTGCTTTTACCGTTTCTCTATCCTGTCAGCGGCATACTTTTTTTCCTGATTTTGTATCAAGATTTTGGCATTGCCGCTATGTTTTGGCTGCTTGTAACAGTAGCGTTCACTGATGTGGGTGCCTTTTTTACGGGCAAAGCGATAGGAAAAACCAAGTTTTCCGATACTTCACCGAACAAAACAGTAGAAGGTGTTATAGGAGGCGTGATCGCAGCTACTGCCGCGGGAAGTTTTGCGGGGCTTTACATTGTAGATTGGGGTACGGCTTTTGTCGTAAGTTTAGTAACCTCTGTCGCTTCGGTATTTGGGGATCTTTTTGAAAGCTATCTTAAACGTGAAGCCGGAGTAAAAGACAGCGGAGACCTTCTTCCGGGGCATGGTGGAATACTGGATAGAATCGACGGATATCTCTTTGGGGCGATTATCATGGTTATTGCGCTAAGATCGCTTTTGTAGTTTTGTGATGTCCAGTATCGTTCTTCTTGGCTCGACCGGGTCGATAGGCATCAATACATTGCTTGTTGCCCAACGCTACAATATCCCAATTGAAGCATTGGTTGCAGGAAACAATATTGATTTGCTTAATGCCCAAATCAAAATACACCGTCCCAAAATCGTTGCCATTGCCAACGAAAATGATCGGAAAAAAGTCGATCATCCCCATGTACTTTGCGGAGAGCAAGGAATCTTAGAGCTTATCGAAATTTCTCAAAGCCCAACCGTCGTCAATGCATTGGTAGGCTATGTAGGACTGGCTCCCACCATCAAAGCAACAACACTTGGCAAAAAAGTGGCGCTTGCCAATAAAGAATCGCTTGTTGTCGCAGGGGAATTTATCGATACCTCCCTGATCACCCCCATTGACAGTGAACATTTTGGATTGTGGTATCTTCTCAACAAGCGCCCCCCTTCCAAACTCTATATCACTGCCAGCGGCGGGGCATTTAGAGAATGGGACATCCAAAAAATGGCATCCGCTTCCTTTGCCGATGCACTCAAGCATCCCAATTGGTCCATGGGAAACAAAATTACCATCGATTCTGCTACCATGACCAACAAACTCTTTGAGCTTTTAGAAGCCAAATGGCTTTTTCATACGACACAGATCGATGCAGTCATAGAAAAAAAATCCATCATCCATGCCCTAGTGGAGTTCAAAGATGGCTCAACCACGGCTCATTTTGCCGGTGTGGATATGAAATTGCCGATTGCCTTTGCGCTGATGGATGAAATCCATGAGCCTATTTTGCCCCCTACCGATTTGCTAAAGATAGGGCAAATAGAATTTTTGCCTATCCGCGAGGAACGCTATCCCATCTGGCAAATCAAATCGCATCTTTTGGCCCATCCGCATCTGGGTGTCGTCATCAACGCTGCGAACGAAGAAGCCATCAAATTTTTTGAACAAGAAAAGTGTTCTTTTTTTGGGATGAGCGATATCGTTTTGGATGCCTATCAGAAATTTGAAAATATCCGGCCCAAAAACATTGATGAAATCATCATAGCCGACAAAGAAACAAGGGCCTACCTTCATGCAAAATAAAGTTCTTATCTTGCATGGCTGGGGAGGCAGCGATGCGCCCCATTGGCAAGCCGAACTGGCGGCAGAAGCGGCAAAAAATTACGGCACCGTCTCTTTTCCTCTGCTTGACAACTGCCACTTTCCCACTAAAAACCGTTGGATAAAACAGCTCAAAGGGATTCTTGAAGATTTTAAGCCGGACACTGTTATATGTCACTCCCTTGCCAATACCCTCTGGTTTTGGCTTTCACAGGACAAAATACCCGCGATCAAACGTCTTTTTCTTGTATCGCCGCCTTCTCTTGCCACACAGATTGAAACGATCAAAACCTTCTTTCCCTGCCCCCTGCCCGATACTCTGCATGCCAAAGAGATCACGATGATCGTCTCTGACAACGATCCCTATATTACCCCGGAAGAGGCACGCAAGATCGCCGGCCATTTTGGGATCACACCGATCATCCTTCACAACGCGGGCCACATCAATACCGATAGCGGGCACGGGAAATGGGAACTGATTGAAAAATTAGTCATCAAAAACAGGCAATGAATCATTACAAAAGAAAATATAAGGAAAAAATAGTGCAAAGCCATCCCAACCAAAATTTCTCATTTCTCATTTCTCATTTCTCATTTGAAAATTCCATTCGGAGATTTTCATGATACTTAGCATTGAAAGCAGCTGCGATGACAGTTCTATCGCTGTAACCCGGATAGAGAACAAAAAAATACTCTATCATAAAAAAATTTCTCAAGAAACAGAGCACGCCTCTTATGGAGGCGTTGTGCCTGAGCTTGCATCAAGACTGCATGCGGTGGCATTGCCCGGGCTGCTGGAAGAAACCAAACCCTATTTGAATCAGCTTCAAGCTGTTGCCGTCACCCATCAGCCGGGGCTTGGGGTAACCCTGCTTGAGGGTATTGCCATGGCAAAAACACTGGCTACATGCTTAAAAATACCCCTGATTGCAGTACATCATCTCAAAGCGCACATCTTCTCTTTGTTTATCGAAAAGCAGACCCTTATGCCGCTGCTTGTTTTGCTTATCTCGGGAGGGCATACTCAAATCATACGCGTGAAGGACTTTGAGCATATGGAAATTCTTGCAACCAGCATAGATGACAGCGTGGGGGAAAGTTTTGACAAATGTGCCAAAATGATGGGATTGGGCTATCCAGGCGGCCCTGTCATAGAACAGCTTGCTCTTAAGGGCGACGAAAATCGTTTTGATCTTCCCGTTCCCTTACGCAATTCACCTTTGATGGCATTTTCGCTTTCAGGATTGAAAAACGCCGTACGGCTTAAAATCGAAGAATTCGGCGGAAGCGAAAAGATGAGCCCAAAAGACAAAGCGGATCTGGCAGCCTCGTTTCAAAAAGCGGTCAAACTTCATCTTATTCAAAAAAGCAAAAAAATTTTTGCTAAAGAACCCATCAAAGATTTTGCCATCGTAGGAGGCGCTTCGGCCAACCAATACCTTCGCAATGCCTATTTGGAACTTTGTAATGAATTTAAAAAAACACTGCACGTTGCCCCGTTAGAATTTTGCTCAGACAATGCTGCAATGATCGGAAGATACGCAATCGACGCCTTTGAACGAAAACAATTTATCGACCCAAATAAGATCGATATCGTCAGCACCAAAAAACAGCAAAGCGGAACACTTCTTTAACTTGGCTGCAAAATCCGCTTACACTAAACCGCCCTGTTGCCGGCAGCCCGCGACATCTAAGCTACTTTAGGATAAAATATATTCTTTTAACAATCCACAAAATCCAAAATTGGAGTCTATGAATGAGCGATTACGGTGCTAGCAATATTAAGGTTCTCAAAGGGCTTGAAGCAGTAAGAAAAAGACCGGGTATGTATATCGGGGATACTTCCGAAAAAGGGCTTCACCATCTTGTTTACGAAGTGGTAGACAACTCGATCGATGAGGCAATGGCAGGGTTTTGCGATACGATCAAAGTCACACTCACCAAAACCGGTTCTGCCATCATAGAAGACAATGGCCGCGGTATCCCCGTAGCCGAGCATCCAAGCGAAAAAATTTCTGCAGCAACCGTCGTACTTACCGTGCTTCATGCGGGCGGAAAATTTGACAAAGATACCTATAAAGTCTCGGGCGGACTTCACGGTGTAGGCGTTTCTGTTGTCAATGCCCTCTCCAAAGAGCTTCATCTTACCATCCACCGCGACGGAAGCACGCATGAGCAGACATTCAAAAAAGGTATCCCCCAAGATCCTTTGGCTGTCACAGGAAGCAGTCGCAAAAAAGGAACCAAAATAGAATTTTGGCCTGATGAAACGATCTTTACCGAAGGTGTGGTTTTCCAAAAATCCATTTTGATGAAACGTTTTAAGGAGCTTTGCTATCTCAACCCCCAAATCAAAATCGAATTTAAAGACGAAAGAGACGGAACACAGGAAGTTTTTCACTTCGAAGGCGGGTTGCGCCAATTTGTAGAGGATATGAACACAAAACCGCCTCTTTCCACTCCGCAATTCTTTCAAGGCAAGGCCGATGATATCGAGATCGATATTGCCATGATGTATTGTGATTCCGATACTGACAAAGTGCTCTCTTTTGTCAACAATATCAAAACACCGGAAGGCGGTACGCATGAAACGGGATTTAGAACCGGGCTTACCAGATCGCTTTCAAGCTATATTGCCAACAATGCCAACGCAAAAGAAAAAAATACAAAAATTACCGGGGATGATTGCAAGGAAGGATTGGTTGCTGTCATTTCTGTACGTGTCCCTGAGCCGCAATTTGAGGGACAAACTAAAGGAAAACTAGGCTCTAGCTATGTACGTCCTTTGGTTCAAAAATTCTTCTCGGAAAATTTTAACAAATATCTTGAAGAAACTCCGCTTGAGGCCAAGGCGATTATGGCGCAGGTACTGCTTGCCGCCAGAGGAAGGGATGCGGCTAAAAGAGCAAAAGATTTAGTCAAACGCAAAGACTCCATGAGCATCGGAACACTTCCCGGCAAGCTGGCTGATTGCCAAAGCAAAGATCCCGAAATATCCGAGATCTATTTGGTGGAAGGGGATTCTGCGGGCGGCTCGGCAAAACAGGGCAGGGATAGAGTCTTTCAGGCCATTTTGCCGCTAAAAGGAAAAATCCTCAATGTAGAAAAAGCGCGATTGGATAAGATCCTCAAATCAGATGAAATTAAAAATATGATTACCGCTTTAGGCTGCGGCATCGGAGACGAATTTGACGAAGAAAGGCTTCGCTATCATAAGATTATCATTATGACCGATGCGGACGTTGACGGCAGCCACATTCAAACACTGCTGATGACTTTCTTCTTTAGATTTTTGCGTCCGATTATCGAAAAAGGCTATTTGTATCTTGCGCAGCCGCCTCTGTACCGCTACAAAAAAGGCAAAAATGAAATCTATCTCAAAGATGACAAAGCGCTGAATGACTACCTGATTGAAAACGGCATATCTGCCATAGAATGTGATACAATGGGCATGAATGACCTGGTTGATCTCTTTAAACTTGTGGCATACTACAAAATGACACTCAAAGAGATAGAAAAACGTTTTGCCCTGCCTCAAGTGCTCCGTTATATGATAGAAACACCCGATATCATAGGCTTATCCAACAAAGAGCTGGCGCTAACGATAGAAAACTTTATCAACAATCTAGGGTATAATATTTTGAGCAAAAGCATCAATGATGAAACCATTCATCTTTTTGTGCAAACCAATGACGGGTTAGAAGAGCTTATCATAGATGATGTTCTTTTTACCAATCCTCATTATAACGAAGCCATCCATATCCGTCAAAAAATACAGGCCCATATTACCGATGAATTTAAAGACAAAGACCTGCTTCAATTGTTTGCCGAGGTAGAAGCTTCAGCAAAAAAAGGGGCTTATATCCAGCGATATAAAGGATTGGGAGAAATGAACCCCGAACAACTTTGGGAAACAACTATGACTCCCGAAAACCGAAGGCTGCTTCAAATAAAGATTGAAGACATAGAAGAGGCAAGCAATACCTTTACGCTCTTTATGGGGGACGAGGTAGAACCAAGAAGAAACTACATCGAGAGCCATGCCAAAGATGTAAAACATCTGGATGTCTAATGCTGTTTTCAGAGCAAGAAGAGCGGGAACGGAAATTTAAACTTGCTTTAAGGGCAGCTGTTCCTGTATTGCTTCTTGTTTTTTTGGTCTTTTATACTGTTTTTTTAAAAGACAATGTTGTCGATTTTAGCCTAGAAAATCAGTTTTTGCTTGCAGGCATTGTTTTTGTCAGCGTCTATTTCATCTATTTTCTCATAGAAACCGGCTCCAAAGAAACATTGATTGATGAAACCACCAAAGGATTCAATCAAAAAAGCTTTATTAAAAAACTTCAGCGCCATAAACCAAAATCTCTTGCACTGCTTATCATCGACAATCTGCAAACGCTCAATGATAACTATAGTTCAGAAGAGATAGATAGACTGCTTTACACCTTTATTCACCGGCTTGATTCGGACTTTACGCAGGAAGGAGTCTCAAACGTACTGATCGGCAGGCGCTACGGGGCTGAATTTTTGATTGCCCTCAACGAAAACCGCCAAGATATCCAAACCATTTTAAACCATGTCATCGAAAAAAACAAAACTGTTGACGATATTGAACTCGATTGCAAATTTGCCGTTATTACCAATACCCATTATGATTTTGAAAAAACTATCTCACAACTGAAAGATATGATTAAAGCACAAAACGATACTGTTCCAGAACAAAAAAACAACAATATCGTAAAAGATGCGACAGAGATGATGGATATTGAAACGGCCATTGCAGACGCGTTGCAAAAAGAGAACATTCTGTTCATCTTTAAGCCGCTCCTTCATGTCAAAAAAAATCAAGTCGATCTCTATGAAATTTCGGTAAAACTAAAATCAAAAAGCACAGGGGATATTTTGCCCAAAGTATATCTTCCGATTATCAATCGTTTGGGCCTAGGAAGAGAGTATGACTGGGTTATCGTAAAACGTGTCCTTGCTCTTTTCCCTCTTTTGGATAAAAACATCTCTCTTACATTTAATCTTTCTCCCTTCTCCCTTAGAAACAAAGCTTTTCTTGATAAGTTTTTCTCGGCCCTGGATGAAAGCGGCATTGACCCCTCCCGCCTCATTATACAGCTGTATGAACGAAAAACACATCACAATCTAAGCGGCTATCTTGAAACGCTCAAACATATTCGGGCCAAAGGGATACGTATCTGTATCGATAATTTCGGTGCATCCAATGCTTCGATGGAATATATCAAATATTTCAAGTTTGACATGATCCAGTTTGACCGTGATTATGTCACAAACCTTAAAGATAAAACCAATTATGCCATGTTGCGCTCACTGATCAAAATGAGTCAAGAGCTTCATATCTTAACGGTTGCAAAGTGGGTAGACAAAGCAGAACAAAAATCACTGCTTCAAATGCTTGGCATCGACTATATGCAAGGATTTGGCATAGGCGAGCCCTTCAATGAAAGAGATCTTATCAATCAATACAATTAAAGGACAACACAGATGAAATACGGCGAAAAAGAAATTTTAGAGTTTGACATCAATGCTGCGGAGCATTACTGGCCGAACGAACATGAAAAAAACTACACCATCAATATCGAACTCCCGGAATTTATGGCAAGATGCCCGCGTTCTGGCTACCCGGATTTTGCAACGCTCAAACTCACCTATCAACCCGATAAAAAAGTGATCGAACTTAAAGCGCTCAAGCTCTACATCAATTCATTTATGAACAGATATATTTCCCATGAGAATGCGGCAAACGAAATCTATGATACACTTTTTTCAAAACTGGAACCAAAATCCATGAGATTGGTAGCAGATTTTAATCCAAGAGGAAACGTGCATACGGTTATAGAAATAGACAGTAAGGAAAACTGATCTTACAATTTGACATTTTTTTTAAACAAATGCGCTAAATCTATTATGATATCTCCATTAGATACAAAGGGATATCGTGATAGAGTTTAAAACTGTTATCAAAAGAATAAAATATATCATTGCGCTGCACTCGTACAAAAAGAAGATTCTTGATAAAGATATCGCAGAAGCGCTTGAGCTTTCAGCTGCTTATTTTGCGGTTATTAAAAGAAGAGAAAAAATCCCCTATGAAGCCATAGCCTATTTTTGCAAAAAATATCATGTCAATATGAACTGGATACTGATGGCACAAGAACCTCAGCATTTTTAATCTCCATAAAAAGTAGTTGGAGTATAATGGCCTGAATTATCTAGACAGCTAAACAATCAGATTTATTTCCAAATAATACAATAAAAGTATAGAATGCGGGAGATAAAAATGGCTAGAAAAAAAGGTCAGGCCTATAGTCTTTTCCGTCTATTTTTGCGCCTGCCTTGATCTGTTCAAGGGCTTTATTTAAATCGAACCGATACCTGTTTACTTACCGTTTTTATCTTCATTGATCATTTTTTCAAATACTTTGATATTATGCTTGCTTACTATCATATAGCGCGGTATGGCCATGAGAGAATCTTTTGATGTTGCATGTCTGCCATCAATGCTTAAAGCAGCGCCATAGCCTGCTTGTGCTGCTTTTGTTTGAAGCTCGTCATCATAAATTCCAAAAGGCCATGCCAGATATTTGATTTCATGGCCCATTTTTTTCTCCAGTATCTGTTTGGAAACCATCAGCTGCTTGTTGACAAACCTTGCATATTCGTCTGCGGAAAGCTTTTTCTTTTCCTCTTTAAAATGAGGATGCCAATACGTATGCGACTCCACCCGAAACAACATCGTTGCTTCAAGTTCCCAAAGCTGCTCCCATGTCATAGCATATTTGGCATTGGATATCGCGCTGGGATAGATAAACAACGTCACGGGGATACCATATTTTTTTACCAACGGTGCCATCACAGTATAAACACTTTTATGACCGTCATCAACCGTAATGACAACGGATTTATTGGGAATTGATTGTATCTCTTCTTGCAGATACTTTATCGCTCTCTCAAGCGAAATTACCGTATAGCCGTTTGTTTGAAGCCAGGCAAGATGCTTCTCAAATACACTTGTTTGGACCGTCGTTGCATCACTCACTTCTGTGCCAAATCGATGATAACACAATATAGGAATCGCTTTTTTTATTGAATCGCCTCTTATATAAGAGGTAAATACAAAGAGTATCAAAATAAAACGAAGTAATTTTCTTTTACTTTCAAGACAGTCAGCTAATCTATCATAAAAGATACGGCTAGAAGAGTTCATATTTACCTGCTTTAAAATGGTTGATGGGCCAAGAAAGAAAGTTATCTAGAGACTATTGATCGGCCTCTTTAAAAGGGAGAAGCCCTGCAGGGCTATAAACATTGCGGGGATTCCACAACATCCACCCGCAGCTGCCAAAATCTTCACTGGCTTGGATTTGTTCTCGTATTTCTTTTGCACCGTAATATCTCCGATCAAATGCATAATCACGGAAGGCCTGGAGCCACGGCCGATACGAAAGAGGCGAACCCCCGGATTTTTCAAGTGCCTTTTTGAGAGTATGGTTGACAATTTCATAATTGGCTTTCACCGGATTTTTATAGCCTGGGATTCCGACATGAAAACCGCTGGGATAAAGCATAGGGGAGAGATAGTCAACATGCAGCGCCATTGCATCAACCCGTTGTCCTATTCCTAAGTCGGCATCATTCCAGCACACGTATCCAAAAATATCCGCAGAGATAAAAACATTGTAAGCAATCAAGCGCTCACGTGCATATTTCAAAAATTCATTAATCGCTTCGACACGCTCTCTTTGCCTATTTTTAATTGAGAATTGAAGCCCTTTGTGATCCGGAAAACGTACATAGTCAAACTGTATTTCATCAAATCCGGCCTGCGCACTCTCTTGGGCAATAGAAATGATATAATCCCACGCTTCTTTCTGCGACGGGTCTATCCAGTAAAGCCCCTCTCTATCTCTATATAGACTCCCATCGGCTCTTTTGACCCCCCATTGAGGATAAGCTCTTACAAAAGGGGTGTCTTTAAAGCATACAATGCGTGCAATGGTATAAATGCCCTCTTTTTTCAATCCGGCTATAAACTGTTTTAAATCTTTAAAGCGAACCATTTTTTGTGCACCAATTTTGTTGGCAGTAAAATTATTGGTTTTATGCGCTATTTGTCCACGGTCCATTTTGATATCTATGACCAATGCATTGATTTCGGTAGTACGGATGAGATGTTTGGCATTGTTAACAATCTTATCCTGGGTGGCTCCAAAGCTGGAGAGATACAGTGCTTTTGGGATAAAAGGGCTTAGATAGATTGTGCCGCTTTTTTCAGCGAATTTGCGATCATAGCCTATTGCGCGCACACCGATTCTATCCGACGAAGGTATACGAAACGCCCCATTTGCATCCGTGCGATACTCTTTACCTTCTGCGATAACGATCGCATCTGCTATCGGCATGCCATGTTTTATATCCAATACAACACCCGTTGTTGCGGTACCCCATAGTGTTGTAATAGAAGCTATGCAAACACTCATCGCCAGAAGCATTCTCCAAATGAAACAATGTTTTCCCATAACTCTCATCTTACACTACCTGTTTGCCTATAGTTTCTATAACGTAGTGGTTATTGTATCTATATTTTGCTTTATAAAGTCGAGAGTATTATTTAGAAGGATAATAAAAGAGGATCTAAGAGCATGCGGTCAAGCCGGGACCTGACACGCAACTCTCTTAGATTGCAGTATGCTGCTATAAAAAATTAGCTGTTTCTTTTTGCGATGATCTCTTTTGCAACGTTTGCAGGAACTTCTTCATAGTGATCAAATTCCATTGCATAGGTTGCACGACCTTGTGTCATCGAACGAAGGTCTGTCGAGTAACCGAACATTTCAGAAAGTGGAACAAATGCATCTACGATTTTATTTCCTGCTCTATCGCCCATTCCATTCACCTGACCACGTCTTTTTGAGATATCACCGATAACATCACCCATAGATTCTTCCGGTGTCTCAACTTCAACTTTCATCAATGGTTCTAAGATCACAGGGTTTGCCTGTCTTGCACCTTCTCTGAATCCCATAGAGCCTGCAAGTTTAAATGCCATCTCAGAGGAGTCAACATCATGGTAGCTTCCATCGTAAAGTGTTACTTTAACATCCACTACAGGATAACCGGCCTGAATACCTCTTCCCATTGCTTCTTCGATACCTTTGTTAACAGGCTGAATAAATTCTTTTGGGATAACCCCTCCTTTAATCTCATCAACGAACTGATAACCTGCACCCGGCTCTTGTGGTTCGATTTTAAGGAATACATGTCCATACTGTCCGCGTCCACCAGACTGTTTTGCATATTTGTATTCTTTGTTCACAGAACTTCTGATCGTCTCACGGTAAGCAACCTGTGGTGCTCCAACTTCAGCCTCCACTTTAAACTCACGCTTCATACGGTCAACAATGATCTCAAGGTGCAATTCACCCATCCCTGAAATGATCGTTTGCCCGGATTCTTCATCCGTATTGACTCTAAATGATGGATCTTCTGCTGCTAGTTTACCAAGTGCGATCCCCATTTTTTCCTGGTCAGCTTTTGTTTTCGGCTCAACCGCAACAGAGATAACCGGTTCTGGGAAATCCATTCTTTCAAGTACAACTTTGTCTTTCTCTGAACAAAGTGTATCACCGGTTGTTGTAGATTTAAGGCCAACAACCGCAGCAATCTCGCCTGCATAAACTGCATCAACTTCTTCACGCTTAATCGCGTGCATTTTCATGATACGGCCAACACGCTCTTTTTTGTCTTTGGTGGTATTGTGTGCATAAGAACCTGAATTTAACATACCTCTATAAACACGGATAAATGTCAACTGCCCTACAAACGGATCGGTCATGATCTTAAATGCCAAAGCTGCGAATTCACCATTGTCAGTTGAAGGAACAACAACTTCTTTTTCTTCATCATCCATCATTGTTCCGCGGATAGCAGAAACCTCTGTCGGAGCAGGAAGATAATCAACAACCGCATCAAGAAGTGTTTGAACACCTTTATTTTTAAATGATGTACCGCAAACCATAGGTACAATATGCATACCGATTGTTGCAGCTTTAATCCCTGCTTTGATCTCTTCAACAGTTAGCTCTTCACCCTCAAGGAATTTTTCCATTAAAGCGTCGTTACCTTCTGCACCAGAAATAGATTCGATCATTTTTTCTCTGTACTCATCAGCTTTGTCTTGAAGCTCCGGACGAATGTCTTGTTCATGGTAAGCTGAGCCCATTGCAGCGTCGGCGTCCCATACAATCTCTTTCATTTTTACAAGGTCAATAACACCTTCGAAGCTATCTTCTGCTCCAATTGGAATCTGAATCGGTACCGGATTCCCTTTTAATCTCTCATCAATTTGTCTTTCAACTTCATAGAAATCTGCACCCGTTCTATCCATTTTATTTACATAAACAATCGATGGAACGCCGTAACGATTTCTCTGTCTCCAAACAGTTTCAGATTGAGGCTGAACACCGCCAACTGCACAAAATACAGAAACGGCGCCGTCAAGTACTCTCATTGAACGCTCAACTTCGATCGTAAAGTCAACGTGGCCCGGAGTATCGATAATGTTGATCTGTTTTCCAGCCCATGTACAAGTAGTTGCCGCAGAAGTAATGGTAATACCTCTTTCTTGTTCTTGTTCCATCCAGTCCATTGTCGCGGCACCATCATGTACCTCGCCGATCTTGTGCTCAACCCCCGTATAGAATAGAATACGTTCTGTTGTTGTTGTTTTACCCGCATCAATGTGAGCAGCAATACCGATATTTCTTACATCTTCAAGTTTGTGAGATCGTGCCATAATTTAATTCCTTACCATCTGTAGTGAGCAAATGCTTTGTTTGCTTCTGCCATTTTATAAGTATCTTCTTTTTTCTTGAAAGCAGAACCTTTTTCGGCTGCGGCATCCATCAATTCATTGCTCAAACGCTCTATCATTGTTCTTTCGTTTCTTTTTCTGGATGCGTCGATGATCCATCTGATTCCAAGCGATTGCTGTCTTGCAGATCTTACTTCAACCGGTACCTGATATGTAGCGCCGCCGACTCTTCGGCTTTTTACTTCCATAACCGGTTTAACGTTATCCATTGCTTTGTTGAATACGTCAATGCCTTTTTCACCTGATTTTGATTCAATTCTCTCTAAAGCACCGTACATTACTCTTTGCGCAACACTTTTTTTCCCATCAACCATGATCGCATTGATGAACTTTGTTATAACTTTAGAACCGTGTACCGGATCTGGCAACACAGGTCTAAGGGGAGCTTTTCTTCTTCTCATTTATTTTCCTCTTCAATCTTTAATTATTTGATTTACTCAAGTCTTGTCCCTAAAGGTTCTAATGACAACACCTGTTTAAAAGCCCTGCAATGGACTAGCCGCTTTTTAATGATGTTTTGAAATTATTTCAAAACCGTCTACAATTTATTTTTTAGGTCTTTTTGTACCGTATTTAGATCTTGCAACCGTTCTTCCGTTTACGCCTGAAGTATCAAGTGCACCACGAACGATATGATATTTAACACCCGGCAAGTCTTTGACCCTTCCGCCTCTTACAAGTACGATAGAGTGCTCTTGAAGGTTATGTCCCTCACCGCCGATATATGAAATAACTTCAAATCCGCTTGTCAATCTTACTTTGGCAACTTTTCTAAGTGCTGAGTTAGGTTTCTTTGGAGTTGTAGTATAGACTCTTGTACATACGCCTCTTCTTTGAGGACAATTAACAAGCGCCGGTGATTTTGATTTTTTGATCACTTTTTTGCGCTCTTTACGAATTAGCTGATTAATAGTAGGCAAATCGTTTCCTTTCTGTTTAGTTTGAATTGAATCTGGCTTTTACACCATATAAAAACATTCTTTTTTTTAAAATATTTTGATATGTTGTAAAGAGAAAAATGGAGGCATATTATAGTAAAAATAACTTTATATAAACTTATAAAAAGATCCCCCGAAGCAGCAAAAAAACTGCTGCTTCTTTGCTTAAGGATTAATTTTTAGAAAAATGTATATTTTCCAAATCGATCATACCTGTACCCACAGGGATCAAACGGCCGATAACGACATTTTCTTTAAGATCTTCCAGCGTATCGATTGTGCCCGCTATCGATGCAGTTGTCAATACTTTTGTCGTATCCTGGAATGATGCTGCAGAGATGATACTATCTGCACCTACGGCAGATCTTGTAATACCGACAAGCATCGGTTCTGCAATCGCAGGCTCTCCGCCTAGGGCAACCACACTTTCATTCTCTTCTTGGAATTTTCTTTTGGAGACAATGTCACCTTCGATAAACTTGCTATCTCCGCTCTCGATGACTTTAACCTGTCTCATCATTTGCGATACGATAATTTCAATATGCTTATCTGAAATATTTACCCCTTGTCTTCTATAGACCTGTTGTACTTCACTGACGATATAGTCATACAGTGCTTTTTCGCCTAGCGCTGCAAGAATATCATGGCTCGCAATGGTTCCGTCTGTCAATTTTTCACCCGCATGCACGAATTCGCCTGCATGCACTAAAACTACTTTGTTTTTATCGATAAACTGCTCGGTTTCTTGGCCGTTTTCGCCCGTGATAATCAGCCTGTCTTTTCCTCTCAGCGACTTGCCGAAACTGACAACGCCGTCAATTTGCGCAATAAGTGCAATATCTTTCGGACGTCTTGCCTCAAAAAGTTCGGATACTCTAGGAAGACCCCCGGTAATATCTTTTGATTTTTGCGCCGCTTTTGGTGTTTTGGCCAAAACATCGGCGATACTCACCTCATCACCGTCTTTTACGAATAAAACCGTTTTCGGGTCTAGCTGATAACGCATAATTTCACCCGACTGGGTCGCAAGTATAATTGCAGGCTTATACGTCGTTGGAATATAATCGTTTAACTCAAGCCTAATATCGCCGGTTACTTCGTCAAATTGTTCGGCAACCGTAACTCCCGGAATAATATCCTCAAATTTAAGTGTACCGCTTTGCTCGGCAATAATAGGCTCAGAGTACGGATCCCATTCTGCTACAACCACCTGTGTAGCAATCTCAGGTGCGGAAAGTATGTCGCCTTTGCTTACCAACGTATCGTTATCTACCTGAACAACAGAACCTCTTGAGATATAATGTCTTGCCGCTTCCCTGTCATTCTCATCGACAATCACGGCAAAAAGACCCTTCTTAACCACTTTGGTATCTTTTTTCAATTCGTTGTACTCTTCAAGATGATCTCCTTTAAGCAAAAAGAATTTTACTTTGCCTTTGGTTTCGGCAATAACCTCTTGCGTTGCAGGTGCCCCGTCTTCTACTTTCAGCTCGCTTGCAAATGGGATGCGGCTTGGAATACTCCACCCCTCTTTAATCATATCAACGATTGAATCGCCTTCTTCAACTTTATCTCCGTTTTCAAAAGGCAAAAAGAGTTTCCCTTCTACTTTGCCTGCTACCCCTGCCAATTCGTTTGATTTGGCAACATCAGATTTTCGAAGATTGTATTTTACTTCTTTGATGTCGTTTTGTGCACCTTCGGGGCGAACCGAGACAATATATTCATCATGGGTTATGACAATCGACACCGTTCCCGTAACAATGGCTTTAATTTTAGGCTCAACCAAAAGTACGCCCGCATTTCTTCTATTGGCGACAATCAAATTGCCTTCACGGTTACGATAAACAGAAAGATTGTAATATCTTATAAATCCTTCTTTGCTTGCTACAACATGTCTCTCTTCTTTTCCTGCGGTTGCAGCACCACCGGTGTGGAAAGTACGAAGTGTAAGCTGAGTACCTGGCTCACCGATTGATTGCGCTGCAATTACCCCTACCGCCTCTCCGGCTTTTACTATTTTGTTATCTGCCATATTGAGGCCGTAGCATTTTGCACAAATCCCTTTAGGCGCTTTACACGAAGACGGAGCTCTTATCACTACAGATCTTACCCCGGCTTCTTGTACTTTTGTTGCCGTCTCTTCATCTATCATTGTTCCTTCGCTTACCAACACTTCATTGGTTATAGGATCAATAATATCTTCTGCAAGCACACGCCCGTAAATACGATCTGCAAGCGGCTCAATCATTTCGTTTCCTACCACGATATCTGAAACCTGAACTCCTTCATGCGTACCGCAATCAGCCATAGAGATTTTCACGTTTTGTGCTACATCGATCAATTTTCTTGTCAAATACCCCGCGTTTGCCGTTTTAAGCGCCGTATCCGCAAGACCTTTTCTTGCACCATGCGTGGAAATAAAGTATTCAAGTACGTTCAATCCTTCACGGAAGTTTGAGGTAATAGGCGTTTCGATGATAGATCCGTCCGATTTTGCCATCAACCCCCTCATCCCTGAAAGCTGCCGGATCTGTGCTGCAGAACCTCTCGCCCCGGAATCGGCCATCATATGTACCGAGTTGAATCCGTCTTTATCCAGTTTGATAAGATTCATCAATTGTCCGGCAATATTGTTATTTGCATCTGTCCAGATATCGATAATCTTATTGTAGCGCTCTTGGTCTGTTAAAAGGCCTGCTCCAAATTGTCTTTGGATCTCTTTTACTTCATTTTTTGCAGAAACGATCAACTCTTCTTTTATGCTGGGTATCTTGATGTCATCAACCGAAATAGAAACACCTACTTTTGTTGCATATTTGAAACCCATATCCTTAAGACTGTCAAGGAAAGCTGCGGTTTGAGCTACGCCTCCCATTTTATAAATATAATCAACCAATGCGCCGATATCTTTTTTCTTCAAAACTTTGTTCCAGTATTTTTCCGGAACATAATCAGGGATGATGGATTTTAAAATCAATCTGCCTGCTGTTGATTTGGTAATCTTATCGTCTATCACTGTTCTTATACGGGCATTGAGGTCAAGCGAATTTTGCTCAAATGCAATTTCTACTTCTTCCACATTGGCAAAAAGCTTATTTTCGCCTTTTACATCGTTTTTTTCCAAAGTAAGATAATAAAGCCCCAAAATCATATCTTGAGACGGTACGGCAATAGCCTTCCCTGACGCCGGAAGCAAAATATTCATTGAAGCAAGCATCAATACCTTTGCTTCTGCGATTGCCTCGTCTGAAAGCGGAACGTGTACTGCCATTTGGTCACCGTCGAAGTCAGCGTTAAAGGCCGAACAGACAAGCGGATGCAATTGGATCGCTTTGCCTTCGATCAGTCTTGGATGAAATGCCTGAATCGAGAGCTTATGAAGCGTCGGTGCACGGTTAAGCAATACAGGATAGTTTTCAACTACCTCTTCCAGACACTCCCATACCTCATTTTCTTGCTTTTCAATCATTTTTTTGGCTTGTTTTAATGTCGTTGCATAGCCTTTCTCTTCAAGCTTGGCCATCAAATGTGGTTTAAAGAGTTCTATTGCCATCCCTTTTGGCAATCCGCACTGATCCATGCGCAAATCCGGCCCTACAACAATAACAGAACGCCCTGAGAAGTCAACCCTTTTACCCAAAAGGTTTTGTCTAAATCGCCCCTGCTTTCCTTTAATAACTTCCGAAAGTGATTTTAAAGGTCTTTTATTGGCTCCTTTGACTGCATTCCCTCGTCTTCCGTTGTCAAAAAGCGCATCCACGGCTTCTTGAAGCATACGTTTTTCGTTTCTTACGATAATCTCCGGTGCATCAAGCTCCACAAGTCTTTTAAGACGCTGGTTACGATTGATCACTCTTCTGTAAAGATCGTTTACGTCAGAAACTGCAAATTTTCCGCCATCAAGACTTACAAGCGGCCTTAGATCCGGCGGAAGAACCGGCAGTTGCGTAAGCATCATCCATTCTGGCCTATTGCCTGAATGTAAAAATGCTTCAATCACTTTAAGGCGCTTAACAATCGTTTTTCTTTTTGCTTCGGATTTTGTCGCTTCTACCTCTTCTTTAAGCTGATTAAACATTTCCACCAAATCAAGTTCTGCCAGAAGCTCCTGGATAACCTCTCCGCCCATTCTTATATCAAGCGCAGGTTCTCCGGCAAAGCGCTGCATAATTTGCTGATATTGCTCTTCGTTAAGTACGTCGTATTTCTGCAGCGGATTCAATCCTTCGCTGTCATAGCTTGCTTCTCCAGGAGTTTTGACGATATATGCTTCATAATACAATACCCGCTCAAGATCTTTCATCTTTACACCTAAAAGCGTACCGATTCTTGAAGGAAGAGAGGATACATACCAGATATGTGCTACCGGGGCAATAAGGTCAATATGGCCCATGCGTGTTCTTCTTACTTTAGAAGTAGTGACTTCGACACCGCACTTTTCACACACAACCCCTTTATAGCGCATTTTTTTATATTTGCCGCAAAGACACTCATAATCTCTAATCGGTCCGAAAATTTTTGCACAAAAAAGACCGTCACGCTCAGGCTTAAGGGTTCTATAGTTAATCGTTTCGGGTTTTTTTACCTCACCATAACTCCAAGAGAGTATTTTTTCGGGACTGGCAACTCTTAACTGCAGAGCTTCTATATCCTGCGGTCTCTCTTCACTGTTAAGATCTATCGGTGTTAAATTCTCTAGTGCCTTACTCATCTTCACTCTCCACTACTTTTTTCTTTTCATATAACTCTGTATCCAAGCCTAATGCTTGAAGTTCTTTTGTCAATACAAACAATGTTTCAGGAACTCCGGATTCTGGCACGGATTCTCCCTTGGTAAGCGCTCTATAGGCTTTTGCTCTGCCCTCTACGTCATCTGATTTAATGGTCAGCATTTCTTTGAGGACATGTGATGCCCCATATGCTTCAAGAGCCCATACCTCCATCTCTCCGAATCTTTGTCCTCCGAAGAGTGCTTTACCACCGACCGGCTGCTGGGTTACAAGCGAATATGGTCCGGTTGAACGGGCATGCATTTTCTCATCAACCAAATGATGAAGTTTAAGCATATACATATATCCCACATTGACTCTTTCGATCATCTGATCACCTGTTTTACCGTCAAACAGTACTGTTTTCCCGTCTTCAGCAATTTTTGCCAATGCAAAAAGCTTCTCAAACTCTTGCTGATTGGCGCCTTCAAATACCGGTACTGCAAACTTAACACCTTTTGACCAATCTTGAGCATATTTCATCAATTGTTCCTCATCCATTGCCTCCAAAACCTTTTTGGCATCGATAAGCTTGGACACATTTGCAATCTCGATCATTTTGGCTCTAAGCTCTTGAATGAAAATTTGCTGTTTTGTGTCAAAAATTTCCTGAATTTGTTCACCCAATTTTTTACCCACCAATCCTAAATGCACTTCTAGGATCTGTCCGATATTCATACGCGAAGGCACCCCTAAAGGATTTAAAATCATATCAACCGGCCTTCCGTCCTCCATATATGGCATATCTATTTCAGGAACAATATTTGATACAATACCCTTATTCCCGTGTCGTCCTGCCATTTTATCTCCGACTTTAAGCTTTCTTTTGGTGGCAATATAAATCTTGACCAACTTCGTAACACCGCTCGGAAGAATATCATCTTTTTCAAGAACGTTTAATTTTTCTTCATGTTCGGTTTTAAGTCTTTTTTTCTGTTTTAAAAAGTAATTTTTCAATGCTTCATATTCATTTTGCACTTCATCTTTATAGGATTGAACCACTCCCCTGAGGGCAAATCTGTTGATCTCTTTGATTGTCTCTTCCGGAATTTTTGAACCTGCCTTATACTCTGTCTCGCCTACAGTCACATCTTTTACAAGCTCTTCGCCGGCAAGATATTTTGAAATACGCAATATCTCTTCCCTGTCTATCATAAGAAGCTGATCATGATGGTCAGAGTCAAGCATTGCTTTTTCTTTTTCATATGCTTGGATGGCACGCACATCTTTTTCATATCCTTTTTTCGTAAAGACTTTGATATCTACGACTACTCCCTCCATAGAAGCAGGACAATAGAGTGATTTATTCACAACATGCCCTGCTTTTTCGCCAAAAATAGCTCTCAAAAGCCTCTCTTCGGGTGTCGGCTTGATCTCACCTTTCGGGCTTACTTTGCCCACAAGAATCATGCCCGGTTTCACATAAGTTCCTATCTTGACGATACCGCTTTCATCAAGATGAAGCAATTCATCCTCTCTGATATTGGGGATATCGCGTGTAATCTCTTCTGTACCGTGTTTTAACTCTCTGGCCTCTACCTCTTTTTCATAAATATGTACAGAGGTAAAGGCATCTTCGCGGATAAGCCTCTCAGAAACGATAATCGCATCTTCGTAATTGTATCCGTTCCATGGCATAAATGCTACAAGAATATTTTTACCGATAGCCAGCTCGCCCTGTTCCATATTCGCGCCATCGGCAATAATTTGATTTGCATCAACCTTGTCTCCCGTCTTAACGATAGGCCTTTGGGTAAATGTTGTGTTTTGGTTGGTTCTCATATTTTTTTCAAGAGGATAATGGTCTATAAATACACCGCTCTCATCCTCTCCCATAATATAAATATTTTTACCGTCTACTTTTTCTACTATCCCCGCGCGTCTTGCCTTTACACACTCCCATGCATCGCGGCTGATAATCGCTTCCATACCTGTGCCCACCATCGGCGCTTCTGTTTTAAGCAAAGGAACGGCTTGACGCTGCATGTTTGATCCCATAAGGGCACGGTTTGCATCGTCATGTTCCAAAAACGGGATCAATGCCGCCGCCGAGCCGGAGATCATCAACGGAGAAACGTCTATCAAATCCACTCTGGATGAATCATTCAACTCAATGTTTCCGTTCAGTCTTGTTTCAATCAATTCTTCGACGATATGCCCATTTTCATCCACTTTTGTCGAAGCAGGCGCGATACACTTGTCTTCTTCCTGTGTTGCGGTGATATAAATAATTTCATCCGTGACCTGTCTGTTTTTTACCACTTTGTACGGCGCTTCTATGAAGCCGTGTTCATTTACTTTTGCATAGGTTGCCAACGTATTGATAAGGCCGATATTCTGCCCTTCGGGTGTCTCTATCGGACAGATACGCCCGTAATGCGTCGGGTGAACATCCCTCACTTCAAATCCTGCTCTTTCCTTAACCAAGCCGCCTTCCCCAAGTGCAGAAAGCCTTCTTTTATGCGTTACTTCCGAGAGCGGATTGGTTTGATCCATATATTGTGAAAGCTGGCCGCTTGAGAAAAATTCCAAAATCGTATTGGTAATCATTTTTGAATTGACAAGATCATGAGGCATCAATTCATCCAATGAGCCTGAGATGGTAGTCATTTTGTCTTTAATGGCTTTTTGCATCTTTACAAGCCCGCTATGCAGCTCATTGCCCAAAAGTTCGCCGATTGCTCTAATCCTTCTGTTCCCCAAATGATCTCTATCGTCGATATGCCCTTGGCCGTTTTTTACTTTAATGAGATATTTCACCGTATGGATAAGATCTTCTGCTGTCAAAACAGTGATATACTCAGGCGTATCAAGCCCTAATTTATGATTCATTTTCATACGGCCGACTTCAGTAAGATCATATCTTTCAGGATCAAAGAAAAGCTGATGCAAAAATGCTTTCGCTGCTTCAGGCGTAACCGGTTCTCCGGGTCTCATCACCTTATAAATACGAATCGCCGCAAGCACATTTTCGTCATCAATGTTTTCCGTTTGTTTCAAAAGTCTCAAACTTTCATTGTCTGCAATAAATGCATTAATAATCGAAGCATCTGTACCTTCTGCAAGATCGTTTACAATATGAATCTTCTCAATGCCTTGATCAATCATCTTTTTAAGTTTCCCCTCATCCAAAGGAGTCACGACGTCATAAAGTACTTCCCCGCTCTCTTGGTCTATCACCGGCGTCGCAAGATGTCTCTCCATTAACAGTTCAAGCGGATATTCAATCCACTGCAAACCATCCTCTATAAGTTTTTGTGATTTTTTTCTGGTGAGTCTTTTTCCTGCATTGACAATAATATTTCCGTTAATGTCTTTAATGTCATATTCAGCTCTTCCTTCAAAATCTTCCGCATCAAATTTGACAAGGAAACGATTGTCTTTGATGATGATCTCTTTTGTCGGATAAAAAAGTTTGATAATATCCTCTTTTGAGTAATCAAGCGCTCTAAAGAGTATCGTTACCGGAATTTTTCTTCTTTTATTGATTCTGGCATAAAGGATATCTTTGGCATCATATTCAAAATAAAGCCATGAACCGCGGTCAGGAATAATCTGTGCAGAATAAAGCAGTTTATGTATTGCCGTACCCGCACCCTCTTCTTCTTTAAAAATAACGCCCGGAGAACGGTGCAGCTGATTGACGATAACCCTTTCAACGCCATTTACGATAAATGACGTACGGTCCGTCATCAATGGAATATCACGAACAAAAACCGCTTGCTCTTTAATCTCTTTGGGATCAAGTTTTTCTCCGGTTTTTTCATCTCTGTTCCAAATCGTCAATGCGATATTCATTTTCAGTGAAACAGAGTAGGTCAACCCTCTCTCCATACATTCACGTACGGTATATCTCGGTTTAATGATTTCTGAATTTTTATAGGTCAGTGTCAATCTGTTTTGCTGATCATGAATAGGAAAAGAGGCTCTAAATACTTTTTCTAAAGTAGAATTCTTTCTATCTTTTTCTCCGAGCATCAAAAAATCTTCATAGCTTTTTTGCTGCAATTGAAGCAGATTTGGAATTTCAATTTTTCTTGGAGTTTTTGAAAAATCGACGCGAAGTCTGTTACCAGAATGTAAAGAATTTAACATAGGCTAGCCTTGTTTTGGTTTTGATTTTTTGTAGTTTGTTTAATGTATATGTATGGACATACAAAAAAACTATTAGCATGAGGGTATGAAATGTCTCCGAATAGTTTATCACTATATCCGCCAGAGGGTTTCAGCTGCATTGATTTGGCAATCAATACAGCTGAATAGATCTTATTTAAGTTCGCAAACAGCGCCGGCTTCTTCAAGCTCTTTTTTGATTTTTTCAGCTTCGTCTTTGCTGATACCTTCTTTAAGAGTAGTAGGTGTGTTTTCAGTTGCATCTTTCGCTTCTTTAAGCCCAAGACCGGTAACCGCTCTTACTACTTTAATAACGTTGATTTTTTTAGCACCAGCATCTTTAAGAATTACATCAAATTCAGTTTTTTCTTCTACTGCTTCTACTGCTACTGCACCTGCACTTGCTACAACAGTTGCTTGTGCAGATACACCAAATTTTTCTTCAAATTCTTTTACAAGCTCAGAAAGCTCAAGAACTGACATGTTTGAGATAAATTCAATTACATCTTCTTTTGTGATTGCCATCGTTATACCTTTACTATTTTTTTTAGTTTAAAATTCTAAAAGAGCCTTAGGCCCTCACCACATTAAGCTTCTTCCGCTTTTTTTGCTGCCAACGCCTGAAGCCCGATTGCAATGCTTCTTGCCGGACCGTTCCAAACATTAAGCAACATACCAAGAAGTTCATCTCTTGAAGGAAGTTTAGCCATGGCATTAATGGTGCTTAGACTTGCTACCTCTCCGGCAATTAACCCGGTTTTGATCATGAACTTATCTTTGAACTCTGTGGCTGCTTTATCCGCAATCTTACATGGTGTGATTTGTTCTTCACCCCAGATTACAAGGTTGGTGTCTTTAAAATCAATTGCTTCACAGCCTGCATTTTTCAATGCAATCGCAGCAAGTTTGTTTTTAACGACCTTGACTTTCAAGTCTTCATTTCTTGCAAAATTTCTGACTGTTTCAAGATCTTTAACACCCAAACCTTTATAATCACATACAACGATTGCGCCAGCATTTTTAAACTCGGCTGTCATTTGTGCAACCAACTGCTCTTTTTCGGTTCTTGTCATCTCTTCTCCTTTCGACCTCTAATAGGGTGTTGTAAACAACCCGTCTATCTTTTCAGATAGACCTATTAAGCTTTCGCCCCTATTTTCTTCAGCCCAAGATAAATATAGTGAAAATCACTCAAGGATTAAATTATTTAATTTCCATCACTTCTGCTGCATCCAGCTTGATAGAGGGACTCATTGTCAATGAAACAGCCGCGTTGGTAATATATTTTCCTTTTGCCGCTGCCGGTTTTGCTTTATTGATGCTTTCTACAAATGTTCTAAAATTTTCTTTCAGTTTATTTTCATCAAAACTGATTTTACCGATGCCGGCATGGATGTTTCCTTTTTTATCTACTCTAAAGTTTACTTGGCCGCCTTTGGCATTTTCAACCGCTTTAGCTACATCCATTGTCACTGTTCCCGTTTTAGGGTTAGGCATAAGGCCTTTTGGCCCAAGTACTCTCGCTACTTTTCCAAGAACACCCATCATGTCAGGCGTTGAAATAACCATATCGAAATTGATATTTCCTGCTTGAATTTGTTCAATAAGATCATCTGATCCCACGATATCAGCGCCTGCTGCAGCTGCTTCATCCGCTTTTGCACCTTTTGCAAATACTGCGACCCTTACTGTTTTCCCGGTTCCGTGAGGAAGAACTACAGATCCTCTTACCATTTGATCAGCATGCCGTGGATCAACATTTAGGTTCAATGCTACTTCGACCGTTTCATCAAATTTTGCTGATTTCAAATCTTTTAGCGTATCCATTGCTTCGTTTACGCTATATACTTTTGTTGTATCTACTTTTTTAAGTAGTGCTTCTTTTCTTTTGCTTATTTTTTTTGCCATAATACTCTCCGCTTTTTGCTCCCACATTTTTAAATCTATGTGGTTATGATTTTTTTAAATTTTAGTCTACGATTTCCACACCCATGCTTCTGCATGAACCGGCTATAATTTTTGCTGCCATCTCTCTATCATTTGTATTGAGATCGGCAATTTTCTGATCAACAATCTCTTCAAGTTTTGCTTTAGTGATCGTTCCGACTTTATTCAAAAGCGGATTGTCTGTACCTTTTTTAATATTTGCAGCCATTTTTATAAGATCGCTCGCCGGCGGCTGTTTAGTAACAAAAGTAAAACTTTTATCCGAATATACAGTCACTTCTACCGGTATTTTAAACCCGGCTTTATCTTTTGTTCTTTCGTTGAAAGCTTTACAAAACTCCATAATGTTTACACCGCGCTGACCGCATGCAGGACCTACGGGCGGTGATGGATTTGCTGCCCCAGCAGGGATCATAAGCTTAAATTTTGCAGCTATTTTTTTTGCCATCTTTTACTTCCTTTTTTTGATTTAAATCTTTTTGACAGCGCAATCAGATTCTTTAAATTAAATAATTTTTTCTACTTGTGTATAAAGTATTTCCACAGGTGTGTTTCTACCAAAAATAGAGACATTCAATCTCAATTTACCGTGATCAAGATCATATTCTTCAACCATTCCAGTAAAGTTTGCAAACGGTCCGTCAATGATACGTACCATTTCGCCTGCTTCAAAATCAACCTTTGGCCTTGGAGCACTTTTTTTCTCCATTTTTTCCAAAATAAGTTTGATATCTGCTTCACTAAGAGGAGTTGGCGTTTTTTGTTCACCGATAAATCTAGATACTTTTGGTAAACTTTGGATTTTATGCCAAAGGTCAGTATCCAGGTCTATATGTGCAAAAGCATACCCTGAATATAAAGATCTTTCCGTTATTTTTTTCACGCCGTTTTTTACTTCGATTACTTCTTCTGTCGGTACCACTACTCTTTCTAGTTTTTCCTCGATGCCGTAATCTTTTACAAGCTGCTCAATTGCCCTTTTTACAGCGCGTTCACTGCCTGCATATGTCTGGATTGCATACCACTGATAAGCCATCTTTTATCCTATAAAACTGATGATACGATGGATGACATCGCTAGGTCAACCAAGGCTAAAAATATTGATATGACAGTTACTACGAGAACAACTGCTAAAAATGCTTGTCTTACTTGTACTTTTGTTGGAAATATAACTTTGTGAATTTCGCTTTTTGCGTGAGCAATAAATGTTGAAATTTTTCCCATTCGTATTACCTTTTTTCTGGCAGGCCAAGAGGGACTCGAACCCCCAACACTCGGTTTTGGAGACCGATGCTCTACCATTGGAGCTATTGGCCTAAAATTAAAATCAAAATGAAGCTATTATAGCTTCATTTCTTTATGAATCGTATGCTCTTTACAAAATTTGCAATATTTTTTAAGTGCAAGCTTTTCTGTTGTTGTTTTTTTGTTTTTAGTTGTGTGATAATTTCTTCTTGTACACTTCTCACAACCTAAATGAACTGTTTCTCTCATATGTCATCTCCCTATATAATTATTGCAAGAAGAAAATCTTCTTGCAAAATAATTATGCAATTACCTTAGTAACAACACCTGCACCAACAGTTCTACCGCCTTCACGGATCGCAAATCTAGTACCGTCTTCAAGCGCTACAGGAGCAATCAATGAAACGTTAACTTTAACGTTGTCTCCCGGCATAACCATTTCAGTACCTTCTTGAAGTTCAATTGAACCCGTTACGTCTGTTGTACGAACATAGAACTGTGGTCTGTAGTTATTAAAGAATGGAGTGTGTCTACCACCTTCCTCTTTAGTAAGTACGTATACTTCTGCTTCAAATTTTGTATGTGGTGTAATCGAACCCGGCTTACAAAGAACCATACCTCTTTGTACGTTCTCTTTACCGATACCTCTAAGAAGAACACCGCAGTTATCACCTGCTTGTCCACATTCCATCTCTTTACGGAACATTTCAACGCCGGTTACCGTTGTTTTTTGAGTATCTTTAATACCTACGATTTCAATTTCATTTCCTACGCAAACTTGTCCTCTGTCGATTTTACCGGTTACAACTGTACCACGACCTTGGATTGTAAAGATATCTTCGATCGGCATCAAGAAAGGCTGATCAACATCTCTTACAGGCTCTGGAATATAGCTGTCTACTGCATCCATCAATGCAAAGATTTTTTCAGACCATGGTCCAAGGTTACCTGCTTTTGCTTCTTCTAGCGCCTGATATGCAGAACCGGAAATAATCGGAGTCTCATCTCCCGGGAAATCATACTCTGAAAGAAGTTCTCTTACTTCCATTTCAACTAGTTCAAGCATCTCTTCTTTGTCTTCTTCGTCCAGTTGGTCTTCTTTGTTCAAGAATACAACGATATATGGTACACCTACTTGCTTAGAAAGAAGGATGTGCTCTCTTGTTTGAGCCATTGGCCCGTCAGTCGCAGCAATAACAAGAATTGCACCATCCATTTGAGCAGCACCGGTAATCATGTTTTTTACATAGTCGGCGTGACCTGGACAGTCAACGTGCGCATAGTGTCTGTTATCTGTTTCGTACTCTACGTGAGATGTAGCGATCGTAATCCCTCTTTCTCTTTCTTCCGGAGCATTGTCAATTTGATCATAATCCATAAATGCAGAGTTGTTTTTAGTTGCAAGAACCGCTGTAATTGCAGCTGTCAAAGTAGTTTTGCCGTGGTCAACGTGACCAATAGTACCGATATTAACATGCGGTTTGGTTCGTTCGAATTTTGCTTTAGCCATGCTTTTCTCCTAGCGTAAATGTTTTAAAGTTGGTATTATACCAGTTTTTTCTTATGCCTCATACCCATATGGACAAAACTATTACCGCCCGGTAACACTTTTGTCCATATCTCTAAAGATGGAGCCCAGAAGCGGGATTGAACCGCCGACCTCTTCCTTACCAAGGAAGTGCTCTGCCACTGAGCCATCTGGGCATTGCTCTATATCTTTATTTGCCAATACAAAAAACAACCGATTGTCTGTATTTGCTTTGAAATAATCATTTTATGGAAAGCTTTTGATGTGAAGTTTTTGTCAGTCAAGCACATAATTCACACAGCTCCCAGTTTATGGAGCGGGAGACGGGACTCGAANNTCGAACCCGCGACCCTCAGCTTGGAAGGCTGACGCTCTAGCCAACTGAGCTACTCCCGCGTCATTTTATGCAACTTAACATGGTGGTGAGTGGAGGATTCGAACCTCCGAAGACATAGTCAGCAGATTTACAGTCTGCCCTCGTTGGCCGCTTGAGTAACTCACCACTAAAATGTTGTTTTGATTACTGGTCAAACACTGATAATTATATTCATGGAGCTGGTGAAGGGACTCGAACCCCCGACCTGCTGATTACAAATCAGCTGCTCTAGCCAACTGAGCTACACCAGCACCGTCATTTGAAGTCAACCTGACTAAAAATGGAGTGCAATTATAGGAAAAAATAGTCCAAATGTCAAGAGTTTTTAAAAAAATGGTAGAAATTTCTTTTTTTTAACTAATTTGTATAAAATAGCCTCTACCCAAACTATACCCAAAAAGAGCTATAGATGAAGATACTATTTTCTCCAAGCGAAACCAAAAGATCAGGCGGAACACAATCATTCCATCTTGAAACATTGCTTTTTGAATCCCTTTTGCCCGGCAGAAACACACTGCTTCACCGCTATATGAATATCCTCCAAAAACGCGATTTGGCAGAGCTTTCCGCTCTGTTCGGACTCAAAAAAGAAAGCGATATACTTTCACATCTCAAAGATATCATCCATGAGCCTGCCATGAAAGCCATAGAACGTTATAGCGGCACTGCTTTTGAATATCTTGATTATCTGCACTTAAATCCAAAAGCGCAGTGCTATATTGATACGCATGTGATACTTTTCTCCAACCTTTTGGGCCCTATCAAGGCCGATGATTTCATCCCGGAGTACAAACTGAAGCAAGGTTCTGCCATAGGAGACATCCGGCCTGAAAAATTTTATCAAGAGCACAGTACGGCACTGATGGAAAACTTTCTGCAAGAGGAAGAGGTTCTTGATCTGCGTGCGGGGTTTTACGATAAATTCTATACTCCTCAAAAGGCCTACACCACTCTTAAATTTATCAAAGAGGGCAAGGTTGTCAGCCACTGGGCAAAAGCGTATAGGGGGATCGCTTTGAGGGAAGCTGCAAAAGCAGGCGTTGAATCATTGGAAGACTTTACCAAGCTTCCGATAGAAGGATTGGCTCTCCAGGAGATTCAAACCAAAAAAAATAAAACCGAGATCCTCTATACCATAGGATAGCCGATGCGATTGCCTGAGGAAAAGACACTGTACAAAATCATAGTCGTACTGCTTTTTCTAACGGTAATACCGGGTATACTTTTTGATACAAACTACCGCTAAGGCAAAGCATGAAAAAAAACTTATTTGAAATGGGTGCAAAATTCGATGACGGATGGCAAAGCGACAACAAACAAAGCAACTCTGCACATGCCGTTATAGACATCAAAGAGCCCGGCAAACACCAGCTCCATTTTGCAAAAGAGAAAAGAAGAGGCAAAACCGTTACGATCGTAAAACCTTTCTGCCTGGAAAAAGAAAGGCTTGAAACATTGCTCAAAACGCTTAAAAAAAAGCTCGGATGCGGAGGGACTATCAAAGAAAATGCTTTGGAATTTCAAGGAGAAGTTCAAGAAAAACTTCGACTTGAGCTTGAAACACTGGGATATCGATTTAAAAAATAGATGCTTTTTGCACGCTTTTTGGTATGCAAATCTCTTACACTAACCCGTCTCAAAAAACTTCTTGATATCGGGTTTTTAATTTTTCAATCATGCCGCATGCTTCTTGAAAAAGTTCACAATGTTCAATTTCACAAAAAACCGTCGCTTTATGGCGTTCATAAGCAGTGATCACCTTTTTTGCCTTAAGGGCTGCATTTTTTCGATTGCGCTTGAGATGCTCAAAACAAATTGCGCCGTTAATGAGTCCTTTCACTAGATCTTTTAGCGGATGGCCGGCCTTTCTGAGCGGATGCCATGCTTCCTCCAGTACTTCGTGCGCTTCAAAATACGATGACTCTTTAAGCAGCTTTATATATTCCTGCAATGCATTTTGTAGATCATTATTTTCCATAACGGTGCAGCATACTCCTTTCTTGGCATAGATGAATTGTTTGCGCCTCCAAAAATGGGCCGCTTCCGTCGCTGACACACCAAAACCGCCCAACCGTCCTACAGATCGGCATATAGCCGTTTTAGCTTTATAAACTTTCTATGTTCCCTACCACTTTTCCTACGATTTGCACCTCATCGGGAGCCAATACTTCCGAAGAATATGCTTTGTTATCGGAAATAAGCTCGATCCTGCCGTCTGCTTTTTGGCGTATGCGCTTGATGAAAAGGCCCGCTGTCGTAGAGGCAACAAAAATACCCTCTTTGTTGATATCGGCCTGTTCTCTGTCTACAAACACGATAGAGCCGTCTTGCAAAGTCGGCTCCATAGACTCGCCCTGAACATGAATGGCTTCTATTTTTTTCGATACGCCAAAACCAAGCACCGCATCCATAATGGTTTTGTCAATATTGAGCATCTCGCACTCCTCTCCGAAAACTTCTGCCCCCCCTCCGGCACTGGCACGAATATCGGAAAAATAGCGCACCTGAAAAAATCTGTCCGTTTCTTCTTTGAGCATATCGACTGCCTGATCAAAAAAAAGCCAATTGACCGAAATCTTTTTTAAGGCACAAAACTCCAGTATCTCTTTATAGGGAATGGAATTTCTTTTTTTCATTGTAGCAAAAGTTGCCTGCGGGATATTCAGCGCTATGGCCACATCTTTGTCGAAAACTTTTTTGTTTTGTTTGCTCTCAGAGATCACATCTTTTAATTTTTCAATAATATCGCTTAACCCCAACATATTTACTCCTTTATGCATTATTTGTATTTAATCATACAATATTTTTATTAAAAAATGACAATTTGAAATACTTTTTTATATTTTATCGTTTTATATTTACAATATGACATAAAAGAGAACAAAGGATACGCTATGGATTTTAAAAAAAATAGAGATGTGTTGAATGAAGCAATCAATTGCGGATGTAAAACAGCCGCGCAACTTGCGCTGTTTTTGAAGATCTACGGCAAACTAATCTAAAAGCAACACCTCAACCTGTTCCCCTGCTGCTTTGGAGCTATCCTCTTCGGAAGTAAACACTAGCGCCGTGGAGCCCAGCATATTGGTCAAAATCGCCGAAGTGCCTACTTTTTTCCGGTCAAAATCAACCCGGTACGTCCCGTCCTCAAGTGCGATATTGCAGGCGGTAAACTCGGCTTTTTTAGCCCTTTTGACAAAAGGCTGGGACAATGTCGCCTTTACCAGACGAAGCGAACTTTTTCCTTGCTGCAATTTTTCAATGAGCGGCACCACATAGAGCAATGCCGTCACAGTGGAAGAATAGGCAAATCCCGGAAGCCCGACGATAAACTTGTCCCCTTTGCGTGCCACCATAATGTGTTGGCCGGGCTTGATGCGCACCCCTTTAAAGACCACTTCGCAGCCAAGTTCTCTGATCACCTCTTTAACAAAATCAAAATCCCCTACGCTCACGCCGCCGGTTGTTACTACGATATCGCTTTTTTTGATCGCTTCGGCCAACGCAACCGTAATGCTTTGCTTGTCGTCTCTGATGCACCCCAGCTGCATAGCAATTCCGTCATATTTTTTCACCAGCGCTTCAAGAATATAATTGTTTGAACTTCTAATTTGCGCATGATTGGTTTGCATCTGGCCCAGTTCAAGCAGTTCGCTTCCGGTAGATAAAATCGCTACCGTCGGTTTTTCGTATACGAGTACAGAGATGATATTTAAACTTGCCATCACTCCGATTTCAACAAAACCGATCTTGGTACCTTTGGGGATAAGCAGCTGCCCCTGTGCATAGTTCTCTCCGACTTCACGAACGGAAAAACCCTTGGGAACGGTTTGTTTGATCACAATCTCATCGCCCTCTACGCTTACGTTCTCGATAGGAATGAGTGTATCGGCACCTTTTGGCATCAATGAACCCGTAAACGTTTTGATGCAGCTGCCGTGATGTACCTCTTCTTTAAGAGCACTGCCTGCGGGATTGATACTGCCTATTTTCAATCTTCTAGTCGCCATATCTTCATGCTTGAGGGCATATCCGTCCATTGCGGATGTAGGAAACTCCGGCGAATTATGATCTGCAATGATATCCTGTGCAAGCACATATCCCAAAGCATCCATCAAATAAAGTTTTTTGGTTTTATAATGATCGATCTTCAGATCTTTCAACATTTTTATCGATTCATCAAAATGCAACATGCTAAAAAGTTCCTTTTTCAAATTAATAATGAAGAATTAAAAATTAAAAATTTTGGCAGGTTTTACTTTCGTAAAACTTTTATAAAATAAAAGCATTGCCACACAATGCAAACCGCCACTCATCACTCCTCACTCTTAACTCTTACTTCAAAAGCCCGGCCCCTTCCATAGGCGTGCTTCTGTCTCCGGCATAAATGCGTTTGCCTTTTTTGACATCATATTTCCAAATCGGCGCATTGGCTTTAAAATCCTCTACAAATTCCTCTATCAGCTCAAGCGCCACACGGCGCTTTGGAGAAAAGACTGCAGAGACATACGAAGAAGTATGTACCGGAACATCACCGATCGCGTGTGCCATTTTAACGATTGCGCCGCGCTGCATCGCTTTTTCCTGCCATGCATCAAACCATTTTTGAAGTATCGGCTCATAAATATCAAAACTCAGCGCTTCGATATCGTCTTCTTCCCGTATGATCCCCACAAACGGGATAAATGCCCCATAATTGGATGCAGCATGTTCATCCAGCCACCGGTTAAATATGCTTTTAACATCTAAAGGACCGTGATAGAGCTCCATTCTTTATCCTCCGCATACCGGCGGCAAGATCGAGACCCTGTCTCCTTCGTTCAAAGGAGCCGAAAGATCGCTTACCATTGTATCATTGACTGCTACGGCGCATTTATCCAGCCATTCTTTCAAGGCCGCATCTTCTTTGAGTTTGGCAGAAACATCAGCCAATGTCTTTGCCTCTATCTGTATAGGCGCCTTTCCTATAGGCCCTAAAAATTCTACTGTTATCATTGCTTTCTCTTCATTAAAATTAGATTGATTATAAAAGTTGTTTGCTATAATTACGCTTAAAAAGGGGGTACCGTGCGTTTTGGTTCGATCTCCTATCTTAACCTTTTGCCTTTTCAGCTTTTTTTAAAACGTCATCTTAAACACAGCTCAGCTAAAATGGGCTTCAGGTACAAACGTGCCGTTCCCTCCAAGATCAACGCCTTGCTTAAGCGAAAAGAGGTAGATGCCGGATTTATCTCCAGCATTGCATCCCAAAAATTCAAATGCACACAGCTAGGCATCATCGCATGCAAAAAAGTCTACAGCGTCCTTGTCTTGCCCGAACCCCCTGCCAAAGATCCGGCCTCTGCAACATCCAACGCGCTTGCCAGGCTTTTGCATATCAAAGGAAGGGTGATCATCGGGGATGCCGCCCTCAAGCGCTACTTTGAGGAGGATACTGCCGTAGATTTGGCAGAAGCGTGGTATCAAAAAACGGGACTTCCTTTTGTTTTTGGGCGGCTATGCTACAATCAACACGGCAAAGCGATCAAAAAACTCGCCAAAAGGTTTGCCCGCACGAAAATAAAAATCCCCCAATACATTTTAAAACAAGAGGCCAAAAAACGGGGCATCACCCCTGCACAGCTGTTGTGGTACCTTGAGCACATCTACTATAAAATGGAAGAAAAAGAGAACAGATCTTTAAAACTTTTTTTAAAACAAAGCAAAAAAATCAAATAACCGTTTGCTTTTTCGCTCTGCGCGAAAGCGGTGCTCTTATATCAACAAAGAGCCGCTATCGCCTTTTGAATACGCCCGATCGTCTCTTCTGTACCCAAAATCGCCATGATCTCATCCATCCCCGCGCCCGTCATCGAACCCAGCAGGCTCACACGGAGCGGCATGCCTATCTTACCGAAACCTATTTGCTTCTCTTCTGTCAGCTTTTGCATCACCGCATGGTAATCAACAGGCAAATGAAGCGGTGCATGCCAAGTTTGAAGCAAATGCATAAAATCTTCCAAAATCTCTTTTGTGTCTTCTTTGAATGCTTTTTTTACGTCTTTTTCTTCATAGCTTTGAGGAGAAGTCAAGATTAGGCGGATCTGATTTGCAAGCTCTACAAGCGTTTTCCCCCGCTCCTTGGTCGCATCAAGCAGCAGCTCAACTTTGTCGTGCCCTTCGATATGTACGCCGTACTCTTTAAGCAATGCAGCCAATTTTGCATTTGGCATATTTTTGATGTAGTGCGCATTGAGCCACAAAAGCTTGTCCAGATTGTAGTTTGAAGCGCTTTTGTTAAGATCTTTGGGGTCAAACAGCGCTATCATCTCTTCGAGGCTGAATATCTCCTGGTCTTTGTAGCTCCACCCAAGACGCACCAAAAAGTTAAGCAGTGCTTCAGGCAGATACCCCAGCGCCTTATACTCCATCACATCCGTTGCCCCGTCTCGTTTGGAAAGCTTTTTGCCTTGTTCGTTGTTGATCATCGCCACATGGTAGAAGTTTGGTATCTTAAACCCCAGCGCTTTATAGACTACGATCTGCTTAGGGGTATTGTACAAATGGTCATCTCCCCTGATCACATCCGTGAGCCCCATCAAAGCATCATCTACCGCCACGACAAAATTATAGGTCGGTGTGCCGTCGCTTCTGGCGATGATAAAATCATCCACTTCGCTTGCTGCAATGCTGATCTCGCCTTTGACGCCGTCGGTAAACTCTATCGTCCCGCTCTGGGGCGCTTTGATGCGGATCACCGGCTCAACGTCCTGAGGCGGCGTACCTGTAAAATCGCGGTATCTGCCGTCATATCTTGGCCGCTCTTTTCTTGCCGTCTGCTCTTCTCTCAGCGCGTCAAGCTCTTCTTTGCTCATATAGCATCGATAGGCTTTGCCTTCTGCCAAAAGATAATCGATATACTTTTTATAGATATCCAACCGCTTTGACTGATAGACCACTTCGCCCTCATAACTCATCCCTACCCATTCAAACGCCTGGATGATCGCCTCCAGCGCCTCTTCGCTGTTGCGCGCCATATCGGTGTCTTCGATACGCAACCTGAAAGTACCGCCCGTATGTTTGGCATAAAGCCAGGAAAACAGCGCCGTACGAAGGCCGCCGATATGAAGATACCCTGTAGGGGAAGGAGCAAAACGTGTTACAACCATAATCATGCCTCAATAAATAAAATAATCACATTGTAGCGAAGTTGTGGTTAAAGCAGATTGTCACTCCTCTTCTTGGGCACTTTTTGATTTGACATCGTTTTGAATATTTTCAGCCGTTTTCGGACCGATGCCTTTGACTCTTTGAAGATCTTCAAAAGATTTGAACTTTTCTTTGCCGCGCTCGGCGATGATGGCATCTGCTTTCACTTCACCGATCCCTTTGATCGCCATCAGCGCTTCTTTGGAGGCGCTGTTAAGCTCTTTGAGGCTCATCCCAAACATTGACGTACAAAAGCATACCAATACTCCTAACACTATCTTTGCAAACATTTACTCCTCCTGTTTTTCATTCTTAAATATTTTAGCCAAACTTCTCTTGCAAATTCTCTTTTATTTTGCTTGCTTGATACCCTTAAGCTTTTATGCTAAAATGCATCCAAAACAAAAGGCAAGCACGATGTTTGAGAGCAAATGGGTTTATATCGGTGTTTTCTTTCTCTCATGGACAATGCAGTTTTTAGTCATCCGCCTTTCTCATAGATATAATTTTTTTATCGACCGGCACAAAACAAACGAACCTCAAAAATTTCATACTTCCGCCACCCCAAGATCGGGGGGCATCGGTATCTTGACAGGCATTCTTTTTCTTGCAGCAACACCGCTTGGATGGAAGATCATATTTTCTTTGCTGCTTGCTTTTTTTAGCGGAATCTTCGAAGATTTTCATCGCTCCATCAAACCTAAAACACGACTTGTGCTCCAGCTTATCGCAGGAGCAGCCGGCGTATTTTTAACACATTCGGTCGTCAGCTATCTTGGGATGGGCATTTACCTACCGTACTGGCTTGCAGTACTCTTTAGCATTTTTAGTATTGTGGGGTTAATGAATGCTGTCAATATCATTGACGGCTTTAACGGCCTTGCATCCGGAATTACACTGCTGATATTGCTCTCTTTTGGGATCACTTCACAGAATGTGGGGGAAGATGAACTATTGCATATTATTATGATCGTTGCTGCTGCGGTAATCGGATTTTTTGTAGTCAATTTTCCAAAAGGCAAAATCTTCTTGGGTGACGGGGGTGCTTATATGCTAGGATTTATCGTGGCGCTTATAGGTATTTTTCTGGCCGGCCATTCTACGCATGTTAGCCCATGGTATATCCTTGCCGTTCTTATCTATCCCGTTTGGGAAGTACTCTTTTCTATTTACAGAAAGAGCCGTGCAGGCCATTCTCCTTTGCAGCCGGATGCCTACCACCTGCACATGCTCATCTATCGGCACATTACGCAAAACAACCCAAAAACAGCAGTCTTTATTGTGCTTGGCTGTTCACCGTTTATACTCCTGCCGGCCCTCTATGCACACAACTCAATGGCCAATGCTGCAACGGTTTTGCTTTTTATCTCGTGCTATGTATTTTTGTATCATACGCTACGCAAAAAAGAAACAGCAGCATATGCCAAATAGCTATTTTTTCAGTTTATAGATCCTGCTATACGGCGAAGCAACGACCGGTTCAAAGAAAGCAGGATCATATTTGCCCAGTATGAACATCTGCACATAAACAGATTCAAAGGTTTGAGAGTCCATGATCACAAACTGCCCGTAGCTTTGCATATAGATCACTACATGCTCTGCGTCTGCATGATAGTTCTGAGATTGCAGTTTTACCTCCCCTTCGTTGGTATTTTGCGTGACGATAAACTGCTTGACTTCTCTTGTTTCCGTTCCCAAAAGAAGTTCGCCTTTTTGGGCATCAAACCGGATACCGTTTGCAAAGATTACTTTCCCGTTATCATTTTTAACTGCCCGCGTAGGATAAAAAACCACCTCTCTTTCGGGCTTCCCTGTTGTCAGGTCCAGGTTGCCAAAGAGCATGACGGTAGGAAAAATGCTCATCATCCTGTAGGGAAGATAAAGGTAGATCTCCCTTGTTTTGGCAGGAAGTTTGTATGCGGAGTCTTCGAGCTCAGCCAAAAGCACATTGGGATCCAGCTGGTCTTTTTGTTTGTTTTTAAACATGGTATCGGCCGCTTCGGCATACTTTGAGCTGACGTACGTTTCCACCGCCAAGCGGCTTAAATTGGCTGCCAGATCCGGCGAAGAGGTCTGCAATATCTTGGAAATGATAAAATTGTCATTCTGATGCTTTCCGCCGTCTATGAGCGTATTGGTATCGGAGTAAAACCAGATCGGATAGCCGTAATCCCACCACGCCAGCGTATAGTCTTTCGTATCTGCTATCGCATCAAGCTTTGCAAGATCTTCGACTTCGGCCTTATTGAGCACGGTAGGCACTTTGTAGTCGACAATATGGGCGATATTGGGGTAAAGCATCGCAGCGGTTGCCAATGCGGCAAAACCGTACCTAAGTTTTTTGTCTTTAAAAAAATCTCCGATCACAAAAAAAAGATACACTGCCGACATTGCAGCCATAGGTACCGCGTATACCGTAAACCGCAACCCCCCAAAGAGAGCAAACATCCCGATCCCCACCAGCGGCAGCGCCAGTATAAACACTCTGTGGCGCAGTACAAGCACGATGTACCCGATGAGTGCCAGAACCAAACCAAGCTGTGAGCCGGAAATACGCTGGGCAAATACGGCAAAAGGGATCTGCCCTGCCTCCCTTATCGTTTGCACAACGGAGTAAAAATGCAGCCCTTCGGTTTTTGTCCCCGTGGAGAGATAATTGGCCACTTTGGAAAATATGATCCCAAACACATTGCCGAAAACCAAAAAGAGCACAAACAAAATCCCCGCTATAAGCATCCATTTTTTTTGCTCCAACGATACCCGCTGCAATACAACATAGAGCCCTGCCACCACTGCAATTTTCACCATATAGTTAAAAGGCGCCGCCAAAGGAAAAGGCAAAAGCGAAACAAATACCAAGATCAATGAAAGATAGGTTGTATTTTCATTGCGATGATAAAAGATCATATAGAGCGCATACATCATGCCCATCGCATACACGACCGAAAGCCCCTGGTCATACAAGAAAGGATAAACTGAGATAGCCAATGCCGCATAAAGCGCCGACTTCAGGTCAAAATCGATCGTGCTTTTCATCAAGAAAAAAAGGATAAACATCGGAGCCATCGTCGAGAACATATCGGTATCATAGTACCCGATCATCGTACGATTATAATAGCTTACCGTCACAGCTCCCAGCAGCGCTGCAAAAAACCCCCATAGCGTCCGGTTAAAAAGCCTAGCAGCCAGGATGATGGGGATCACTACCAAGCTTGAGACCACAGCCGGCAGATAAAGTATGATCGTCTCAAAACTAAACGGGGTGATCTTGGCAAAAAGAGCAGTAAAAAATACCAGCCCAAACCCTGACATATCAGGAATCCGCGGGTTGCTCTGATGCATATCCCATAACGCCTGCTGCGCTCCGGCAGCGAAAAAGTACCCGTCGTTGGTGTTGATCATAAGCTGATCGTTCCAGTAAAAGCTTGGGTTGTCCTGGAACTGCCATACCCATATCATACGGATCAAAAAACTGAAGGCATAGGCCATTATCATATATACAAGCAATATTTTTGAACTTACTTTGTTTTCATTTCCCATTCGCTTAATATCCTTTAATTTTTTCTTAAAATATTATACATTTTTTTCAATATGAAAGGCGGTAAAAGCCTCAATGGGATTCTTGTTGCCAAGTATCTTATGTATTCCAAAAATGATAAAAACCCCAGATTTTTTACACATTGTACAAATCGCCACTCATTTTTGACATAACTCCAACCATGTCTGCGCAAGATCATCTCATCCCCTGCCCTGGCCTTTACCAGCACCTCATCCAAATTGGCAAACCGAAATCCTCTTTGCAATAAACGAACCCACAAATAATAATCTTCAAATCCGTTCATCGGCAGATAGTTTCCCACACTTTCTATCGCACTTTTTCGGAACATGACTGTCATATGATTGAGAGGGTTTCGAAGTTTTGCATACTGCATAATTTGATCATGTTTCAGAGGAAGCCTTCTCTCTCCTATAGACATTTTGGTATCGGTATCAAACTCTAAAATCGATGAACCAAGTATATCAACTTCTGGATGGCTTTCCAAAAAGGAAATCTGCTTCTCAAATCTCTCAGGCAGAGCAATGTCATCGCTGTCCATACGGGCAACCCACTCGTATTGACATCGCTCCAATCCTTTATTTAAAGCTGTACCCAATCCGACATTTTTGTCCAACACTACAATAGTATATGGCACGTGTGAAACAAGTTGATGCTTCTTTATGACCTCATCAAGTTCATTTGTCAAAGGGCCGTCTTTAACCAGAACGATCTCGTCGGCTTTCAGCGTTTGATTTTCTATGCTGCTTAATGCCTGATCCAAAAAATCGGGCTTTTCTTTATGATATACGGATATGAGAACTGAAAATTTCATCTTTTACCTGCATGCTCGTGATAATTCCAACGTCAAATCTTCATTAACCTTACGCGCAAAAAGACTATCTGGCACACGGTTAAGCTGTTGAAGTGTTTGTTTGGAAAGATAGTTCGGGCTATTCTTGCCCTTATCCCACTCTATATAATATAAATTATGATTGACCACATTTTTTTTAAACACGGAATTTAACAAGATGATCTGAAAAAAGTGTTCATCCGCACAGACAGTATAGTTGAATTGATCTAAAAAGTCTTTATGAATATCAATATAGTTTAACATATACTCCATTGCTTCGATCGAGATATTGAACCAAGACGACCCTTTATAGAGCGACAAATGCTCCAAAGTACGGCGTTCATGCCACAAATTCTGTATCTCCCGCAATACTCTTTGAACGAGACGGATCAAAAACGTACGATTATTCTGATACTCTGTAAAAACATTGTATTGCTTCAATCTCCATCTATATCGTCCTATCGCTTCATGGGCCATAAATTCTTTATTTCTGTGTTGTTTCAAAAATGCACAGATGTAGTTGTCGTCTTTTATGGGAAAATCTTCTCCCGACATCAGCTGGATCCGATCAAATACGATGTTGCATTTCAATACGCTTTGCATCAGCGCCAAGGATGCTTGAACCTGGGAAAAACCGCTCCAATTGACGGCCACTCTATCCTCGATGATATGAACCTGTTCGTGATGAGCATATATTTTCCGTAGCGTTTGATACAAATCCTCACTCTTTTGATCCACATGAACAAAGCAATGGTGCTTCCGATCGTTCAGCAGACAAGAGATCAGCGATTTGATCTGCTCGCTGTTTTTATGAACCTGCATTAGGTAAGCGATGGTCATTTGCTGCCGTCTTTAATGATTTTATGATAAAGCATAAGATAATGATTTGCCATCACCTCGGAGGTATATGCGCTATGGAATTTTTGAAATATCTTTTCGCCATAACGCTCTTTTCCCCGATTGATCGTTTCTATCGCTGAACAAAGATCATTGATATTTTCCAATTCAAAGTATATAACCTCATCACTGCTAAACAGTTCTTGAAAAATAGGAATTTTCGAACATACAACCGGTTTTTTTTGCCTTGCTATCTCCTGCAGTGCCAAAGAAAAACCTTCAGAGCGCGACGGAACCACAAAGAGGTCCATCCCATCGATAAACAACGAAATGTTCTTTTGAAAACCTATGAGATGAACCCTCTCCTCAACATTGCACTCTTTGGATAATTGTTTTAAATATTCAACCTGCTGTCCTGTCCCGGCTATGTAAAAAGAATAGTTTTTTAAGTGTTTCAAAGCTTGTACTACCTGGTCGAACCCTTTTCTTTTTGTAATATCACCAGACCCGATGGCGCCTATCTTGATCAATTTGTCTTTGCCAAATTGTTTTTCATGTACCGGCATATCAACCGCTGACGGGATACCGTTATAGACGTAATCCAACTTTTTGTTTTTCCAAAATTTTTGGTAATACTTTACCGCATCTTTTGACAACGTGACAATCTGATCATGTTTTGAAGTTACGATATTCCAAACCTTTTCCAACAGAAATGCTTTAATGGGGTTATAAGCATATTTAAAATCTTCTTTGACATAATTATGAAGTGTAGTGACGGTCTTTGCCTTATGGATCGATCTGCAATGCCACCAAACATAGGCATCTGGAACAACCCCATGAGAATGGATGATATCGTAAGCATCAAAATCTATTTTTTCAAAAAAACCGATTCGCTTCGTTCCGACAGGAAATTCTGTCAGTTTGATATCTTTAAAATAAAAAACATCCACATCATGGTCTCTTTGCAGCTCGCTGCACAAATATTTCGCCACATTAACAGGGCCGCTTTGTGCAATATATGGTACCAGGTAGGCTATTTTCATTTATTTACACCTCAAAAGTTGATTTCTCAGGGAGTATTGTTTCCAATGCACCTTTGATGATTATTTTTGCTTCTTCAAATTCTTCCTCTGTTTGGATGCTCTCTCCATCGTTTAGACAGATCATCGAGTATTTTTTGGATGTAATAAGACGGCTAACATTTCCGGAGCGAAGCTCATCCATATCCAAGGTCACATATAGCGTATCTTTCATAGAGATCGGTACAAAATTTCCTTTAATGAGTTGCCAATAACGAAATAGATATTGATTGATATCGTTGCAATTTCGAAATCTTGAAGCCGAAGTCTGTTCCAAGATTTCTTTTTCTTTATCCCACACCTCTTTAAAAATAGCCTTTAAAAAAGGCTGTGGCTGATGATGGTCCACAAATCCTGTGAACCTTGGCCAAGGAAGCAGAAAAAGTGATCTTAACAGTTCTTTCCCATATGCAATATGGAACCATTTTGAAAGATTTTTTCTCATAGCTGTTTTTTTATCAAAATGCCTATTGAGTATCTCCAGATTATTTAAAACAAAATGTCCTACACCAGATGAAGAAGAGAGTGCATTCATAACGAATGCATCGACTGGCAAACCATTTTGAAAAAATCTCTCCGGAGAAAGCTTCTTAGTTAAAAAGGAATCATCATTAAATAGTACAAAATGCTCAGAAAGACCATTTATCTTATAAATACTCGGCTCTATTGCATTTGAATTAAAAACTGGCGAGTTTGCTTTATCCAAAAAATCTTCATGTTTGACGATATTTAATTTGGGATGATCCACATTTAACCATTCAGGCAAATGACCCCATGTCACCAAATGTATTTGTCTCACCCATGGCGTAAAAACTTCAAAAGCACGGAAAATATAGTGTAAATTATCCCAATCTCTATAAAAAACATTGATTTTTTGACCATTATCATTTGAAAATCTATTATATTCTTCAATCCACTCCGGATCCGTTCCATCCACCCAAAGGATTACGAAATCAATATCCACACTATCAGCCTTTTCTTCCACGAAGTCTTTTCATAAATTTATCCTTCATTCCAAATATTCTGGCAGAAGGGTAAAAACCTATCAATTTTTCAGATAAACGGAATTTTCTTGTCGGTATAGGCAAAGGTTTATCATAGCCTAAGTGATTTAAAATTTTTTCTGCTTCTTTGACCAAATCCATATAAGCAGGATAGGCACGAAAAATAAATTTAGAGTATTCCGTCGCTAAAGCATATTTGAGTCCGGGAAAATCAATATCTTTCTTCACCAAATCAAGATAACTTTTACAAGCCGTGAAATGGGATTCCATGCCTTTTCTGCTTATATTTTTCGATAAACTATTTATATTGTCCTGTCGCCAATAAACAATGCTTTCTGGTACATACACGATCTTCTCTGCATTATAGGCTACACGAGCAAAAAAAACTCCATCATCCACAACAGAAATCTTTGTATCCCATTCACCTGCCAGTTCTTTCATTTTTCTTGAAATAAGCCAGGACTGTCCTATCATATAATGAGAATTTGCCCATGCTTCTTGCAAAAACAGCAATGGCTGATTATAGCTCTTGTAGGTTGTTTGGGGCTTAAGCATAACTCCCTCTATAGAGCCATAAAACCTTGCCCATTTACCGGTTGCCACAATCAAGGAATGAAAATCATATTGTCTCAGAGCTTCAATTTGAGAAGCTATTTTTTCTGGGTGGAAAATATCATCTGCATCAAAATATTGTATATACTTGCCACTAGATAATGTAAAAGCTTTGTTTCTCGCTGAAGCTGCACCACTATTTTCCTGAGAATATACTTTTATATAGCTGTATCGTTTTGCATATCTTTCTGCTATATCCAGGCTATTGTCCGTTGAGCCGTCATTTACTATAATAATCTCTATATTTTTATATGTTTGAGCGATAACCGAATCCAAACATTCAGATAGATATTTCTCTGCATTATAGAGTGGGATCAATACTGATACTAAAGGTGTTTTCATCTTATACTTTCTTGTTTATTTTTTACATAAGTAGAAAAAAGTTTTTGATATTTACTTTCGAAATTTACGTTAGAGAAATTATTTTTACTATATTCAAAAACATTATGAGACATCTTTTTGAACAGATCCTCATCTATTAGATTTTGAATGTCATTGACAAATTGCGAAACTATTTTCTTCTCATCCTTTTCATCAATAAGAAAGCCATTCCTTCCATTTTTAATATGATGTCCGATACCACCTACATTTGTAGCAATTGGAACTATACCATACGTCATAGCTTCCATAATGACCATTGGGAAACCTTCATATTCTGACGTGATAAGAATAATATGAGACTCATTATAATATTGTTTAAGATTTTCTACTTTTCCAACAAAACGACAATAGTCTTCGTATTTTTTTTCAATACATTCTTTATTTGGTCCAATGAGCGTAAATTCTACAGGTAACCCCAATTGATGACATTTATATGCAATCCTTCCGATAAGATATACTCTTTTCTCTGGGCTACATCTTCCAACATAAAGTATATTAAATTTTTGCATATTTTTGTTATTGAGGCTTGTTGGAACACAAACTCCATTTTCAATAATTTCAATTTTTTTTAGCTCTTGAGGATCTATATTTTCTTGTTTATATAATTTTTTAAAATCTTGATAGACTTGGGGATTAATCACAACTCTTTTGGACAAATACGGCAAATAGGGCAAAGTATATATTTCTGCTGGATATTTGTATCCAGGACTAAAGGCATGAATAAGATCAATTGCATAATACTTTTCTTTTTTCAAACAAGGTAATAAATCATAAAAAAAAGAACAATAACAACCAAATAAAGTAACCCTAGAATCACCATTATTAATAATCGAACCCAGATACCCCAGCATCAAATTTCTGATGATTCTATTAGTTGACAACCAAGAAGCATCTATCATTTCTAATGCATGCCTCTTAAATTTATTTTTAAAAAGATCATCATTTGATTTATTACAAATAATGACAATGGGTTTCATCTCTGCTATCGCTTCTAAAATATCCCCATGTACTTTTTCTGCTCCTCCCATATGGTAACGTGGGAAAAAAACAATTATATTGCTTTTTAGTTTTTTTGGATAAAAAAAATAAAAAAGTTTTCCTAATGTAATAAAAAAACTTTTTGTTAAATCCTTAAAAAAAATCTTCAAAAAAGAAAAAATATCTAATAACAAATATTTCAAAACTTTGATGTCAAAAAAATTAAAGGAGAATTTTCTAATTTTTTCTAATACAAAATGAACTTTTGCCAAGATATTTTTTTTATATGAACCAGCTCTCTCCTTATTGCTCATTTGAGTTACTGAGTTGTCATGAATACGATATTTCAATAAAGGCTCTTTTATTTTATAAAAAGAAATTCCATCCGACATCATCCTCAACCAAAGATTATAATCTTCAGAATGTTTGCTCCTGCGATTGTATGAATAGTTTCTGATGATATCAGTCATCATCATTACAGTTGGATTCGCTAGACAATTTTTCTTAGGTAACAAAGTATATATCTCTTCTTGACTAATACAATTGATATCATCCTTCCAATTTTCAATCATATTGCCTTCTTGGTTTATCAATTGTACCGTTGAAAAAACAACCTGAATCATTGTAAAACTATTAAAAATAGCTATTTGTCTTTCAAATCGTTCTGGTAAACTTATATCATCGGCATCCATACGAGCTATATATTTACCTTTGGCATATCTAATTCCCTTATTCATGGTTTCAGATATATCAAGATTAATTTCATTTTTTATGTACCGTATTCGAGGATCATCATACGATAAAATAATTTCTTCTGTCCTGTCTGTTGAACCATCATTCAAAATAATAAACTCAAAATCTGTAAAAGTTTGATTTAAGATGCTATCAATGGCGTCTCTTAAATATTTTTCACCATTATAAACCGGCATTATTACGGATATTAAGGGATTACCCATTGACATATTCTTCATTAATTTTTTGGTAAATATGCTTATAAAACCAATAAGGGACAAACCAGGAACTAGTTAATAATCCTGCAAAAAGCGTTCCCAAAGCAACCCCCAATAAACCATAATATTTTAAAAGTATCAAAGATAAAACTATATTTAAAAATGCTTCTACCAACGACATATAAGCATTTTTTTTATGTATCCCCATAGCAGCAATAAACATTCCGCTTACATGTACCCATGTATGAGAAAATGCGAAAAATATAAATACTCTAAATATTGTTTCATCTAGTGAATATTTTTTACCAATCCAAATATTTAAAATATCTATACCGAAAAAGAATAAAAAAGCATATCCAAAGAGAGCTAATAAAAGCGTGTAAAACATGACTTTATTGTGTAATTCTAAAATATTTCGGTAATTTTTTTCACCATAAAGCAGGGCTATATCTGGAACAATTATATCAACTAGTTTAAACAATATTCTCTGTGACACATCTACTAGTTTATATCCTAATGAATAAATAGCTACGGAACTTAAACCGATAAATGATGAGATGATTATATTATCCGTATAAAAAACGACAATAACTGAAATACTAATGAGGAAATAGTGAAAACTTGGACGAATCATATCTTTTAAAATATGTATATCAAAATGACTTGCTGATATTTCAAAATTGATATGTTTTTTAGCATAATACAAGACAACCAATGAAAATATCATGCTAAAAAGTAAATTGACCAATGAAATTGCAACTATCGAATACCCTTTAAATAAAACAAAAAATGTAAAAAATGAAATAAAGATTGATTGGATTATGCTTATATAATTTTTAATATGCAATAAACCTTTAGAAAATAAAAGAGTACCAAATATGCCAAATAGAAAATTAACCAAAAACACAAAATAAAGAATTGCAAAAGTAATCTGGGCTATATTTTTTATTTTAACATCAATTAAAAAAAGATTATCTATATTTAAAACGAGTAACAAAAAAATAAAAAATACAAGCAACGATATACATAAAAAAAATACAAGCGTAGTATTAATATAACGATTATAATACTCTTCCTTCCCCGCTTGGCTAAGTTCTTTCAATAATGTGGTATTAAAACCAAAATTTGAAAGACTAAAATAAGCAATCACAGAGCTAAGAAGAATCCACAAGCCATAAATTTCACTTCCTAGTTTTAAAAGCATATATGGCATTAAAAGTAATGGTATCACTATTGATATACTCATTTGAGCATATGAAGAGAGTAGGTGAAGTATATAGCTATTTTTTTTCACTAAGTTCAACTTGTCTAATTTAATCGGTGATATTTTATCATATTTAAAATAAACGACTTCCGCTTTCACGAAATTTCTTATCTTTGCGGGTCTCTGCCCAAATGCAATCTAAAATGATTTTTTTAAAAAATTCAAAACTTGCTCAGGCCCCAAGTACCTAGCCACCCATACGCCGACAAAAAGCCCCACAACCATGCGCAAGATCTTTTCGGCAAAAAGCCATGAGGTATTCTTGGCATACTTCATAAAGCCTTGATGGTTTTTAAGGGATTTGAGCTTTGCTTTCAACGTATCGGTTTGCCTTTGTTTACACTTTTTTATATGTGGAGGTATTATAGCAAACTCTCCTGCATAAAGCTATGCCCCGTACCGATATCGTTTGCCTCGTTGCCGCTCAAAAGCATATTCATAGGCGATTATGTTATAATTTTTCAAATCAATCAAACGGAAGATACCCATGTATAAACTTTCAGCACTTTTACTTATCGCTTTTATGACATTTGCACATGCAAAAATGGTCGATGCAGTGGCATTGGTCGTCGAAGGGGAGCCGGTTACGACCGCCGAGATACGCGCGGTGCAGCAGCAGATGAACCTTTCCAAAGAAAAAGCCGTCGACCTTCTCATCCTGGACAGGCTGCAAAAAGCGGCGATGAAAAACATCGCCGTCACCGATGACGAAGTTGACGCCAAGATAGCCCAGATCGCGGCCCAAAACAACATCTCCGTAGAGCAGATGCAGCAGATCCTCCAGGAGCGGGGCACGCCGTGGACGCGTTACAGAAGCAGCATCCAAGAGGCGATGAAAAAAGAGAAATTTTTCAAAGAGCATATCGTTACCTCCATCCCCCAGCCCGGCGACGATGAATTGAAAATTTTTTACAACAACCACAAAAACGAATTCGTGGTGCCCTCTCAGATCAGCATGATCGAGTATTCAAGCGACTCCAAAGAGGCGATGGGGGACTTTTTGCAGACGCGCAACACGCAAGGCATCCAAAGCCGCACAGTGACCAAAGAGAGCAGCGAGCTCAACCCGATGCTCCTTGCGATGCTCTCACAGACAAAAAACGGCGCCTTCTCCCGTCCTTTCAATGCCGGAGACAGATATGTGGTCTTTAAGGTACTTTCCAAAAAAGGACAAGCGCCGATGCCTTTTGAGAGCGCCAAAAACGCGGTGATCGCAAAATGGAAAGAGCAGCAGCAGGAAAAAGCGATCAGGGATTATTTTGAAAAGATGAAAACCGCTGCGGATGTGCAGATCATACGACAATAAGGAAAACAATGGGACTAAAATCTGATAAATGGATACGCGAAAAATCACTCAACGAAGAGATGATCACCCCTTTTTGCGAAGGGCTGATAGGAGAAGGAGTCGTCAGCTACGGGCTGAGCTCGTATGGATACGATATCCGCGTGAGCGATGAATTTAAGATCTTTACCAATATCAATGCACAAGTCGTTGATCCCAAAGACTTTCATCAAAACAACGTCGTTGATTTCAAAGGGGATGTCTGCATCGTACCTCCGAACTCTTTTGCATTGGCAAGGACGATAGAGTATTTTAAAATGCCAAGCGACACGTTGGCCGTCTGCCTGGGCAAAAGCACCTATGCCAGATGCGGCATCATCGTCAACGTCACCCCTTTTGAACCGGGGTTTGAAGGGCATATCACGATAGAGATCTCCAACACCACCCCCCTTCCTGCAAAAATCTATGCCAACGAAGGGATCGCACAGGTGCTTTTCTTCCAAGGGGACGAACCGTGCGAAACCACCTACCGCGACAGAAAAGGGAAATACCAAAGCCAAACGGGCATCACACTGCCGCGGATCCTCAAAAAAGACTAAATCCGTGCCGCATGCCAAAGCGGCATGCTCCTTTGGCGTTAAAGATTCTTTTCCATCCATTTGCACAGCATATAAAGCGAAAAAAGATGCTGCTTGAACATGCCTTGCTCTCCCTGTTTGAGTAAAAATTGCAATTTCTCCTCATGAAACAGTTTCCTTTTTTGCTGCACCCTTTGGATGCACTGCAGCTCCCCCGTCTCTTGAAGCCACTCCATAAAAGGATAGCTGAACCCTTTTTTCTTCCGTTCTATGATCGAAGCGGGAAGATAGGGTTTTGCGATGGTTTTGATCCACCCTTTTGGCATTTGGCGCAAACGAAGCTGCGGATCGCAGGCAAACACCGCCTTGATGAGCTCTTGATCCAAAAAAGGGCTTCTGGCCTCTACGCTGTGCGCCATGCTCATACGGTCAAGTTTACGCAGATACACCTCGCCCAGCTGTATCTTGAGATCCAAAAAACTGTACCAGTCCGCCGGCGAAGTGCGTCCGCTTGCTTCAAACTCTTCTTGGTACGGCGCAAGGGCTTTTAAAGAGGTGTTATCGCGCACATTCATGCGAAGCAGCCGGTTTTGCTGCAAGTCGGTAAACACTTCTGCACTGGAGCGAAACAGCGTGCTGCCTTCAAAAATGCGTTTGTACCACTCCCACTCTTTGTTATCCGAATAGTGGGACTTAAAATAGTTGCGAAGCCAGTTTTTGTATTTGAGCGCTTTGGCCTGTTCCAGGTCCAAATACTCTTGATAGGGTTTGTATCCCAAGAAAAGCTCATCGCTCCCGTCCCCGGTCAATACCACCTTTACCCCTGCTGTTTGTATCTTTTTCATCAAATGGTACAGCGGCAGCATCGCAGGGTCTGCAAGGGGCTCATCGAGTATCGCTATGGCCTCATCGATGCTTTGTAAAAAATCCTCTTTGCCAAAACTTATCTCGCGGTGGACTGAGCCGATATGTGCCGCCACTTGGGCTGCATAGGGCCTTTCGTCATACTGCGCATACCCTTCATAACCGATGCTGAACGTAGAGACCTTTTGGTGCGAAGAGGCCATCGCCGCGATCAAAGAGGAGTCCAGCCCGCCCGAAAGCAGCGCACCGCACGCAAGTTCTGAGGGCATCCGAAGCGCCACGGATTCTAAAAGCTTTTTCCTGATCGCCTCGATCGCCGCTGTTTCATCATCCAAAACAACGGGGGAAGCCAGAGGGGAAAAATATCTTTTTGTCTCAAGGGCAGCGGTTTTGACCTCAATACACACCCTGCTGCCAGCCTCGGCCTGCCTGCTTTCCTTATCAAATGTATGCGGAGCGATGGGCGACTGGAAAGAGAGATAGTGCAAGATTGCATCCCTGTCAAATCGTAAAGGTTTCAATGAAAAGATCGCTTTAAGCTCACTGGCAAAAATCACCCGTTCGTTATCTTGGGCATAGTAAAGCGGTTTTTTGCCGAAAGGATCGCGAAACAGTTTCACCCGCTCTTTTTCTATGATGGCGATGGCAAACATGCCCCGTAAATGCTCGACAAACGCATCGCCCCACTTTTTATAGGCGCTAAAAGCCACCCGGGTATCATTTTGGCCTGCCATGTCCAGCTGCTGCGCAACTGCTTGGTAATTGTAAATCTCGCCGTTCATCAAAAAAAATATACCGTCTTCTTCTATGGGCTGGAGGGAAGGGGTATGGATATCGGTGATTGCCAACCGGTGAACGCCCAAAAACAGGCGAGGTTTTTGGATGGTTCTGCTCTCGTCTATGCCGCGGTGCGCAAGTGTATCAAATGCCTGCTTTGCTTCGTTTGGATCATATTTGCCCACTATGCCGAAGATCGCACACATCTATCGTACCTCAGCCTTTTGTACCGTCAACGCTTTCATCAAACCGCGGCTGCTTTGCCCATCAAAAACCATCAAGATTTCAACGCCTCGGATGCCGGCTGGGCATTGTTGTTTTGTGTGTTGCCGTTATGCATCAAATCGATGAAATTTCTCAACGATTTGGTAAAACTTTTGCTCAAATGCATATCATTAACGGCAATGGTATTCACCTCTTTGGAGATGCTTCTGTTTTTGATGATGTCTGAGAGCACAGCGATACTGTTTTTATACGATTCGGTGATCTTGCGGTATTGCATCTCTATCTCCGTTATCGCTGCTTTATCGCCGTTTTTTGCCGCATGAAAAAGCAAAACCGTCTTGAGTATCTGATAGCGGAGGTTTTTGTAAAACTGCTGCTCTTCTGCCGTCTGCGTATCGTAAAGAAACTCAAAATCATGCAGCATGTCTTTGATAGACTTTGCAGCGGTAGCAAGATAGGTTACTGCTCTGATGATTTTTTGTATCTGTTCTTGATAGGCTTTATCCGTATTTTTTGCAGAAAGCACCATTGCAAAATCAAATATTTCTCCTTCAAGCAATCGGATATTTTCATAAAGCTTGTCATATCGTATATCGGGACGGTCTTTATAATGCTCCAAAAGCTTTTCTATGGCCATTTGGCCGCTTAGCGCTTTGGCGGGTGGGATATTGACGGCTAAAAGCGCAAAATCTTCGATCTTGTGCGTCAGATACTCCACCTCTTTTTTAAGCGCAACGACCGCTACATCTGTTAATTCCACCGATACGTTATGGATATAGCGCGTCACGTAGTGCTTCTTTTTTTTGAAAAAATACATCAATCCTTTTTCAAGCAATCCGATAAACGGATACCACAGCAAAACACCTAAAAAATTAAACAGCGTATGAAATAGTGCGATTTTTACGACCGGATCTTGCGAAATGCCGACAACATCAATGAGCCACACAAGCGGCCACAGCAGCATAAGCGCAACCGCCCCTGTCGAGAGGTTGAAAAAGAGATGGGCCAGGGCCGTACGTTTTTTGTCAGATGCCCCTCCGACGGAGCCAAGCATTACCGTTACGGTCGTTCCGATATTGGCGCCTATCACAAATGCTGCTGCCATTTCAAAACTCACCATATGCGCAAACAGCATGCTTTGCATGATCACAACGGAAGCCGCACTTGACTGGATGATCGCAGTGAGCACGATACCTGCGAGCGAAAACAGATACACATTGAGATGGCCATACTGCGTGACGTCAAAAGATTTGGAAAAAACAGAAGCGCTCTCTTTCATCCCTTCCAGTCCCAAAAAGATCAGTCCAAACCCTACAACCGCACCGAAGATATTGCGCCAACGGCTGGACTCTTCGGCCATCACCCCTCCAACACCGCCGATGCCTATCATACCGTAAGCGAGCAATTTCACATCAAGCTTAAAGCCCACAAGCGCAATGATCCAGGAGGTAGTTGTGGATCCGATATTGGACCCGAAAATAATCGCAATCGCATTTTCCAAAGAGATCATTCCCGCGCCGATCAAAGAAAGCGACATCAGCGAGACTATTGAGGAGCTCTGAAAAAGCGATGTGGCGCCAACGCCTAACAATAAAGAACGCAGATGTGTCTGCGTCGCGCGCTTGACCCATACTCCAAAAGAGCGCCCGACACTCTCTTTGATGCGAGCCTCAAGATAAAGCATCCCGAAAAGCAAAAGCCCCACGGAAGCAAAAAGGTGAACCAAAAGCGTATAATCAGACATCAATTTTCTTTCTTGACGGTTTCAAGTTTTTCTTTTATGATCTTGTGAATATGCACATCGAGCTGAGGAAAGGGGATTTCGATGCGGTGTGCATACAGCGTTTTATAGAGCAACACCAAAAAAGTATCCATCGTCCCGGAAGGTTTGACCGTATTATCCCCGTGTACCCACACCCGAAGCTCAAAATCAACGCTGCTTGCACTCATCGCTTTCATGACGACTTGGGGCTGTTTTTCTTTATCATAGCGGATGTATTCTATATCGCTTTTTTCCAGCGCATCCAAAATGACGGTTTTGACTTTGTCGATGTCGCTGCCGTACGCAACACCGAAAGGCACATGCATACGCCTGATATCATCACTGAGCGTCCAATTGATCACCTGTTCTTGGATGAAAGTCTGGTTGGGAACGATAACATCCCTGTTGTCATTGGTGCGGATAATGATCGATCGCATACGGATATCCGTAACCCGTCCGCTCAATGTGTCGCTTATTTGCAGAAAATCGCCGATTTTAATGCTTTTTTCAAAAAAAAGGATGACACCGGAAATAAAGTTTGCAATGATATTTTGCAAACCAAATCCGATCCCCACAGAAAGCGCCCCTGCAATCACCGCAAACGAACTCAAATCAAGCCCGATCGTATCAAGCATCACAAAAAATGAAACAGCAATGATAAAATAAGAGCCGACATTGCTCAAAATCACTTGGTTTGAAAGCGAAAGGTTTTTAAATTTTTGGCCGATTCTTTTGATATACCGACGGTACAAAGAGGCAAGAAAAAGGCCGAACAAAAAGATACATAACGCCAGCACAAGATCCAACGTGCTGATCTGTTTTTTGTTTACGCTAAACAACGGATAGCGGAGTTTTTCCAAAATATCTTTGCCGAGGAGCACAACTCCCTCTTTGGTTTGAACGGCAAGCACTTTTGTGGTGCCTATCCTTTCTGAGATCAGCTTATCCGTCGCATCGAGCATATTTGCATAGGAACGCTGTTTTGCAGGGGTCATGGAGACCATATAATTCTTGATCTCCTCTTTGAGGGCAAAAACATTTTGATCTTTTTCTTTCAGCGCGGCAAACAGGCCGTTTAAGTGTTTGCGGATCATCCCTTCTGCGATGGTATTGATCTCTTCTGAAACCTGTTTGATCTTTTGCTCCAATCGCCCGATCCCTTTTTCATCTCCCAGCAGGCTAAACTTTTCTTTTTCGATCTCCAGCCCTTCGCGTTCAAGATACAGATCTTTAAGCTTTTTGTTTGTCTCTTCAGTGATTTTGCGGATATCTTTTTTATCAAAAACGACAGACCCGATACGTTCCAGCAGAACCTTGAGGTTTTCATCTTTTGCTTCTTTGAGTTTCTTGTGGCGCTCTTGAAGTTTCTCGTAGGATTTTACGTAAAACGCGTATTGAAGCTGCATCACCGAGGGGAGGGTTTGGTTGCTTTCCAGGCTTTGATTGTCGTCGCTGGCAAAAATTTGATTTTTAAGATAGCTTATCTTTTCTTCTTTTTGCTTCAGCTCATTTTTGATGCTTTTACCTTCCGTAAATTTTTCTACATACTCGTAAAATGCTTCAATATACTCTTTGGAATTTTTGATTTCGGCGCGCGACAAAAGGACAACATCGTCTTGTTCCCTTTTTGCGGTCAGCTCTATAAGTCTTGTTAAAAGAGATTTTTGAAGCTGAACGGTCGCATTGTCTTCGTTTTGTACTTTTTCCAATGCCAAAAGATAGACAGGATAAACTTTTGTGCTGTTTGCATCGAGCAGTTTTGTCTCAATGGGTGCGCCGCAAAGCCAAAAAAAAGAAAAAATTAAAAAAAAGAGTACTCTCACTATCTTAAATCCTTGTTACACATAAAACACAATGCGGCAGCTTAGTGCCGCCAAAGAAAATTAGGCACCGATTTTATCTCTTGCGCCTCGCTTGCGGGGAGGAGTTTCATCAGGGGCAATGTTTTTTTGGATATAATCCATGATTTTCCCCGCGATATCAATACCGGTAGCTTTTTCTATCCCCTCTAGGCCCGGCGAAGAGTTGATCTCCATCACCAAAGGGCCGCGCTTCGAAGGAATCATATCAACCCCGCACACCCCCAATCCCATCGCTTTAGCCGCGGCGATAGCCGTAGCTTTTTCTTTTCTGGAGAGCTTATACAGGGTTGCACTGCCCCCCTGATGCAGGTTGGAACGGAAATCCCCTTCCGCCCCCTGCCGTTTCATCGCGCCGACCACTTCACCGTCGATCACAATGGCACGGATATCCGCCCCCCCGGCCTCTTCGATAAACTCCTGCACCAAAAGATTGACATTCATGCCGTTAAACGCATCCAGTACCGATTTGGCGGCTTTTTTTGTCTCCGCAAGCACCACGCCCACCCCTTGGGTTCCCTCAAGTATCTTCAGCACCAGCGGTGTACCTCCGATCAGTTTGATAACATCGTTGGCATTGGATTTGTTTGAAGCAAAAACGGTTTTTGGCATATCGACACCGCGATTGGACAGTATCTGGAGGCTTCGAAGCTTATCTCTAGAACGCTTGATCGCAAGAGAACCTGCAATACTGAAGACATTCATCATCTCAAAATGCCGCACGATTGCGGTACCGAAAAAAGTACGGCTTGCACCGATACGCGGGATGATCGCATCGGGTGCTTCAAGCTCTTCTCCGTGATAGATAATCTTAAGCTCGTTTTTCATGATCTCCATGGTGCATTCCATATAATCGATCACCCTTACATCCCACCCTCTTTTCTTGGCGGCCGCCATTAAACTCTGAGTTGAATAAAGCGATTCGTTTCTAGACAATATATAAATTTTCATTTGTTTAATCCTTAATTATGTGCTTGATATTTGACAGATACGTCTACAAGATAACCTTTTGCAAGAAATTTGCGTCCGATAAGCATGGGATATTTCATCTCTTTTCGATCGGTAAGCGATACCGAAGTAAAATGGGCTTTCCCTCCTAACATCACATGGGTTTTGATAAAAACCCTCTCTTGCACTTTTCCGTTGGAGCTTTTGACTCTCTTAATCCTAAAGATGGGCATTACGATCTCTTTTTCATTGTAGCCTGGATGAAAATTATCAAGCAATTTAAAATGAACCGTTTCATTTTCCTGGTCTATTCTGATTTCATTGCAGTGAATCGAGCATGAATCTGCCCCCGTATCTATCTTTGCATCAACATCAAAAAAACCCAAATCAGGCAATGAAACACGCTCGATATTGCCCACTACAATCTTCTCCATCTTAAAAATCCTTCTTGGTAAGATAAAGCATTATTGTACACCATTATTTGCAAAACATGATAACGAATTTGCAAGATTCAGGCGGCATCAGACTGTACCCAACTGTTTTGTTTTGTTTATTTTACATACATAGACTCAAGCAGTTTAAGCATTTTTGCAACCGAATCTGCCCGAACCGTTTCTTTGGGCGTATGGTAGCCTGTCGTGGGCAGCTGCAGCGTAGTCCCTTGGATTTTCCCTCCGCTGGAGAAAGCGATCCTTCCCATCTCCGTGCTTCCCAGCGAATAAGGCCCTCCGCCCTCTGCAAGCAGTTTGCTGTTCTGCTCTTCAAGATAGCGGTCTTTATAGCTGTATGCGATCTCCATCTGCTTGCAGCGCTCTTCGATCTCCTTGGTCAGCGGAGAAGCAAAAACGGCATTCGCATCACGCGTACGCAAAACGACATCTTGCCTGTCGGCATCCTCTCTGGTCGGATAAGGGCTGGTATCAAGCACCAAAAGTCTATCGGTCGAGATATCAAATCGGCGAAACCATTCAAGCAGGAAACGCCAACTCTTTCCTGATTCTTCCTGGGCGGTAAAAAAAGCCGTGCCCTGATAGCCGGCACGGTAAAGATACAGGATCATTGCCGCACTGATGACATTGTCCATTTGGGAAGACATCAGCCCTTGTTTGTAGGACAAGCCGTCAACATAAGCCACCGGCGTACCGGGCAAAAGATACTCAAGCCCCTTCACTTCAAAAATAAGATTGTTGCGGCGCTCGCAGATATAGGCTTTTTCGATTGTTCCAAGGCCCATATAGCTGCCCGACCACGGTTCATATGCCTGCACGGATTGGTTTACAAACCGTTCAAGAATCGCAGTATAAGTCTGCTCGGAGACAGAATCTCCTGTTAAATCGGCTCGGTTTTGCGTCATAAACGCCGCATACTGAAATTCATTGGGGCCGGTACAAATCAAACCGTGCCGATCAATATGCGCCGAAAGCATACCGCACTGAGGATCGCTTCCCTGCGCTACCAAAAGCCCCTCATAAAGCGTTGTTTTGATGCCAAGTTCATCCAGTTCGCGCTTAAGGCAAAGAAAAAAAGGGTGCTCTGCCCCCACCACAGACGGTTTTCTTACAAGATATTTTAAGATGTCAAGAAAGCCTTTATAAGGAGTAAAGACTCTATGCATACGATTCCTTTTGGCGCTTTGCAACCGGCCCAACATTCTTTCTTTTGAGCGATTTTACGGTGTGCCGCTTGCCTGCTAAAATAAAAAATATTATACTTCTTTTTTTATTTAAAATCGGAGCAGCTTTTTGATTTGTACGCTCCAAACACAAAATAAAAAATTTTTACCATTTTTACTTACTTTGTGTTACAATGCGAAGGAATTCTTGCCGCACAACAAAATGCAGCCCAAAACAATATCAAGGAAACAGAAAAGATACCAAACATACCCGGTATCAAAATTATTTATTTAAAGTAAGTATCGATGAAAAATTTAATTATAGTAGAATCCCCTGCAAAAGCCCGCACCATTACAAACTTTTTAAACAAAGAATATAAAGTCATCGCCTCCAAAGGGCATATACGAGATTTGCCAAAAACTACTTTTGGCATCGAAATCGATGAAAAGACAGGTGACCTTGTCCCAAAATACGCTATTCCGCGAGATGCGAGTGCCACGGTAAAAGAGTTAAAAAAATTGGCCAAAGAAGCCGAAACCATCTTTATCGCAACCGATGAGGACCGCGAAGGCGAAGCGATCGGATATCATATCGCCAAAGCGATAGAAAAAGATCCTCAAACGCTTCCGCGTATCGTTTTTCACGAAATTACAAAAAATGCCATTACGCACGCATTGCAAACACCCCGCACAATCAATATGGACAGCGTAGACGCCCAGCAAACCAGAAGACTGCTTGACCGTATTGTAGGATATAAGCTCTCCCCCCTGCTTGCAAGCAAAATCCAGAAAGGATTGAGCGCAGGAAGAGTGCAAAGCTCCACGCTCAAGCTGGTTATTGACAGGGAAAGAGAAATCAAAGCATTTCAGCCCGAAGAGTACTGGACCATTGATGCAAAATTTCAAAAAGAAATCGATGCTGCGATCTATGAATACAATGGGCTGAAAATAGAAAAACTGACGATTAAAAACGAAACAGATGCCAAAGAGATCGTTGATACAGCCCAAAATGAATCTTTTTATGTTCTGGCGATAGAAAAAACCCAAAGAAGCACCAAAACACCTCCGCCGTTTATGACTTCCACGCTGCAGCAGACTGCTTCTACACAGTTGGGATTTTCGCCCAAAAAAACGATGATGGTAGCGCAAAAACTCTATGAAGGGGTCAAAACAGACAAAGGGGTTATGGGGATTATCACCTACATGAGAACAGACAGCCTCAACCTGGCAAAAGAAGCAGTAGATGCGGCCAGGGAACGCATTCAAGCACATTATGGCAATGACTACCTGCCCGAAAAGCCCAAAAACTATGTAACAAAAGCCAAGGCGGCCCAGGAAGCGCACGAAGCGATCCGCCCCACCATGGTTGAATTCGACCCCAAAACCGCAGCAAACTATCTTGCACCCGACGAATTAAAACTCTATCGTCTTATCTACAATCGTTTTCTTGCCTGCCAAATGGCGGAAGCCAAACTTGAATCGCAAAGCATTCTTTTTAAAGGGGACAAGTGCACTTTCAAAGCAAGCGGGAAAAAATTGCTCTTTGACGGATTTTACAAGGTAACCGGATATACCGAAAAGGACAAATTGCTTCCCGAGCTAAAGCAAGGAGAGCCTGTCAGTCTGGATGAGATCAAAAGCGAACAACATTTCACAGAGCCGCCTGCGCGCTATAATGAGGCAAGCCTTATCAAAAAGCTCGAATCATTAGGGATCGGCCGTCCAAGCACCTATGCACCGACAGTAACGATCCTGCAAACAAGAAAATATATAGAAATAGACCAAAAACGTATTTTGCCTACCGAAATCGCCTTTACCGTTACGGAGATATTGGAAAAACATTTCCCCGAAATCGTAGATAGCCACTTTACTGCCGATATGGAAGAGGTGCTTGATGAAATTGCCGAAGGCAAAAAAGATTGGCAATATGTTTTAAAAGCATTTTATACACCCTTTCTGCACAAAATAGAAGACGGCAAAAAACAGATCAAAAGCCTGAAAGTTGCTGTTCCGACCGGCGAAACATGTCCATTGTGCCATTCCGAATTGCTTTTGCGCAAAGGACGCTATGGCGAGTTCATCGCCTGCAGCAATTTTCCAAAATGCAAATATACCAAAAATACCGACGGGTCCCAGCCGCAGCAGCCTGAGACAACGGACATAAAATGCGACAAGTGCGGTGCGCCGATGGTCATAAAAGATTCAAAAAAAGGGAAGTTTCTTGCCTGTTCTGCTTATCCCAAATGTAAAAATACAAAACCTCTCACGCCGCCAAAAGAACTTTCGGTGCCCTGCCCCGAATGCGGAGCAACATTGCAGGAAAAAGAAGGCAGAAGAGGAAAGTTTTTTGGCTGCACCAATTATCCTCAATGCAAATTCATAGCCAATTTTGAACCCGTTGACAAACACTGCCCCGAGTGCGGCTACCTGATGGGGATCAAAACGGTTAGAGGAAAAAAGATTTACGAATGCTTTAAATGCAAACATAAAGAAGAGGCCAAATAAGTGAAAAAAATATTTTTATGTGCCATCAACAATATCCTAAGCGGCACATGCAAAGAAGACTGCAAATTTTGCACCCAAAGCATCAGATACCATGCGGATATCCTCCGTTACAATTATAAACCCATCGAGCAGATCGTGCAAGAAGCGAAACAGGCCAAAACTAACGGTGCGTTGGGTTACTGTCTGGTTACGGCAGGCAAAGGCCTGGATGACAAAAAAGTAGACTTTGTTGCACGTGCCGCACAGGCAATCAAAGCCGAAGTACCGGGTTTAAACCTCATCGGATGCAACGGCACAGCCACTGTAGAACAATTGCAATACCTGAAAAAACACGGCATCGATAGCTACAACCATAACCTCGAAACTTCAAAACGCTATTATCCGTATATTTGTCAAACCCATGAGTGGGAAGAGCGTTATCAAACTTGCCTCCATGTCAAATCTGCAGGCTTGATGCTGTGCAGCGGGGGTATTTTCGGAATGGGTGAGAACGATGAGGACAGAGATGATCTGCTTAAAGCCATCGCTTCTCTTGATCCGGCATCCGTGCCTCTCAATTTTTACCATCCAAACCCCGCGCTTCCCATTAAAACACGCAATATCGAATACAATGAAGCACTTCAGGTTATCTCAACGGCACGCGCTATGCTAGGAGACGAAAAAATGCTTATGGTAGCAGGGGGAAGGGAGCTTCTTTTTGGCAAGAAAGAAGATCAGATGTTTGAAGCAGGCGCAAACGCCATTGTTATCGGAAACTATCTGACTACGCCCGGCATGGCCCCCGATCAAGATATTAAGATGCTAAAAGACTTAGGATACGAGATCGCCTCTGAATGCACTGCCTCTCATTAAAAATCTTTAGGAAACGACTCTGTTCTTTTTATGGGCAAAACAGTAAATTTTAGTTTTCTTCGTCTGCTTGCCGTATGGCTGCTTCATACTCCGTATCAGCCTTCTCTTTGGCTTCTGACTGTTCTTTGGAGAGGTTAATCTCTTCAGATTGCAGCATCGATACAGTTGTCTGCTCTTCACTTTTTTGTTGTTTTTCTTCGTCTGCTTGCCGTGTGGCTGCTTCATACTCCGTATCAGCCTTCTCTTTGGCTCCTGACTGTTCTTTGGAGAGGGTAATCTCTTCAGATTGCAGCATCGATACAGTTGTCTGCTCTACACTTTTTTGTTCTCTCTCTTCATCGGCTTGCCGTAGGGCTGCTGCATACTCTTCATCGGCTTTTGCTTTGGCTTCTGACTGTTCTTTGGAGAGATTGAAATCTTCTGGCTGCATTGCCGGAGCATTTAGTTGGCCTGTTTTGTTTAGGTCATGCAAAAATTCTTTATCTTCGTTTGGTACTATCTTTTTTTCTTCTGCTTTTGATTGCTTGTCCGGTATTTGCAGCGGCCCTTGCTCTTTGAAGTTTGAAATTTCTGTTTTGTTGAGTGATTTTTCTTCAGATATTGCAGACTCTGAGGATAGTTGTATTACTGCTTTAGCCTTAGTTTCATTTTTTTCATTTACAGATTCAACAAAAACTTCCTCTTTTGCTTCGCTTTGTTCTTTAGATTTTTTTTGTTGCATTAAAAGTTGGAGCTTATTGAGCAAAACAGATTCCGAACGATCGATTTTTTGAAGATTCTCTTCCACATTAAAAGGATTGGTGTCTGCAATTGCGATTATTGCTGTCAAGACTGCAGCCGCAGCGAGATATTGTTTCATTCGTACTCCTTTGGTTCTAACTGTTTTAGTTCAAAATACTCTTTTTGAAGCTTCTGATTTTCGGTTTTCAAAATTTTTACTTCCGTTAGGAGCCCCTTCTTTTTTTCTTTTAAACTATTTAAAACAGTGAGAGAATTTTCGCCATAAATCAATATACCCAAATATACCCCAAAAAGCAAAATACCGACTGTTGTAATCAAAAGTGTCTTCAACGACAACCCGGCCAGCTCTTCAACCTTTTGTGTATCTGTCATCTTTTCCCTTTGGCTATACGAACAAAGACCCGCCCAAATACTCAAACTGTCCCAATTCCGCCTCTATCTCCAAAAGCCTGTTGTACTTTGCGATTCTATCGCTTCGTGCCGTTGAACCCGTTTTGATCTCTCCGGTATTGAGCGCTACAGCAAAATCGGCGATAAACGTATCTTCGCTTTCTCCGGAACGATGAGACATCACACATCTATAGCCGCTTCTTTGTGCAAGACGAACCGTCTGCATTGTTTCTGAAACTGTACCGATTTGGTTTGGTTTGATTAAAATGGCATTGGCAATTCCTTTTTCTACCCCCTCTGCCAAAATAGACACATTCGTTACAAAAAGATCATCCCCCACCAATTGTACCTTGCTTCCAAGCCTTTCTGTCAGCTCTTTCCAGCCTTCCCAGTCATCTTCGCTTAAACCGTCTTCGATAGACACAATAGGATATTTTTCACACATGTCCGCATAATAAGAGATAAGTTCCGAGCTTGTCAACTCTCTGTTTTCCGACTTGAGCACATATTTGCCCTCTTCGTTGACCAGTTCGCTTGCTGCGACATCCAGTGCAATTGCAATTTGCTCTCCTGCCTTGTAGCCTGCCTTTTCAATCGCCTGCATAATGACCTGGATCGGTTCTTCATTGCTTTTGAGATTCGGTGCAAATCCGCCTTCATCTCCCACCGCGGTACTCTCGCCCATCTCGTCGATAATTTTTTTAAGATGATGGTAAACTTCAGCCGAAGCCCTGAGCCCTTCAGAGAATCTATCGAACCCTATCGGCATGATCATATATTCTTGAAAATCTACAGAATTGTTTGCGTGTTCACCGCCATTGATGATATTGAGCATCGGCACAGGCATTGTCACTGCATTCGCACCCCCGAGATATCTATAAAGCGGTACCTCTAAAGAAAGTGCTGCCGCTCTTGCAACCGCCATAGAAACACCCAAAACCGCATTGGCGCCTAAATTTGCATAATTTTCCGTACCGTCAAGCTCCTTCATGATAAAATCAATCTCTGCTTGATTAAAAGGACTGAGCCCGACAAGTGCATCAGAAATCGCACCGTTTACATTTTCACACGCCTTAAGAACACCTTTGCCCATATATCTGCTTCCGCCGTCACGAAGCTCAAGTGCTTCACGTTTTCCTGTACTTGCGCCGCTTGGAACAATTGCACTCGCCACAGAACCATCGCTTAGACTTACTTTGACACGAACGGTAGGATTGCCCCTGCTGTCCATTACTTCATCGGCTACGATTTCATCAATATAGATCATTTTTTTCCTTTACGTTTGTTATAGGTATTATTTTATCCTATTTTACCTAAGGAAAGCGGCAAAAAAACAGTATGCTTCATAAGCCAACCCTGCTCTGGCTTTCAATACAATCGCTTTAGTCTTCCTCTGCAATTTCCTCTTGCCCCATGCTCAATGCACTGCTGTTTACCCCTAGCGCCTCTTTTACTTTTGCTTCGATTTCGGCACGCAATTGCGGATTTTCTTTGATAGCTATCTTTGCATTTTCTTTTCCCTGCCCCAATTTTTCTGTACCGTAACTGAACCAGGCACCGGATTTATCGATAATATCAAGTTTCACTCCGTAATCGATCAGCTCTCCGGTTTGTGAAATTCCTTCTCCGAACATGATATCAAACTCTGCTTGTCTAAACGGCGGGGCTACTTTATTTTTTACCACTTTGGCTTTCACGCGGTTTCCTATCTGCGATTCGCCTTGTTTAAGTGTAGCAATACGGCGTACATCTATCCTTACCGAACAGTAAAACTTCAATGCATTTCCTCCTGTTGTCGTTTCAGGCGAACCATACCCCATGGTACCTATTTTCATTCGGATTTGATTGATAAAAATAACCGTCGTATTTGTCTTATGCAAAATTGCCGTAAGCTTGCGGAGCGCTTGGGACATCAAGCGTGCCTGAAGCCCCACATGGGTATCTCCCATGTCTCCTTCTATCTCGCTTTTTGGCGTCAATGCCGCCACCGAATCTACAACAATCAATCCTACTGCACCGCTTCTGGCTAAGGTTTCAAGCACGTCAAGCGCCTGCTCTCCAAAATCCGGCTGGGAAACCAATAGGTTATCCGTATCTACTCCTAAATTTTTGGCATATGCAACATCTAACGCATGCTCGGCATCAATAAATGCACATACCATTCCCTGGCCCTGTGCAGATGCGATTGTTTGCAAAGCAAGTGTTGTTTTTCCCGAGGATTCAGGGCCGTAAATTTCTATGATTCTTCCTTGAGGAATTCCTCCGATCCCCAATGCCATATCAAGCCCGATAGACCCTGTAGAAATTGCTTCGATAGGCTCAAACTCTTTATCCCCCAATCTCATCAGGGTTCCTTTCCCAAAGGTTTTGTCTATCTGCTTAATCGCCATTTCCAATGCTTTTTGTTTGTTTGCGTCCAATGCCATTGTCATATCCTTCATCCTTAAATTATGAAATTCTAGCACCATTTTAATGCGTTGTGCCTCGAAGATATTAAAATATGTCAAATTGACATATTTTGAAAAAAGTTGGCACAAACCTAAACCATGCTAAAATACGGTCACGTCATACAAAAAGCGAGCACCTTAATTATGCATACTATACAATTAGCCCATTCTCCGGATGCAGACGATATATTTATGTATTATGCCATTAATTTTGGCTGGATAGATACAAAAGGCTATCACTTTGAAAATATCGCGCTGGACATAGAAACACTCAACACCGAGGCACTTAAAAATACCTATGATGTTTCTGCGATTAGTTTTGGGATGTACCCGTTGATCAAAGATGAATATGCTTTGCTGCGTACGGCTGTCAGTTTCGGCGAAGGATACGGGCCCAAACTTATCCGTCTTAAAAACAAAAAACTCAAACGCAATTTTAAGGTGGCACTTTCAGGCAGATATACAACCAACGCGATGCTCTTTAGGATCTATTATCCAGATGCCCGCCCTGTCTATATGGATTTTTTGGAAATCGAAAAAGCCGTACTCGATGGAAAAGTAGATGCAGGGGTTTTGATCCATGAATCCATCTTGAACTTTGATGAAAATTTAGCGGTCGAAAAGGAAGTGTGGGATATTTGGGAAGAGCTTGCCGGCAAAGGATTGCCTCTTCCTTTGGGCGGCATGGCCCTAAGAAGGAGCCTGCCCCTCAATCGTGCCATCGATATCGAAGAAATTCTGATAGAGGGGGTAAGGGCAGCCAATGAGAGGAAAAATGAGCTTTGCGCCAAGCTGGTATCGGAAAATCTTGTTCGTATCAGTGATGCAATGCTTGACAAATATCTTGAGATGTATGCATCAAACGAATCGATAGAGCTCTCAGACCTTCAGCTAAAAGCTCTGGACAAACTCTATCAAATCGGTTTTGAACATGGGCTGTGGGAAGCGCCGCTCAAGACAGAAGACTACCTCATCCCAAGGCACTATAAAAAATTGCGCAATAGCTAAAATGGGCAGTGCCTTCACAAGCTGCGAACTGATTCTGGCTATCATTTAAAAAAAGAGAATGTGTATGTTTTTTAAAACCATAGATTTTTCCAAATACTCCAGTATCAACATAGGGCCGACGGTTGAAGTTCTGATGATAGAAAAAGAAGATCAAATCCCCAAAGACAGATATCTCATCGGAGGGGCAAACAACCTTCTTCTCTCCCCTCATCCGCCATTGCTGATGATGCTGAGCAAAGATTTTGCCACCATTGCCCAAGAAGAGGATAATCTTGTAATCGGCGCAGCGATGCCCACAGGACGTATCGTTTCTTATGCCAAAAAACACAATATCGCAGGATTTGAATTTTGCTCCAAACTTCCGGGAACGCTTGGAGGAATGCTAGCCATGAACGCAGGTGTCAAAGAGTATGAAATTTTCAATATTTTACACTCAGTCAAAATTGATGGAAAATGGATTTTGGCAAGCAAGATCGAGCACGGCTATCGATTCGCAAAATTAGGCGGTATTGCCACGCATGCACGCTTTAAGATTCAAAACGGGTTTGATTATGCACTCTTAAAAAATCTTCTGGCCCTGCGTTCAAACCAGCCTTCTCTTCCAAGCGCCGGCTCGATTTTTAAAAATCCTGAAGGTGATTATGCCGGCAGGCTTATAGAGGCCGTTGGGCTTAAAGGTGCCAAGAAAGGAGACATGCAATGGAGCCAAATGCATGCAAATTTTTTGGTTAATCTGGGAAAAGGCACTTTTGAGGATGCCCTCTCTCTTATCCGTTTAGCCAAAGAAAAAGTGCATCAAGCCTTTGGCATTGATTTGCAAGAAGAGATTAAGATTCTTTGATTTTATCTTATAAATCTACTCTTCTATCTCTTTGCTTTCAGATGCACATCTGACACATCTGATATAATTCGACTGGTTTGCCGATCTAGGATATTGATAGGCATCTGCAGGAAAAACTACATAATATTTATGGCCTTCTGTCGGTGTTGATGTCCAAAAATCATTGTCTCTAGAGTAGTGAAACACTTGCCCTTCTTTTTCATGGACATGCGCCAACTCCTCTGCAGTAGGCAATCTCCAGTCCGTATATCCCGCATATTCCAATGCGCGGCAATAATCGACGGCATATCCCCATTTTCCGGCTTTTCCGACAGAGCCTTCATTTTTGAACGCTCCGTCTTCCGCATCGGTATACTGCTGATCCTGCCACATTAATTGCGTATGCTCATCAAAAAATACTTTATCCTCATAGCAAGACGGGCTTCCGATTTGAGCCGTCTGCGATAAAGTAGGTGCGCTATTCCCTCCGCCCATTAGAAGCGATGCCATTATCAACATCGATACGCCGATCACACTTTTTTTCATTTTTATCCCTTCATATCCGTTATTCAATATTATCATAATACAGATTTTATCAATTTAAGCTAAATTTTTTATTTCCGTTTTCCTGCAACATTATTGATAAATTTCAATAGCAGTTCCGTTTGTAACACCGCTCCACAATACATCTGCTGCACGATTGCTCAATGCCATACATCCTTCTGTCCAATCACGTGCAAGGGTATAGCTGTCGCCATCTCCGTTTGCATTCCATTTTGGCTGGCCGTGAATCGTAATATATCCGCCGGGATTTAAGCCGCGTATTTTAGCTATCGCCTTATCTTTTTCATTGGGGTAGGAGATCATCAGCGATCTATAAAGCCTGGGGTCACATTTCTTTCTTGCTATTGTATAGTTTCCTTCAGGCGTTCTTAAGTCCCCTTGTTTGATTTTGTGTCCTTTATCTCCATTTTTTCCCAATGAGATACGAAATTCATATATTTCTTTGCCATCCCTATAAGCATAAAGTCTCCTTTTGGACTTATATACCATAAGTTTGTCTATCTTTTTTTCCTCTTCAAACTCCAAGCCCATCGCCAATGCTTTGCTGCACTCTTTTGTCTCATAAGGCGTTTTGTCTATAACGATAGGTTTCTTTGAACATCCGCCAAGCCATACGGCAAGCCACACTATCCCCACTCCATAAAAAATCTTTTTATTTTTTTTCATTAATCTTCTAACCTGCCCTGCTTTAACACTCTGCTGCCCGTTTTAAAATTTGAAGTCATGCCCGCTGGCACTTATGCCTAACTGTCCTGTTTTTTAACTCCAATCTTCGCTATGATGGTTTGATTTGTGTTTCTCTTTTTTGTATGTAGCTTGATTTTTCATTTTTTGAAGCCGATTTAGCCGGGTCATCTGTACTTCTCTCATCTCATTGAGCCTAATGTCGTCAAACTCTTTTGAAAGGCAGACCTGCTCATAGACGGTTTGGATATACGTTTTAAGCTGACGGTGATATTCAGAATCTAACTGTACTTCTGTTTTTTCATCCAATTTTTTTTTCAACTGTTCCAGTTTATTTGCTAGATTTTTGGCATCTATCCGGACATCCCGAAACATACGAAAAAGATTTTTGGCGATTTTTTCAAGTTCTGCGATATATTTTTGCCGATGATATTTGTCAATCTGCTTTTGTGTATATTTCATACTCTCTCTCCTTTGGAAGAGCATTTTATAGCGTATTTTAGCATTTTTTGCGGTAAATTATTTATGATTGCAGAAGAAGAACAGCAAACCTCTTGTTGGGAGGTTTGCTTGCAGATAAAAATTACTTTGCAGCAATTTCTTTTGCAGCCTGAAGTGCCTCTTCATAATTAGGCTCAGAAGTAATTTCAGGCACAAGCTGCTTGTAGGCGACTTTCCCGTCTTTTCCGATGATGAAAACGGCTCTGGCTAAAATGCCTGCCAATGGGCCATCGGCCAATAGCATGCCGTAAGCATTGGCAAACTCTTTATTCCTAAAGTCCGAACACACCTTAATGTTTTCGATTCCCGCTGCGCCGCACCATCTGGCCGCTGCAAACGGAAGGTCCATCGATACGGTAATGACCTCTACCCCCTCCAGGCTTGCTGCTTCTTGATTAAATCTTCTTGTCTCAGCGTCGCACACCCCCGTATCAAGTGATGGCACTGCCACAACCATTTGTACTTTTCCTTCGCCGCCGACCGTCTCGTTTTGAAGCATCGGGTTACAGTTTACCACGGTTACTGCCGGGGCTTTGTCACCTACATTAATTTGTGTTCCTGCCAAGTTGCATACGATATCGTTTTTAAATGTTACTGTTGCCATCTTTTTTCCTTTTTATATAGTTTGGTAAAAACATTATGACCCAAATAGGATAAAACAACTCTTAATTAAATCATTTATCTAACTTTTTTTGCCATTTCAGCTCTTTTTTGCATTGTTCCAATATCCGGGAAAATGCCGCATCTGCATCACTTTTGTAGTCACTTTGTACCTTATAGTAACATATAAAACCTTTTTTTATCTCCAATCGTATATATCCGTCAAAATCGCTTCCGATGCTTTTTACTACAGGATTGTCACAGTTACTCACATGATACTTTGTCAGCTCTACGCGATATTCGCACTCGGGCGTATCTTCGATGCCCAATGCGTTTTCAACCGCTGCTTTGTCTTTTGGGTTATAGATAGCATAATGAAGGCAGGGAGGCGTAAAGGTTTCATTCCCCTCGCCAAAAGAAGAGTAAACGGGAAATTTCTCTTCGCATCCTAGCAGCAGCATCGCCATTGCCATAAAAAGCAAAGATCGTACGTAATGCATACTCTATCCTGCAATTCCTTTGGCCCACGCTTCCATTGCGTTATTGGCTTCAGGATTCGGCGCTTCAAGGAAACTGACGACAAAAGCATCTTCCATCTCCGCAACTCCGATGCTTCTTGGCCTGATTGCCATCACTTCCGGCTTTAATAGCGCCTTTCCAAAACAGCAAATAATATTTTTAGCCGCTTTGATCTCCTGTGCAATTTCACCCGCTTCCAAACTTTTTGTGTGGGCATAGTGGTCAAACTCACCGATATATGCTGCAACCGGATGCGCTTGGATCTGCTCTTTTAGGTAAGCTAAAATTTCATCTACATTTTTAAAGCGTGTCTCATTTTTGTTCACCGTCAAAGTGAACACCGGGTATTTTCCCATTACAGTGATTTGTTTCATTCTCTCTTCTCTTTTTTAAACTATTTTACTATTAATGTGCTTAATAATAATTATAATACATACCTATTAGTCTAGCAGGCTTCAATGTTTCGGCCCGAGCCTGCTTTGCTCTTACATCCCGGGGAGTCTAGGGATGTTTCCGAGTTTCGAATGTTTGCAATACCATCCCCATCCTTTTTTCATCCAATGCCCGATCAACGGCAGCGGTATCATTTTGCCTCCCTTGTTGTCTCTGTAAACAAAAGCCGCACCGCTGCCTGTATCCATGACGCACAAAATATTGAGATGTTCGATGTAGCTTAGTTTTGAATCGATATTTTGAGTGCGCTGGAAAATATTGTAGGCTGTATTTCTTGCCATTACCTCAGCCACATGCCCTTGCTTGGCTCTCCATTCGGGCCCCATCAGCGAAGCCGAATCTCCGATCGCATAAATATCCTCAAATCCTTCTACTTCATTGTATTCATTCGTTACAACAAATCCGGTATCGCTAAGAGGCAGTCCCGAAGAAGCCAATATACTATGGCCTGTTCCTGCGGAGATAAACATCGTTAAATCCGAATCGAGTTTTGTCTCATCGTCAAAACAGATGCCGTCATTCTCGAAACGTGTGATTTTGGACCCTATTTTTGTTTGGATATTATACATTTTAAACATTTTGTCCATCATGTACAACGCTTTTTCGCCCATCTTCGCACCCGGTTTTTCCATCGGGGCAAAAAACGTAAGCGTAAAACGATCTCTCAGTTGTTTTTTCTTCAGCAAATGATCGATGTTGAAAAGCACTTCAAAGGCAGGGCCCCCGCGAACGGCAGAAGTATCTTTCGGGTTGCCGCCAAAGCCTATTGCGATCTTTCCTTCCCCTTTGTCTATTAGGGCGTTTAGGCGCTCATGAAGCATGGTGGCCTCTTCGGGTTTTCCGCAGATAGAAAGCGTATGCTCCATACCGGGATGCTGTATTTTGTCCTGCCCCAAAGCAGTTACGATATAGTCATATCCTTCCAAAATACGCCCGCTTTGAAGCGTCACTTTTTTTTCTTTTGCCTCAAACTGTGTGACAGGATCTACGATCAGTGTAAACCCGTGCTTCATCGCCAAGTTGTCCAAAGGAATGCTCACATCTTCTTTTGTTGCACCTCCGGTAGGAATCCAAATCGAGGTAGGATAGATATAAAAATAATCCCGATCACTCACCAATGTTACGTCCAATTCGTTTTTGCGCAAATAGATTGCTGCTTCGATGCCTGCAAATCCGCCGCCGAGTACTAATACTTTTGCCATATTTTCTCCTTTTATTTTTTAATTAAATCTGCGCGGGGGTAAACAAAAACCGTATCCCTCTCCACTGCAATATTTTCTTTATCATCCACCGCATACGCTCTGATTTTCAGAGGGACAGGAACATCTTTTCTCATATCGTTTGCAAGCATATGGGATGTTTTTAACACCACGACTTTTTTCCTTTTTTGTCCGGCAGCCAGCTCAAAAGGCTCTTTTGGCCTTTCGATCTCTATTTTGTCGTTACCTACGATTTCAAAGGTATAGGTATGCTTTTTGCTGTCTGTGTTGGCAAACAAGAAAAGATAATCATTCTCTACCGTTCCGTCATCGAGTATTTTATAAAGCCTGGTTGTTTTGTTGACATTCAACAGCATGTGCTCTTTTTTGCTTCCCATCGCAAAAAGCGCTACAAGTACCAACATCAGCACGACAAAATAAGCGATGACTTTGGGCCGCAGATAGTTGGTTTTCCCTTCATGTCTAAGCGTCTCTTTTTCGCTGGACCACTGCACCAAGCTCGGCTTGCCTAAAGCCCCCATGACTTGCGTACAGGCATCCACACACTCAAGACAGTTGATACATTCAAGCTGCAATCCTTTGCGGATATCGATATGGGTAGGGCACACCGTGACACAACTTTCACACGTGGTACACTCTGCCGCAGGCATCGTTGCTTGTAGCTCTTTTTGTTTTGTAAACAATTTTTTGCGATTTGGCCCTTGTCCTTGGTAGATTTCTCCGCCTCGGATGGGATCATAGACGGCCATGATCGTATCATCATCATACAGTACCGACTGTACCCTGCTGTAAGGACAGACATAAATACAAAAATCCTCTTTCATAAACACGATATCGGCAATCAAAAAACCGGCAATACTCAATAAAAAGCCCATGAGCATCATGTGCTCGCTTGGATTTTGGATATATTTAAAAAAATCTTCCGGAGGTACAAAATACCACAAAAAGTTGGCAGCTGCGATGAGCGACAAAGCAGACCACAGCAAAACGGCAATGGTTTTTTTTACTTTGTTCTCTATTTTGCTCATATCGGGCTCTTGCTGTTTGTTTTTAATCCGTTTTCTCAGCCCCAAAAGCTTTGTTTCGATACCGTCTCTATAGATGACCCTGAAAATAGTCTGAGGACACGCCCAGCCGCACCATGCCCTTCCGCCTACGGCCGTAATCGCAAAGATCCCCAAAAACAAAAGCATGAGCAAAAACGGCATCAAATAAAGCTCTTGCATATCAAAAGCCACGCCTGCCAAATGCAATTTTTTCTGATCAAAACTCAACAAAAAAAGGTGGTTGCCCCCGATTGTGATCCAAGGCATCGCAATAGCGACAACGGTTATCGCCGCGTATGCCCAATATCGCTTGATCCTGTAAGGTATCCATCCTTTTAGATACGCTTTTGCTTTGTTTTTCTTTGCTTCTTGCGTCTCGTCATTTAACTTTTCCATTTGCTATACCTTTTTTTATTTTTCATGTACTTTTTCAAACGGGCACAACAGCACATTGTCTTTTTGTGTCATCTCTTCTTTCGGCCGATCGATTTCAATCCAAGAACCCTTGATGAACTCTTTGATATTTCTTGACTCGATATAATCTTTCAAAGAACTTCGGCTTACGCCCAGTTCTCTTGCAATGGCGCTCACACTCAACCCCTCTTTTAAAAAGGTAATGACCTGTACTTGCAATTTATCGAATTTTGAGGGTGATTTGCTTCCTTTCGGGCGTCCGATTTGTCCTGTTTTGGCTTTTCTTGCTTCCCTGAGATCATTCAAGAGCGGAAATATTTCTATAAGCGGCGTCTCTTTGGTGATAACTGTTTTTGTATCTGCCACATATACAGTAATCTCTCTGCTCAACACACAGTTTATCAATTTAACCAATTCTACTACACAATCAGACAAAACAGGCAACGTTTCTACGATCATGGCATCACCCGGCTCAAGCGAATGGATAAATGCCTCCAATTGTCGGCGGTCCTCTATGGAACGGTTTTTACTCGAATGCTCTACAATTTCCTTATCGATATGCAGGCCTTTCATTAATGAAAAAGAAAAAATACTTTGCAGCTGTTCAGAGACATGCTTGCCCTCAGGTGTATGTCTTAAATAGGCATATATCATATTACTCCTTTCTCATATACATAAATCATAACTTATTTGATGATTAAAGTCAACTATTTTTATATATTTACGTCAAATATTTACTTTTGTCGTCATACATTTTTTTGATGAGTTTTCAAAATTATGCTAAAATACAAAAAAAGCAAGGATATTGCGTGAACCTTACACATTTAGATGAACAAAACAAACCGAAAATGGTAGATGTATCCGAGAAAGACAACACATTGCGTGTTGCCACGGCAAGCGGCATTATTGAAGTAGGACAAGAAGCATACAACAGCGTCGTTGCCAATACGGCTAAAAAGGGGCCCGTCCTTCAAACTGCCGTAGTTGCGGCCATACAGGGCACCAAACAAACGAGCACTCTGATCCCCATGTGTCATCCTTTGATGCTCACCTCGGTAAAAACCGATATTGAAGAGCTCCCGCAGCTTCCCGGATTCAAGCTTACCGTGACTGCCAAGCTCAACGGCCAAACCGGCGTAGAGATGGAAGCGCTTACCGGCGTGAGTGTGGGATTGCTTACCATCTACGATATGCTTAAAGCCATCGACAAAGGCATGGTTATCAGAAATATTCAGCTAGAACACAAATCCGGAGGAAAAAGCGGTGAATTTAAAAGAGAAACACCCCACAGATAAACCGCAGATAGAATATCCCACGCGATGGGGGTTTAAACTCATCGGCCGGGACAAACAAAAGCTTCTTGCCTGCATCAAAGAAGTAATGGGCGAAAAGGAACATCTTTGCTCCATGGGCAACGTATCCAAAACAGGCAAATTTCTCAGCTACAATGCCAGCTGCGAAGTCGAAAGCAAAGAAGAACGGGATCGGATATTCAAATATTTCCAAGACCATAAAGATATAGACATGGTGATCTAAGGCTTCTTGCCTTTTAACTTAGAAATATCTTTTATACATTGATCTTATAAGCATTAAAAATAGTTTCATGATGAAAAATCATGCAATACAAAAGAAAACCAAAATGCCCGTCAATGATATCCGTTTTTAAAAAAGGATTTAACGTGAATAAAATAGATATACTAAAACAGATCGCCAAAGAAGCCGGAGAGATAGCCAAAGAAGGCTACCATCGCAAAAAAGAAGTCTTTCACAAAGGAGTGGTGGATCTTGTTACCTCCTATGACATTCAAATAGAAAACTTTTTGCTAAAGAAGCTCAAGGATCATTTCCCCGATTACCATCCGGTGGGCGAAGAGAGCTATGGCGGAAATTATCGCTACGATAAAGCGATTTATATCGATCCTATCGACGGCACCACAAATTTTATTCACGGCATTCCCCATCTTGCAGTCTCTTTGGGCGTGTGGGAAGGCGGCGAACCCCGTCTTGCCGTAGTGTACAATCCGATCTTGGATGAAATGTTCTGGGCCCAAAAAGGAAAAGGCTCCTACCGCAACGACATCCCCATAAAAGTCAGCGCCCAAGAAATACTTCAGCAGTCCCTCATTTTCACAGGTTTTCCTTATGCCAAAGTCAATCAAGGCGCCGAATACCGCTGGGTGATCAATACTCTGGCAAACCTTCTGCCTCATATCAGAGATATTCGCCGCCTGGGGGCTGCCTCTCTTGATCTTTGTTATGTAGCAGCAGGCATAGCCGATGCATTTTACGAGATAGACCTTAAACCCTGGGATGTGGCAGCGGGTATTTTGATTTTGCTCGAAGCAGGAGGAAAAGTAACCAATGGCGGCGATCAGCCTTTCGGATTTCATGACAAAAGCATCGTTGCAAGCAATGGCAAAATCCATACCGCCCTGCTAGAATATTTAGAAAAAATTTAAACGAATCCCATTGCTGCCATGCTGTTTGGCGATACAAATTTTATTGTGTATTTTTGTCTTGAGGGAAAAAATAATGCTGTATGATTATCCACGCAACAGCCAGATCGATTGCCACGTCGGCATAATTGAACACTGCAAATTTAAAGCCGCAATGCCATGCAACATAATCTACCACCGCATCGTGCACAAAACGATCATACACATTCCCCAAGGCTCCCCCCACCAGCAAACCCAGCGGGAAAGCGTAGTGTTTGATGTATCCTTCCTTGATGACAACATAAGATATACCTGCGATCAAAAAAGACTGTATCCATTTGAGATAATCTCCCAAAAATTCAAACATAGAAAAAGCAACGCCCCGGTTAAAATGCAATTGCAGATCGATACATTTGCCCTCATGATCATAGCCGTTTAAAAAGATCGATTTTATAGCCTGATCAATGATGAAAGTGCCTGCAGCAACAAGAAAAAAGATCACAAAATGTCTTGTCCTCAAGCCAAAACCCCTTTAAAAAAAGCAACACACTCTTGCATCATCTCTTCAAGTTTTGCCTCATCTTTGCCTTCAAGCAGCAATCGAATTTTATTTTCCGTGCCCGAATACCTAAAAAGATGCCGCATATTGGCATTTTCTATTTTTTGTTTGAGTGCCTCCAGCCCCTCAATCTCCTCAAGCGGCCTTTTTTCGTCCACCAAAAGGTTCACAAGCTGCTGAGGATAAGATTCATACGGGTTAAAAGCCTCGCTTGCCGGTTTTCCGGTTTTTACCAAATAAGCCAATGCCTGAAGTGCACTGGAGATCCCATCACCGGTTTTTGCATAGTCCATGAAAATAATATGCCCGCTTTGTTCGCCGCCGAAATTAATTCCCTTTTCTTGCATCAATTCGACCACATGCTTGTCCCCGACATCGCTTCGATAGAGCTTTAAACCCCAAGAAGCAAGATATTCGTCCAACCCTTGATTGCTCATCACGGTTGCCACTACCCCTTCGCCTCTCAGCTTTCCTTCGGATTTCAGATGGGTTGCCAAAACGCCGATCAGCTTATCCCCGTCAATGATCTCCCCTTTTTCATCTACCATGACAAGCCTGTCCGCATCCCCATCCAGCGCCACGCCGATATCTGCGCGATATTCTACAACGGCTTTGGCCAACAGCTCAGGATGCATTGCACCGCATCCTTCGTTGATATTGAATCCGTTTGGCTTATCGCCGATCACAATGACATCCGCGCCAAGCTCTTGAAGAATAGTCGGCCCCACGATATACCCTGCACCATTCGCACAATCAATCACCACACGCTTGCCTGAGAGCGTCATGGAGGTAGGAAAAGAGTTTTTTATATGGACAATGTAACGGCCGATGACATCATCGATTCTTTTTGACTTTCCGATTTCCTTTCCCGTTGCCTGGGCTTTGAGGATCATTTCATCATTTTCATAGATTGCCTCTATCTTTTTCTCTTTGTCCTTATTGAGTTTATTGCCATGGGCATCAAAAAATTTAATGCCGTTGTCATAATAAGGATTATGGCTTGCAGAGATCATGATGCCTGCATCACATCGCATATTTTCAGTTAAAAAAGCAATGGCCGGCGTAGGCATCGGCCCTATCTGGATGACATCGAACCCTACAGCCGTTAAACCCGAAACAATTGCATTTTCTATCATATAGCCGCTGCGTCTCGTATCTTTGCCTACCAAAATTTTATTTGTTTTTGCCGATGCTTTGAAGTAAATCCCTGTTGCCATTGCCAAGCGCATCGCACTGACCGCAGTTATCTTCTTGCCTGCTTTGCCGCGTACGCCATCTGTTCCAAAAAGTGTCACTATAGTATCCTCAAATAAAATTAGCTTAATTTTATCGCAAAATAGATTAATCTATCCGACGATAACGCGGCACTGTCCAAGACGAATTAATAAATCTTTAATGTTAGTTTTGCTATCATTCGCGCACTAATTTCACTCATCATAAGAACGAACAGGGGTGTTTGGTTCTTAAGTTCGAGATATTTTTCAAAGGAATCTACGATGGCACATCATAAGTCAGCAAAAAAACGTATTTTGCAAACTGCTGTAAAAACTGAAAGAAACAGATATTACAGAACCCGACTCAAAAACATTACAAAAGCGGTACATGAAGCAGTAGCAGCGGCAGATAAAGCAGCGGCAATGGAAGCATTTAAAACAGCAAACAGACAAATTCATTCATTTGTAAGCAAAGGTTTTCTAAAAAAACAAACCGCTTCCAGAAAAGTAAGTCGTCTTCATAAAATGGTAAATACTATCGAAGCTGCTTAAGCAGCTTTGTTACCTCTTCAAACCAAACCAACATAAAGAACGTTCATGTTCAAAGACAAACTTCTACCTTTTATCAATAGATACAATGAAATTAGCAAACTTTTAAGCTCTCCGGATATCGCAAACGATATTGCAAGAATGACCGAGCTAAGCAAAGAGCAGTCAGGACTAAGCGAACTTGCAGAAAAAGCCAAACTGTATATCCAAACAGCCGATGCTATCGAAGAAAATAAAGAACTTTTAGCGGATGCGGAACTGGGGGATCTGGCAAAAGAGGAACTCGGCCAGCTTGAGCCGATGCTTCCGGTTTTGGAAAATGAGATCAAAGTGCTGATGATTCCCAAAGACAAAAATGATGATAAAAATATTTTTCTTGAATTAAGAGCAGGAGCAGGCGGAGACGAAAGTGCTCTTTTTGTTGCCGATGTTTTCAAGATGTATATGCGCTATGCCGAACAAATGGGCTGGAAAGTGGAAATCGTAAGTACCAACGAAGGCACGGCAGGAGGCTACAAAGAGCTTATTGCACAAATTAAAGGCAAAGGGGTTTACTCTCAGCTCAAATATGAAGCCGGCACACACCGCGTTCAAAGGGTGCCCGATACCGAAACGCAAGGGCGCGTGCATACTTCAGCCATCACGGTTGCCGTGATACCTGAAGTAGATGATATAGAGGTCGACATTAAACCCAATGAGATCAAAATGGATGTCTACCGTTCAAGCGGATGCGGAGGACAATCAGTCAACACTACCGATTCTGCGGTACGCTTGACACATATCCCTACAGGAATAGTGGTAGCAATACAGGATGAAAAATCACAGCATAAAAACCGTGACAAAGCAATGAAAGTACTCAAGGCCCGGGTATACGAAGCACAAATGGAAAAACAGCTTGCCGAAACTTCAAACCAAAGAAAACTGCAAGTAGGCTCCGGTGACCGATCTGAAAAAATACGCACCTATAACTACCCTCAAAACAGATTGACAGACCATCGCATAGGCCTTACGCTTTATTCGCTTGACGATATCATGGACAACGGCAATCTCAAACTTATTATTGATCCTCTGATGGCACATGCGCAGGCCGAAGCAATTCAAGAGGCAGGGCTCTGATCTTTTTGTCTTGTTGGCCATACTAAAAACTTCGGAGTATTGATGCTGCAATTTAAACCTATTCAAAACGACAATGACCTCAAAGAAGTGATTAAATCCGCTTTTGATATGGATCTTAGTGTGGCCGGTTCCTGGGGCTATGTGCCTGATGAAGCAACCATCATAGAAAAAACTGAAAATATATCCATCGAAGAACTCCAATATACCATCGCATCCATGCGAACCTATATAGAAATGAATATGACTCTGCCCAAACAAGAACGCTACGGCAGCATCAATTTAAATGAAACAGGGCGTATAGAAACCGAAAAAGACAACATGCTATGCTATGAAGTTGTTTATACGGTAAGCGCCATGCAAGAAGAGGCCTATGAGTCTTTTATCAATGAATACAAAGGGTGCTTTGGCAAAGAAGACTTTGACCTTGCATTACATTTTGAGAAAAGAAAAAACGCAACACTCACACGAGAGATAACATATTATTTTAAAATAAACAAAACACTTTAATTATCTTCTTCAAACTCCAGCATATTCTCAAATGATTCAAAATCCATTTTTTTATAGCTGCCGCTGCTTACATAGTCCAATACTTTTGAAAATTGATCACTTTTTCTATATCCGACAAGGCCGTAAACAAGGCTATGATTTCCATCTATAAATACCACGGACGGGTACAATCCTATTTTTAATGATTTGGCAAATGCATGCTTGCTTCCGTTAAAATCACGATATGTGACGTTGCCGCGGGAATTGATATTGACTATAGCCGTAATGAAATGCCGTTTTAATTTTGATTTGATATCAGGATGATCCAGGCTTTCATGCAGCATCCGCTCACAATAACTGCACGCCTCTTTTTGGAAAAGCACAAAAACATGTTTTTGTGCTTTTCCTGCCCTCTCACTAAGCCGGTCAAGGTTGATATCTTCGGCTGCATATATGGCTGAGATATTCATACCCAAAAAAAAGAATACAAAAAACATTCGTATACTTTTTATCATCTCTGCCTCTTGCACTCAAAAATCTCCTCTGCGCTTTGTAAAGCCCATAAGACATTTTTATTGATGCTCTTCCCCGAAACGGGGAAATAAAAGCAAAGAGCTATTTGATCTCTTTGCTGTCTGTTTCGGTATTGCCCTTTAGGTCAACCCAAGTCACTTCAAGCTTATCTCCCGGTTTTGCCGCAGATGCTTTAAATGCGAATTGAAACAGCGGGTCTTTCGATAAAAACTGGCTTGTCGATGCATCATACACCACTTTATCATTGACTTTTGCACTGATATGCGTAATAAAATTTGCTTCCGTACCTTTCTTTTTAGCCTGATCATAGGTCAACATATCGTGCTTTGCCATAACCTTCACTTGAACTACATCACCTTTTATTTTTGCTTTTATTCTCATTTGTATTCCTTTATTTATCGTCTATGAGGAGAAAGGATTAACCTTCACATCCGCCAAGTGCCACTTCAAGTGTTTGTTTGCCTACGTAGAGTTTTCCGTCGGCCCCCTCAACTACTGCTGTAATCGTTCCTGATTGTTTCATTTTGATCTTAAGTCCAAAATCGATAATGCTGTATTCGTTCAATTCAAACGTAATGACTGCACTTTCTGGGTTGGCATCCTGAAAAATACTCACCGTTTTCCCCGGAATGCTTGATTGTACAGTTACCGGAACCGCCCCTCCGTTGCTTGCCACTTTCGGTGCTTTTACCTTAACGTCTTTTTCGATAAGCTCAACCGAACCATAAAGCGCTTTTATCGCATCTTCAACTGTTTTGGCCGTCCAAGCATCAGGCTTTGCTGCTCTAAAGTCTGTAGCGCTAAGCAATGCAGGCAATGCCACAAAAGCCGCTACGCTCAATCCTAAGAATTCTCTTCTTTCCATTGTGATTCCTTTTTAGTTTTATAGTGTATTCAACCAAATGGCCAGCGAGGCATTTCATACAATGCCCTTATATAACCATTTTAAAATAATAGCGAGAAATCCCCGCTATTTACTTTGATCTATCATATAATCAACCGTTGCTTTAAGCTGATCATCCGTCAAATTCGCATTTCCGCCTTTTGGAGGCATTGCATTGATCCCCATCATTGCATTGTTATAGACGGTATCGATGCCTTTTTTCAGCACTGCTTCCCATGCCTTTTTGTCTCCCAACGCAGGCGCACCCATTGCATCCGTTGCATGGCACACCGCACACGAAGCCTCATAGATTTTGGCCCCTTCAGACACCGGTGCTGCCGAAGCATCCGTTTTCGGCAGCTCTCTTGCGGTAGACAACGGAGGAGAAAAATCGTTTATTTCCGTTTGGATTCTTGCAAGCACAGGTTCGCCTTCAAAACAATCTTTCATGCATCGTGTCGTTGCGGCGCCGTAATTTTTAGGATTGCTGAAATATTCCCTGACATTGTCTGTCCCTTTCGGGCCATCGATATTGGGCACAAAACCGTCCTTGTTCGGCATTCTTATTTTTAAGAATTTCTCTCTATCGAGTTCATACTCATCATCCAGCTCTTCGCCGTCGATCGTGATCTCGTTGATAGACAACATATAAGCGCACAACGCATACACCTCATCATCCGTCAAGCTCATCGGCGCAGCATGAGGCATGCCTGTTTTAATGTACCACCAGAGCGTGCTTGCTTGAGGCCAATACGTTCCAAAAACCCGGATAGGGCCGTCCGCGTCGGGATTCACCCTTTGATGCGTAAGCGATGCTACACCTTCTTCGGCATTTCCTTTTGCAAGTGATGGATACATGCCTGAACCTGATCCAAAATCCCCATGGCAAGATACACATTTTGCTTCATAAACTTCATCCCCCTCCTCTACTGTTCCGCTGCCTTCAGGCAAGCCTGTTCCGTCAGGCATGACATCGATATCCCATGCTTTTATTTCATTGTCCGTTGCCTTTTTGCCGTAAGTATAGCCGCCTTTGAGTGTTTCTTCATTGATATGGTAGGCTGACGTCTTGCCGTTGACGACAGGATACATTACCCCTCCGTCGATCACCCTTTTACCGTTTTCATACGTATTTGATACACCCTCTTGTGCTGCAAATGCGATCGTAGAAGTGCTAGCAGCGATCAACACCGTTGACATAAATGATTTAGGATAAAATTTGAACATTGTTCACCTCCCCTTTTTCTGTAACTTCCCATGTTGCAATAGCATTTCTATGATACACCGACTCTACGCCCATCACTTCTCTTTCTTGTTTAACACTTGGCTGGACATAGCCTGCATCGTCTCTTGCACGGCTGGACAAAAGCAAAGGCTTTCCTTCATATTTATACAGATAGCTGAATCTTGTCCATGATTTTGGCAATACCAACCCGTTAAGGCTTGCTTCGACCCAGTTTTTGCCTCCGTCAAAAGAGATATCCACTCCTTCAATCGTTCCTTGTCCGCTCCATGCCAATCCGCTGATCTCAACAAGATCGCCTTTTTTAAGGTCCGTCCACGGTTTTTCAGGACACGGATTGGTGATGACAGAGTTAACCTCAAGCGGATAAAAATGCTGTATGGCTTTCCCGTCAGGTTTAAGTGCGGTATATTTTGCCGTCTCTTCTTTGGCATAGAACGGCTCAGATGCAAACTCTAGCCTGCATAGCCATTTCACACAAAGGTTGCCTTCCCATCCCGGCAAAAGAAGTCGGATCGGATATCCCTGTTCCGGCCTCAAGGCTTCCCCGTTTTGGCCCCATACGATCATTGCATCGTCAAGCACTTTGTCTATAGGTACGGTTCTTCCCATATGCGAACTATCCCCGCCTTCTGCCAGCATCCACTGAGCTTCAGGCTTAAGTCCCAAATCTTTCAGGATGGTTTTGATGTAAACACCCGTCCATTGCGCAGAACTCATCATCCCTTTTGCGAACTGAAGAGAGTTAAACTGCGGCCCTCTCCATTCCGGCCCGCCGTTTGCAGGACATTCGATAAAGTGGATTCTTGTTACGCTCGGATATCTTTTAAGCTGGTCCATCGTAAGCACGATGGGTTTTTCTACCAAGCCGTGTATCATCAAACGATGCTTGTTGGGGTCGATATGCGCAACCCCTCCATGCACGCGATTAAAGAAAAGGCCGTTGGGCGTGATGATGCCTTCCGATTCATGGATAGGACACATAGAAATAGACGCCTGCCAATTTCCCGAAGACAACAAATTCGATGTTCTTCTTATATTGTTATGCTCATAGAGCGAAGGAACACCGTATTGATTTTTTGTGACAGGATCTCCAAGTGCCGTTGCCCATGGTTGCTCCTCAATGATAGCAGGATCATCACTTGCATTCACTTTTACAGGCGACAATACGCTTGCCGCGGCTAAAGCACTTACCGAATAAGCTGCTGTTTTCTTAAAAAAATCTCTTCTGCTTGAGCGTTCTGTTGTCTCTTGTGCATTCATAAGATCATTTTCAGATATTTTTGTTGTCTTATTCATTTTTCCTCCTTAATGTATTTTCGGAATGACAGAAGTCATTTATACAATTATAGTTAAATCCGATTAGAACACAAAGAAAAACACTTAATCATATTTATGATCTATACTTTTTCTTATGCTTGTAACTAATTTACTCTTATTCAATCAATATTGATAATTATATATATCAAATTAATATATAAATATATAAATTAGCTGCTCTTTCTCTATTACCTGATACAAACATTGCGCTTCATAGCGCCAAAAGATAAAATCATACTGAAGAATATGTTAAACTTTTTAATAGACAACAACAAAAGGATGAACATGCGATCTCAACAAGTAGGCAAAGTGCTAAATCTCTATACATCGGTACAAGAAAGCTCACAAAGAGTTCCGCAAAACAAACTTATTCTTGACACCAATGGAGTCATAGGCGACAAATTTTACGGCAAAGATATCCAAAGGTCAGTTTTGCTTACTTCAGAAAAAAGCTATGATTTGGCCCTTTCTCACGATATTATCATGGATCGCGGCGCATTGGGTGAAAATATACTGATTGACTACAACCCATATCATCTTAATTTTGGCCAAAGATTGCAAATTGGAAAAGCTCTTGTCGAAATCACGCAAAACTGTACATTATGCAATCATCTTTCTGCTATAGACAAAAAACTGCCCAAACTCTTAAAAAACGATAGAGGGATTTTTATCAAAGTGGTCCAGGAAGGGGAGATTCAAGAAGGAGACACGGTTTTTCTTTTGAGGTAAAGAAACTCCCTCCGCTCTTGCACCGTCTCCCTTCTGTTTCTACTGCCTCTTTGCTTTGCATAGCCATAAATCTCATCTTTTAATGAAACATTCTATTGAAAGCTATTTTGCTAAACCAGATTGCGGGGGGGGTAAGCGTTTATAGTACCATTACGGGTTTCATCACTGCTTTTGATGAAACCGTAATGGCAAAAAGGTATTGCAGGTTATTTACTCTTTACTTTTCAGCAAAGGTACTGAAGATCTTTTCGAGTTTTTTTTGCGCATCCATAAGCACATCCAACGACTCTTTGTCTTCTATATTAAGCGAACTGATCCATTTGTGTACCGAAGGGAACGCCATATTGATCTTCTTTTCCCCGGCTTTTTGATACAGATAGATCGAACAAGGCGCAAAAGCACCTGCTTCAGGATGTTTGATGGCGACTGCATAGATGACAGGGATGCTGCAGATAGAATAGACATCATAAAAATGATACCACTCTTTATCGTTTTCTTCAAGATCATAGCCAAGATCCGTAAAACCGGCCATTACAAAACCGTTGGGAGCCAATACCTCCTCAAAGTTCATCTCCAGATCCTCTTTCGCGCTCTCCCAGTCATCGTCTTCTACCTCAAAAGTAACATTGGTAACCAAAGGGCCCGCAGGTTCTTTTATGGTGTAAGGCAATGCCACAAACTGCCCTTTTGGCATCGCCGCTCTTAGCGTTTCTTCCACCTTTTTGCCCAACGCATTGATCGCTTCGTTATCTGCGGGGATATCCATCAGCTTTGCCATGCCTGCGGCGCTGAGCGAAGAGACGGAGATCGTTTTTTCTCCCTTTTTCGTATAGATGGACATGCTCATCGGAGAGAAAAGCCCGATTTTGGGATACTGCTCGGCCAAGGCTAAAACGGTATCTTTTCTATATACTACAAAAAGATTATACACATCGAACGATGTTGTATTGAAATCCCGCTTAAACGGTACATTCATATCATTATTGGCTGCGATCACAAATCCTGCTTTCACAAATGCCTCTTCGATGGTTGCGGGGGTGATTTTACCGTCGCTGTTATCGGAGGTAAATACCCTTACGTCATTGGCCGCATTTGCGGGCACTTTGCTTTCTTCTGCCATCAGTCCCGTTGCAACCAACAGCGACAAAATCAATCCTTTTGTTATGAGTTTCATTTTTTTTCCTTTCGAATACGGCAAACCCGTATGGCCTGCCGCTTCACTCATTGATATAAACAAAACTATTATATCTGAAGTTAAGTTAATTTAATAAAAAAAGATTGCAAATGTGAAGTTTATCCCAAAAAAGCAGAAAATTTATACGATAGGCCAAAATGGTATGAAAGAAAATTGATAAAAAGAAGAAAAAAAATTGATAAGCAGCAAAGGGAATTCCCCCTTTGCTAAAGAAAGATTAGAATCTATATCTCGCATTAAACATAAAATCGTTCGCTTTATCGACAACCATGCCGCCCATGCCCATTGCATTGGCTTCCTCCATTGTCATTGGCACACCGTCTGCCCCGAAGAAATTGTTGCTTCCGGTATAATCATAATCCATATATGTATACCTTGCCTCCAAACTTAAAGCTTGCGTGATAGGATAGATATAGTACGTCTCCCATGCATCACCGCGAACGGCCAGTTTGGATCCCGCCATGGTATCCTCACCGTACGTAAACGGCCTCCAGTATTTGCTTCCGTGGTTAAACTCTAGCCCGAATTGTCCGTCAAAAAGAGGGATTTGGGCACCCACCCAATAAGATGTCCCTGTTTTGCTTTCTCCTGCATCTGCGCCAATATGAGTACCTGGTCCGGTTGGCATACCAAGCATATATTGCCCTGCATTCGGATTTGTTCTGCTCATCGCTAACGAAGCAAACAACTTCGTCTCAGCAAGTATCCCCTCTTCGCCTATGCCGTTAACCAATGTGGACCATGCATATCCATCTATATCTCCAGCCTGCGTCATAACGCCAGGATTGGTTGCAGCATCGCCGTCAAATAGAAGACCCATTTCTGACGGGCTATATCCGGGGAGATCCCATGCTCTATAAATTTGTATTTTTGATGTGATTTGGCCATCGTCATACGGAGTAATGATCAGTCCGGCCAGCTTGATGTCTTCCAAATCGTTTTCATCGTCTGTATAGTTTGTTGCGCCGCTAAACATAGGGGCTGCGTTGGTGCTTCCTTGCCCCAGACATAGTTTCACTGCCGATCCGGGGATACCGGTGATGCTGTCTAGGTTCACGCCGGCACTTGCACCGTCAAACTCGACATTGATCATATGCGCCAGTGGAGACTTGTACTCATCATCGCCGTTTCTTAGATTTGCCAGCATGCCGTCGGTGGAAGGCCTGCGGCCGAAACTTACCGTCCATGGCGTATCCGCTTCGCCGATGCTATCGCCCATATAGAGCCAGTACGCCTCTTTGACTTTAAGATTATTGTCCGTCAGGGCTTCATTGGTAACCCAGTCAAATGTATCCATGCCCCAACCTCTCGGCATCGCACCGCTTCCGTTGCCTCCGAAATCTGCACCAAAGGCTTTATTGTAAGCCAATACCCCTTTGAAAATATTCTTATTGTCCGGTGTATACGCCATGTTTAGCAATAATCTCGTTGCAAGCAAAGAATTATTCGATCTTTTTTTAGGAACAGAGAACATCCCCCCATCTGGAGAACCGCTGGTTCCCGTATCTCTATATACTGCATTACCGCCCATGGTGTAGCTTAGGCTATCCATCTGCGTTCTCAGATCTACGTTCCACTTGATATTGTCGTTCGCATCATGCGCTTTTACTTCGCTTAGTGTTTTTTTGATCTTTTTGATCTCGGCAGCGTCACCGCCTTTTTTCAAAGAAGCCACCTCGGCTTTCAATGCAGCGATCTCCGCTTTCATTGCCGCAAGATCACTTGCCGTTGAACCAAATGCCATGGTCGTCGCTGCAACGATGGATAAAGCAATATACTTTTTCATTTTTAATCCTTCCTGTTGTTTTAGTAATACCTACTAATGCCATGGTAAAATAAATCGTCTTAAATCAACATGAAATATATTTGTATATAAATAATTATTTTATAAAGTAATACAACTTCATCCTATCCATGTCAAAAGAAACGATAAAAAGTGATGAAAACATTCAAAAAGATTGAAGAAAAAAAGGGCGCCGTATAAATGGCGCCCAAAAAGATAGCGGATTAATAGTGGTAATTGATGAAAAATCTCAAGTCGCTGGCTTCGATATCCACATTTTGTGGTGTAACCCACCCGGCACATCGGATGCTTGGCGTATAGTCATGCTGTGCATACGTGTATCTGATCTGAGAAGCAAGATTTTCTGAGCCAAACAGGTTGAAGTTCCAGTACGCCTCCAGTGCATCGCCTCTTACGGCCACTTTCGAGCCGATCGCCGTATCTTCTGCCCACGTCATAGGTGTCCAGTATTTAGAACCGTGGTTGAACTCAAACCCGAATCTTCCATCTTCAGTGACCATGTCCGGTATCGTAAAGCCCAGCCAGTACGAATATCCCGTCTCATCATCCTCGCTTCCAAGCAGCTGATGGCCGCTGTTTGGCATATAGTGAGTAGCCGCCAATGAAACAAATGCCGTGGTCTCATCCAAGAAGTCGTTGATCCCGTTCCCCACGCCGTCTGCCTGCAATGACAAGGCGGAAAGGTTTGCCGTCCCGGCATCCACGGCAGTTTTTGTTGTTGATGTGTTTTGACCTTTTGTATTAAATATAGTTGCATTTTCGAACATCAGATTGTACTGTCCGTCGTTATAAAGCGAACCGAGCACTACAAAAAAGTCGACATTTTCGTTGATATCGCCGTCTGCTTGTGCATAAGGTTCATAAACACCAGTACTGTCAAAGAGCGTCTCGATACCGCCTGAATGTGCCCTTCCGTACACAAACTTCACGAACGATCCCGGCAATACATACTCATCCAAATCCAGTTTCAGCATCGCACCGTCCACTTCCATATTCGTAATGTGCGCCAGCGGTGATCCGGGCTCTGACCTGTTTTCTCTGTGGTTGGCAAGGAAGCCGTCCGTTGACTGTCTGCGGCCGATACTAAACGCGTAAGGCATTCCGCCCTCACCGAACGTATCGGACCATACAAAGTAGGCTTGGCGCAATCTAAGAAGTGTATCGTCCGCTCTGGATGAGCCGACCCACTCTTTCAACGCAGCATCTTTGGAATACAGTTCCCCGCCCCAGATGCCGTACATCGCCAGCTGGCCGTTAAAGGTAAGCTTGTCCGCAGGGGCTGCCTTCATGTTCAGATACAGTCTGCTGGTCAGCAAACCGTCATTGGAAGCGCTGGTGCCGGACAAATCCTCTCCATTGGCTGTATAACTATTGTAATCATAGTTGATAAAATCTACGCTGTTTCTAAAGTCCATGCTCCATTTGATGTTATCAAACGCATCGTGCGCTTTGACTTCATTGAGCGTGGTTTTGGTTTTGGTAAGCGTAGTGTTGGTTTTGCTGAGCTCTTTTTTGATTTCGGCCATCTGCTCTTCCAGCAGTTTCAGCTTGGCTTCAAGCTCTGCATTGGTCGCGGCAACAGCTCCGCTCGTTGCCAAAAATGATGTCGCCGCTAACGACAAAATTACTCTTTTCATTTGTATCCCTTATCATAAAAATAAGTAGGATTATATTAAAAATAAATTAAAGTGAAGCAAACAAGAAGATATCAGAAGCTAAAAATATCAAAAAAAGAGCAAATGTTCCATAACCACACACCTCAAAAGACACTCCCGAAGTAAAAACAAGGAAGGATTACAAGTGAAACAAGGAGTAAAAACTACTTGGGGAGAATGTCTTTTCTAAAAGCAGTATAACACGCAAGCGTAAATCAACGGTTAACTGATTAAAAATGAAAAAATAAAAAAATGAGAAATGAAAAATGAAAAATGAAAAAT
>DHHF01000002.1 GCA_002403155.1 Sulfurovum sp. UBA4779
ATTTTTCATTTTTCATTTTTCATTTCTCATTTTTTTATTTTTTCATTTTTAATCAGTTAACCGTTGATTTACGCTTGCGTGTTATACTGCTTTTAGAAAAGACATTCTCCCCAAGTAGTTTTTACTCCTTGTTTCACTTGTAATCCTTCCTTGTTTTTACTTCGGGAGTGTCTTTTGAATCTTTCATTATTTTCCTATTTTTCTTTCAATGAATGCAAACGTACTTTACGATAAAATACTTAATAATCTTCAATACAGGAAAATGATAATGTCTAAAAAAATTGCTTCTGCCAGAATCTCTGAGAAAAGTTCGCAGCTGCTTCAAAATCTTAACAATTCTCTTCCTTTTGATAAGGCACTTTATAGAGAAGATATAGAAGGTTCAAAAGCGCATGCATTTATGCTCTCAGAGCAGGGAATTATCTCAAAAGAAGATTATGTTAAGATTGAGGCGGGACTATCGGAGATTCTTGAAGAGATTGAATCAGGTATTTTTACTTTAGACGGGGATGATGAAGATATTCATATGGCGGTAGAAAGCCGGTTGACGCAGAAAATCGGCGATGCAGGCAAACGTCTGCATACAGCAAGAAGCCGTAACGATCAAGTCGCATTGGATTTTAGGCTCTATGTGCAACATAACACCAAAGTGATTGCTCAATTGCTTTTGCAAAATATCGCTACTTTAAGTGAGATTGCTAAGCAAAATGTAGAGACAATGCTTCCTGGAATGACACATCTTCAGCATGCACAACCTATCAATTTTGGTTATCATATGATGGCTTATGCGAGTATGTTTAAGCGGGATTATGAGCGATTTATGAGCTCTTATGCGCGCAATAATTACAGCCCGATAGGATGTGCAGCATTGGCAGGAACACCACATCCGATCAATAGAAAAATCACGGCAGAAAAACTGGGCTTTAGTGCCCCCACACTTAATTGTCTTGATACGGTAAGTGACCGTGATTTTGCGCTGGAAATACTCTTTAATGTTGCAACAATGATGATGCATATAAGTCGTCTAAGTGAAGAGTTGATACTTTGGAGTGCAAGCGAATTTAAATGGATTACCCTCTCTGACCGTCATGCCACGGGAAGTTCCATTATGCCACAAAAGAAAAACCCGGACATCCCTGAGCTTCTGAGAGGCAAAACAGGACGCGTTAATGGTAATCTAATAGGATTGTTTACTGTAATGAAAGGTTTGCCTCTTGCGTATAATAAAGACATGCAAGAGGATAAAGAGGGAGTATTTGACTCAGTACGCACTGCAATTCTTAGTCTTCAGGTGCTTGATGAGATGATAAGAGAGATGAAAGTCAATAAGGCCCAAATGGAAAAAGCATGTATGATAGGACACTTAAGTGCAACCGATCTTGCAGACTACCTTGTGCGTGAAGCGGGATTGCCGTTCCGCGATGCGTATCATATCACGGGCAATGCAGTGAACCTTGCTGAAGAAAAGGGTCTTGATATCTCGGAGCTTAGTCTTGAAGAGCTGAAAAATATCGATGAGCGCATCGGTAAAGATGTGGTGAAGTTGCTTGATAACCGTGCTTCGATGAATGCAAGAAAATCCGAAGGCGGTACGGCGACAGAGAGAACGCTGGAGCAAATAGAGAGCATGAAAGAGTGGCTGGAAAGACAAAATGAGTACTCATTAAGATAATACAACCAAAGAAGAGATGATATTCTGATATTGGATGATAGAACGGATAGGCATGCTGTTTTTAAGTGCGGGGTGTATACCCGCAATGTTTAAATAAAGTTATGCGCATCTTCATGAGAATGATCCCATGCAAGCTGTCTTCCGCCTAGCAAGTGAAAATGAAGATGAAAAATCTCTTGTCCTCCGTCTTTTCCGTTGTTTGCAATGAGTCTGTATCCGGTCTTGTCTATGCCGACTTTTGCGGCAACCTCTTGGATAAAAGCTGTTAACCCTGCCATCATCTCGCCGCTGACTTCTTGAAAGCAATTTACATGTTCTTTTGGAATGACAAGGATATGAATAGGTGCTTTTGGATAAAGATCGTGAAAAGCCAAAAAATGTTCGCTTTCATGTACAGTATTATTGGGTATTTCCTTGTTGACGATTTTACAAAATAGACACATCGTTATATCCTCTTTTTTGGTGAATTATATCATACATACCTGCCAATAAATCCCACTATTAGTTAGTTTTGGATAAAATCACGTCTATTGTAGAAAAATAAAGGCAACATAATAAAAGCAAGTTTTTAGGGTGTTCCCGAGCATTCAGGTTTGTCAAAAGATAAATGTGGACTGGATGGAGTAAGTGAGACTTTGCTTTGTTTGCGTTTGGATAAATGGAGTGAGATGGAAAATTTAAAAGAAAAAATCTCTCAGGCAGATTCGCTTGAGAAGCTCGAAAAGATACGCATTGAGCTGTTTGGGAAAAAGGGAGTATTGGCGGCAGAATTTGCTAAACTTAAAGATATTCCCGCTTCTGAGAAAAAAGCATTTGCAGAAGGGTTGAATGAAAGCAAGACCATCCTTCAATCTGCTTTTGATAGTAGATATCAAATCTTAAAAGCCAAAGAGATAGAAAGTATACTTCAAGGTGAAGCTATCGATGTTTCTCTTTACGGTACACTTTCTGACAAGGGTGCTTTGCATCCTGTTATGGAAACAATGGATAAGATCATTGATTATTTTGTTGCTTTAAACTTTGCTGTTGAAAACGGGCCAATGATTGAAGACGATTTTCATAACTTTGAAGCACTCAATCTTCCAAAATACCATCCTGCAAGAGATATGCAAGATACTTTCTACTTTCAAGATGGGAAGCTTTTGCGTACGCATACATCTCCTGTGCAGATTCGAACCATGATGTCTGCTAAACCGCCTATTCGTATCATTGCTCCCGGAACTGTTTTTAGAAGAGATTATGATTTGACACATACGCCTATGTTTCATCAGGTTGAAGGACTTGTAGTGGAGGAGAAAGGAAAGGTGAGTTTTGCAAACCTTAAATCAATCTTAATTGATTTTCTTCGTTATATGTTTGGCGATGTAGAGGTGCGTTTTAGACCAAGTTTTTTTCCTTTTACCGAGCCTTCGGCAGAGGTAGATATTTCTTGTATCTTTTGCGAAGGAAAAGGTTGTCGTGTATGTTCCGGGACCGGTTGGCTTGAAGTCCTTGGATGCGGGATTGTAGACCCCAACGTATTTAAGGCAGTCGGATATGAAGGAGTAAGCGGTTATGCATTTGGCTTAGGAGTAGAACGTTTTGCAATGTTAATACACAAAATACCTGATTTAAGATCCCTTTTTGAAGGAGATATTCGTTTGTTGGAGCAGTTTAGATGAAAGTAACAAGAAGTTGGTTAAGTGAATTTATCGATCTAAGTGATGTAACAAATGATGAGCTGTATGCAATATTCAATGCAATTGGATTGGAAGTAGAAAACATTCAAACGATAGAAATTCCCCCAAAAGTAATTATAGGAAAAATTCTTTCTTGTCAAAAACATCCCGATGCGGACAAGCTTAATGTCTGTCAAATAGATGTGGGAACAGGAGTAAAGCAGATTGTATGCGGAGCTGCAAACGTTACGAGTGCCGAGTATGTTGCAGTGGCAATGATCGGAGCAGTTTTGCCGGGCAATTTGGAAATCAAGTATGCCAAATTAAGAGGCATTGAAAGTGAAGGAATGGTTTGCTCGTCTAAAGAGCTTGGGTTGCCTTCATTGGGCGATGGGATTATGATCCTTGATGAAAGTATCGGAGAGCTTGAAATAGGAAAAGAGTTTGGCTCATATGAAAAAATTGCAGATACGCTCATCGAACTCGAATTGACCGCCAACAGAGGAGATTGCCTTAGCGTGTATGGCGTTGCAAGGGATTTAAGTGTTGCCTTAGATAGGCCATTGAAGCCTTTTCATTATAAACAAGAAGAAAAAATGAAACTCGGCATTGCCAGAGAAGCAGAAATTCATACCGAAGGTGCAATACAGGCAAATCTTAAATACAAACTGGCTACGGTAGAAGCAAAAAGAAACAGCTTTATTGTGCAATTGCGTTTAGCATTGACAGAGATAGAACCCCAGAGTACGATTGAAAGCCTTTTGGCGTACACAACGCATGCAACCGGTGTGATATTGCGCGCTTATGACAGTATGAGTTTCCGCAATAATGCAGATAAAATTGTTGTTAGCGTGTCTGCTGCTCACAAAGGGATTGTCGAAATTTACGGAAACGGTGTATCTTTAAGTACGGTGGGTGTCAATCAGAACAAATCATGCAAAGCCAATGATGAAACCAAGCAAATCCTTTTGGAAGCAAGCTACATTAATCCGGATATTTTGGTTGAAGCTGTTTTTTCTGCCTCTTTAATAAAAGATGAGCTTTATTATCAAACTTCAAGAGGAAGCAATCCTGATCTTTCTTTTGGGCTTTTGTATTTGGCTTTCTTGATGGATCAATATTGTCAAATTGATTGCTACGAAGGGTCTTTGGATGTAGAAGCAGAGCGTGAAAGAACAATTCTTCGAGTCAATACCGATGAAATTTGTCAAATTATAGGACAAAAAATCGAAACCAATAAAATGATCAGTGTTTTAAGACATTTGGGTTTTGAAATAAATGTTTTAGGGGATCATTTGATTACGGCTGAAGTACCGTTTTTTAGACATGATATTGTCAATATCCAAGATGTTGCGGAAGAGATAGTGCGCATCATTGGAATTAACAATATACAGCCTAAACCATTAACGTTTATTGAAAAAAATCGCTTAAACAGTGCGTCTGATAGATATAAAATAAAAAAGATATTTAGAAATCGCGCCATAAGCGCAGGATTTTATGAAAACGTTTCTTATGTATTCAGTGAAAAAGCCATACTGGAACAATACGGTTTTGCAACAACAGATGAAAAGTTGGAGCTCTCAAATCCGATAGTCGAAGAGCTTAACACCCTTAGAAGTACCATTTTGGTCAATCTTCTTCATGCCGTCAAGCGAAATGTCAGCTATACCAAAAAATCCATTCCGCTCTTTGAGATTGGTGCGGTATTTGGAAGCAAACGGGAACAAAAGGAGGTTTTTTCTTTTGTTTTTTCTGGCAATGAAGCCGGCGAAAACGTAAGCAACAACGGAAAGCCTAAAATGATTGATTTTGCTTCTTTTGTACAAAAAATCGGAGCAGTGATCGGCGCTTTTGAGTTGGTGCCTTGCACCTATAAAAACGGGTTGCTGCATCCTTATCAGTCTGCAGACATTTTGGTAAATAAAAAAAGATGCGGGTATTTGAGCAAATTGCATCCGAGCGTACAAGAAAGCTATGGTGTTGCAGATACTTTTTTTGCTGAGTTAGAGTTTGATGCTTTGTTGCCCGAGCATAAAAATGCTAAACCGATTTCGAAATTTCAAGGAGTGTATAAAGACTTAAGCGTTGTAATCGATAAGCACATTTCTTATTATGAGGTGTCAAAAGTGATCAATTCTTTAGCATTGCCGCTTCTTAGAGAGAGTTATCCGGTGGATGTTTACGAGGATGAAAAACTAGGAGACAAAAAAAGTTTAACAATACGTTTTTTTATCCAGTCAATGGAAAAAACACTGCACGAGAGTGATATAGAAGCGGTTATTTCACAAATTATGCAAGCACTTAAAAAAGAATATAAGGCAGAATTGAGATGAAAACAGCTGCCATAGCGCCGGTACAGAAAACTTTTAAATTGATATGCAAGGATATTGCAGCAGACAAATCAATCTCTCATCGATGTGCGATGTTTTCTTTGTTAAGCGACCGGCCTTCGCATATACGCAATTTTCTCTTGGGCGAAGATACGTTGAATTCTTTGAAAATCGCATCGCAATTGGGAGCAAACGTAGAGCGAAAAGGATCGGAAATTACCATTACGCCACCTGCGAAGCTTTCTGAGCCGGATGATGTATTGGATTGCGGCAATGCAGGAACGGGCATGCGTTTGTATTGCGGATTACTCGCCGGAGTGGAAGGCAGTTTTGTTTTGACGGGCGATAAGTATCTGCGTCAACGTCCTATGAATCGCGTAGTCAAACCTTTGCGCGAGATAGGTGCCAAAATAGACGGAAGGGAACATGGGAATTTGGCCCCTCTTTGCATTAGAGGGCAAGCGTTGAAACCGTTTCGTTATGAATCTCCTGTAGATTCTGCACAGGTCAAATCTGCATTGATCCTTGCCGGGCTGAGAGCAGAAAGCAAAAGCTATTATAAAGAAGCATTGCTTAGCCGTGATCATACCGAGCGTATGCTTCGAGGCATGGGTGCAAGTATTGTTCTGCAAGAAGACGGATGGTTAGAGATCTCTCCGCCGAAGAGGCCTTTAAATCCTTTGGATATAACCGTTCCGGCTGATCCGTCAAGCGGATTTTTCTTTGCTGTGGCTGCAGCAATTGTGCCAGGTGCTTCCGTATTTATCAAAAACGTCACGCTCAATCCGACACGGATTGAAGCCTATAAGGTTTTAGAGCGGATGGGTGCGAAGATAGCATATGAGACACATGAAGACAGATATGAGCCTATCGGTGACATTCATATAAGCTATGACGGCAAATTGCAGGCGATAAGTATCGAAAATCATATTGCATGGCTGATAGATGAGCTTCCTGCACTTTCTATTGCTATGGCATGTGCCGAAGGTACCAGCCGAGTATCCAATGCGCAAGAGCTTAGGGTTAAAGAAAGTGATCGTATTGTTTCGGTATTGAGCGGACTCAATGCTTGCGGGATCAAAACGGTTGAGCACGAAGACGGGTATGAGATTACAGGCGGAAAGATTCATGCCGCAACAATAAATAGTTGTGGGGATCATCGAATTGCTATGAGTTTTGCGATGGCAGGGTTGCTTGAAGGTATGGTGATCGAAGATATCGCGTGTGTTGATACCTCTTTCCCTAATTTTTTTGATATTCTTTCCGAGATAACAAAGGTGGATATGTGAAAATTCAATTAGCATCCAGTTATGGATTTTGTTTTGGTGTAAAAAGAGCCATTAAAATTGCAGAAGAGCACAAGGGAAGCAAAACGTATGGGCCGCTTATCCATAACAAAGATGAAATTGACCGTCTTCAAAAAGGATATCAAATCGGATTGGCAGAGAAGTTTGACGAAATCACTCCCGATGATGCTGTAGTGATTCGTACACACGGTATCCCGAAGAATGAACTCGCGCAGCTAAAAACACAAAAAAACACCATCATAGACGCCACATGCCCTTATGTGACAACGCCTCAGAAAATTGTTGAAAAAATGAGCCGTGAGGGGTACAGTATTGTCATTTTCGGAGATCAAAATCATCCTGAAATCAAAGGCGTGGTCAGCTATGTAGAAGATCAGCGCAATGCTTTTGTCGTCCTTAATGAAAAAGACCTTGAAGGATTGCCGATTCTAGGCAAAGTGGCCTTGGTGGCTCAGACAACAAGAAAGCCGGAAGATTTTTTAAAAATTGTGAATGCACTGATTTTGAACCATAAGGAAGTGAGGGTATTCAATACTATCTGTAATGCCACATTTGAAAATCAAGATGCAGCAGCCGAGTTGGCTAAAAAAGCCGATATCATGATTGTAATAGGCGGCAAACATTCTTCCAATACCAAGCAGCTGCATTCTATTTGCAAAACATATTGCTACGACAGCTATCTTGTAGAGAATGAACAGGAGCTGGATAAATCCTGGTTTGAAAATAAAGAACTTTGCGGTATCTCCGCAGGAGCTTCTACTCCCGATTGGATTGTTCAAAATGTAATTGACAAAATCAAATCTATGAAAAAAATAGAAAGTTAAGTAATTTAAATAAAAAATAGTATAATAACGTAAAATTAGGCACACATAAGGATAGGTATGAAGTTCGAAGATATCGAAATAGAAGATGTAGATTTTGAAGCGATGCTTGAGGAGTCGTTTAAAAAAGCAGAATCAAAAAGTGATTTGGTAACAGGTACAATTGTCAGGATAGACGAAAAAGAGGATCAGGCAATCGTAGATATCGGGGGAGGAAGAGATGCTAGCCTTCCTCTTAGCGAGTTAAAAGATAAAGCAGGAAATCTGAAGTTCAAAGAGGGTGACAAGATTGATGTAGTGACACTGGGAAGAGGCAAAATCTCTCACACTATGGCACAAAACAGAGCAGCACTAAATGAATTTATCTCTGAGTATGATGAAGAACAAGAGTATATTATTGAGGGTATCATCACTAAAAAAAATAAAGGCGGTTATGTTGTCGATTGCGATGGGTTAGAGTTTTTTATGCCGCGTACACTCTCGTATCTTTCTTCAAAAACCGATCCGATTGGTAAAAAAGTAAAAGCAGTTATTGTAAAAGTAGATAAAGAAAAAGGCTCTGTGATTGTTTCAAGAAAAGAATTGATTGAGCGGGACAAAAGCAAAAACGATGAAATGGTCGCTGCTCTTCTTGAGAGTAAAGAGCCGGTGGTTGGGACGATTAAAAAAATTACCAGCTACGGTATGTTTGTGGATGTAGGAGGGATAGACGGACTTGTGCATTATTCTCAAATTTCACATAAGGGTCCGGTAAATCCATCAAAATATTTCCAGGAAGGCGATGAGATTCATGTCATTGCACTTGATTATGATAAAAAGAAAAAACATCTTTCTCTTTCTATAAAAGATGCAAATCCTGATCCTTGGTCAAATATTGATTCTATCATTGGCGTAGGCGATACTGTAACGGCTATTGTCAGCAATATCGAGCCTTATGGTGTGTTTGTAGATTTAGGCGAAGATCTTGAGGCATTTTTGCATGTTTCTGAAATTTCATGGGACAAAAATGTAAAACATCCGAAAGATTATCTTGTAAACGGCCAAGAGATCAATGTGGAAGTGATTGAAATCGACAAAGAGGGCAGAAGGCTAAGAGTAAGCCTTAAAAATCTCCTTCCTAAGCCGATGGATGCATTTGCATCTGAATATAAATTGGGCGATGTTGTAAAAGGTGTTGTAACCTCTATTACGGATTTCGGCGCTTTTGTAAAAGTAGGAAGTGTAGAAGGCCTATTGCACAATCAAGAAATTTCATGGGACAAAACACAGAATGCAAAGTCGGCTCTTAAAGTAGGCGATGAAATTGAAGTAAAAATTATAAAAATTGACAAAGATGCAGGCAAAATCTCTTTGAGCAAAAAAGCATTGGAAACTTCACCGGTAAAAGCATTTGCACAAACACATAAAATCGGTTCTATTGTAACAGGTACGGTAAAAGACAAAAAAGATTTTGGGGTATTTATCTCTCTTCAGGATAATATTGATGCGCTTATTAGGACAGAAGATCTCCATCCTCTTAAATTTGATGAGATCGAAAAAGGACAAGAGATCAAAGGCGTGATAAGCTTCATTGATGTTAATAATGACAAAATCAGAGTTTCTGTAAAAAGGCTGCAGCGTCAAGAAGAGAGAGAGGCTTTGGAGCAACTCAATATCAATCAAAATGACAGCATGACGTTAGGTGATGCATTTAAAGAACAATTTAAAAAATAAAAGGCGATTTTATGTCAAAGATTACCATTGTTGTTTGTGATCATATTCATCAAAAAGGTTTGGATCTTTTAACTGCTGATGCCGATATTGAAATGATCAATGCGGCTGATGAGCCAAAAGACAAGCTGGTGACACAAATTCTTCCGCTTGCCGATGTTGCTATTACACGTTCGTCGACAGATGTTGATGAATTTTTTCTTACCCATGCAGTAAAGTTAAAATCTGTAGTAAGAGCAGGCGTGGGTGTGGATAATGTTGACATTGACGGATGCAGCAAAAAAGGGATCGTTGTTATGAATGTACCTACGGCAAATACGATTGCCGCAGTCGAGCTGACAATGGCCCATATGCTTTCATGCGTAAGAACATTTCCCTATGCGCACAATAACCTCAAGCAAGACCGCATATGGAGAAGACAAGACTGGTATGGGACCGAACTAAAAGACAAGAAACTTGGTATTATCGGATTTGGAAATATCGGGTCGCGCGTCGGCAAAAGAGCAAAAGCTTTTGAAATGGATGTGATTACGTACGATCCTTATATCGACTCTTCTAAGGCAACAAACGAAGAGATAGCCTATACTAAAAATTTTGACGATATATTGGCATGTGACATCATCACGATCCATACGCCAAAAACTGAAGAAACCATCGGAATGATAGGCAAAGATGAGATCGCAAAGATGAAAGACGGCGTGATTCTTATCAACTGTGCAAGAGGCGGCCTGTATGACGAAAAAGCGCTGTATGAAGGATTGAAATCAAAAAAGATTGCAATGGCCGGAATTGATGTCTTTGACAAAGAGCCTGCTACGGATCATCCTTTGCTGGATCTAAACAATGTGACGGTAACGCCTCATTTGGGGGCGAATACGCTGGAGTCTCAAGAAAATATAGCGATTCAGGCAGCTGAAAATGCTATCGCGTCTGCCAAAGGGATCGCTTATCCGAATGCACTGAATTTGCCGATCAAAGAGAATGAATTGCCTGATTTTGTAAGGCCCTATCTGGAGCTTATACAAAAAATCGGCCATCTCTCAGCGCAAGTAAAAAAGAGTGCTATCAAATCTATTAAAGTGATAGCAAAAGGCGAAATTGCCGAGTATATCGAATCGCTCGGCACGTTCGCAACCGTAGGCATGTTGACCGAATCGCTGGCAGACCAGATTAACTATGTCAATGCTGAATTTGTTGCTGCAGAACGCGGAATAGAAATCAGTAAAGAAGTGAAACCCAATACCAGCGGATTTACCAATATCGTAAGCGTTAAATTAACGACTGAGCAGGGCACTATCAGCATCGCAGGTACTGTATTTGACGGAACGGTACAGCGTATCGTTGAAATCGATGATTATGATTTGGATGTGGAACCCAAAGGAACGATGATTTTCTTTAGAAACACGGACACCCCCGGCGTAATCGGCGATGTAGGCAGGATTATGGCTCAAAACGGGCTGAATATTTCTGACTTCAGATTGGGAAGAGACACGAAGCAGCAAGCGTTGGCTGTTGTGCGTGTGGACGGAAAAGTCAGCAAAAAAGTGCTTGAAGAACTTTCTGCCCTCAAAGCGTGCATCAGTGTTGCGCATGCAACCCTTTAAGCCGGACGGTTCTTCGTCTGGCTGTTTTATATAAAATACTTATAATTATACTTTTTTTTAATTAGCTCAATATATTTTCTTCGATATAATGCTCCACTTAGTAATCGCTATATCCGGTAAAAATTGATTTTAACCGGAACCAATTTTAAACGGGAGTGTTGAATGAAAAGATATTGGATCTTTTTACTTGCAATGCCGCTTTTTGCAGGCATAGAGCATTTGAGTTTGAAACAAGCTTTGGAAATGCTGAAAAAAAACAATCTTGAGCTCAAAATCGCACAGTTTGAATCCCAAATGAAAAGGTATGAAGCCAAAGCGGCCAAAGGCTACAACTACGGGTCGCTCGATGCCACGGTGACAGGGATGCGCTCTAACGATGCCGGGAATGTGTTCGGGTTCAAGCTGCAAAGCCGCGAAGCGGATTTTGGAGATTTTGGATTTAGTGATTTTTTGGCTTGTCAAAGTCCCACCCCGCCTGCTTATTGTACAGACGGTACACTGCTAGACAAACAGCCCGGTGATTTAAACTATCCCGAAGCACGCAGCCACTACCAAACCAAACTTTCCTACATGCTGCCCCTTTATACCGGCGGCAAATTGACCGAATACGGCCGCATCGCCGACTCGCTGCATCAAATGAGCCTCTACGATACGCAAAAAGTGCTCAACGAAAAGATATTTCAGACAAAAAAAGCATTTTACGATATCTCCTTGGTGGAGAACTATATCTCCAACCTTTCAAAGATCATGCGCAATATCGACAAGCTTGAATCCATCGTAAAGACGATGCAAAAAGAGGGGTATGCCAAAAATATCGACGTGCTTGAAGTGGAAGCGCGCAAAGCTGAAGCGCAAAGCATGCTCAACCAAGCCAAACTGAACCGGGAACTTGCCTATCAGTTTCTTTCGTTTTTGCTCAATACCGAAGTAAGCTCGATCAAAAAAGTGGATGAAATGGCGTCTATGCCCAGGGTTGATACTGCCCAAATCGAGTCTAACAATATCGATATCCAAAAAGCACTGTTAGGGTTGCAGATCACTCAAATGGCTTTAAATGTAGAAAAATCCAATTTCCTGCCTACGGTTGGTGCATTTGCAGAGTACGGAAGTGCAGATGATAGATTATGGAATGAATTTTTTGATAAAGACGCCTATACGTTTGGCGTGCAGTTTAAATGGAATTTGTTTAACGGCGGGATAGACGCCGCCAATCTTGAAAAGGCAAAAGTCAACTACCTAAAAGTGCAAGACCAGGTGGCGTTAGCCAAAAGCGGTATTGCATTGCAGGTCAAAAAACTTCAAACCGAAATTTTAAGCAAATCCTCCGATATAAAAAACTATAAAAAACAGTTAGATTTTGCCACAAAGGTGTATGAAAATTATCATGAACGCTATCAAGAGGGATTGGTTTCGATTTCCGATCTGTTGATGAAACAATCGAAAGAATTGGAGATGCTGCTTAAACTTTTGACGGTAGAAAATGAGCGCAATACCAAGATTTTTGAACTAAACAGTATTTTAAATGATGGAGGAAACGTATGAGAAATACAATTTTATTGTCTGCTTTGATCTGTTTGGCAACCGCAGCGCAAGCAGTAGAGATCAATTTAAGCGGAAGCGTAATTTCAGACAATCAAAAAATGATTACAAGCCGTTATATGGGATATGTAAAAAATATGGCCGTATCTGAGGGAGATATCGTTAAAGAAGGACAGCTGCTTTATGAAATCGACTCCAAAGAGATAGAAGCGGCAGAAAGGCAAGTGGATTTAGCCATTTCGCAAGCGAGGCTTGCTTTGCAAATGAACACAAACCAATACAACAATGTCGTAACCAACCTTGCAAGACACGAAAGGCTTTATGCAAAAAAAATGGTTTCAAAGTATGAGCTTGAAACCCTTCAGCTTGCAGAAAAAAATCTTAAAGATATGGTAAAGATTTCCAAAGAGCAGGTTGAGCAGGCTTTGGCAAAAAAAGATGAAGTTTTAAACCAATACAATTACCTAAAAGTGCAAGCGCCTAATGCCGGGGTGATTGTATCCAAAAAACTCAATGAAGGGGAGATGGCAATCCCCGGCATGCCTGCGGTCATACTTACGGATTTAAGCAAATTGAAAATATTGGCAGAAATCAGCGAGACTGACCTTAAAGATATCGAGCTGGGCAAAGAGGTTTCCGTCGAGATCCCTTCAATCGGGCTGCAAACGACAGGCAAAATCAGCTCTATCATTCCAAGCTCCAACCCCATGACGCATAAATTTACGATAAAGATGACTTTTGACCCCAAAGAACATTCCGTTTATCCGGGCATGTATGCAAAAGTTGTTATCAATGAGTAGGAAGAGAAATGGATAAAAAAAACGAATATCAAATAACCGATATTGCAGGAAAATTGGCAAAAGGTTTTTTGCGTAATCCTTTGACGGCTTTATTGGGTATTTTTTTATTGATGGTGGGATATCTGTCGCTTAGCATTATGCCCAGGGAAGAAGATCCGCAAATTGCCATATCCGGAGGAGCGGTGATAGTCGCAATGCCGGGCGCTTCGCCCAAAGAGATAGAAAATATTATTGTGAATCCTTTAGAAAGAAAACTTAGAGAAATTCGCGGGATAGAGCATATTTATGGCATGGCTATGGATAATGTAGGAATTGTCAATGTGATGTATTATATCGGCGAAGATAGGGAAGAATCAAATCTTAAACTGTATGATAAAGTAATGCAAAATATGGATGAGATGCCAAAAGGGGTGATGCAGCCCCTCATCAAACCTTTTGATATCGATATCGACATTCCTATCGTTACTGTGGCTTTTTATCCGAAAGAAGGGTCGCAGGTCGATGACGTTACGCTTTTCAATAAAGTCAGAAATATACAACACAAGATCAATGCCGTCGATCATGTAGCCAAAACAACTCTTAGCGGCGCGCACAAAGCACAGTATAATGTCCAAGTAGATATCGGAAAACTTTCGGCTTACAATCTGTCTTTGGGGCAGATCATGAAAGCAGTCCAGTCTGTCGCCGTGGATGTCCCTGATGTAAAAAGTAAAACGCAAGAGGGGAAAATGGTAATTTTCGGTGTCGAAAATGCTATTGAGAGCGTGGAAGATGTGGGTGATATCATTGTTGCGCAGTATATGGGATCGCCTATTTATCTTAAAGATGTAGCCGTCATAACCAAAGGGATAGATATCCAGAATTTCAAAGAAGCCGAAATAGTCCAGAAAACACAGGATGCGCAAATGGCGCCAAAGGCCAAGCAAGTTACCCTTACGATAGCAAAGCTTGCAGGAACAAATGCCGTTTTTGTCGCCGAAGATGTCATAGAAGTGCTCAAAGCGCATGCAGATGAACTTTCAGATGCAGGGATAGGATATCTTGTGACCAGAAATTACGGAAAAAGGGCGAATGAAGCGGTCAATGAGCTGATGCATCATTTGATCATTACCATTTTTATCATTGCCTTTATGTTGGTGTTTGCGTTGGGATGGAGAGAGTCTTTGATCGTAACCTTTACGGTGCCGGCGATTTTGGCAATAACCCTTTTTGTTGCCTATTTGTCCGGACAAACGATCAACAGAATCACTCTTTTTGCTTTTTTGCTTTCGCTGGGATTGCTTGTGGATGCGGCGATTATCGTGATTGAAAACATACATAGACATTTGCACAGCCATGAAGAGGCAGACAAAGAGATGGATGAGTTGTTAGTGGAGGCTACCGATGAGATCGGTGCGCCGACCAATATAGCAACTTTGGCAATTATCCTAACCATGGTCCCGATGGCGTTTGTGGGCGGGATGATGGGTTCTTTCATGAAGCCTATCCCCTACAACGTTCCTGTTGCCCTGCTTGCTTCTTTGGTAGTAGCGTATATTTTTACTCCTTATTTAAGTTTGAAGCTTCTCAAAAAACCAAAACATAGCCATCATGCGGGCCAGGAGAATAAAGGAGAGCATCAATGAAAAAATTAGAGCAATTTATATATGGCATTTTGGATAAAAAATCTAAAAAAATGCTGGTAATTGTTTTAACGATTTTGGCATTTTTTGGCTCTTTGCTGATGTTTCCTTCAAAATTGGTTTTGGCAAAAATGCTCCCGGGCAAAAGCGACAATACCTTTTCAGTCTATATCGATGCGCCTACCGGAAGTTCGATAGAGCAGACAAAAAAAGTGAGCAGCTGCGTGGTTGATCTTTTGCAAAAAGAAAAAGAGATTATGAATCTTGAACTGTTTTTAGGGCAAGGAATACCGCTTGATTATGCAGGGCTTGTCAAAGGGGCAAATATGAAAAGCACAGAAAATGTCGCTGAAATTTGCATAAATCTCACAGACAAGCATGAGAGGGAGGAACCATCATTTTTGATGACCCAACGCCTTAGGCCTTTGGTACAAAACGAATGCGAAAAACTGGTTCCCGGAACGTCTATTAAATTTATCGAGCAGCCTGCGGGACCTCCGACAATGGCATCGGTTGTTGTAGAAGTGTACGGCGACAATCTGGAGAAAATTCAAAATATTTCATCTCAAGTAGCGGATATTCTTTCAAGCACAAACGGTTTGGCGGATGTTGATGTCATGGCAGATGAGATATACAGCAAATATGAGCTGGTGCCCGATAAAGAAAAGATCGCAAGAAGCGGTTTGAGTGTAGAGCAGGTAAATAACATTTTGTATCTTGCGTTTGAAGGGATGGTAATCGCCCATAAAAATTCCAAAGATTTTCCCGATCAGATACCTATCTTTTTGGTATTGGACAAAGAGAGCAAACAATTAAAATCAAACGAAAAGAAAGTATTGCAAAGCAAAATCTCTTCATTGAACCTTATGAATATGCAAGGGATGCTGGTGCCTTTAAGCGAAGTTGTATCGATCAGAGAGGCAGATTCAAGCCCTATGATTATGCATAAAAATCTTAAGCGAATGATCAATGTGATTGCAGAAACAGACATGGTCTCTCAGGTTTATCCGTTGCTTGATGCGAGAGAACAGATGATGGCACATTTTGAAAAAGAGTATGAGGTGGAGAAAGAAGCCGGGATCACGACCTATATGTTTGACCTGCACCTAACCGATAAAAAAACAGGCGAAAAATTTTTGTTGCGCTGGGATGGAGAGATGAAAGTGACGCTAGACACTTTTAGAGATCTCGGGGGAGCGTTTATTGCTGCTTTGGTTTTGATCTTTTTGCTTTTGGTTGTCTATTATAAAAGTTTTATCCTCAGCGGAATTATTCTGCTTGGCTCATTTTTGTCTCTAATCGGGGTGATTGTAGGGCATTGGGTGGCTGATTTGGTTACATCTGATACGTTCTTTTTGACGGCAACCTCTTTGATAGGATTTATCGCATTGATGGGGATCAGTTCTAGAAATTCACTGCTTTTGATTGATTTTGCTAAAGCGCTGATGCAGTGCCACGGTATGCCGAAACGACAGGCGATTGCCGTTGCGACGGCAACGAGGGCAAAACCTATTGCCCTGACGGCTGTAGCGATTATATTGGGTTCTGCCTTGCTGGCAAGCGATCCTATTTTCGGGGGGCTTGGTGTGGCATTAATCTCAGGGACGGTTGCGGCGGTTTTCGTTTCGCTGTTGTTTGTGCCTGTTTTGATGGATAATGCAAAAGCGATGGATTTTGAATCGGCAGATCATTGCGATATCAACAATATATCAATTACCAAATAAGTTTGTAACGGCATTCTTCTTGCACAGAAGAATGCCCCTAAAATTTTATTAATTAAGCATTTGCTATAATTCAAATAATTTTTAACGAGGAGTCAAGATGGCTACAATAGGTATGGGCGACATCAAAAAAGGCGCAAGGCTGGAGATAGACGGAAACCCGTTTAAAGTAATTGAGTTTCAGCATGTAAAGCCGGGCAAAGGTGCAGCATTTGTGAGAATGAAGATAAAAAATCTGGGCACAGGCAAAGTGATCGAAAAAACTGTACATGCCGGCGATAAATTTGAAGTACCTGTACTTGAGCAAAAAACAATGCAGTATCTGTATGATGACGGTGAGATGTTACAATTTATGGACACAGAAACGTATGAGCAGATTGCTTTGACACATGAGCAGGTAGGCAAAGAAACATTTGATTTTATGATAGACGGCATGGAGGCGGAAGTACTTTTCCATAACGGCCATGCCATTTCAGTCGAGATCCCTCAAACGGTAGTGCTTAAAGTGGTTGAAACCCCGCCCAACTTTAAAGGGGATTCTCAGGGAGGGAAAAAACCGGCTACGCTGGAGAGCGGAGCAGTTGTTCAGGTGCCTTTCCATATCCTTGAGGGTGAGATGATTAAGGTAGATACGGTTGAAGGCAAATATTTGGAAAAAGCAAAATAATTATTAATTGTAACGATCGATAAAAATACTCGCTCTTTTCATGATGAACGAGAGCGAGTGCGCTAAAGCGGCATGGCTGAAATAATTTTTATTTTTGTAAATCTTTCACGAAACCGCAGATCTTCGCATAATCCGCGTGTAAATGTGTTTATCTTTCAAATACATTAAGCTTGTTTCATTTTTCGTTTTGTACCAAATTAAAACCGGCTTCTTTTTGTTTTCTTTATATTTTTTGCATATTTTATATACGGTATCATTTAAAAACAAGATGCTTTACGGTTACTGTCGAATTTTTTCATACTATGCTATATTGCAATTACGTTAAATAACGGCCACAAAAGAGTCAATTATGTTTTTCAAAATAAAATTGAAATTATGGCACAATAAGGAAAAAGGAGAAAACGTGAGTTGGGGTAAACGGGGAGTGACCTTTTTGATCGGGTCGGTGGTGATTACCGGGTTGTATTATGGGGTGAATATTGCTCGCAACTATCAAAAAGAAAAAATAAATGTCGATACCGAGACTAATGACGCTTCAAAACCCCTTAATATCCAAAAAGCAGATCAAGCCAATCTAAACCGGTCGTTACAGTTTAAAACATCCCCACACCCCGATGCCACCAAAACCTATCGGGAAGTATTTAGGGAAACTTTTCCGCAAAAAAGTGAAACAGAAAGAATAACCGAGCAGGAAATGATCCGAAAACTGGACAAAAGCACCGAGGAGATCATCCAGAAAGCAGATGAACGTATCCAGGACAGACATCTCATCGTTCCAAATAATCCTGTATCGCCTGAAAAAACCCAGGAATTGAACAAAAAGATAGAGATACTTCAAAAAAATCTTGATCAACAACAATAATTCTTTCCGGTAAAACGATTATACTTTAGCTCATGAAATAAGAGCAGGGGAGTATTTTATGGTTTTTTCTATGGATTTGTATGGGTCGCGTTATGCTTTTTTTTCTGTGATTCGTTTCGTTAAAAAAGCATTGGTTAGCGGGTTTGTTCTTGTTTCGTTGCTTCATGCTCAGCCGGTTGTCAATCTCAAAGGGGAAATGAACGTCAACCAGGGTGCGTTTGAATATACGTTCAATCTGCAGCTGCCTCCCGGGATTGCCGGAGTTGTTCCGAAGCTTTCACTGACTTATAACTCAAACGGAGGCAACGGCTATCTGGGTAAAGGCTGGGATCTTGGAGGCCTCAGCAGTATCACGCGCTGCGGTTCGACGATCGCCGATGATGGGATCAGCCGAAGCATTCAGTTGGATGAGAAAGACCATTATTGCCTTGACGGGCAGCGTTTGGTTGTGGTAGCGGGAGCAGAAGGTGCAGACGGCACTGAATACCGCACTAAGATTGAAAGCTACAGTAGGATCGTCTATAACAGCAGTAACGACTCGTTTACCGTATGGACAAAAGCAGGCGATATCTATGAATACGGGGCAACCTCAGATTCAAAGTTCGTTCACCAAAACACCACAGCAACAATCTCTTGGAAACTGAGCCAGATAAAAGACGCGCTAAACGGACATGACAATGTCATAAATTTTGAATATGAGAACAATTCCCAACTACTAAAAAACATTAGCTATGCCAAAGGGATCAACCAGGTGGTGTTGCATTATGAAGACCGTTTGGACCAGCGTAAGCAGAACTTCAAAGGTGAGATCGTCGCTTTGGATAAAGGGCTAAAGTCAATCGAAATTTCAGTAAACAACAATCCTGTTCGCTCCTACAATCTGGCGTATCTGCCGCAATCTGATGCCAAGGATGTTTTAAAGCTCTCCTCCATCCAGGAATGTACAACAGGGGAGTGCTTGGAACCGTTGCATTTTACCTGGCAAAAAGACAACGGCAACAACGGGATGTTCACATTCCAGGATGTTACCTACAGTACATCGGACAGTTATGAAATGCAGCCTGCCGATTTTAATGGGGACGGATTTGCAGATTTTTATAGAGTTCACGATGGTAATTTGTATGTGTATCTGTTTAATCCTGACACAAAACAGTTTGAAAAAACCTATGCGTCTCCCTATGGACCGCTTGAGGATATAAGATTGGTTGATTTCAATGGGGATGGTCTAGTTGATATGTATAAGGCTACATCTTGGGACATATTTCAGGTACATTCTATAGATACATTGCTATTGATGAATAACGGTGATGGAACATTCAAAAAACAAGCATTGGTAAGCGACGGGATCACCCTTAATGTACCATCCTCTCTTCTTTCAACTATCACAGTCGCTTCAGTCGCCGAAGCAAAACGTACGCAGTTTGTCGATATCGACCAGGACGGTGATCTGGATATCTATCAAATAAATTCTCAAGGCTATACTGAAGATATTTATCATTCCGATCCATATTATCAGGATGTATTTTTAATCAATGACGGCGGAGGGCACTTTACGCAAGGCGTTACGCTAAAAATCAATGTATCTGACTACGTTAATCCATCTGGGGACGAATATTTCGCAGCAGAATTAAAAAACGAACGGCGTAAGCAAGAGAATGTCACGTTCTTTGATTATGATGAAGACGGTGATCTTGATATGCTTCTGACGTTGCCAACCTATATGGATTCAATACCAAAACAATATACCACCTATGTCAATCTTTATAAGAATGACGGCAATGAAAATTTTACGTTGGCACTTCAGAATATCGCTTCAGGAAGCATGACGGTCTCCAGTGACTCTGTAGCGATTTTTCATCAGTATGCCGATCTGAACGGTGACGGGATACCCGATATCATTCATTTCGAACAAAAAGCCTCTACTCCTGATACCCTTTACTATCACGGATATACAGGCCAGGACGGTAGCTATATCGCTCTCTCAAACGGCGCTAACCAGGGATGGACAAGGCAAGAACTGCCTATCAAAATCACTTCTGACAAACAGGTCAGGCTGGCCGACCTGGACGGTGATGGCAATACCGATATCCTCAATATCACTTCCACCGCCAATGAAATATGGCTCAATGAAGGAACAGGGATGTTCACCCTTGCCAAAACCATTCCGGTAGCCTCCAACAGCTATAAGAATGTCGACTTGGTCGACATCAACGGTGATGGGTATGTTGATATCGTGGACAAATCCAAAAAAAACGGCGTGCCAAGCCCGATATGGCTCAACTATCCAAAAACACTCTTTGAAGCGGTCACCCATGATATGCCGTTCACACATAATGATGATCACTATAACGCGTTGTACGGTGATTTTAATGGCGATGGGATCATCGATATCTATGAGACAGCCAAAGGGCTGTATCTTGGCAATGCGAAAAAAGAGATGATCACTGCCGTGACCGACAGTTTCGAAAATACCACCGAAATTTCCTATGCATCGCTCTCTGATCCTGATGTCTATACCAAGGGCCACATTACTGCCGATCATGTCATTGACGTGCAGCCTGCCATGCAGGTGGTGCACACCACTGAAGTAAGCGACGGTATAGGCGGAAAACAGGTACAGCATTACACGTACGGAGGATTCAGGTACCATACCCAAAGAGGATCGCTGGGGTTTGAAACGGTACAGATGAACGATGAAACAACCGGCGGCAAGACCATTGTCACCTATCGCCAAGAGTATCCTTTCATCGGCGTTGCGAAAAAAACCGAATTGTACATGCAAGATGAGCTCCTAAACACAAGCACGGCATCCGATACCCTGTATCTCATGGAAAACGGCAAACGTCCCGTCACCAACGAAGAAGTTCCGTTCCCGGGCACCGGTGCGCGCTACAAAATAGAAAAGGCCTCCGAAACCTCCAAAGCCTATATGGATGGAGTACTGCTTAAAGATATCACTACTGAATATAACAGTTATGATGAGTACGGCAATATCGAAGAGATGCGTGTGACGACGACCGGGGGCGGAGAGACTTTTGTCAAGACCACCATTAGCAGTTATGAAAATATCGTAGACGGTGAAAAATGGCTGCCGGGCAGACTGACAAACGTCAGTGTAACACACGAAGGATACGGTGATACCCGGACAAGGACGTCGAGCTTTAGTTATAATGAACACGGAATGCTTCAAAGTGAAACGATCGAACCGGATGACGCGCTGGAGCTTACCAAAAGCTATACTTATGACCGCTTCGGAAACAAAATACAGGAGAAACTCTCATCCTCATCGGTCTTGGAAGATCGTATCACCAGTTATACCTATGATGATAACGGCCGTTTCATTGTCAAGGTCACCAATGCACTGGGGCAGGAAGAGAACATTCTCTATGATGAAAACGAAGGCAAACGCGTCAGCCTTACGGGCCCAAACGGACTAAGCACAAGCTGGGAATACAATGAATGGGGCCAGCTGACCAAAGAGGCACGGGCCGACGGCACTTTCACTACAGTGAGCTATGCCTATGACAACTCTCAAAATAACAGTTTGTATGTCATTACCAAGAGCAGTTCGGACGGAAAGACGGAGAGCGTCTACTATGATAGTTTCGATCGTATCGTTGCTACGAAAACTCTCGGCTTTGAAGGGGAAGAGATCCTTGTCGAGACCTCCTATAACGCCAAAGGACAGGTAGAGGCAAAATCCTCTCCGCACAGCCTGAACGATGAGAATGTCGGCTATATCAGGTATATATATGACACATACGGGCGCGTGATCGAAACCCTGACCCCTTCGCATAACACGGGAGATACCGGTGAGATCTCCACGAAGGTCGAATACGACGGGTATGAGGTAAAAACGATTGATGCTGAGAGCCGCGAAAAGATTGTTAAAAAAGATGCTATGGATAAGATTATTTCGGTGCAGGAAGGTGAGAGCAGCATGGAGTACTCCTATGATGCCATCGGCAACCTTGTCAAGACTGTTCCAAACAGCGATGAGACGCGCGCAATACTCATGACGTATGATCTGATCGGCAACAAAACAGGAGTAGCCGATCCGAATATGGGTACATGGACATATACTTATAATGCACTTGGCGAGCTGGTAAGCCAAAAGGATGCAAAGGCGCAAAAAACTACCATGCACTATGACCGGCTCGGAAGGCTGACTGAGAAAAAGACTCCTGAGGGTACCTCTATCTGGCAGTATGATTTGGGTCAAAAAGCGATCGGAAAACTCTCCTACGAAAGCTCGGGAAATATTTCCAAAGCCTATGCCTATGATGCCTGCGGAAGGCCGGCATCCGTGACAACCGCCATTGACGGATTGACCTATAGCGAAGCGTATGTATATAATGAAAAAGGACAGTTGGAGACCGTCACCAAACCGAACAATTTCAAACTGGTCAATACCTATAACGCCTACGGCTATCTTGAGTCGATCAAATCGCCAAGAGAACAGATCCTTGACTTTGACTTTGATCACTATGTCAATCTGATCGCCGCGTTGCTGCAAAGGGCAACCGAGTATCAAACCCTATATATGGAATAC
>DHHF01000004.1 GCA_002403155.1 Sulfurovum sp. UBA4779
AAATGAACGATAAAGAACTTTTAGATTACCTCAAGTCCACTTTCGAAGAGTCAATCGTTGAAGATTTTCACGAAAAGAATGAAACGCTTTTAAAATTGGTGGAAAAATATACCCCTCATCTTAAGAATAACGAGATGCCGATCAAGATGATAAAAGGAACGGCCGTGATCAGGATCGATATCGTTAAGTGTGCAGGACGATACTACAGATAAATTACCTTGGCTAAAAGATCAAAATGGAAGAAATTTCACTTTTATACGATAATTATAAACAGATAGAAAAAGCCATCAAGTACATTGATGAAAATTTTAAAGCACATCCATCGATCGATGAGATTGCAAAAAATATCGGTATGAGCAAATTTCATTTTATAAGAGTTTTCAAGGAGTACGTGGGTGTTACTCCAAAGCAGTTTTTGCACTGTGTTACTCTAAATTATGCAAAAGAGCATATAAAAGAGTCCAAATCGATCTTGGACTGCAGTTTGGACATCGGCCTCTCAAGCAGCAGCAGGCTTCATGAGCTTTTTGTAAATTTAATCGGCGTAACCCCAAAAGAGTGGAGAGAAAAAGGCAAAGATGTCCTCATAACTTATGGTTACGGGCAGACTCCTTTTGGCAAAGCGCTCATCGGATTTACGGATAAAGGGGTTTGCTATCTAGGATTCATAGACGGCAATAAAGATGAAATTTTTAAGAGGTTTAATGCACTTTGGGAAAATGCAAATCTGCATTTTAATGACAAAACGGCAAGAGAGTACCTAGAAAATATCTTTATAAAAAATAAAAAATACTCTCTTTTTGTCAAAGGGACAAATCTTCAAATAAATGTTTGGAAAGCCCTTTTGAACCTTCCAAACGGTTTAGTCGTTACTTATCAAGATATCGCAAACCGCCTTGATAAACCAAAAGCTGTCAGAGCGGTTGCCGGCGCTATAGGAAAAAATCATATCGGTTATCTCATTCCTTGCCACAGGGTTATCGAAAAAAGCGGAGCCATGAGCGGATATAGATGGGGCATAGAGCGGAAAAAGATACTTATCGCATATGAATCGATCCGGAATGATTAAAGCTTTCAGCTCATAGGTTTTTCATAATTGAATTTCTGTCCCTCTTTTTGGGTTTTAGCATAAAGATAATGGGCATGGATGATTTGATATCCCATCCATCCGAATGAAAGCATTGTCAAAAGCGAGGCAAGCAAAATGAGCTGAGGCACAATGAGAGAGAGGATCAATGCAGCCATCATCGCACAATGTATCCAAAAATGTTTTTTTGCGGTTTTGGGATGGATGATCTCGTGCATCATCGGTGCGGCAAAGTAGCCTTGGCTGTTGAGATGAAACCATGTAAGAAACGGAACGATCTTGTAAAACATTGCAAATACAATGCTGAGTGCAAATGCCCCGAACCATAGATATGCCAGCGTATGAATCCATGCCGCCTGAACAAAAAGCCCGAGCATAAAGCAGAGCATACTGACGATCAAACTTCCCAGACCCAGCCGCCAAAACCATACGGTAGCATCGCTGATGGGGCGTTTGCGCTGCGAGAGCCTTTTGAGGGTAAGGATGGCATAGGCGACTAAAAGCAGTGCCAAAACAAAATGGCAAACAACCCATACATCAGGCAGAAAAAAAGACACGATAGAAGCTATAGCCAGCAAAAACAGTATGCCACCGGATAAATACTTGCCCATAACGCTCGGATAGGGCGGCGTAACGTAAAACATCTCAATTACCTGAAAGGAGATGGAGATGATCAATACGGCAACCCATCCAAACAGTCCAAACGAATAGTGCGCGGTTTTGATTTCAACATAGTGCACCCCTTCATTATAGCCGCCAAGCGCTGCAGTAAGATAAAGTGCGGCGAGTATCAAGAGTACTAACGAAAACAGCGCAGCGGTGATGCCTTTTGACGAAGAGGTATGGTTGGGGACTTGCAGCAATTGTTTGATCATTTCAAAAGAGATAAACAGCAGCGATCCGCCAAGCAGCAGCGAAGCGAGCAGATAGAGCCAAGCGATTTTGCCAAAATGAAACGCAAGCAAAAGAGAAACAATACCTGTGATGAATGGGTACTGCACCCAGTTTGCCTTTTTTACGGGCGAAGTAAGCTTGACGCCCGCAAGTACGGGAAGCATTTGAAAGAGCGCAGCGAGCATCACAGAGAGCATAATGCCCAGAGTAAAAACATGGGTCAGGACAAGTGCACCGTTTGACGCCGGATCAAAAACCCCGTTTTGATAGATTGCCAGCAAAACCCCTCCGACGATGCCGAACAGAGCCCCTTGCAAAAAAAATCTGAAAACAACCGATATCGGAGGCGCCTGGTCTAGCGAGAGCCCTTTTTGACTAAACAAAGAGATACTCCTTCAGATCGACTGAAGGATTTTTGGTAATCAGGATATGCCAAATTCCTTCAGCATCTTCTTGGCTTATTACCTGAAAATGATGTTCTTGGGCAAGGTCGATCAGAGGAATAGGATTTTTTCGATGAATCATATAAAGATAATCGTCCTCCTCGAGAGCCCTTAATATATTGATAGCCATGGCCAACGGTTTAGGATGTTCTAATTCTCTAGCGTCAAGTGTAATTTTCTTCATAATTCTGTGTGTTTCATCGTCTCCAGAGTTTCTTCTTTGATTGCAACGGGAAGAATATTGTCACACATGGCATACAGCATCTGTTCTTCTTTCATGTTGTGCTGCTGCAATAAGATCATCATCGATTCGGCCAATGAAAGATAGGCATCCATGTCTTCATCAAGGATCGCTGAAGCCATTTTTCCGATCAACCCTTTGACTTGCTCGTGTTCATATCTCATAACTGCCGTCGGCCCTTCCGTGCTCCCCGTATGTTTTTCAAAAGCGGGGAAAAGCACCTCTTCTTCTTTTTTGAAGTGCTGAAGGGTTTCATGGGCAAAGATTTCAAACTGTTTTGTCGCCTCTTCCCAATCTTTTTTCGCCGCAGCCTCTTCGGCTTTGGCAAAGTAATCATCGCACAGCCTGTGCTCGTCTTTCATGTAGTGAGAAATGTTCATGCGCCATCCTTTCTTTTTGAATTTTAATGTATCGTAATCATTTGATCCCACAATTCTTTTGTGAGAAGTATTTTGCTGACGCGCTCTTGCCACAGTTTTCCAAAAAGTTTTTGCTCTTCTTGGGAAGCGGTTTTGCCAAGGCATTTGCCCATAAGTGGCATCATGTTTTTATCGCCGGGTACCATAGACGGATTATAGCTAAGAGAAACTGATTGGTTGGTGTCAAGCCTTGTGAGCGTAACTTCTCCTTGCATCGGTTTATTGAATGCCACGAGATTGTTTCTGCTGAAATTGCCTTGAATCCCTTTAAAGCCGCCAACGCCGCTTGCCCCTACGATAAAAGAGATTACGTTGGCAATAACACCCGTTACCCCTTCTTTCTCATCTTCTTTCATGGCAACATGGAGATTGCCTCTTTCGGGAAGCCCTTGGGGATAAAGGACTGCAAGTCCTTTGAGCGCCATCAGATAGGCTCCGGCTACCGTAGGGCAAGAGTGTCCTGCCAGTTTGACGCAGTCTAGGTAGGTCATCTCAACTTCTCCATCCTCCGCAGCACCCAAAAAATCGCTTAATGCATCATACAGCCGTAACGGTTGAACTTCGTTATAAAAATCTGGATATTTCATTTTGTTTTCCTAAGTTATTTGATATTTTAATGTTGATTATAGTAAAAAGAATTTTCTTTTTAGTTGATATATATCAATTCTTTGTTTAAAACGGTTTGGTAAAGATTTTGCGGCAAAAAGTTTTGATTTGCCAAAACAGATTCTTGTTTGAGATCAAAAGATACCTCAAATAAAAAGTATATAATTCTTAAAATTTATAAAAAAGGGCGCAGATGAGTGAGTTTTTTGGGAATGATATGTTTTCTGTTTTGCCGGAGGGGCATCCGGCAAAAGTTTATATAGAAGAAAATGCACTGACAAGAGAGTTGATCGGCAGGATCAGAGATATCAGCATACAAAGCCAAAAGGAAGAGTTTGCAAAGCTGTTTAAAAAGCTGATGCTTATCGAAAAGCATTTTGCCAGAAAAGAAAACCAGCTTTTTCCGTATCTGGAGAAATACGGCTGGACGAGCCCCAGCCAAAATATGTGGGCGTTTCATGATCAGATCAGAGAGGAGATCAAGGCGGTACGCAAAGCGATAGAATCAGACGATATGGTTTTGGCCTCTCAAAATTTGGCACAAGTGTTTCGAAGTTTGGAGCATTTGATGATCGTCGAAGAGAACAGGCTTTTACCCAATGCGCTTAGGATGCTTAGCGAGGAGGACTGGAAAGAGATGCGAGAGGGTGATGAAGAGATAGGATGGATGTTCGATACCCCGCCTGTTGCTTATCCCGCACCAAGCGAAGAAGCGTATATCCACCCCAGCAAGGATACCAAAAAGCGGAACCTTCCTTTTTCGATCGAAGACAGAATCAAGCTGGACGAAGGGTATATGCTTCCCGAGCAGATCAATCTTCTGTTGAAATTTATGCCGGTTGACATTACCTATGTAGACGAAAACGATATGGTTGTGTTTTATAACCGGGGGGAGGATAGGGTTTTCCCGCGAAGTGCGGGCATCATCGGGCGTGAAGTAAAATTCTGCCATCCGCCCAAAAGTGTGGATCAAGTCTTGATGATACTCAGGGAGTTCAAAGCCGGAAGAAAAGATGAGGCGGAATTTTGGATAGAGTTTAAAGGAAAGTTTATCCATATAAGATATTTTGCGATACGCGATGAAGAAGGAGTCTATAAAGGCGTCATAGAGGTAAGCCAGGATGTGACGCACATAAGAAGTCTCAGCGGAGAGCGAAGACTTTTGGATTGGGAATAACTGATGATTATAAATGACATAGCAACGGTATTGTCCGTACAGATCGGAAACGTCACCAAAGAGGGTGATGCAAACAGCAAAGAATTTCTTACAAAAACCTATGAGACTGCTTCGTATAAGCTCCCCGTTTCTGCAAGCGTAAGGGTGACAAAAAACGGGATAGAGGGGGATTTTGTCGCCGATACGGTCCATCATGGAGGAGTTGACAAAGCAGTGTTTGCCAACAGTTTTAAAAATTATGAGAGCTGGAAAAACTTTTTGGGGCTGGATGTCTTAGCGTTCGGCGCTCTGGCGGAAAATCTGACATTTGATGCGATAGATGAAACTGATGTATGCATCGGCGACGTGCATAAGATAGGATCGGTTATTTTAGAGGTTTCCCAGCCCAGAAAGCCTTGCTGGAAAATCTCCAGAAGATGGCAAAATAAACACTTTACCAAAGAGATTTACGATACCGGAAAAACGGGGTGGTACTATCGGGTTGTCAAAGAAGGGATGCTGGCCAAAGGCGATAAAGTAGAGCTTATCAGCAGACAAAATGTTTTGGTAAGCATTCAAGAAGCCAACGAAGCTTTTAAAGATCCCGACGAACATGCTGCCGGTACGGTTGAAAAACTTATGCAGCTCGATGTGCTGGCGCCTGCTTGGAAGAGGGGGCTTGAAAAAAGAGTCGCCAACAAGAATGAAGTTTTAGAATATATGAGGGTCGATGATTAGTGCTTTTGCCGGAAGCGCCATCTGTTTTATTTTAATTATTGTAAATTTATTTATTAAATAATTAATTTTCCAAATTATTGTGTAATTTTATATTGTTTAAGTATAATTTCCAAAATATTATAGCGGATAGTATACGATGAAACAAACATTAATGGGAAATGATGCAATTGCGTGGGGGCTTATCCATGCAAACGTGGATATGGTCAGCGGATATCCCGGAACGCCTTCAAGCGAGATATTGAGCGGGGTTCAGAAGATAAAAAAAATGCTCAGCCTTCCGATCTATGCGGAGTGGGGAGCAAACGAAAAAGTAGGGTTTGAAGTCGCCTATGCAGGCGCGATAGCAGGAAAAAGAGCCTGTGCTACGATGAAACAGGTAGGGCTCAACGTGGCAAGCGATGCATTGATGAGCGCTGCATATATCGGCAATCTGGGAAGCATGCTGCTCGTTTCTGCTGACGACCCCGGGTTTTACTCTTCGCAGACAGAGCAAGACAGCCGCGTATTTGCAAAATTTGCAAGGATTCCCGTGCTCGATCCTTCAACACCCCAAGATGCGTATGATTTTACAAAGCTCGGAGTGGAACTTTCAGAAAAATTCCAAATCCCTGTCATGCTTCGTCCGGTCATGCGCGTATGCCATGCCAGAGAAATTATCGAAATGGACGAAACTACAGAATTTAAGCCAAACGAGGGCAAGTTTGTACGCGATGTGCCAAGATGGGGCGCAGTGCCCAGAGACGGAAGGTTTGTTCAGGGGGTGCAGCAGCTTGAGCGCATTGAGACGATAGCCAAATACAATTGGGAGCATTTTTTAAAACCGCAATTTGAGGCATGCCAAGGCGGTGAACTGCTTATCATTACAAGCGGCACAGGGTACGGGTTTACGCAGGAGACACTTAAAGATTTGGGGCTTGAAGCAGACGTCGTGAAAATCATCATGCCTTATCCGCTTCCGGCAAAAGAGATCCAAGCCTGTTTTGATGCCTATAAAAAGGTGCTTGTCGTCGAAGAACCGTATCCTTGCATCGAAGAGCAGATCGCCCATCCCAAAGTTTACGGCAAAAATACAAACACCGTTCATAAAATCGATGAGATGAAAAAAGAGGAGATACTAAAAGCGCTCCAAAAGATAGAGTTTTACAAGGGTGAAAATATCTATGAAGCGCCGAAGATCGATCTGGGCTTTAGCGTGCCTGCACGTCCGCCTGCCCTTTGCCCCGGATGCCCGCATAGAGATATTTATTATGCGATCATGAAGGTGTTCAAAAGAAAAAAATCCGTCTATCCGTCCGATATCGGCTGCTACACTTTGGGGATTGCACAAGGGGCCATTGATTCGCTGTTGTGCATGGGCGCTTCGGTGGCTATGGCAAGCGGCTATGCGCTGGCAGACCCTACCAAAGATGTGGTGGCAACGATCGGAGACGGTACGTTTTTCCATTCGGGCATCCCGCCTCTTTTGAACGCGATCTATCAAGGCCACAGATTCGTACTGGTGATTTTGGACAACTCGACCATTGCCATGACCGGAAGGCAGGTGACGCCAAGCAGGGTGCACCGGCCTATCGATATCAAAAAGATCGTAGAAGGAATGGGGATCGAATGCATGGAGCATCACTATAGCTGCCAAATGCACGAAAATGTCGATTTTTTTAAAAAAGTCAAAGAAAAATATGAGGCAAATACATCCGGCCCGACGGTTGTGGTAGTGCGGGAATTTTGTATCTTGGATGCAGAGCGTGCGCCTGATTTTGTTCCCAACATTTACGTGAAAGTGGATGAAGATTTGTGTGTGGCGTGCGATCAGTGTACCACCGTTTACAAATGCCCTCCTATGTCTTACAACGAAAAAGGCAAAATCGAGATAGATCCTTTCTTGTGTGCAGGATGCGCAGGATGTCTTGAAGTGGTCTGTCCTACGGATGCATTTATTGTTGATGAAAATTATCTCAAAAAGGGGATGTAGCATGAAGTATCAAATCGTCATCGCCGGATTCGGCGGGCAAGGGGTGGTGTTTTTGGTCAAGGTGCTTGCCATTTGTGCGGGCAATAGGGATATTGCATTTTTGGGGACGGAAAATCACGGAATGAGCCAAAGGGGAGGCGCCGTCAGCTGCGATATCAAAATCGGCGATTTTACAAATCCGGTTATCGATAAAAACCAAGCCGACGTTATCATAGGGCTTGATTCCAACGAGAGCTTAAGAAATATTGCCTTTTTGAAAACCGGCGGCACGATGGTTGTGAATGCCAAACCGGACTATCCTTCTTTGCCTTTTACTGTCGCAAGAGCGGATGCCAATGCAAAGGCGTTGCAGGGGGCATTTCCCATCCAGGGGCTTAACGTGTATATGCTTGGGGTGGCTTTAGCCGGGGTAAAGGATTTTCCTTTCAGCGTTGAAGAGGTAGAAAAGGCTATCGCACAGATGAATCCAAAAGTTGCCCAGCAAAATATCAAAATTTTGCAGATGGCGATGAATGATTGCAAATGACGGAGGAGAGGAAAAAGATGATTTGGAATAAAATTGAAAGCAGCCCGCGAGAAACGATTGAGCAGCTTCAGCTGTCGCGGCTGAAAGATACCGTGCAAAGAGTGTATGCACTCACCCCTTTTTATCGTCATAAATTTGAACAAACGGGCATCAAACCAGAAGACATCGCCTCATTAAAAGATATCAAAAAACTTCCCTTTACCACCAAAAAAGATCTGCGCGCACACTATCCGTTCGGGCTTTTTACCGTGCCTATGAGCGAAGTCGTCAGAATCCACAGCTCAAGCGGGACAACCGGAAAACCTACGGTTGTGGGATATACGCGCTCGGACATGGAGGTTTGGGATGAAGTGATGGCAAGGGTGTTTACGATGGCCGGAACGACTGCTGAAGACATTGTCCACAACGGATACGGCTACGGGCTTTTCACCGGAGGCCTGGGGATGCATAACGGTGCGCAAAAAGTGGGGGCAACGATCGTTCCTGCCAGCAGCGGTTTTACGGAAAGGCAGTTGATGCTGATGAAAGATTTTGGCGCAACGATTTTGGCCGTGACCCCCTCTTTTGCGCTGCATATGGCCGAAGTTGCAAAAAAAGCCGGGCCGGATTATCTGAAGGATTATAAACTCAAAGCCGGTATTTTCGGCGCGGAGCCTACCTCAAAAGGGCTGAAAGAAGAGGTAAGCAAAGCATGGGGGATAGACTATCATGAAGTATACGGGCTCAGCGAGATTATCGGGCCGGGTGTTGCATGCAGCTGTAAAAAGTCCGACCTTTTGCATGTGTTTGAAGACCATTTTTTTGTCGAGATTATCGATCCGGCAACGGGAGAAGAAGTGCCCGAAGGCCAAAGGGGAGAACTGGTAATCACCCCGCTTACCAAACAGGCGCTGCCGCTATTGAGATACAGAACGGGCGACATTACCTCCATCACGAAAGAACCTTGCCGGTGCGGCAGAACGATGCTGAGAATGGAGTCTATCGTAGGAAGAACCGATGACATGCTCATCATCGGCGGCGTGAACGTGTATCCTTCTCAGATAGAGCATGTCATCTCCAATGCGTATGGGGTGACGTTGAATTATCAGATTATCGCCGACAAAAAAGGCTACCTGGACAAGCTGGAAATTCATATCGAAGTGAGCGATGAAATCGTGTGCGACAATGTAGCCCAGATGGAGAATATCAAAAAAAGTATCCAGGCAGCGTTGTTGAGCAATCTCTACATCAATGCGACAGTCAGGCTGGTAGAGCCAAGGAGTATAGAGCGCAGTATGGGCAAAGCAGTAAGAATTATCGACAAAAGGAAATCCGATGAGTAAAATAAAGCAGCTTTCCGTTTTTATGGAGAATAAAAAAGGGGAATTGAGCGATGTTATGACCCTCCTTTCGCAAAACAATGTTTCGATCAAATCGATCAATCTGGTAGATTCGGCGGATTTTGGGATTTTGAAACTGATCGTGGATGATGAACAAAAAACAAAACATATTTTGGATGATGCGGGCTTTTCAGTCAAGATCACTGATGTTTTTGCCGTTGCCATCGATGACCATGTAGGCAGTTTTCACGAGGTTGTCTCGGTGCTTTCGCAAAATGATATCAACATCGAATATACCTATACTGTAAACAATGGCCAAAACGGTGCATTCGTTTTTAAAGTGGACGCCGGCGATTTTCAAAAAGCAACAGAAGCGTTAAGCAAAGCAGGCGTACAATTGCTGCAAAAAATATAAACGGGGGGACCTTTTGGACAAAAGCGAAGTAGAAAAAGAAGATATCGATTTTCTAAAGCATATCGGCGGGGAGCTTATCAATTTAAGCAACGGGTATGCGGAGGTCGCCTTTGAAATACAGCCTTACCATAAGCAGCATCACGGTACCGTGCACGGCGGGGCTATCGCCACACTGGCAGATCATACCGGATGGTATGCGGTCATCTCCGAAATACCCAGCGGCTTTAGCAGCGTGACGATAGAACTTAAGGTAAACTATCTCAAGCCTGCCGTCGGAGAAGTACTCAGTGCGCAAGCAAAGGTGATCAACCGGGCAAAAAGAACGGCCTTTGCCACGATAGAGATTTTTGCAAAAGACACATTAATCGCCTATGCAACAGGGACATACGCCGTTTTTCAAGAGAGACAAGATGCTCACACCCAAAGAGATAAGTAAACTGTTTGAAGTACAGGTCAACACGCTGTACAATTGGCAAAAGACGAAGCCGAAACTGTACCGGTATTTGCAAAATGCAGATTACAACATCCAAAAAAACGATGAGATTAACGTTTTGCTGCAAGAATACGCGGTGACGGTACAGTTTAACTTTACCATAGAAGAGATCCTTTATCTTATTCACTCAAAAACAGAGCTTTTGTCGATAGAGGATATTAAAAATTTTGAAAAGATATTAATGGGGGCAGAGTATAAAAATATACCCGAAAATCCGATCCTCTTTTCAATCTATGACAAAATCTTGGGATTAAATATCATCGAAAAGTATATTTTTTATAAAAAAATCTACAAATACAGACAGTCGCCCGATATCAAGATCAATGAATTTTTCAGCGAGTTCCTTGCATGATCTTCTCTTTTATGGAAGGTTTTTTGCTTGGAGCCGGTGCTGCTGTTCCGCTTGGCCCGATCAATCTTTTGATCATGAACGAAGCCATCAGAGAGTATAAAAACGGCGTGATGATAGGGCTGGGCGCTATGAGTGCAGACATTACCTATTTGCTTTTCATTTTATTCGGAATCATTGCCTATCTCAACCAGCCCATTGTGCTCAATGCCATTTCGTTGGCAGGCGGAATTTTTTTGCTCTATCTTGCCTGGAGTATTTTTAAAGGCAGAAAAAAGCCTATCGCGGACATTGCTGCGGACATGGTTCAGAAAAATACACTGAAGCTGTATGTCAAAGGGTATCTTTTGACGTTGTTAAATCCCTATACTATCGCTTTTTGGCTCAGTGCCGCAGGGTATGTTGCCGGAAAAAATCTGGACTTTTTGGTAACGTTTTTAGGATTGTTTAGCGCTATCTTTCTTTGGATAACGCTGATGCCGCTCATTATCTATAAGACAAAACATAAAATTTCCCATACCCTTTCCCATAGGATTCATCTTGTCTCTTCGCTTATTCTTTTTGGTTTTGGGGCGATGATGCTGATGAATTTTGTTTCTCATCTTCACTAGTTTTTGTATAGAAACAATCCGTTTGGAAGTGCAAAGATTAATTTATTTGCAGGCGAGATAAAGAGTATAAAAAATGATTTTTATTTTATATTGCCGGAACTTTTGCGCATCAGCGGCAAGATCTTTTCTTGCGGCTGATGCGACTGGAAGGCTATTTCTCGGGGTTATTTTACGTCGATTTTTTTGACGTCTTTGTCAATTTTTTTCATTTTCGGTATCACCACCTCAAGCATGCCGTCTTCGCAGTTTGCTTTGATGTTTTCGCTGTCTGCATTTTCAGGCAGTGTAAAACTTCTTTGGAATTTGCCGTAGCTGCTTTCCATTTTATAGTAATCTTTTTTCTTGACCTCGCTTTTGATCTTTCTTTCGCCGGAGATCGTCAATACATCATCTTTGAGGTCTACATGGATATCTTTTTTATTTACACCCGGCAAATCTACTTCGATATGATAAGCAAATTCGCCTTCTCTTGTGTTGACTGCCGGAGTAAAACCGGAAATATTTGCAAGTTCCCCTTTGCTTGCCGCAGGCACATTAAAAGCACTCATCAGCCTTTCTTCCAATTCTCTCAAATCTTTTGCCGGATCAAATTTTGTTAGCAACATCATACACTCCTTTAAAATTTTTTATTTTTTCATTATATAGCTCTAATCAAGTGTTGTCAAGTATTTTGATATAAAATCCGCCATGGCTATAAATGATTTTTGTTTGGGATTTCTAGTATGCTCTTACGATTTTTTTGGTATGCTACAAAAAACAACAAGACAAAACAAGGAGAGAAGATGTATCTTTTTGCTTCTGAGGCCGTATCGGCAGGGCATCCGGATAAATGTGCCGACATTATTGCCGATGCGATAGTGGATGCGCTTTTACAGCAAGACCCCGAAGCCAAAGTTGCTACCGAAGTCATGCTGAGCGGCAAGCATGTCATTATCGGCGGGGAGGTTAAAACGAAAATACCTGTCGATGAGGCATTTTATCACCGTATCGTTCTGGATACTTTTGCGAAAATCGGCTATCCTGAAAGCGGTTTTGATGTCGGAGAAACGTTGGATCCCAAAGAGTGCGATATCCATATCTTTGTAAGCAGGCAATCTCCGGACATTACGATGGGGGTCGTGAAAAAGGATCGCCAAATCGGTGCAGGGGATCAGGGCCTTATGTTTGGCTATGCGACAAGCGAACGCGGGGATTTTATGCCGACCGCACTCATGTATGCCAAAGAAATACGCGATGTGCTTTATGCGTATGCCAAAGCACATCCGGGCATATTTGGCGTTGACCTTAAAACGCAAGTGCTCATGGATTATGGGACTAAAGCAAATTTTGATGCGTGCAAACCGCTTTGTATCTCAAAAATCATTGTTGCAATCTCTCACAACAAACATATTCCCCTTGCAGAAATTCAAACGCTTGTAAAAAAACTGATACGCGAAAATGTTTCTTTTGCCCCAGGACATTATAAGGAGGCAGCAACCGATTTTTATATCAACAATACGGGCAGATTTGTTATGCACGGCCCTATTGCAGATTCGGGGCTGACGGGCAGAAAAGTGGTGTGCGATACGTACGGGGGATACGCTCCCGTCGGCGGGGGCTCGCAAAGTTCTAAAGACTACTCCAAAGTAGACAGGTCGGCGCTCTATGCTTCAAGATGGATTGCCAAGCATATCGTGGCAGCAGGTTTGGCAAAAAAAGCATTGGTGCAGCTGAGCTATGTCATCGCTGAGCCAAAACCCATCTCTCTGAGCGTAGATACTTTAGGCACTTCCCTTACGGCACTCACAGATGAAGCATTGTCTGAAAAAATTTTTGAAAAATTTGAATTGACGCCAAGATGGATTACCGATAAATTTCATCTTGACAAGCCTTCGGCCGGCAATTTCCTTTATACTGATGTCGCTGCAAGGGGCCAAGTGGGCTATGCAGAGTATCCGTGGGAAAAACTCGACATGCTGGCGTGGTTTAAAACGCTAAAGGCCTAGCCAAATTTATTGTGGCTGATTTGTTGCGCCTCAGCTTCAATGCCTCAAAATTAGAGTAATTGCACTTGACAATTTTATTATATCGTGTTATAGTAAAATATAATTACTTTAAAGGATACATTATGAAAATTTCTAAAATACTTACCGGCGCTGCGGCTGCAGCCATGCTATCAGGCTTTCTTTACGGTGCTCCTTTTGAAGTAGACATTCAACACTCAAGCGTAGGGTTCAAGATCAAACACCTTATGATCAGTAATGTCAAGGGCCATTTTTCCAAATTCAGCGGGATGTACGATCTGGACAAAGGCGTCCTTAAATCGCTAAACGGTACCATAGAGACGGCGTCCATCGATACGGGCATAGAAAAGCGCGACAACCACCTTCGAAGCGCAGACTTCTTGGAGGTGGAAAAATACCCTCAGATCACTTTCAAGATGACTTCTTTCAAAGATGAAGAGGTGACAGGAGACCTTACTATCCACGGCATCACCAAAAGCGTTACGCTTGAAGCAGAAGTATCGGGTGCGGTCAAAGACCCTTGGGGCAATATGCGCAGTGCCGTTTCGCTTGAGGGTGAGATCAAGCGCAGCGATTTTGGATTGAAGTGGAACGAAGCGCTTGAAGCAGGCGGCGTTGTCGTAGGCGATGAAGTGAAAATCTCTATCGAGCTGGAAGGGATCGAAAAGAAATAAATGCCGAGGCTCGCCACCAAAGAAAAGATCCTTGCTGCAGCGCTAAAGCTGTTCAACGAGAAAAACACCCAGGCCGCGACAACCAACCATATCGCCGCAGCTTTGGGGATGAGCCCGGGAAACCTTCACTACCATTTTAAAAATCGCGAAGCGATTGTCTTTGCGCTCTATGAGCAGATGCTGTCCAAAAGCGTTCTTGCCCATGCAGCGCTTCCTTCTACGATCACGCAGGTGCACGAACATCAGATATATTTGGCAAAAGTCTACTGGGCATACCGCTTTTTTAACCGAGAACTGCTCTTTTTGCTTTCACGTGATCCTGAATTGAAAACCCGCTATATCAAAGAGAATATGGCACACAAACAGCGCATCCGTATCGTGTTTGAGCAGCTTTCGGCCAACGGATATCTTGACACCCCCACAGATGATGTCTATACTCAGCTTGCGGATACCGTACTGCTTTGCAACCGGTTTTGGCACTCGCATCTGGAAACATTGGGCATTGAAGTGGACGAAGCAAATCTTGCAGAAGGATTTGGGCATATTGAAGGGGCAATGCGCCCTTATTTGACAGCTAAAGCGCTTGATGAGCTTGCCGCAATAAAAATTTAGCTATATTACACTTTACAAACAATTTTAATGAAAGCTTTGAACAGATGAAACACTGGACACCCAAAACTCCCTATCTGGCAACCGACGGCATTATCGAAGTGTATGACCAAAGCGGAAGCTTTGAGGGAATCGTTCTTATCGAGCGCAAAAACATTCCCGCAGGCCTGGCTTTCCCCGGAGGATTTGTAGACGTAGGGGAGTGTGTCGAAGATGCGCTTAAGAGGGAAATGAAAGAAGAGACTGCTTTGGAGGTGAGCATCTCTAAACTTCTTGGAGTTTACTCCGATCCCAAAAGAGACAAAAGATTCCATACGGTTTCAATTGTGTTTATCTGCACAGCAGCCGGCATTCCGACGGGGTGCGATGACGCCAAAGAGGCTTCTATCTATGCACTTGATAAAGTCCCAAAAGATAAGCTCGTGTTTGATCATCAAAAGATTTTTGAAGATTATATGAAACAGCGATTTTCTGTGTAGGCTTAGGCCAGTCGCCGGCTATGGCTATCGCCAAAGAGAAAGAGAATGAAACTAACGTGTGGATGAGGGTGCAATCTTTGCTTCTATATACGCTTTGAGTATAGATGCGTGAGTGTGATTTATATCTTTCGCACCGTAAACAAAGGTCACTACATCATGCCCGCTTAGATAGCCTATAAATTCCTCGACTGCATCAATACGGCCGTCGAGTTCCTCGATATATCTCTTTTTGAACTCAAGCCATTTTGCGGGATCGTGCGAGAACCATTTTCTAAGAGAGGTGCTGGGCGTAACATCTTTGAACCACAGCGAAATTGCCGCTGCTTCCTTTGAGACGCCTCGCGGCCAGATTCTATCTACAAGAATACGATAGCCGTCATCGCTATGCCAAGGTTCGTAAGCACGTTTTAGTAAAATTTTCATAATTGCCTTCTTCTTTAAAAGATATTTTTGCAAACGGGCAAAGAGGAGGGTTTCAGACTCCCGGTTTTAAAAAGTATATCAAAATATCTGTCTGCTTTGGGTTGCTCTTACCGTATTGATTTATCAACACTTTTTCGTACAAACAATCAGGCAGATTCTCTAAAGCGAGAGTGCAACAGTTTCGGCAGTGTGGCAGATTCGGATCCTACAATGTATCCAGATAGGCTCTTTGAACTTCTTTTTGGTTGGGGTTAGTGTAGATCATGGTCGTTTGAATGCTGGCATGGCCGAGCAGCTCTTTTACCGTAACGATGTTTACGTCTTTGGCGAGCATCGTTTTTGCAAAAGTATGTCTTAAGATGTGCGCGCCGCTATAGTGGATGCCTATTTTTTTATAGACGTTGTTGAGCAACCTATAGATCTGCGATCCGTCCATCACTTTGCCGGATTTTGTCGAAGCGATATCATCGATCTCATGTCTTTTGTAGTATGAAAGCTCTTTTTGTATATATTTTTTAGGAATATAGAGCGTTCTTTCCTTGTCGCCTTTGCCGATGGTATGGATCACATACAATGCGCCGTCTTCAATAAAATTTTTGGTTTTTAAAACTTCCAGCTCCCCTCTTCTTGCGCCGGTATAGAGAAGTATTTTGAGTATCAGCGAAGCCCTGGCATTTAAAAAGCTTTCAAGGCTGAGCGATGCCAGATATGCTTCAAGGATTTTTACATCCCTGTTTTCAACGCCTTTTGGCGTTCGCTTGGGTACTTTTATATTGATCTTAAAAATGGCCGAGAGCTTGATATCGATATCCAAATTTTCATTGATGAATGTAAAAAATGTTTTGAGATGGGTGATATAGAGTTTTTTAGAGCTCATCTGCAATTCGCTCTGTTTTTCCAAAACCATGTTTTTGTATTCCAAAAAATTCATAATGTCAATTTTTTTCAAATTTTCAAACGAAAGCGGTTTTTCATACTGTTTTGCAAATTCGATAAAACTTTTGATGGTGGTGTTATAGGATATCAGGGTATATTTGGATTTGTTGGTCAGTTTCAGCTCATTTGCAAAATACTCAAAAAATCGCGCTAACTCTCCTGCAAACGACTCATTTTTCATCAAACCCCCCTCTTTTTTTGCAAATTTTCCATATTATACACTATTATAATCATAATAGTGTAGTGCTAAAAAGCATTTTTTACTATAAAACAGGAGTTAAGTACATTAAAAAATTAAAGAGTAGGGGGATTAAAATGGAATATTCCGTTCTATCCCTAACCTGCAAAGAACTAAGAACATTTTTGATTTACTTCAATGGAGATATGCACCAACTCCTCATGGATAGAAAGCTCATTTTTTATCTGATTGATATTGACGACATTTTTGCAACTTAACGTGAGGATGCAGCCGTATTTGCCTTTACCGACTCTCCATATATGTAAATCTTCTATAACGACTTTTGCTTCCAAAGAGTTGATCACATCAATCACCTTCCCAACTATCGGTTCATCCATTGTCGCATCAAGCAAGATTTTTCCTGATTGTTTTATAAGTCGCACAGCCCAAATAAAAACCAAGATCGACCCGACAATGCCCATCATCGGATCAAGCCAGGAAGCGCCCCATAACATTCCGCCCGTAAGTGCGACGATAGCCAAAACAGAGGTGAGGGCATCGGTCAGTACATGGATGTATGCTGCTTTGAGATTTATATCATGGTTATGCTCATGATCGCGGCCATGATGATGTTCATCTTCATGATGGTGATGATGGTCATCTTTTAGAAGCCAGGCGCAAATAAGATTTACAATAAGCCCAACAATAGCGATAATAATTGCTTCTTTATAAGAGATATCTACAGGGTTGAATATTCTTTCAATGGAGTGCAAAGCCATAAAAAATGCAACGACTAAAAGCAAAATTGCGCTGGTATAACCGCCCAAAACCTCTATCTTATAGGTGCCGAAATTGAACCTAAAATCATTGGCATATTTGTTTGCCATCACATAAGCCATATATGCCATGCCAAGCGCTAACACATGCGAACTCATATGCCAACCGTCTGCTAAAAGGGCCATAGAGTTATAATAATATCCGCCGATTATCTCTGCGACCATCGTTATCAATGTTAAAATTGTTGCATAAAGTGTATTTTTTTGGGCAATCGGATTTGACGTATCAAAGTGATGTTGATGCCCAATTTCTTTGATTGTATTTACCGTATTCATTTTTAAATTCCTACTTATTTTGTTAGATTATTTTTCATTTTAATATTTATATAAACCATAATCAAAGAGGCCAAAGCAAAAACTCCTCCTGCATAAAATGTCATATAGGACCCGAATTCTTGCCATACCACACCGGCTATAATGCTCGCTATGAGCATTGAAATTCCGCTTACAAAGTTGAATATTCCAAATGCAGTTCCATTATATTCTTTTGGAGAATAATCAGCGATGAGGGTTGCCAATACCCCTTGAGTGAAACCCATATGAATTCCCCAGATTGCAGTTCCGATTAAAACTGCAATATATGATTTTGCATTTGCTAAAGTAAAATCTGCAAGTATCAAAATTATCAAACCGACGATTAACATATATTCTCTTTTTACTTTATCGGATAATTTTCCTATCGGATATGCAAAAATAGTGTAGGTAAGTGCCATAACCACCATTACAAGAGGAACCCATGCTGCTTCAAATCCGACTTCACTGGCTTTCAATACTAAAAAAGCTTCACTAAACCGGGCTAGCATAAACATTGCCCCGAGGATGACTACAAACCAAAATTGTTTTGAAAAGTTTTTAATGATATTAAAATTGATAGGTATTTTAAAATCATGCTCTTTTTCTTCTTTTTTGGGCTCTTTTACTTTAAATACAATGATGAGCATAGCCGCTATTGCCGGAATTGCTGCAAACCAAAGCACTAAACGCACATTATTGCTAAATACAAGCATTAGCAAAATCGCTGCAATAGGGCCTAAGATAGCACCCATAGTATCCATAGACTGTCGGAGTCCGAAACATGCGCCTCGAATCTCTTTTGGTGCCACATCGGCTACCAATGCATCTCTTGGCGCCCCTCTAATGCCTTTTCCTATACGGTCCGTAAATCTTGCAAAAAATACAGTTTCGACGTTTTGCGCCAAAGGAAAAAGCGGTTTAGTGAGTGATGCAAGCCCATAACCCAGCAAAAGAAGAACTTTTCTTTTACCGATATAATCGCTTATTGCTCCGGAAAAAATTTTAACGATATGTGCCGTGGCTTCTGCTATACCCTCTATAATGCCTACTCCAACCATACTCACCCCAAGCGAACCAACCAGAAATATCGGCAAAAGGCTATGCACAAGCTCGGAAGAAAAATCCATAAAGAGGCTTACAAAACCAAGTGCCCAGACTGTTTTTGGTATCTTCATGGTTTAACTCCGCTATTTAACATATTTTAAAAGAATTTTAGATACTATACTCCAGTATAACTAAAAAAATGCTGAGGGGTTTCATGTCACATATGATAGCCAACAAAGAAAAACTTCTTTTGAGGATAAAAAAAATAAAAGGGCAGTTAAACGGTATAGAAAAAGCGTTGGGACAAGAAAAAGATTGTTTTAAAATCCTGCAGCAGATCAGCGCCTCAAGAGGTGCGATACAATCACTGATGAGCGAAGTGCTGGACGGACACATCAAAGAGCATTTGGGAAGCCATGTGAGCGACGAACAAAGAGAAACAGAGATTGCAAATCTGGCATTACTGTTAAAAACATATCTAAGATAGGAGGCAGATAAATGTTTGAAGTTTTATTGTTGGCATTTGCATTATCCATGGATGCTTTTGCAGTTTCAATCGGCCTTGGTGTCAAATCGGCAAGGTTTGATAAAAAACTTGCTTTTAAAGCCGCGCTGTTTTTTGGATTTTTTCAAGCTTTAATGCCTTTGTTTGGATATTTGGCAAGCGTTGGATTGGGAACTCTTATAGAATCGATAGACCATTGGGTTGCTTTTGTACTTTTAAGTGCAATCGGAGGCAAAATGCTTTATGAGGGATTTGGCGAAGGAACTGAAGATGAAATTGCGGTAATCACAAATAAAGTGCTTCTCATTTTAGCTGTTGCCACAAGCATTGATGCTATGGCGGCCGGCTTTACGCTGAATTTGCTCGATCTAACTCCTTTTGTTTCCATGGCCATTATCGGGATCATAACCTTTGCTTTTGGTTTTTTGGGGGTATATATGGGAACAAAAGGCGGCGCTTTTCTTGAAGATAAGGCGGAAAAAATAGGCGGGATGATTCTAATCGGAATCGGCATAAAGATAGTAATAGAACATATCTTTTATTCGTGAAGTTCTTTGACTCCGCTTTTTGCGGAGACAGGAAAAGAAATAGAGACAACTACATATTTAGATAGTCAATTAAACCTTTTGTCACTTCTTTAAAGTTTAAAATTCTTTTTCCGTTGTGTTCTTTCATATATTTTTTCGCATCCTCTTCGCTTGAAAACGCAGGAAGATCATCCCCCGCAGGCGAAATGTTGCTGCTGCCAAACACAAAATATGCTTTGGTGGCATCAATGGCTTCAAGCGTATTATAATCCGTTACTAAAATTTCTGCAATGTCCAGGTTGTCTTTGAGCTCATATTCCTCAAACCTTGATGGATCAAAATAAAAATCAAACATACTTTTTGGACTGCAAAAGAGCGCAACTTTGCCATTTTTCATGGTAATTTTAGAAACCCACGTCGGAGCCTTATACACTTTTAGCTTTCTTATAAGACAAATATCGTCTTTGGTTGTTTTAATAGGTTCAGCTGATATCAATACAAAAAACGACATCAAAACAAGTAAAATTTTCATCTTTTCTCCTTACACTAAGTCTTTTTTTCTAAAAATATTATAACCGATAAAGGCAAACAAAAGACCCAATACTGTTGGATAAAGGATAGAAAACAGTACAAATTTTAACTGGCTCATCATATCCAGTATATAAAATGCAACCGGGCCCATCACCGTCAATTCAGGATCAAAAAGTGAGATAGCTGCTACTCTGAATACTTCCATAGGGTTGATCAAAGCAATAGCGATAATCACTCCGTCATTGATCCTATTTTGCATCATTAACGAAATTAGAGCAATGTCTAGAAATGACAAAAGAAAAATCCAAACAAAAAAAGCTACTCCCAGCCCCATTTCTGATGAACGAACGATAGAGGAAACCAAAAAAGCGATTCCCAAAAATGAAGAAGTCAAGGCAAACAAGAGGCCGGCATAAAGCAAGAAGAGAGACCATGGCACTTCTGCTCCTTTCATTGCACCAAAAATAACCGCGATTACCATCGCCAAAAATACAGGCAAAAATACCGTCACAAAACGTCCGATAATTTTTCCCCAATAATATTGCGAGAGTGAGATCGGAAATGAAAGCATATATTCAAGCGTGTGATTGTCCCTGTCGCCTGAAATTGATCTTACCGTTGTGATCAGGATAAAAATAGGCAAAATCACAATAGTAATTTGAATATACATCAAAAGGAGCCGGCTTAATCCGCTAAATCCCATCACTTGAGATTCTGTAATTCCGGCGATAAAAAACAAAGCGATCAATCCGCCAAAAACAAGCGAATAGATCAAAAACCATTTGGCACGCAACGATTCTTTAAGATCAAGATAGGCAATTAATAGTAAATTTTTCATTTTGTATAACTCTTTACATTTTTATTTTTTTCGATAAAAAAAACTTTTTCACGCATTTGCTCAAAGTTTAGCACCTCTTCTCCTTTCGGAATGGATGCATTGGCTTCATGTGCCCCAAATCCATAAGCCATAGGCGTTACTGTAACAGTGTTGTAAAATGCTTTCCTTGCATCAATCCATTTTCCTGTTTCACAGTCGGTTACCCATATCTTTGCTTTGTCTTTCCATTCGATTTTGCCCTCTTCAAACCACAAAACTGCACACCCTATATCATCAAATTTATAGTTTCTCCCGGTTTCCGGATTGACGACTTGTGCAGCATTTTTTCTGTCACTAATCACCATCACACATCTTACGCACATGTCCCTATCCCAATGGATTTCTTCTAATGCATTGGGATCTTTCTCTTTGCATCCTGTAAAAAACAGAAGCGCAGCCAAAGACATAGTCAGCAAAAAGAGTATTTTAAATTTTTTCATCTGAAACAATTTCCCCAAGATCCATATAAATTTGGCGATTTACCAAACTTTCAACTTCGTCAAGCCTGTGGGTTACAAAAAGCATGACTTTTTCTGTTCTGATTTCTTTTAAAAGGCGGTAAAAATTATCTCTGGCTTTAGGATCCAGATTGGCAGTCGGCTCATCAAATATCATAATATCACTTTTTTTCGCCAAGCTTATTGCAATTAATAACTTCTGTTTCATACCTCCGCTTAGTTTAAAAAAGGACTTATTCATGTTTCCTTGTAAATCCAATTCCATTTCTTTGGCGTAATAAAAGATGTCTTCTCTTTTTGTATCGGAACTTTTTTCTATATAGCTAAGCAAATCATCTAAGTTAAGCGAAATCGGAGGCGGAAGCTGCGGAACGAAACTGATGTTTTTCAACACGTCAATCCTGTTGTTAATCGGGTCAAGCCCATTGATCAGAACTTGCCCGTCATTTGGATGATAGTATCCCAACATCAATCTGATCAATGTTGTTTTTCCTGCACCATTTGCTCCCATGAGAGCAATATGGTCGTTTTTGTTAAAATTGACACTTACGTTATTAAGCGATACGGCTTTCCCAAATTTTTTAGTTAAATTTTTTATCTCAATCATACTAAAGACTTTAATCTAAAATCAAATTTTAACGCATCGACGTGGCATACATCCACACATCTTCCGCATAATGTACATTCTGCACCGGTAATATATTCGGTTTTTATACCGTTCTCTTTTCTTTGTTCGTCATATTTTGCTTTTGTAATTTCCAAAACTTGATTCTCAAAACAAACATCATGGCACACCATACAATGGTCGCAATTGTCGTTCCATTCGATTCTTAAAGCACTCACAGGCCCGATCATTCCGTAAGTCGTTCCGATTGGACAAAGATATTTGCACCATGCGCGTCTTGAGAAAAATATCTCAATCAGCAATACTGCTATCACCCATGCAAGCGCGACGCTCCATCCGTACGCAACCGCCCTACTCATAATGCCCACTACGTTAATCGTCTCAAACACCAAGTATCCGCTTGTGAATGAAAGAGTCAAAAAGATGACCCAAAAAAGATATCTTACTCTATGATCGAATTCTCTGCTTTTTATAATTTTTTTGCGTACAAGCGTATTATGGATTTTTTCGCCTATTTCACTCAATATTCCATAAGGGCATACCCATGCGCAGTATGTTCTCCCGCCGATAATAAGATACACAATCAAAATCGTTATCGTACCGATAATCATATTGATGTGCAAATGATGCTCAGCCAAGAACACTTCAAGCGTTGCAAAAGGATCAATCAAGTGAAATCCTAAAAATCTTGACGCATTCAGTGTCCCCTCAAGCATTTGAATATCAACGGCAAACGATAAAAAGAAAACAAGGTGGATAGAAATAACGGCGATCCATCTTTTAGCACGATAACTTAGCTTTTTCTTTTTGGTCTCTCTGTCTATATCAAAAAAAGTTGACCAAAAAGAGGTTTTAGCAATGGTGGCTCTTTCTTCATATTTATTCATTCGATAGCCTTTTATTGATTATTTTTCATCGCTTCGGCACGCGCAGGGAATTCACCGATTTCATCAGCAAACATTTTAAGATCCTCTTCGCTTAGCCCTAACAATAAGCCTTTCATAACGGTATTTTCTTTTCTTCCGCTTTTAAATTCTATCAGCATTTCATAGATTTTTTCACTCGTTTGGCCAATCAATTTCGGTCCTACAGTCCCTTCTCCGTTTACACCATGACAGGAAGCACATTTGCTTTTATACTCATCACTTACTTTAAAAGCATTGATATTTCCTGCTTTTTCTTTAAGCGACTTTAACTCTTCTTGCTCTATCTCTCTGTCATCTTTTTGTGCGGGAGCAGCACCGGCAGCCGATGCTTGAGTATCTTGGAATGTTCCTAACCCTTTTGCTGCTTCACCTCCGTGATACGCTCTGCCTTTGCTGGCGACATATGCCATACTTGCAAATATTACCACTGTTAAAATCCCGACAATTACATTTTTCATTTTTTACCCTCTCTCATTTCTTGAATTTTTTTATTAAATGCAGCAATTTCCTCTGCGATATTCTTTAATTGCTCGTCACTCATTTGTTTAACCAAATCGGTCATCAGCGGATTATTTTTTGTGCCGTTTTTGTAGTCTATAATTCTTTCATAGATAAACTTTCCGTCTTTTGCAAGAAGCGATGGCCCGATAATCCCGTTTCCATAATCATCATGGCATGGCGAACATTTAACGATAAATTCTTTACTGAGTTTGCTTGTTATTAACTGAATTTCTACTGCCTCATATGGGCTTCTTAAATGGCTATACGCATCTACCGTACTTCTTGGCTCTTCTTCCTCTTTTTGTGCGGATTTTTTCTCTTTCGTATGATAGTCATAATAATATGCATCGCTTTTGTTTCTGTCGTCCGCTTTTTTCTCTATTTTAATCTCATGAGCATTTTTACTTTCAACAATCTCTATCTTAGACTCAGGCTGTGCCGTGCTTGAAGCTGTCTTGCTTTCTTCTTTCGGTTTGTCTGAACACCCCAAAAACAAAAACGGAACAGCTGCTAATATGATTTTTCTCATGATCTCTTCCCTTTTATGTAATAATCTTCATAGCTGAGCCTAGGCTTTATCACAATAGCGCCTTGATCTGCCGGGCACAATTCTGCACATGCGCCACACCCTATACATCCGTCATGAAATTCAGGTTTATTACCGCCGCCTTCATCCGGAATCATGGAAATGGCGCTCAACGGATTAGGAATCGGGCACATATCGGCACATATCGTACATTGTTTGCCTTCAAATGTATCAAGTTTTGCCAATTTTTCGCGTTCCAACTCAGTAACGTTTCTTTGGCTGTTGACATACTCATGAATGCGTTGGCTGTGCCCCTTTGGCACCGGCGTATTTGTCATCGCAATACATCTTTCAGGAAATTCCAAAACCGCCACACCCATTTCGATATCTTCAGGCTTTTCGCATCGATGGTCCAGCGCCCCGCTTGGGCATGCCAAAACACACGGAACGGCGCTGCATGCATAACAACCGCGCTCCCTTGCATCGATATAAGGCGTACCTACACCATGCCCTTTCCCGAAATCAGCCAATTTGATCGAATGGTACGGGCAAACTTGCAAGCATTGGCCGCACTTTATGCACAATGCCAAAAAATCATCTTCTTTCACTGCACCGGGCGGCCTTAATCTTGTTTCTGCATGCAGCAGATACGGGCTTAGCCCTATCCCGCCGGCCAATGCCAATCCAAAAGCTCCCAATGTGGAGTATTTTATAAACTCTCTTCGTTGTGTTTTAACTTTTTTTGCCATATATGACCCTCAACTTTTTACTTTAATTACTGGCTTCAAATCTTCAATTAAAAAAACCGGCTCAGAAAACGGCGCCAATTTCCCAAGAAAATTTAAAAGCGATATCACCGGCGAACCATAGAAAAATTTAACATTAGGATTATACATCCATAGCTTATCAGCATATTGATAAATTTTATGCGGCGTATCCCCAAACCCGTCTTTGTTTTTGTCGAAACCTTCATAATTATCCCAATAATTTCCTTCAAAAAGATTGGTATAGGTTCTCGTTCCGGTTGAATCGTTGATGATATCATCAATATTTCCTAAAAATATGTTTTCTTTGATGATATTGTTCTCTGAAACCGAATGAAAATGCATGGCTTCAGCGTTATATAAAATCTTATTTCTATTTACAAAATTGTTTGTATCGGGCTGAAAAGGAGATCTGTCGATATAAAAACCTTTTGCACAATACAGCACGGTATTGTCCTCGACGGTAAAATTGCTGATCTCTTTAAAACCGATTCCCATTCCTGTTGCGCCGAGGGAACTTTTCACCACATTGCCCGTTGCTATCGCATCTTGCGAATACATAAAAAATATACCTACCGAATTATAGTTGTAGGTATTATTTCTCACATAATTCTTTCCTGCATACATAAAATGCAAAGAATATCTGCAATATTCACCGTAATTCTCTTCAATGGTGTTGCCGTGCGAATACCATACCACCATATCTCTTGACTTGATCAGAGAATTTTTTTTGATCAAATTATCGTTGCTGTACCATAGCCTTAATCCGTCTCCGCGAAGACCCAGTTCAAGATCTTTGGAGTAGATCGTGTTGTTTTGAATGATAGAATTGTTGGTCATTTGCATATCAATGCCAAAAAGACAATCATCGATCACCACATCGCTTACTTCGCACTGCTCGGCATTATTTATAGCAATACCTGCATCTTGCTGATGGTGCATAGAGCCGCTATTGATGATTTTCACATTTTTAATCGTCACGTATGAGCTGTTGACTCTCACGACCGTTCCGTTGTTTTCACCATCGATGACAACACCTTCTTCTTTGCCCACAATACTTAACGGCTTATCAATAACAATATTGCCTTGATATACTCCGGCAGGCAGCTTGATCACCGCACCTTCAGGAGCGCTATTGATCGCATCTTGCAATACATTTGCAAATGCAGCTGCCATAAAAAGATGGAGCAAGAAAATATTTTTTAGCATCTTTTATGCTTTCATCTCTTTTAATGCTTTTTGTTTTGCAAAAAAAGCAAGCAAGCTTAGTATACTAACGGCCACCAAAAGATAGAAACCTATCGTCGGATAGGAATGGGTGGTAAACTGTGCAATCTTCCCGTCACCGAAAACTGTCGGCATAAACGGTTTAATTTTAAACATGCCCCAGTCATGCAAATTGTGCCCGAACACATAGAGCCAGAAAGAGTAATCTGCGATAAATACGATCGGCAAAATTGCGGGTATCAGCATGATATAGCTAAACACTTTAGTATTGTAAGCGATAAAATAAATCATCCCCAAACTCAATAGCAATAGGGCATACGCACCGATTTCTCTCTCTATCGTTCCGCCTTGCCACATCGGATCCATACCTACATAGTGGTTAATCGTATTCATCTCATGCACTTCGCCGCTATATCCGTCAAAGTGGAAATAAACCGGAATACCTTCGGGAAAAGCTTCTTTAGGATAGTTTGGCGCTTCAAGCGAAACTGCCCAAATCGGCGTAGAAGCAGGCCCGATCTCTGATGATGTTTTGATCATTTGCTCTAAATTATTATGTGCCTCTTTGGGAGTCGCTACACTTTTGTATCTGCCTTGATTATATAAGTTCCACACTGTTTTAGCAATTGAAGTAACCTCTTCTGATTTTCCTTCATCTATCTTGTTAAGTGTTCCGTGAAACGCAACCATCGGAAAAGTAAAACCAATCGTCAACAATATGATCGCAATACTTGCAAATACTCTCGCTTTCAGTAAGCTTTTGTTCATTTTCATTCCTTGTGTTAAAGTCATAATTATAATTTAAAGCTATTTAAATTATAAGTAGAACTTTATTATAGTAAATTGACCTAAAAAAAAGCAAGAAGAGCTAAACTCTTCTTGCTTGAATTATACCTAAAGATTAGAAAAGATTCGCGTTTTCTTCTACCCATTTGAGGTATTCAACGATATTTTTCGTCTCTTCATCACTCATGTTTTGGTTAGGCATTCTTAGATTGAAGTAGTCAATCATAGATTTTACATAAGGTTCTGCAAAGTGTTTTTCCGGGTTTTTAATAAAGCTTGCAACCCATTTTTCACCGTCTTCATGTCTTTGAAGAACACCTGTCAAGTCCGGACCTGAACTTACTTTACCGATAACGTGGCATCCGTTACATCCGCCTTCTGCAAACGCTTTTTCACCGGCTGCTGCTTCGGCTGACTGCTTAGTTGCGATAAGTCTTACCAATGCATCTTTTGCACGGATTCCAACGTCTGCTGTTTTAACCATGTACTGCCAGATCATGTTTTCAAACAAGATCGCTTTTTCCATATCGCCGGCTGCTACCGCTTCGTCAGACTGTTTTTTCTCTGCTGCGATTTTGCCGTATTGGTCAAGCGCATCGTTTACAAGGTTTTTAACCACTTCGTGTTTATCATAGTTGTTCTCTTTCAAGAACTTCACAACGCTTTGAATAACATCGTCTGTTGCTTTGTTTACGGCTACTGTTTTGTCATACTCAGCTTTTAGCTGCTCTGGAGACATCGTTGCCATTTTCATTTTTTGTGCACTTACATATTTTTTGTTTGGATCTTTAACCATCATATAACCCATCATCTCTAAGTGAAGCGCAGAACAGAACTCTGTACAGTAGTAAGGGAATACACCTTCTATATCCGCTGTAAATTTAACGCTGGCTGTTTTACCCGGCTCAAGCGATGCGTGCACGTTAAAGTGGTCAACGGTAAATCCGTGTGTCTCATCTTCCGCTCTCTCAAGGTTTGTCAAGTACATCGTTACTTCGTCACCTTTGTTGACAGTAATTCTTTCAGGATTGATGTGAGATCTTACAAGTGTCGCATAGACTTTTACTTTGTTTCCTTCTCTTTCAACTCTTTCTTGTCCTGCAAGTGTTTTACCTTCATGAATTTCACCCGTTCTTGAGTTTGTACCCATTTCGTATCTTACATGCGGATGAAGCCTTTTCGCTTGAATCGCAACTGCATTATGCGGTTCACCCAGTGGAATCGGCATATCTACCAATAGATCCATTTTTTTGCCGCTTACATCAATCAACTGGTGGTTTTGCGGATGCAGTGGGCCAACGTTTTGGAATCTGTCGATCGCAAGTTTGTTAAGAGAAACGATATATTTACCTTGCGGTGTCACAGTTTCACTCTCCATACCCATCAAGTGGCCAACGTTATAGTGAACGTTTACTCTGTCAAGCACTTTCAGTTCTTTAAAGTTCCATTTTACGATTTGGCTGTCAACATAAAGAGATGTAAAAATCTCACCGTCTACATTGCTGTATTGGTTATGTAACGGCCCCAAGCCTAGCTCCACTTGTCCGTGAAGTGCTTTTTTCATATCAAGAATCGGTACACCGTACGGATCTTTTCCTGCATACTCTTTCTTTTTAATCAATTCTTGGATTTTCTTGAAGTCATATACAGATGCATGAGTATCAAGTTTTCCGCATACTACGATATATTGTCCTGTCGGGTCAACGTCAACACCGTGCGGTGATTTCGGCTCAGGAATCAAGACTAACGCATCATTGGCAACTGCTACATCCATCGGAATCACTTTGTGATCGTTGACGATTTTTACGTTTTTAGGGTCTTTTGCCAATTCAGCCAATTTTTGCCAATTGTACACATGCAAGAAGTCTGTGTCATTTCTACTGCATCCTGCTTCAAACGGCGGCAATCCCACTTCGATACCGCCGGTATACATTTCTGAGTTAAATGAGTTGGTAAATCCCCATCCGAAAGACATATTTTTACCGGCATCACTCAAATCTTGCATATATGGCGGCAATTCCAACGTGAAAGACTCTTTTTCTTGAATTCTTCCGATTTTTGGATCGAACTTCCATAGTGTCACACCGCCGCGGTATGTTTCTTTGTACTCTTCGATCGGATGGTAGTCATTATCAAACGGTGCTGCATATTGGCATGCTTCGAGGATATACTCAGAGTTTGGCGTAAAGAATGACCCGCCGTGCTCAGATTTGAAAACCGGGTTTACTACGATTTGTTTTGTTTCAAAGTCTGCAAGATCAATAACAGCAACTCTTGGGTTTGCTTTGTCGTTAATCACAAGCCATTTACCGTCGTATTCACCTTTTGTTTCAGAAAGACCCGGGTGGTGTGTATCACCCCAATTGATTTCTCTTCCTCTGATGTTTCCTTGTCTGAGTACTTTTTTGGATTCTTCGTCAAATCCATACCCTTGCCAAGGCTCCGGCGTAAATACACCGATGTATTTCAATAGCCTCATTGACGGTATACCATATACCATCATCTGACCGCTTTGGCCGCCTGAACTGAATGCAACGAACTCGTCTCTTCCGCCTGACGGCAAGTAAGTTTTAGCTGCTCTGATGACATCCTGCTCGCTTAAGCCTCTGTCTTTCATAACTTTCTCAAGCTCAGCGCTAGCATATGTCATACTTGACGCTATACCAAGCCCGAGAGTTACACCTACAAGTTTTTTGGTTAAACTCATGTTATTACCTCCTTTAATTTTTCTAATGTTAACACAAAATTAACATGATGTCAATAGGAAAATTGAAAAATAATAAATTAAACAAATAAGCTCAAAAAGTTTTACTTATGAACTTATCAATGGCAGTTTAAAATCGATGCATCGGGATTGAAAATAAAGTCATACCCGCGGTAAAGCGTATAAAGGCCAAAAGCGATCACGGCGATAGAAGCAAGCCGAAGCATGACACTTCTAAAAGAGGTGTTTTTAAAGATGCCTACAAAAAAAGAAAGAGAAAACATTGCAGGTATCGTAGACATACCGAATATCAGCATCACAACGGCACCCCAAAAAGCGCTTGCCGTGCTGGCGGCGGTAATAGCAAAAAAATAGACAAGCCCGCAGGGCAGCAGCCCGTTCAAAAGGCCAAGAAGATAAAAACTAAAAAGAGATTTAGAATTTAAAAACCTTGTAAACCACTCTTGATACCAGCCGCTTTTGGAGGTAGAACATTCAAGCAAGGATAAAAATTTTATTTTCCCGAGCAGAGCAAGTCCGGTCAATACCATAGCACCCCCTGCACCAACCAGCAAAATACCGTTTGTAGTATTCGAAAAGGTGGCAACACCCCCGGCAAAACCGAAAACAGCACCCAGCACCGTATAGGTGGTTACCCGTCCGAAAGAGTAGAGCAGATGCGCCAATGCCTGGATTCTTCTTGGCATTTGACTATCAATTTTCGTGCTGGCATATGCAATCGCAATTCCCCCGCACATGCCGATGCAGTGGCCGAAGCTGCCTAAAAATCCAATCGCGGCAATAGACAATAAGGAAGCAAAATCCATCAATACCCCAATGCCTTTTTTCTAAGCTTGGGATTTTGAAGCGTTTCTCCTCGGAGAACCCGCAAATTCATCTCTTCATAGGCGATGAAGCCCTCTTGTTTATTCTTATAGGCGCCAAAACCGTAACTCATCGGCGTAATCTCATTGGCAGAATACCAGGCTGTTTTGCCGTCTATCCATTCATTGGTATCTTTAGAGTACACCCATACGACGATATCATCTTTAAATGATTTGTCTTTTAAATAATTTGCCATCCCGCCGATATCATGAAAAAATCTTGTTTTGCCGTCATCCGTAACGATTTGTGATGCAAACTCCAAAGAATTCACTACCATACCGCAGTCGCTGTCTTGGTATTTGCCCAAAACGATCTCCAGCGGTTTTTTTCCCATGTTGCCCTCTTTGACGGTCACCATCTCTTCTGACGTAACCATTGAAGTAAAAACCGTGGCAATAATACCCAGAATAATCACAACCACCAATGCCGGCACTATCAATTTTTTCATAAAAATACTCCATTTTTTAAATAATATGCGACAACATACAACGTGCACACTGCAATGAATATTGTATCCAAAATCAGTGAGTTTCTATAGAGATAATCGGTCTTGAATTTTGTTATCTTTGCAACGGCAAATCCGGCTATAGAATAAAAAGAACCTCCAATCAATGACCCCCACAACAAATAACCCACATAATAATACTCTTTTTGAAAAAGGCAATAAGGACATTTGTGTGTCGGAAGCTCATAGACATACGTCGAAAAAAAGTATGTCAGCGCATAAAAAGACAATACCAAATAAAAAATATTTGCAATCGTATTGATCAATAAATACTTTTTTATATAGCTTAAAAACAATAAAACCCATGTGGCATAAAAAAGGCTCAAAACACCGTAAATATCAAGGCCAAACGGCAGTGTTAACCCGGCCGAACTCATCCCGTAAAGCGCACTGCAGCATAGCACTACCTCTTCCGTGCTGATATTGGTAAAATACAAATACTCGATAAGCAATTCCAAAAGGATTAGGGAAAAAAGCGCCAAATACAAATAATATCTTGGCTTAATATACGGAAGATTAACCTCAAGTTTATCTTTGGCATTTAAGATAAGCCAGGTACCGCTGATAAAAATAATCACCACTTTGAGGGTAAGCAAAATTTGGCCGTATTCATTGGCGCTTACCACACCGGCTGCACACATGGCTCCCGGCAATTTCTCCGAAAGAGAATTGAGCAGGTTGATGAAAAACGGGAGCAAAACAACTTTTGTGCTGAGGGCAAAATAGAGTATTAGCGATACAAAATAATCCCTTTTTTCCAATGTATACTGCAACTTGGAAGGAGAGTTGAAATTCCACCGGGTTAGAATCATATAGGCAAAATAAAAAGAAAAAATAAAAAGCAATCCGATCGTAGCTTCTACAAATAAAAATGCTACCAATGACTTTGAAAAAATCATACTATCGCGCCTTCTTTGATATGAATCACTTTTAGATCGGGGATCATTTGTTCAAAGATTTCATCATGCGTTGCAACCAAAACAGTTGTTCCTTGGCTGTTCAGTTTGGTTAAAATTTCTATCACATTTTCAGAGTTTTTTCTATCCAAATTCGCGGTAGGCTCATCTGCCAAAATAAGTTTGGGATTGTTGATAAGCGCCCTTGCGATCGCACATCGCTGTTTTTCTCCGCCGGAAAGGTTTCTGGCAGTCGTATCTTTTTTCTTTTCAAGATTGACCATGGAAAGCAGCGCCAATGCCCTAGTTTGCATATGAGCCACGGGCGCATTGGTAGGAACAAGGGCGGTTTGGACGTTTTCTAGTACCGTAAATTCATCAAAAAGATTAAAGTTTTGAAAAATAAACCCAAGGTGCTCTCTTCTAAACGTGGAGGCATGAAAATCCGGCATTTTTGAAACAGGGCTGGAAAATACTTCCAACTTTCCGCTGGTGGGCTTCAAAAGAGCCCCCATCACCGAAAGAAGGGTGCTTTTTCCGCTCCCGCTTACCCCTTTTAGGATACAGAACTCGCCTTCTTTGACACTTAAAGAGATATTTTTCAATGCATGAAACTCTTGCGGCGTATTTGGCGAAAAGGTGAGATTTAAGTTTTCTATCTCTATTACGTTTGTCATTTGATGGCCTCCGTCGGGTCTGCAATGGAACTTTTCCATGCCGGATGAAGCGTACTGGCAAGGTAAGGAATCACCGTGATAAAAAAGAGTATCACAAATGAATTTATATCAAAAAACGGCTCTAAAGCAATATCTTTATAGACATTTTCGCTTCCCAAAAAGATAGAAACAAAAATATTGTTTTTAAACAGAAAAATATAAAGATAGGAAAGCAGCACGCCGCTTAAGAATGAAACAAACGAAATAATCATCGCTTCGCTCATCTTCCACTTGATCACATCATTGATGCTCCATCCTATCGCTCTTAAGATACCGATTTGTTTTTTCCCCGCTCCGCTGATAGAGCTGGCCTGGGAGTAAAAGATGACCAAGAATCCTAAAAAGGCAGTGATAAACAACGTAAGGAATACGCCGCCTTTGTAGTCATACAATTCATGGGAATATTTAAACATATTGTCTTTGGTGATGATTTTGGAACTAGGCGTAATCAGTAGCAATTTTTGAACGATATTGTCTATCTCAAGTTTATTGGGGACAATCATGGCAATCTCGCTTGCTTCGTTTTCCTCATAGCCCAAAATCTCTTTGGCAAGCGCCGTATCCATAATGACCGAATCGTTTAAAAAAAGGTTGGCTTTTTTGTCAAATACGCCGTAAATATTTACTTTTTTCGGCTCCTCGTCTTCGATGATGAAATTGAACATTTTTTCATAGTAATATTGCTCCAAAAGCTTTTTGACCGCACTTGATACCAGCATGTTGTCTTCCTGCAAAAAAGCCTTTAAATCAAACCCTTTATACAAATGCTTGATCTGTTTTTCTTGCTCATCATCCAAAAAGTCAACGCCGATGACATTGATATATTTGTTTGCAGTATCAAAAAAATAGTAGCCAAACACCCTTTCATATACTTTTTCTACCCCGGGAATCTCTTTTATCTCTTCCATGATACCGTTATCGATGGGGTGGTTTCTGGAAGCTTTTTTATACTGGATGAGAATGTCCGGCTGTCTTTTTAGCTCATCGTCCAAAGAATTTTGAAGCGATGAGGCCGTAAAGATAAAAGAAGAGGCTACAAAGATAAACAATGTAAAAAAAAGGAAAATAACCATATTTTTTGATAAATTTCTTACCAATGTCAACGATGCAAATTTAAAAAAATTCATAAATCACTTACCCTCTTTTTATATACAAACGTGCTTTTGTCCGTTTTTTCGATCCCAAATCTATCGTATCCGAATCTCACATCTGCTTCTTTGGATGAAAAAGCAAACGCAAAAGGGGCATTCATGCTAAGCACCGCATTTGAGGGTTCGTTTTTAAAAAACACTGTCCCCGACACTCCTGCGGACAATACGAGAAATACTACGATGAAATATTTGTAAAATGTATCCATTTTTCTAATTGTCCAGCTTTTCCAATCCATATACTTCTGTTTCGGTCATTTCATCAAACTTTAGCATTGTTTTTCCGTAATGCTCTTTTAAAAACGTTTTTGCATCTTCCTCTTTTTCAAACGGAATCGGTTCATTCCCCATAGGGCCAAATACATTTGAGTGCAATACATAAAAAGCTTTTTTGCCGTCTATCTCTTTTTGCGTATAATAGTCGGTCACCCTTATTTCTTTAAAGTCTTCCAGCTTGTGGGCAGATTCGAATTTCGAAGGGTTGAAATAAAATTTCATCAAATCTTTTACACCGTCAAAATAGTATGTATGTTCCTGTGTAACGATTTTGGCTGCCCATTTGGGATACTTGAAAACAAACATTCCGCATACCGGGCACTTGGCATCTTGAGGAACCTTCATAACATTTTTGTTTTGTTCAAGATCGCCGAATCTTTTTACTTCCCATAGATATAAAGAAACGGTTTGCAAGTTGTCCGAACTCAACCTTCCGCATCGTTTCTTTGTATCTATATCGGTTTTTAGATCAAGCAAAGTGTCATATTGGCTTGGGTCAAATTTTTCACACAATCTTTCATAGATCTTCTCGCCTTTTTGATAGCGCTTTTCTTTTTTTGCTTTTAAAAATTCCCTATCCAGTTCCAAATCTTTAATCGCCAGATACAAAGTAAAATCAAAATCCCTGATATCGCCGCCGTACTGCTGTACAAACTCTTTTGCATCGGCTTCCTTTTCAAATGCAATCTTGGAAAACTTTGAATAGGCTGTTTTTGCCTTCGAGTTGGTTACATAATATGCCCTCAGCGCATTGATCAATTTTTGGCTTTTTGCATCCACCGCCAAAATCTCTTGGATTCTTGTTTTGATCGCATCATAGTCTTCTGCTAAAAACCGCAGCGCCGCATACTGTTTTGTCTGACCGTCTGTCAGCTTGACGATATAGTTTGTTTTATAAGTATCTTTAAGTTCTTCTGCGCTTACAGAGCACCATTTTTGGGTGAGCACCGGATCTTTGATGGTTGCCTTTTCCTTAAAAGTTTTAGCGTTTGCATAAAGCGTAAGCGAAAGAATAGCCGCAATATACATTGCGGCTATTTTGAATATATTATTCATGGCCTTTTTGTTCCATCATTTTTTTCTTAAACATTTCGGCATTTGCTTTGATCTCTTCATTTGCCCCGTACTGTTTTTCAAAATTGCCGAGTTTTTGATCCCAGATATGAAGTGAAACCGCCTGAAGCTGCATATCGTCAAGCTCGCCGCATGTTTTTGAATCTCTGATCATAGATTTCAAAGTTGCTATACTGTGTGCATGGAATGTTTCGATTTTTGCTTTATCGCATTTTTCATTGTAAAGCTTTTCTCCCATTTGCCACATTTTTGAACTTTTCATTGCTAAAAGCATTCCCATGTCTTTGGTAAAATCACTCACTGCCGTTTTATACGTTTCATTAAAATTCATTACCGTACCGCCGTTTTGAGAAGCAAACTCTTCTGCTTGTGCTTTCTGCGCAAACGCATATTTGCTTGTCATCGTCATCGTTCCGGGCTTCTTGCTGCCAACCACATAGAAGGCTTTTTTGGCATCTGTAAATTGATTGGATGCGATATCTACCACCTTGATAGATTTAACGCTTTCTTTTTTGTCTCTTAGATAACCCATCTCCATCTCTTCTACCAAGCAGTGGATAGAACAATATTGTCTATGCGTTCCGTCTGCGAGCTCGACGGCATGGGAAGTTTTATAATATTTGGGAAGGTTCATTCCGCAATTTGGGCAGTAAAGCTTCTCTTTTCCGCTTTGAAGCAGTGTGGCTTCCTTTTCCGGAACTGATTGAAACATTTCCTGTGCGTGCATGCCTACCACTCCAATCAGCATTACAGCCAATACCATTTTTAACTTTTTCATGGAAAAACTCCTTGTATAAATTAATTTTTCAAATATTTTTGAAAAACCTATTATAAACATTTTTGTGTTAATTTAGTATTTTGCACATATGCGCATAATTGTATGCTATCACAACAAATATTAATTAGATATTAAATTTTTGATATCTAAACATATTTTTGTGCCTATGTCTTTTTGAGAAGAAATCTTTATGTCGATTTTATTGTTGTCGCAAAACTCTTTTACCATACTTAGCCCGATACCGTGTCCGAAGATGCCGCTCTCCTCTCTATAGTATCTTTCAAAAATGCTAAAAAGATTTTGGTTTTCAATCCCTATGCCGCTATCCTCGATACAGAGCTTGTCTTTTTCAAATGCAATATGTACAAATCCGTCTTTTTTGTTAAATTTTATCGCATTTGAAATAAGATTTTCTACCGCTTTTGCAAAACCTCTTTTATCGCATATTATATAAATTACCGGACAGCTTACTGTGATCTCTATCTCTTTTTTGATATCATCGAATTTTTTCACTATCCGGTCCAAAAACTCTGACAGCTCAAACTCTTCAGGTTCTATGCTGCGGTTTTCTTTTCGCAACAGATATTCAAGCTCATTGTATAAATCCTCTAGATTTGCAGATGCTTGGGAGATCCTTTGGAGCCGTTTTAGATTTTTTTCGTCTTTAAGCGTATTTTGCAAAAGTTTTACGTTCGCATCAATAGTCGCTATGGGGATATTGAGTTCATGAAGGGTGTTTTTGATATATTTTTCCATTGCCGTTTGAGCATCAAATAAGGGTTTAGATATAATTTTTGCCAAGTAATACCCCAAAATACCTATTAAACCGATATTTCCGAGAAAAAAGACAATATCATTAAAATGAAACACTTCTTGCAATATTTTCAAACATATATAAGAAAAAAGCATCAAAAACAAAAATGTCACTATTTGCAAAAAAGCATATGCACTAGAGTTTGAGTTTATAGCCGACTCCTTTTATATTTTCTATCATCTCTTTGCCCAAAAGACTTTTAAGCTTTGTGATATAAACCCTCAATGAACCGCTGCTGAAAGTATCATCCCCCCATACATGTTTTATGATATACTCTTTTGAAACTATTTGATTTTTATTGTCAATAAAAATTTCCAGCAGTTTTGCCAGCTTTTGAGGGAGTTTAGTGTCTCCCTGGCGTGTTGACAGTATACACTCTTTTAGATCATAGGAGATATCCGGGGCCAATTTAACCTCGCTTTGATACACAGCCGTTCTTTTTAATACCGCTTCTATCCGATGAATGAGCTCATCATTGTCAAAAGGTTTTTTGATAAAATCATCGCATCCGCTTGAAAAAGCTTTATTCAATATTTCTTTTTCTTTATGGGAGGTTAAAAAAATGACCGGCGTATAGATATCTTTTGCTCTTAACTCTTTAAGCAAATCTATCCCGCTTGACCCGGGCAAATTGATATCCAAAAGATAAAGATCAAACACTTTGGAACGATCCAATGCGATTGCCTCCTCATAATTGTTTGCAATTTTACAGCCAAACCCGTTCTCCTCCAACACATCTTCCAATGTTTGTGCCAGCAGTTTATCATCTTCTACTACCAGTATATTACTCATACCCACACCCCCCTTTCACCTGCTTATCTATCGCACTTTCCCTTTTATGCTTATAACCAGAACATATAATTATGATAATCACTTTTAAATTATCACATTATTAATTATAATTGAATCTGGACAAAAATTATCTTAAAATTATAGCCATTTGTTAAAAAATATTTAGCATTTGCATTATCTTGACTTCAAAAGATATAATAATTGCATTTGATAAGCTATTTAACCCAAAAATGATCGAATAAAAATCGAATAAAAAAAGGAGGTACTGTATCCATGGCAAAAACAAAAAGTTTTGAACAATATGCAGAAAACTATGAAATATGGTTTGAAAAACATAAAACGATCTATGACGATGAAGTGCAAACAGCAAAAAAACTGATAGGCCCGGCTTCCAACGGCTTTGAGATAGGCATAGGAAGCGGAAAATTTGCGCTCCCTTTGGGCATCAAAATCGGCATCGAGCCTTCAAAGAGGATGAGGGAACTTGCGCAGGCAAAAGGACTTGAAGTTATTGACGGCGTTGCCGAAAACCTTCCTTTTGAGAATGAAAAATTTAATTTTGCCGTCATGATCACAACTGTTTGTTTTGTGGACGATCTATTGCAAGCGCTATCGGAAGCCTACCGCGTCATCGTTCCGGGCGGATTCCTGCTTATAGGCATGGTTGAAAAAAATTCACCGATGGGAAAAGAGTATCAAGAGAAAAAAGCCAAAAGCAAATTTTACGGGGAGGCTTCTTTCTATTCGACCCAAGAAGTGACGGCGCTGGCACAAAAAGCCGGTTTTGTGTATGATACTTCTTTGGGAGTTGAAAGCACAAACAACGATTTTATCTTTATCAAATACGTCAAGCCGAAAACATCATGATAATGCGGCAAAACAATCATCATAATATGGCACAAACGATCCATTGAAAAATTTTTTAAGTTTATTATAAATTTTGGTATTTTTTTTCGAATTAATTTTGGTACAATAAATCAGCCGATATTGGAATATTCTATTTCAACACCAGGCTATCAAATCAGAGGAGTCTCCATGTCAACAAAACTTATTATTATCACTGATCTACAACGCTTTAAACTTTTTGGCAGCAAAATTGATCCGATGGGAAGGGAATCGCTTGATCTGCTTCAAAGCATAGACAGCCTTGAAACACATCTGAGAATCAGAGAAAAAGTTTCCGATCGCCAAGGGAATTTTCATGGCATAGGCGGAAGCGGTTCGGGTGAAGACCACAACCTTGGCCTCGAAGAAGAACGACGACGAATCAAAGAGATAGCGCAGGAAATCTCAAATGCACTTGCAGAACATGCCCATGAAGAGTGGTATTTGGCTGCACCAAAAGCTATCAACAATCAAATCGTAGAACTTTTAAGCGCTGAGGCAAAAAGCACAATGACCATCAACCTTCATTCGGATTTAACCAAAATTCCTGATGACCAACTGTTAAAACATTTTGCCAAAGAGGCATAAAAAACTTTTTAAAAGGAGACGCAATGTCGCATATAGCATGGCTTTCCAAAAAACTTGAAGACGGAAGGATTGCATGCGAAGCATGCAATCAGCATTGCAAACTGCAAGAGGGTGAATACGGTATCTGCGGTATCCGCAAAGTCGAAAATGGGCAGTTGCGGCTTCTTACCTACGGTTTGGCTGCGGCGATGAATGTCGACCCGGTCGAAAAAAAACCGATGTTTCATTTTTTGCCGGGATCAAAAGCCTTTTCTTTTGGGACGGTCGGCTGCAATTTTTCTTGCAAATTTTGCCAAAATTTCGACATCTCCCAATACCCCAAAGAACACCATCATGAAGTTTTCGGACGTTCCTTGTCTCCCCAGGCTGCGGTAGATTTGGCGCTTCAAAATGAATGCCAAAGCATTGCCTATACCTATAATGAACCGGTAGTTTTTTTTGAATATACCTATGATACCGCTAAACTTGCGCATGAAGCAGGATTGAAAAATATCTATGTAACGAGCGGCTATGAAACCCATAAAGCAATCGATACGATCGCTCCTTTTTTGGACGGAATGAATATCGACATCAAATCCTACAGCCAGTCTTTCTATAAAAATATCTGCGGCGCATCGCTTAAACCGGTGCTTGACACCATTGAGTATGCGCACAAAAAAGGGATATGGGTAGAAACAACCACCCTGCTCATCCCCGGCCATAACGATTCGGAAGAGGAGATCCGCGCCATCGCAAAATTCCAAGCAGACCTTGACGTATCAATGCCATGGCATATCAGCGGTTTTTATCCGATGTACAAGATGAAAGATGTTCCCCCTACCCCTCCCCAAACACTTCGCCGTGCCTATGAGATCGGCAAGGAAATGGGGTTAAAATATGTTTATGTAGGAAACATCGATGATAAAGCCCGCGAATCAACCTATTGCCCGGGGTGCAATCATTTGGTAATTGAGCGGCATGGCCAAATCGGCCAGTATGTAACCAACCGCCTGATTAATACCAACGAATGCCCTTCGTGCGGAACCAAAATCGAAGGAGTGTGGCGCTAGAGCTGCGACATGAACTCCGAGAGCGTAGGATGCACGCAAATCAGTGCAGAAAGCTCTTGGAGCGTCAGCTTTTTCTCAACGGCCAGCAGCAGCGGATGAATGAGTTCGGTTGCCTGCATTCCGACAACACAAGCTCCCAGCACTGTGCCGGCTTGAGGACAGACAATCAGTTTTATAAATCCTGTATCATCCCCTGCTATTTTTGCTTTTGCGTTTGCTTTAAAAAAAACTTTTTTCACTTCATAGGCACGGTTTTGTTTTTTTGCTTCTCTTTCATTGAGGCCGCAAGAAGCAATCTGCGGCTCTGAAAAAATCGCTGAAGGGGTCATATGGGTATTGGCGGCAGCTTCGCCTGTAATGATATTGTGCGCGGCGATCTTGCCTTCGGCATAGGCTGTATGGGCATAGCCGGGCGTATTGATGCAATCTCCGACGGCATAAATATGTTTTTGGCTTGTTTGAAATGCCTCGTTCACTTCGACAAATCCCTTCTCATCTTGCCCGATAGCGGCATTTTCAAGTTTTAAATCTTTGGTACGGGGCACCCTTCCGATCGCACACAGTACCATTTCACAGGTTATCTGCTCTTCTTTTTCTGCCTTTATCAGCAATTCAACCCCTTTCTCGTTTACCTGTGCGTCCAAAATAGCTGCCGAAATAAACACTTTGATAGAACGCTTTTTGAATGAACGCAAAAGCGCTTTTGATGCGTCCTCATCTTCCCCGGAAAGCAGCTGCGGCCCCCGCACAATCATCGTTACTTCTGTGCCAAACGTACTAAAAAATGTAGCAAACTCGCATCCGATCGGCCCTCCTCCGACTATCGCAACAGAAGAAGGAAGCGCCCGCAAACCGAAGACTTCCCGGCTTGAAATAATGCGTTTGCCGTCCAAGGGCAGATTCTGTGCTTCCCTAGATTGCGAACCCGTTGCGATAATGCACTGCTCAAAACCTATCGTTTCACCTGAAACATCGATATGGTTGGCATCTATGAAAGAGGCTTGGCCGTAACACATTTCTACGCCGGCTTGTTCAAGCAGCCACACTACGCCCGAGCGAAGCTCGTTTTTCAACGATTCGGTTTTATTGAAAAGTTGGTTTATATCCAAACCTTCATAGGGCATTTGCAAACCGTAACTGCTAAAAAGCGGGGCTTTTGCGGCAAACTCTGCGCATTGCAGATAGCTTTTGGTCGGGATGCACCCTTCATTGAGGCAAACGCCGCCTACTTGTTCTTTGTTTTGCTCTACCAGGATGGTTTTTACTCCCGCTTTGGCAAGCTGCAGCGCTGCCTCATATCCCGCGGGCCCTGCTCCGATCACAACTGCTTGAACGTGTTTCATCTTTCCTCCAAATATTCGTGTGCCATATAACTGCTTCGGGTATACGGCGAACTTTTAACATAATCAAACCCCATCTGCATCCCCGCCCTGCGAAACATCTCAAATCGTTCCGGATTTACATACTCAACAACTCTCTCATGGCGCGATGACGGAGAAAGATACTGTCCGATGCTCAAAAAACGGCATCCGACCTTTAAAAGGTCCTCCATCACCCCAAACACTTCCTCATCCCTCTCCCCAAGGCCAAGCATGATGCCGCTTTTGGTTGCGCAGGAAGGATTAAAAGACAAAAGCTTTTGCAGCACGCCCAACGAACTTTGATAGGCTGCTCCTTTGCGTATGCGATATAGTCGCGGTACCGTTTCCAGGTTATGTCCGATAATTTCAGCGCCGCTCGCTGCCACGCACCGAAGTGCATCATCGTTGTTTTGCAAATCGGGGATAAGAATTTCCACGACAACCGAACGATCCAACGCCTTAATCGCATGCACGGTCTTGAAAAAATGCTCTGCGCCTCCATCCTCAAGATCATCGCGCGTAGGCGATGTGATCACGGCATGTTTTAACCCCAGCTTCGAAACAGCCAATGCTACGTTTTCGGGCTCCGAAGGATCAAGGAGGGCGGGTTTTGCCCTGCTTACGGCACAAAAGCTGCACGCACGGGTACAATGTGTTCCCATGATCATAAACGTTGCTACTTTTCGCCGATAGCATTCGCTGATATTTGGGCATAATGCCTCTTCGCAAATGGTATGAATGCTTCTTTCCCCCAGCAGCTCTTTGATTGCCAGATGCGCACTGGGTGTAATTTTTTTGCGGAGCCACTGCGGCTTAGGAGTAAAGTTTGCCATAAAGATTCCAGTTTTCTTGGGTGTATTTCTTTTCTAAAAGCTCTTTTGCGGTTTGTTCTTCCGATAAACTGAGCAGATCCGGCACTATCGCTGCTTCAAACGTTTCGCAAAATGCTTCGATCAGCATCTTTGAAAGTGCGTCATAAGACAACATAATGGCAAACTTCTGAAGCGTTGCTGCTTCGCTTAGGCCCGATTCTTCGAAAAACAAATCCTCAAACAGTGTCTCATCGATACCTATGGGTATGCTTCCATGCTGGAAAAATGCATGTTTTGCATATCGCTGGGCATTGCCTCCCATTTTTTTTCCTTCTATGATCAGATCATACGGTTCCCGGCCTGCCAAGCATACGCTTGAAGCTCTGCTGCTGATTTGAGAGTCGCATACAAACGCTGCCTTTAGGCCTATCTTCTTATAGAAACAAATCAAAAACCGGCACAAAAAACGGTAATTTTCTTTGACGCTTCTCTCTCCTGCAAAAGAACGGGGGAAAATAAGCGAATAGGAAAGATCATTGCCGTGCGCCAAAATACCCCCGCCGCTTAATCGGCGGACCAAAGCGACCTTTTTTTGGGCAGCGCTTTGCACATCAATATCCTTGCCGGGATCGCAAAACCGCCCTATGCTTAAAGCATTGTGCCATCCGTAAAGGCGAAGGATCGGAAGGCCGCCCTCATTGTATCGGCTCAACAATGCCTCATCCACGGCCATATTCCACGGGGCCGTACCTGTTTTGGTATCAATGACTCTCCAGCATTTTTTGGCAAGCATTACTTTTAGGATGCAATCCGTTTGGCAAAATACGCGATCATGTGCTCAAGCGTATCTACTTGGCCGTAATCGGCTTCGGGTACTGCCACCCCTAACTCTTCATTCAGCGCAGTCAGTATTTTTAAAAAATCAAACGAATCGATTTCCAAAGAACGCTGGATGTTTTTATCAGGAACGATCTCACCGGGATCAACGTCCGGCGCTATAAGTACGATCTGCCTGATAATGCTTTGCTTGATCTGCTCTTCATTCATCGTAACTCCTCGGGTGTTTGTAAAATTTGATTCAGCCTGTCTAAAAATTTGCCTCCAGTGCGGCCGTCCGTTGCCCGATGGTCTCCTGCAAGCGTTGCTTGCATCACTTTGCGTACACAAAGCGTATCTCCCTGCGCCCACGGGGCATCCATGATCCGTCCAAATCCTACAAGCGCTACTTGCGGCGGGTAAATCACTCCATAAACGCTTTCAACCCCCAAATCGCCCAAATTGGTGAGGGTAATCGTCTGTTGAGTGATCTCCGTATTGCGAAGTTTTCCCAAGCGCGTACGAGTAATCAGATCGCCGAGCGCTTGCATCGTTGCATCCAAATCCATCTGCTCTGCTCCCAAAATCGCCGGGGTAATAAGCCCCTCTTTGCGCAGCGCAATTGCAATCCCCGGATTGATCTGCGTACTCATTTGCAATTGGTCATTTTTCCAAAAACCGTTAAGCTCAGGGACTTCCTTAAGGGCATACACTGCTGCGCGTATCAAAAGGGCCGCAGGCAGAATGCGCTCTTGGATACTTTTGTTTTTATTGTACGCTTCAAGCCAATGCAATGCCGGCGTCATATTAACAGAGGTGCTAAGATAATAATGGGGGATCTCGGCATTGGAGCGGCTCATCGCTTTGGCGATGGCTTGGCGCATGCCGCTTGGCTGCGGGGTTTTGGCCGTGACTTCAGATTCGATTGCGGCAAGATGTATCGCTTCCTTATCTGCCGCAAGAGCTGAAAGCTCTACACCCAGCTCTTTAGCTCTCTTTCGTGCCGCAGGAGAGGCTTTGATCCTTTCGGCGGCGGCCACCGTTTCGTGTTCAGGCTCTTTGAGCGTTTCCAACAAAGGTGTTGCAAGATCTTGGGGCGTTGGCTCAATGGCTGCTGCCGTATCTTTGCTCCGAATAAGCGCCAACGGTGTCCCTACTGCGCACTCGGTCTCCTCCTCTACGAGGAGTTTCTCGACGGTACCGTCTTCAAACACCTCGATCTCAATGACTCCTTTGCTAGTCTCCACTTCGGCAATCACCATTCCTTTGGTCACAGGATCGCCCTCCTTGACCTTCCACTCCATCAAGACGGCCGATTGCATATCCGCACCGAGACTCGGCATGACAAACGTACTCATATCCCCTCCATAAGTTTTTTTGCCGCAGCAACGATCTTTTCAGGTTGCGGCAAAGCAGCCTGCTCAAGATGATGGGCATAAGGGAAAGGCACTTCGGCCGAACAAACCCGTATCATCGGCGCATCAAGCTCATAAAAGGCCTGCTCATTGATGCGCGCCATGATCTCGGCGGAGATGCTGCCTGATTTCCACCCCTCATCCACAATCAGAACGCGATGCGTTTTGCGTACCGACTCCATGATCGCCATATCGTCAAGGGGACGCAAAGAGCGCAGGTCGATCACTTCCGCCTCTATTCCCTCTTTTGAAAGTATTTCCGCCGCTTCAAGCGCCTTAAAAAGACTGATGCCGTAGGTCAAGATGCTAACGTCTTTGCCGCTGCGCATGGTCTTTGCCTTTCCGATCGGAAGGGGGGTGGCAACAGTATCGAGTTCTCCTTTGGCATTGTAAAGCAGAGAGTTTTCAAAAATCAAAACCGGATCAGGATCGGCGAGGGCCAACCCCACCATGTCATAGGCATCCTGCACGGTTGCAGGCGTAAGCACTTTGAGCCCCGGGATGTGAGCGTACCACCCCTCTAAAGAATGCGAATGCTGTGCGCCGAGCTGTTTTCCCCCGCCTGTTGCCATACGGATCACAAGCGGCACATTGAACTGACCGCCGGACATATGGAGTATGGTGGCTGCATTGTTCATGATCTGATCAAGCGCCAAAAGGCTGAAATTGACCGTCATGATCTCTACGATAGGCCGCATGCCGTTTAGCGCAGCGCCGATCCCCGCGCCGGTAAAGGCCGACTCGCTAAGAGGGGTGTCGATGATGCGTTCGCTCCCAAACTGCTCCAGCAATCCCATGCTTACGGCAAAACTGCCGCCATAACGTCCCACATCTTCTCCCATCAAAAAAACCCTCTCGTCCTTTTGCATCGCTTCGCTGATCGCTGCCCTGAGCGCTTCGCGGTATGTGATAGTTTCGCTCATTGATCCGCTCCTGAAGAATAAACAAATTTTTCCAAATCCTCAAGAGGCTCCAGCGTACCCTGCTCGGCATACTCTACCGCTTCGTTTACTATGGCGGCAACCTCCTTTTCGATTTCGTCTTTTTTCGTACTTGTCCAAGAACCCTCAGACTCAAGTTTGCTTTGCAACACCAGCAGCGGATCTTTTTTCTTCCACTCCTCCACTTCGGCTTTGTCCCGGTAAAGTTCCGCATCAAACATCGAGTGTCCCCGGAAACGGTAGGCAAGACACTCCAAAAAAACAGGCCCGCCGCCTTCTTTGATCTGTGATACTGCATGTGTTGCCGCTTTTGCAACCTCCAACACATCCATGCCGTCAACTTGGCTGGCCGTTATCCGGTAAGAGAGGGCTTTTTTGGCAAGGTTGGGCTCTGACTGGGAAAGCTCCAGCGCCGTTCCCATTCCGTAACGGTTGTTTTCGCAAACAAAGAGAATCGGCAGCTGCCACAAAGCCGCCAAATTAAGCGATTCGTGGAACTCCCCTTCTGCAACGGCGCCGTCACCGAAAAAACAAACCGTAACGCGGCTGCGCTTCATCCTCTTATCCGCAAGCGCCATACCTACTGCCAACGGCAATCCTGCTCCGACGATAGCACTTCCCCCGTAAAAACGCGTTGCTGCATCAAAAAGATGCATTGAGCCGCCCCGGCCAAGACAGCATCCCTCGGCTTTGCCGAACATTTCAGCCATAATCGTTTTGGGCAAAATACCGCGCGCTATCGCATGGCCGTGCTCGCGGTAGGTAGCCAGCACGTTATCCTCGGGGCCCACCGCATCCGTCACTCCGACTGCGATAGCCTCTTCTCCGATATACAGATGCAAAAAACCTCTGATTTTTTCATGGCTGTACATTTCAACACATTTTTCTTCAAACCGCCGTATCAGCAGCATTTGGCGATAGTAGTGTTCCAAAAGAGCAAAATCTGTTTGCATTTTCGTTCCCCTTTATGCTTCCAAAGTAGAAATGTCCCCTTCGGGAAGGCCCATTTCGCGCGCCTTGAGAAGGCGGCGCATAATTTTGCCGCTGCGGGTTTTGGGAAGGCTTGGCAGAAATTCGATCTCTTTTGGAGCGATGGCTACGCCTAGTTTTTTTCGTCCAAAACCGATCAGCTCCCGCCGAAGCTCCTCGCTGGGCTCAAACCCTTCTTTCAACGAGACAAAAGCTTTTACCAGCTGTCCTACCATCGGGTCGGGTTTGCCGATAGCCCCTGCTTCAGCCACGGAAGGGTGTTCCATCAGTATGCTTTCGACTTCAAAAGGCCCCACCATATGGCCGGAAGTTTTGATAATGTCATCAGCACGCCCGATAAACCAAAAATACCCCTCTTCATCTTTGTAGGCCAAATCCCCTGTCAGATACCATCCGTCAACAAAACATTTCTCATAGCGCTCTTCGTCATGAAGATAGCCCCGAAACATCGAAGGGCCGCCCGGCTTGAGCGCAAGCTCCCCCTCTTTATACGGGCCAATGATCTCGGCGATGCCCCCGTTTTCTTTTTTTTGAACGATTGCTGCTTCGACTCCGGGAAGCGGCCGCCCCATAGACCCCGACCAGATTGGCTGGGAGATCAGATTGGCGATCATGATGCCGCCGGTTTCGGTCTGCCACCAATTATCATGGATCGGCAGTTTTAGTTTTTCCATTCCCCAAATGACCGCTTCGGGGTTGAGCGGTTCCCCCACACTCTGTACCAATCGCAAGCTTGAGAGATCATAGGTTTTTAAAGGATCGAAATCAAGGCGCATCAAACGGCGTATTGCCGTAGGGGCCGTATACCAAATACTCACTTTTTCATCTTGCAAAATTTTATACCATTGCTGTGCATCGAACTCTGCCTCGCTGACAATATTCGTAATGCCGTGAAGCCAAGGAGTGATCATCCCGTAAGAGGTTCCCGTTACCCAGCCCGGATCAGCCGTACACCAATAGATATCCTCCGGATACAGGTCCAAAACATACCGGCCGCTCATCCAATGCATATAGATCGCCTTATGTACGTGTACAACGCCCTTGGGCATTCCCGTCGTTCCGCTGGTAAAATGAAGAAGAGACATATCTTCGGGGTCTGTGGGCAAAATCTCAAAAACATCGGAGGCTTTTTGCATCAAACGCGCCAATGAGCGCACTTTCTCGCTCTCGTCTTCTTGCGCATCGATAAGCAGCACAACCTCCAATTGCGGCAGCTGATCAAGCAGGGGGCGCACCTTCTTCTCAAAAAGAGATTTTGTCGTCAAAAGCACCTTGGCATCGCCCCGTACCATCCGCTGCAATATAGGCTCCGGGCCAAATTGGGAAAAAAGTGGGCACAAAACGCTGCGGTTTTTAAAAACACCCATTGCCGCGATATAGAGCTCCGGAAGGCGTGTTGACAATGTAAAGACACGATCCCCCTTGGAAAGGCCGAGCGAACGGAGCACGTTGGCAAACTTGTTACTCTCTTGTTTCATCTGCATAAATGTAAATTCGCGCCTTTGGCCGTCTTCTCCCAGCCACACCAAAGCGGTTTTGTGCACCAATACTCCGTTGGCATGCCGGTCGATCGCTTCATGTGCGATATTTAACCCTCCCCCCGGAAGCCCTTCAAACTGCGAGGCTACCTCTTCCCATTGAAACTCTTTATAGATTTTTTCGTAATCTATCAAATGGGGACGTACCTTCAAATCTTCTAACCGCTTTTCAATCCGCTTTCTTTTCACTTTGCAGCCTCCGCATTATTTTTTTGCCTATATTATATAGATTGTACCAAAAAAATTTTCAAAAGATATTAGATTAATTAATCTAATATGATAAAAACTTTATGTTATGCCTATACGTTACAGGCCGTACAAAAACTGCGTATCCGTGTTCCTGTCCCGAATTTTATTGGGCCAAGATTATTTCTACTTTGATTGTGTTTTGGTTTCTAATGATTTCAAGCGTCACTTTATCGCCGACTTGATATTCATCCAAGAGCGCAAAAAGATTGGAGAGCGAACGAACCTTTTTCCCGTCAACAGATACAACAACATCTCCAAGAACAACATGGTCGTTCCTATCAATCCGGCTTCCGATAATGCCGGCATGAAAAGCAGGCGAATCTTTTTGCACATCCAATACCGCTACGCCTTCAATGCCAAACTTCTCGGTAATCAAATTATTTAAACCCTCATCCACAATAATTCCCACTGACGGCCGTATGTATTTGCCGCTTGAGATGATTGGCGGAACGACACGGTTGATCGTATCTACAGGCACGGCAAAACCGATACCCGCATATGCGCCCGACGGACTGTAAATCGCCGTAGTGATGCCGATCAATCGTCCCGAACTGTCCAGCAAAGGGCCGCCTGAATTTCCGGGATTGATGGCCGCATCCGTTTGGATCAAATGCTCAATGGCCAGACCGCCCTCAAGGTCCAATGTACGATTAAGTGCCGAGACAATCCCGCTTGTAAGCGTATAGTCCAATCCGAAAGGATTGCCGATAGCGAAAACTTTTTGCCCTACTTTGAGATCGTGGCTAGAACCTATTTTTAACGGGGGAGGCGAATTGAAAGCCACAAAGATTTTTAAAACGGCAAGATCATGCTCAGGGCTTGCGCCGACAAGGGATGCCTTATAGCTTTGTCCGTTATTGAGCCAAACGGTAGCCTCAGAAGCCCCTTCGATCACATGAAAATTGGTTACGATATGCCCGTGATCATCCCACACAAACCCGGAACCGGCCCCTTTTGGTACACTAAAAATATTTCTATTCCAAAAATCCCTCACTCTTTGGCTTGTTGCAATATAGACAACCGAAGGGCTTGTTTGCTCAAAAACGGCGATCGTCCTCTGTTCGTCATCGCACAGATGCTCTCTTGGCGTCACTTCTCTTGAGGAAGCAGAAGGAATGATAAAATTTTTATAAGCGATCATAGATAAGTAGGCGGTAGCCAAACCCGTGATCAGAAAAAAAACTGCCGTTGTTATTTTGGATGTATTTTTATTTTTGTATTCATTATCCATACTGCATAATCCTATACTATCTTAAACTTCCAAACCCATTCCCAAATAAGTATTATACGCTATATAGCAAAGAATTAAACCGATCCCTTTTGACCTTGTGATGGTTCCGTTCTCTCCGTTCGCTCTATATGCCATAGCCAAAAGCGCCAAAGTCAAAACAAACATCACTGCCCAATCTCTTTGTAAAACCTCAGATGCCATTGTGTCCATAGGAGAAATTACCGTAGCGATCCCCACAACGGCTAAAATATTAAACATATTGGATCCTACAACATTGCCTATGGCGATATCATGTTCGCCTTTTTTTGCAGCGATGGCCGAGGCGGCAAGTTCCGGCAGCGAAGTGCCAAGCGCAACAATGGTAAGGCCGATAATCAAATCGCTTACGCCAAATTCTTGTGCCGTTCCAACGGCACCCCATACAAGCACTCTCGAGCTTACTATCAAAAGAAACAAGCCGGAAATGAGCCATACAATGCCGGCTTTTAGGCTCATTGCCTGCGCTTTAAGCTCAGCTTGCATGTCATCTTCCAAAACATCGCCTTTTCCTTTAATGGCAGCAAAGACAGACCAGCCTATCAGTGCAAAAAACCCGACTAAAAGCAATATGCCCTCGATAAGCGTCAAACGATAGTCCAACAATGCATATCCGCTTGCAAGCACAATCAAAACCAAAAGCGGAATCTCTTTTTTGACTATTTTAGAATGAACGGCTATGGGGGCAATCATAGCCGTGACACCCAATATGAGGGCAATATTGACAATGTTGGACCCCAGGGCATTGCCTAGCGCCAATGAGGGATTTTTTTCATATGCAGCGATCGCAGAAACCACCATTTCGGGCGCACTCGTGCCAAACCCGACAATCAAAATGCCGATCAAAAGTGTCGGCATCCCTAAATGTTTGGCCGTTGCCGCTGCTCCTTCGACAAACTTATCCGCACTCCAAACCAAAAGTGCAAAACCTGCGATAATGGCTAACAAATACCCTAACATTCAACCTCTTTTTTGCAAAATTGCAATCATTCATTTCCAATCCGCAGCTTTTGCTTTTGGACTTAAACGCCGCACTGTCAAACTATCAACACTAGAGGCAATCTCTGCTTTTTAATTTTTTTGTTATTTTAGCCAAATTACATAGACAGCAGAAGCACCCGCATCAAACACTGATTAATTGGCGTATTGCAGAGGAAGTAATTTTAGAGGCCAAGCCGTTTATTTCTATAAACCGCTCTGCTCTTTAAAAGTGAAAAATTCATGCCCCCGCTTGCAATACGGCATGAAAGAAAAATAACACAAGGCTACATATTCAGTTTTGTTGCGTCTTTGACACAATAGCGCGCATGCGGCATGGCGCGTAATCGTTCCAGCGAAATGGCATCGCCGCTTTCTTCGCATATGCCATACGTTCCTTTATCTATCTTGGAAAGCGCGTGAATGACTTCAGAAAGTTCGCGCTGCTGCTGTGCCAAAAGAGTGTTGTCATGGATGCTTTCTCTCTCCAATGATGCCAAATCTTCCATATCGTTGATTCCGTCTTCACTCCCGGTGACCAGCTCAAGCTCGTTTCTTAACCCTTGGATCGTGTTTTGCAGTTTTGTTTTCATTTGTGTTAATTGTGTTCTAAATTCTTCAAGTTCTTTTTTTGTCATTTTATATCTCCGTTTTTTATATCATAATGCCAATTTGTTAAAATTATGATTAATAAAGACCCAATTAAAAAAACTTTATTCTCTTATTCAACCTGCGAAGATTGGCGGCTTTCATTTTTACTGCTTGCCTAACAAAAAGTTATGTTAAAATAAAATTTGGTTTGCAACGGAAAATCTCAAATGTGCCAACTACAAACAAAAAGGATGCGGATGCAATTAAAAAAATTTTTGTCTATAGTACTGATTTGTACGGTGTATGCCAGCTGCAGCCAAACCGATGCTAACCAATCCTCTTACGTTGATGAACTCTACACCGATTTTTCAGGCAAAATACTAGAATGGTCCGAGCTTATAGATACCAAACTGTGTGATTGGCTTGAAGATCCGTACGATGATACACCCGATAGCGCTGCACCCAATGATGCCCTCAGCAATGAAATTAAAAAAATGGATTCTTTTTTTCAAAACCAAAAATTTTTTGACGAATCGGAAAAAACATATCTTCGCCTCAGGCTTGAAAGCGATTTTCACTCAAAAGAGCCAAACGATTTTAATGCAAAGCTCAATGCACAGCTGCCTTTAAGCAGAAGTAAAAAACATTTAAAAATTTTTATCGACGATCTCACGGATGAAAATGCCAAGGACCTTTTTCATGAAAACCTAGACAAAAAAGAGCCGTCTTCAGGTATCGGCATTCACTATTTTGCTCCCCAAGCATACGGTATTGCATCCAGATACTCGCTAGGAATGACGGGTATAACCCCCTTTGTGCGCGCCAAATACAACATCCCCTTCAAGATTGATGGCTGGATGATAGACCCGGTCCAATTGTTTCAGTACTCTACCGAAAATGAATTGATCGAACAGACCAATATCTACTTTGATAAAAAACTTGAAAATTCCGCTTTTTTCAGACTGCTTCTGCACAGAAAAACCGAATCTGAAATAAACGGTATGGATTATGCTCTGGCCTTACAATACTTCCAAAGCCCCAAAAAAGACAAAGGCTTTAGCGTCTCCCAATCGTTTGAAGGAAATACCGAGTATCTTGATATTTCACAAAACAACCCCGACCCCAAGCAAGCTAAAACCTACAGCGGCATCAACAACTATACTACTTCATTCAGATGGAGAGAAAGCATCTGGCGCAAATGGTTCTTTTATGAGATAGGACCTGCCGTGAATTTTCATAAAAAATTCGACTACAAGCCAAACTACAGTTTAAATTTCATGATCGATTTTTATTTTGGAAACTACCGCTAATACGAAAGCGTTTATGTTGACACAAACAGAGATAAAAAGCTAGAATGGTCAAAATGCGGCAAAAAATATCATCAAAGGCTCGGCAATGGAAAATCGTTCTATTTATAAATTTATCATGTTGCTTATGGGACTCTCTTTTTTGGCATACGCGCAAAATGCTTCTGCCAAAATTTACAATCCCTGCCAACTATTGACTACAGAAGACATACAAAGCGTATTTCCCGGTGCAAACATCACGATAACCCTGCAGGACGATAAGGCTGCAAATCCTCTTGGGACAAGAAGATGTTTTTGGGATGCAAATGAAACCAATATGCAGTTTGTCCAGCTTTCCATCACGTCAGATGCCGAAGCAAAAACGATGCCAACAGCCCAACAGTTTGAAAACAACAAAGAATACATCCAAAATGTTCAATCCGTACCGGATATAGGCGATGCAGCGTATTACGGAGGCAGCGGGCTCAAAGCCGGTGCGGGACTTCATGTTCTGGTAAAAAACAAAGGGGTACTTATCCATGTTGTCGTAGGGCTTGGTTTTGGAAATAAAGACGAGCAAAAACATTTAGAGATTGAAACATCGATCGCAAAAAAAGTGATTGAAAAACTATAAGGAAAAACCATGCATAAAATATCAATACTGTTAACCATACTCTGTTTGAATTTTCTTATGGCGCAGACCGGACAAAAAGACATTCCTTCAAGTCAAGACCATCCTATGATATCCAAATATAAAGATTCGGTGATCGTCGGATACGCGTTTCAAGAATACGGAGAACTGACGCTGCCTCTTGGGAAAGCCATACTCAACAAAAATGTGGCCTACCTTAAGAGCCAAAAGGAAGAAGGAAAACTTACGCGCCTTCTTTATCTGATACCTCCCAAACGCTCCACGCTTGAAGTATATAAAAACTATGCGTTGGAGCTTAAAAAAGCGGGTTTTGAGATTTTATTTGCTTGCGCGGGCGACGATGAGTGCGGTACGCTTTTCCATCAAGCTATATGGTCGCCCCAAAGAGCGCTGAAAAATTCACGCGATCTTTCAACGATTTTTTCAATTCCTTCAGAACAGCGTCTGCTGGTAGCCAAACTGGCCCGCCCCGAAGGCGATGTTTTCGTATCACTTTATATTGCATCCAATGACCAAAGCGAACCAAAATGGGCGTCCAAAAGGGTCACGGCGCTGCTTGAAGTCCTTGAAACGATCCCTATGCAAGAAGCGATGGTAAATGTCAATGCCGAAACCATGTCAAAAGAAATAAACACGGCAGGACATATCGCGCTCTATGGAATATACTTCGATGTAGACAAAACAGATATCAAACCCCAATCAAAACCCATTCTGGACGAAATAGCAAAACTCTTAAACAGCGATCCGTCCTTGTCGCTTTATATCGTGGGACATACCGACAACACAGGGTCGCTTCCCTACAACATGAATCTGTCAAAAAACAGGGCTAAGTCCGTAGTTGCATTTCTTGTTTCAAACTATAAAATTTCATCTAAAAGGCTTGAAGGGTTCGGGGTAGGCCCGCTTGCGCCTGTAGCAACTAACGATACTGCCGAGGGAAAAGCAAAAAACAGAAGAGTTGAGCTCATTAAAAAATGAGTTCTCAGCATATATAGCAACCGCTTTTTTCTTTATGCGGGGAACTCATCGCATTCAGGCATTGCATACAGATCCTCCAAGATATTCAAAAGAGGAAGATACACCATCTTTGCTTCTAAAACATCAAAGCGGATATATTATATTTATTTTTTATAAAATACTTGTTATAGCAACTATTGTATTGACAATTAATTAATTTTTTTTTATAATGCCTCAAAAGGAGTTGCTATGAAGTTTGATATGGATCATTCACTGGGGTTTGTCTTAAATAAGACATCTCTGCTTTCAAAAGCAAGCTTCAATCAGCAAATCAAAAAATTCGATATCACTCCTGAGCAGTGGGGCTTGATATTCAGGGTAGTAGAAAAAAGCGGGCTTACTCAAAAAGAGCTGTCCGATTCAACCTATAAAGATCAGGCAAACATTACAAGAAGTATCGACAGGCTGGAAAAAAAAGGACTCCTTAAAAGGATTGCAAACGAGTCTGACAGAAGGATCATCAATCTTTATCCAACCGACAAAGCAACCCGCTTGGTGGAAACAATCATTCCGATATCTGTAAATTTTAATCAGTTTTTAACCGGAGGCTTTACGCAAGAGGAACATGAAATGCTTCTTGCATTATTAAAAAAAGTATATACCAATTTGGAAGAAAAGGATATCAATGAATCTAAAAAATAAAACCATATTGATCACCGGAGCAAGCGGCGGCCTGGGAAAGGCGTTTGTAGCGTATGCCATCAAACATCATGCAAAAAAAATCTACTGCTGCGCAAAAGACATTGCATTGCTAAACAACTTAGAAAATGGCGATACGGCCGTTGAACTGTGCAGTTTGGACATTACCGACAAAGAACAGGTAAAGCACCTGGCTTCAAAGATCGGAGAGGTTGATATTTTGATCAACAATGCCGGAGTCAACAGCGCCAAAAGAGTCTTTGAAAATACGGCGATTGATTTTGAGATCAACGTGTTAGGCACGCTTAACGTCTGTCGGGAACTGAACCATAAACTAACAAAACAGGGCGCGATCATCAACATTACTTCGATTCTGGCACTGGTAAATCTGCCCATGAACGGTTTGTATTGCGCTTCCAAAAGCGCCCTTCACTCCTTGACCCAAGCCATGCGCGCCGAACTTGCCCCGAAAGAAATTGAGGTATATGAAGTTCTGCCAGGCCCGATCGATACGAAAATGACAAAAGGCCAGCCCATGGAAAAATCAAAACCCGAAGAGATCGTGGATGCGGTATTTGAAGGATATGAAAACAAAAATTATGAAATCTATCCCGACCCATTTTCAAAAATGATCAAAGAAGCGCTTTCAAAAGATCCGCTCTCTGTAGAAAAAAATTTTGCACTATCTGTGCAATAAGACTCTCCAATTGCCTGCTTTCAGGCGATTAGCACATACAAGTTATTTTTACCTTTTCTATTCTTGTACGCTAGGCTCTTTGAGTTTTTTGGCCCATTCGCATCCTTGTGCATCTTTGCTCTTGCAGGCTTGATCAAACAGTTCTGCCGCTTTAAGGCTATCTTGCGCTACCCCTTCGCCGTACCGGTACATCAATCCAAGAAGAACGCACCACTGCGCATCCCCCTTTTCACAAGCTTTGGTATAAAGCGCTGCTGCTTTGTGTTTATCCTGTGAAACACTTTCTCCCCAAGCATACATATTGCCAAGCTTGCCGCACCCGAAAGCATTCCCGCCTTCGCAGGCTTTGGAAAAATATTCTGCCGCTTTGGCTCTGTCTTGTTTTACATTTTCTCCCGTATCGTACATGTTGCCAAGCCTCGCGCACCCAAAGGCATCCCCTCCTTCGCAGGCTTTGATATAAAGCTCTTTGGCTTTTTGTTTGTCCTGCTCTTTGCCCTGTGCCGACTCATATAGGCTGCCAAGCCTCGCGCATCCGAAGGCATCCCCTCCTTCACAGGCTTTGATATAAAGCTCTTTGGCTTTCTGTTTGTCCTGCAAAACCCCTTCTGCATGCTCATACATCAAACCGAGCTTGCTGCATCCGTGCATATCAGCCTCTTCACAGGCTTCGGCAAAAAACCCTGCAGCCTCTTGATATGCTTGATCCTCATATGCTTTGAGGCCTTTTTCAAGATTGCTGCTCCAAAATCCGAAAACCCATCCGATTCCGCTGACAACAACACCAAACAACACTGTAGCCAATACTATTTTTTTCACTGTTTTCCTCTTTTTAAAATTTAAAACTTTTTTTATTGCAGCCAAAACCGCAACATTTTCACAAACCAGACTTTCTTAATTGCTCGGCCGACAAAACAAAAACTCAAAAGTTTCTTTAAACCGATTTTGCTTCAGCAAACACCTCTTTTTAGACTTCAAAATATCTTGTGCTGTTCTGGCGGCAGGAGGAACTCTCACTTTTTCTCAATTTTTGTGACATTTTACCTTTAAACGTCTTGGTGCTTATTGATACTCCACCCCCATCAATGAGGTGAATTCTTCATCCATAGCCTAAACAGCTATTTTAAGTGAAGCATTATTGCCGTGTATCCCACGGGCAAGTATGTTTTTGGCGGCATTGGTGTCAGCGTTGGCACTATGCCCGCAAGCAGTGCATACAAACTTGCTTTGACTTTTTCTGTTTTCTTTGGATACATGACCGCAAACATTACAGATCTGCGAAGTGTGCTTCGGATCAACCTTGATGAGTTGTCCTCCTCTTTCCTGTAATTTGTATTCAAGCAATGCAAAGAACATTCCCCAGCTCTGTTGGGTGATCGAGCGGTTAAGCCCTCTCTTTGCACTTGCATTTTTGGCAGGTATCTCAACTGTTCCTTTTGTTGCTTTGGTCATATTCTTTATTTTCAAATCTTCCACCACAACAGTTTGGTTTTCGCTGTATTGAAGTGAAAGTTTGTGTAAAAAATCTTTACGCATATTTGCAATACGAAGATTTTGTTTAGCTATCTTTGCTTTTGCCTTGCCACGGTTATTTGAGCCTTTTTTCTTTCGGCTTAATTGTTGCGCTCTCGTTCTTAGTTTTGAAAGCTCTCTTGTTAAGTCCAAAGGTTTGACCTGATTGCCGTTGCTGTCGGCAACCATTAATGAAACACCGACATCAAGACCGACTGATTTGGAATTATGGTTAATTGAAATCCCTTTATCTTCAGCATCAACCAAAATACTCGCATGGTACTGATATGCTTTATGCGAAACGGTAACGGTCTTGATCTTTCCGGCAAACTCTTTTCTAAAGCCTTTCATCTTTACCCATCCTATCTTTGGCAGATATATTTTGTTGCTTTCAATTTTAACCCTCTTCGGGTATTGAAAGCTTTGTCTTGAATGGTGTCTTGATTTGAATTTGGGATAGCCTCCGCCTTTGAAGAAATGCTGGTAGGCTTTGTCCATGTTTGCTATGGATTGCTGGATAGCCTGAGAGTCAATCTCTTTGAGCCAAGAAGTTTGCTCTCTTGATTTGAGTTTCTTAATATGGTTAATAAGCGCGAACTTTCCGATCTTGATGCCAAACTTCATATAGGCATATTTTCGTAAAGCCAATGCACGGTTATAGACATATCTTGCTCCACCGATCTAAGAAGCAATGTGCTGTTTTTGTTCTGCGTTTGGATACAAACGCACTTTGACAGCTTTCAGCATTTTTCTCTCCTTTCAAATATGGTGTGCTGTTGATAGTTTATCAATACACTAAAAAGAGTAACAAATATCTTTCATATAGAAATTTTTACAGGAAGCGTCGGCGAAGAACCGCTTAAAATTGTGAAACAATATATTGAACAGCAAGATACGCCAAACTAATATTCGCTAAAGCGAATGTAGCTTATATCCCACCTCTTTAAAGAGGTGGTTTTACGCTACAAATTGATAATAATTTACACACAAACTCCTGCAAAACAATTCATATTCAATCTATATTGGCTGGCTATACTCCTGCGCAAAGGAGTAACAATGGTGCGTATAATCTATTTTTTTGCGCTGAGCACGTCTTTGTTTGCCGTCACGATGGAAGAATTAATCGATTTGGGCTTAAAGCAAAACACCGCGATAGAACAAAGCAGACTGCAAACACAACAGGCTCAACTGCAGCATCAGCAAAGCCAAATTGAACAATACGGTTCGCTGGATTTTACAGGAGAGTATCTACACTATAATACCCCAAGAACCCTTTCACCGCTTACCCCGTCTGCTATTGGCAGCGGAACGCCTATCGCAACAACCGAAGATCTTTTTTCAGGCGGCATAACCTACAGCATACCTCTATTTACGGGATTTGAGCAAACCAAACAGATTGAAATACATGCCCTAAGCGAACAAACGGCACACATGCAGCACAAACTGACGCAAGAACAGCTTGTTTACGATATCAAAGCACTTTATCTGGCAATCTTAACACAGCAAGAAATCAAAAGCGCACAACATGCCTATACACTGGCCCTTAAAAAACTCGAAAACCAAATCGCGTATGAAGTACAGCTCGGGAAAAAAGCCAAAATAGACCTGATCAAAGCACGTTCCGATCTTCGCGCATCACAAACCCAAGAAGCGATTTTTCAAAGCAATGTCGCTATCACCAAAGCAACACTCGCATCGCTGGTGGGCTTAGAAAAAATAACCTCTGTCTCCTCTTTTGATATCACCGTAAAAAAACCGGAATACAATGCAGACAAACTTCAAGGCATTGCGGCACACCTTACAAAATTAAAAATAAAAGACATAGAAGTGCAAAAAGCAGCCAAAACCATAGAAAAAAGCAAATCCTCCAAGCTCCCCAAGGTCAATCTCTCAAGTTATGCAGGCAAAAACTACGGAAAAGACGAACTGCTTCACAACTGGGACAATGAAACACTTTGGCAAGCCGGCATCAATGTAAAATGGAACATCATAGATTTTGGAAAACAAAAGACAGAGATACAAAAAGCCAAAATAGCCAAAATGCAAGCACAGTTTGAAAAACAACAGGCGTGGCTTGATTTAAAAAAGATACTGGTCGAAAGTATTGAAAAAATCAACCAAAGCTATGAAGCATACAAAGGCAACAGCGCCCAACTAAAACTGCTCAAAGAGAGCGAAAACATAGAAAACGTCCGCTATCAAAACGGAGTATCAACACTTAACGACCTTCTTTTGGCAAAAAGCAAAACACACCTTGCCCATGCGCAACTGATACAAAGCACATTTGAATATCAAAAAAATATTTACTCTCTAGAATATCTCTTAGAAACAGGAGCCCGCAAATGAACAAAAAAACACTCATCGTCCTCGTAACGGCAGCTGCAATTGCAGTACTTTCACTAAAAGGAAAAAACCTGCTCGAAGAAAGAAAATCGCAAATATCCAATGCCTCTTTACCTCAACAAAAAGAAATAAGCATCCGCCTTATCAAGCCAAAACAAGGAAGGCTTGAAGAAAAAAATTCCTATTTGGCGCATGTCCAATCAGACAAAAGTATTGCCGTTTCTACTAAACTAACAGGATATATTGAACATATCGCCGTAGAAGAATCACAAAAAATACAAAAAGGGGACCTTCTGGCCCGCATCGACGACAAAGAACTCCGCTCCGCCATCCTTGGCCTTCAATCTACCTATGCGCAACAAAAAAGCGATGCCGATCTGGCAAAACAAATCTATCACCGCAATATCCAACTCTATAAGGTCGGAGGGTTGGCAAAAGAGCAGGTGGACATTTCAAGGGTTGCCATGCAAAACAAAGAAGCCATTGCCGTCAACACACAAGAAAAGATCATGCAGCTAAAGCACCAACTCTCCTATTTGACGATCCGTGCGCCTTTTGACGGAGAAATAGAGACGGTTATGCAGCACGAAGGGGATCTGGCAACTCCGGGAAAACCGATATTGAGCCTAAATAACGGAAATAAAAAATTGGTATTCTCCTATACGGCAGAAGCCTCGCCTATCCAAAAAGGGCAAAAAGTATTTATCGGGGAAAAAGAAACAGGGGAGATCAAAACCATCTACGCAACAGCACAAAACGGCCTGATGCGCGCAGAAACCGCAAACATCCCTACTCTTTCCGTTCCCGTTGACAGTTTTCTTCACATAGAGGTGCTTAAAAAAGAAGCTTCGGGATGCCTTTTACCCAACGATGCGATTTTGCATGACAAAGAAGGGAGCTTTGTCATGGGGTATGCAAAAAATGCATTTACCCCGCTGCCCGTCCAATTGATCATGCAAGAAGATAGCGATTCTCTTGTAGAACCCTGCCCCGATATACCAATCGCTCAGGCAAGCGAACCCAAATTAAAACAATTGCCTCTTTATGGCAAAGTCCATATCGCAGGAACGATCGATGAATAAGCCGTCTCCCAATTGGATAGAAAAAATTCTTAAAAAACCGCATATTATTTTCTCCTTTTTGGCACTTTTTGTGTTTGCCGGTATGCTGGGATACAGCAAAATTCATCGCAATCTTTTTCCCAACTCAAACTATCCGGAGATAGCTTTAGTCATCATAGAACCGGGCGCTTCTGCAAAAAGCATTGCAAGCAATATTGCGCTTGTAGCCGAAGAAGAACTTTACACCCTTGATGAAATCAGGCGCGTTTATTCCAATACGATCGACGAAGTAACCGTTATCCGTGCAGAATTTGAATACAGCAAAAATATCGATACGGCAGCGAACGACGTCACCAATGCCCTCTCAAAAATACGGGCCAAACTCCCTTCGGACATTCAAGAACCGCAAATCATAAAAATTACCGAAGCAACCGCCCCCATACTTGTAGTTGCGATGTCTCCCAAAAATGATGCAATCGCTTTGGAAGATATCCGTGATTTGGCAAACAGTGAGATTAAACATGCGCTGCTGAAAACAAAAGGCATCGCCAATGTAGATATATTTGGCGGCCACCAAAAAGAACTGCAAATTATTATAGACAAAAAAAAGCTTGACAGCCTTCGTCTTTCATTGGGCGATGTGCTTGCCGCTATCCAAAAAAGCGACAAAGAATATGCAATCGGATTTATAAGCAACGACAAACATCGCTATCTGGTGAAATCGCAAGGCAAAAGAGAACAGGTACAAAAACTTAAACATTTGTCGCTCTCTTCGGATGTCAAACTTGCCGATATAGCAGAAATCTATTTTGGACACTACGAAAATACGGCTGCGTATTTTGGCAACGGCAAAAAAGCGATTGCCCTCTCCGTCCAACGCTCGCTCAGTGCAGACGTTATTTCTACCATAGAAGAAGCCGAAAAAATCATCGAAAAATGCAAATCCAAATTTACAGAAGTAAATTTTGAGATATCCGATACGCAAAAAGACACTATCGAACAAAGCATACAAAATATGCTCGAATCTTTACGCGATGCGATTATCATGTCAACCATTGTTGTTTTTTTGTTTCTTGCAAGTTTTCGTCAAATCCTGGTTATTCTGGTGACGATCCCGCTGGTTTATACATCCACTATCGCGCTCATGTGGCTTACAGGAATCGATTTTAATGTCATTACGCTGACTGCTATCATTTTGGCCCTTGGTCTTTTGCTGGATGATACCGTCGTAGTTGTTGAAAATATAGAGCGGCACTACAAAGAGTTGGGCAAACCCATCCGAAATGCTGTCTTGGACGGCACAAAAGAGATAATGTTTGCGGATTTAAGCGGCTCGATCACTACCATGGTAGCCCTTGCACCGATGCTTTTTGTAGGAGGCTATCCTCAAACCGTTTTTGCACCCCTGGTTGGTACGTTGCTTTTGGCACTTCTGGCCTCTTATGTTATTTCCATCATCGCCGTGCCGCTGCTTTCATTATACATTTTAACAATCCAAAATCCCATTCTTTTAAAAATAGAAAACGGCTTTCACTCTATTATCAGCAGAACAACTGCCCTGCTTCATGCCTTATTCGCCTCTGTCGTAAAAACAGCCATCGCCAAAAAAAGTATAGGAATTGCCTACTTTGCCGCACTGATTGTACTTTTTATTATTTCGATAAAAGTTGTGATGCCGGTGGTAGGACAAGAATTGATGCCTCCGATGGATACGGGCGGAGTAAACATTAAAATTACGACCGACACCAATCTTCCTATAGAAAAAAGCGAAGAGGTGATGAGCGAAATTAACAGCGTCATCCAAAAACACGGAAAAGTTCTTCGTATTTCGGGCAGCATCGGAAGCGAACCTGGCGTACTAAGTATCGGAAGCGGCAGCGGAACGGATTATCTATCGATCGTAGCAACCTATGTCGACAGGTATCAACGAGACAAAACGATTTGGGAGATATCGGACGCCTTGCGCAAAGAAATTGCTCAAATTGCGCACGTCAAGGATCTTGACATTGCCCCTTACGGCGCAACAGGCCTTGCAAGTATCCGTGCAAGTGTCAATGCAATGCTGAGCGGGTCCGATTTTGAAACGCTTTATGAAGCAGGAACAGAAGTGGAATCGGCATTAAAACAAACAAAAGGGATCGTTGCTGCTTCAAAAACATGGGATATGGATAAGACGGTATACAATCTCATCATAGACGAAGCGCAGGCTATGAAATACGGTTTAACTTATACCGATATAACTACCCAGGTACAAACCGTCCTCAGAGGCGTATCGGTTGCCGCTTTTCCCAAAAGCAACCATACTGACTATAATGTAAGAGTCTGGTTTCCCAAAGAACAAATCAATACGATTGAAAGCGTGCTGTCTTTGTATATAGATTCGCCCAAAGGCAAGATCCCTTTAAATGCGATAGCCTCTCTTTCTGGCATCAAAGAACCCACTGTCATTACAAGGGAAGGGCTCAACTATACGATTGAGGTCTATGGCCATAGAGAAAAAGATGCCATTTCTCACATAATGCAGGATTTTGAAAAACAGTTTGATGCCATCAAACTGCCGCAAGATGTACAGCTTGAACAGATCGGAGACATTAAACATTTCCAATCTTCTGCAAAACGAATGATAGCGGCCGTCATCGTTGCAATCATCTTGATATTTTTGACGCTGATCATGATGTTTGGCAGCATGAAGATCTCTTTAATGATTATATTTTCTATTCCATTGACGGTCATAGGCGCTTCTTGGACAATGCTAGCCATCAATTATCATGTTTCCATGCCTTCCATGATGGGATTCATCCTCCTATCGGGCATTATTGTCAATAATGCTATTTTGCTCATCCATTTTGCGCTTGAACAGATGAAACAAGGCATCAACAAAACAGAAGCGATGCTTGAATCCATCAAAATTCGCACACGTCCCGTGTTGATGACGGCATTTTCAGTCTCTGTAGGAATGTTTCCTATTGCCCAGGGTGCGGCAATCGGCCTTGAGAGGCTTGCCCCGTTAGGCGCTGTAGCGATCGGAGGACTCATCATAGGAACCCTGATGACTTTGGTATTTATTCCTATTTTATTTATCTGGATTGTTAAAAATAATCAGCCTATAGTATAGATTGAATATAAAACAAGCATAAACGCGATCCTTTTATGCTTGTTCTTTTTTATTCATATTCTATCTCTATCATGCTCTTTTGTTTTTTAGGGAAAATTTGTCTTTTCACTTTTAATGCACCCAAATATTTTTTTGAGCCGTTATTATCTTTATCCAAAAGAACATATCTGCTCTCATCTTCGCTGATATCACCCTTCTCGTTTCTAATGTATTCTACACGGTACACCAACCTCACCGCATCGACAAATGCGCTTGCTCCTCTGCTTTGAGATGAATTTTTCGTTCCGTGATGAATAAAAATAATGGTTTTTTTCTCTTTCGTTGCCCATCTGGTAAACAAATTGATAAACATACGGGCATGGGCATTGTTATTTTCATCTGCACCGAACATTGCTATAAGCGGATCCAGGATAATGACATCATACGCATTCAACATTCGCTTAAATTGATAAAACTTGCCGTTGATTGAAATGCTTCCCCTGCTCTCTTCCAAAAAATGTATCGTTTCCGCATCCGCTCCGACAATGTGAAGATTTTTTTCAAAAACCAAAACATCCGTTTCCAAAATTTGCCCGGCTATCATCTCAAAACGAGACCTCGACAACCCTAAAGGATCTTCGCTGAGCCACATAAATACCTTAAGTTTTTCATCTCTTACCATCCTCATTGCTGCTTGCAATAGTAAAAATGATTTGCCTACTCCCCCTCCTGCACTCACCAAAGAAACTGTATTTTTAGGGAACGGCAGCCAACTTTTACAAACAAACTCAGCATCTTCCGCTTTTATTTCTCCAAACGAAGAAATTTTAAAAAGCTCCCTGCCCCCTTCTTCGGTTTTTTCTACTTCCTGATGGATAAGATGCAGAATATCTTCTGCATTTTTATTTTCATCCACGCTTTGTAAAATTTGATGCGCTAGCTGCTTAAATTGCCGTAAGCGGGAATATTCTTGAAGTTTTTGCACATAAAAAGAAAGGTTTGTTACCGGATAGGCAGCCATTACTTCAAGCATTAAATGCTCATCAAATTCTTTTCCAAGATACTCTTTGATAATACTCTCTTCGATTGCACTGTGCTCGTATAGATACTCCAAAGCTTGAAAAAGTATCTGATGAAAGGGAATATAAAAATCTTCCTTTTTCAATCCCCTATCCAATACTTCTTTAAATGACTCTGGAGTATAGATTATTGTACTTAAAATCGCTCTTTCAAACGCTTCACTGTAATTTATTTGTTGCATTTTATAATTTTTATTCCTGCGGCTGTATTCTATTTGGCTATTCTAGCTCTTTTTATACAACATAGCAAGCATTTTTGTCCGCATACTTTTTTACCCTATGGAAGTAATTTTAGAGAGTATTTGGAAGCAATATTAGAGTGTAGACATTTTTTTGGGAAGTAATTTTAGAGGGTTTTGGTTTGAACTGGAAATAATATTAGAGGGTTATGCTTTTCCTTTGGAAGTAATTTTAGAGAACTGATTTTTTATAAAAGGAAGCAATATTAGAGGGTTATGCTTTTTCTTTGGAAGTAATTTTAGAGTAGTTATAAAATTTACAAGGAAGCAATATTGGAGTGTAGACATTCTTTTGGGAAGTAATTTTAGAGGTAATAATAACTTTTTTCCTTTTTTTCTATAAATTTTTATGTAATTTTTACAAACTATATTTTCAGGTAGAAAAACAAAATAAATTTTCGGAAGTAATTTTAGAGGTTTTTTATTGTTTTGGCCATATATAATGGAAGTAATTTTAGAGGTTTTTGGAAGTAATTTTAGAGTATTAGGAAACAATATTAGGGTAAAAAAGTAGTTTTTTTAGAGGCTTTTAGAAGTAATTTTAGAGGTTTCCTAAGAATAATAAGATCTTTATATAAGAGAATTAAAACTCTTATATAAAGAGTGCTATTTTTTCACTCTTTATACAAGAGCGACTCTAGGTACAATATAACTTCCGTTTCAAACTCATCAGAACTCAACTGATTTTTGTTAATTATCCTAAAATTTTTCTGGTCATTGGTTTCAACATAGGCCGAACACACAAAGGCACCTTCCTTTTCATAAGAAATATTCTTTAATGAAACTTTAGTATTGTCAAATAAAATTGCTTCTCCTATGAGATCTTTTACTGAAGTATTTATTTTTGCTTTTTCTGCTTCGATGAGAGAAACATTTGAATAATTAAATAAAGAAGGGATGAAGCCTACCCCCAAATTACCAAGATAATAAAACATCTCATCGGTTGGATTATAATCGATTCCAAACGATTGCAATTCTTCGACTCTGGCTTTCAGTTCTCTCTTTGCAATTTGTAGAGACTTTGGAGAGTCTGTCGGGAAACCGAGTGCATCCAAAACGGTCAATAATTTAAATCGTGATTCTTTTTTGTGCGTAAAGAACCACCGTATGATTGCTTTAGTCAATGCCGAATCTACTTTAAGCAATTTTGGCAACTCTTTTTTATAGTTGATGGAGAGTTCTCTTTCATAAAATTTTAAATAGCGTTTATCCAAAGTTATAGAATATGCTTTATGCTCTTCAAGGTAATCCAAATGTGAAATCAAATTAAAATCGAAAGAATCCCCTTTTGTGTTTACATAGTTGATTGTAATATCACGAATTTCTTTGATTTTATCTCTCAGCCACTTTGTTTGTTTTTCCCAGGAATTGCTTTTTTCTTCCCCGCTGTATTCTTTAAGAATTTTTGTTTGGCTAAAAATAATCACTACCTCTTCGGTAGGCAACGGAATAATTTTTGCTGCATGGGTATAAATACAATCAAGCAAATCTCTATGTACTTGGGTAAGAAGTTTTCTTCCTCTTATTTCGACCTTGCCCCAGCTGGTATGGATGGTCCTGATGCCTCCATTGTTTTTAAATTCTCTGGCGGTTACAGAATTTCCTGAAAGTTTCTGTACGGGCGAAAAAATAGGAATACGAAGTTCGGTAATCGTAGATGTGCTGCTCTCTATTTTTTCTACAACATTAAAAAGGGTGAGTTGTTGATTATCTGTTTTCATTGTCATATTGTACTATGCAAAATGTGTCAACACCCTTATTTTTATTATTTTACAAAGCGATATTGCAAACAGCCGATAAAATGGGATTTTCAAAGTCATTCGATTCAAAAAGTTTCGCATGCGAAATAATCTTGTTGTAAACCTATTATAGTATCATATGAGAATAAATTTGCATGCAAAAAAAGGCGAATATATGATTATTACCATTGCACATTCAAAAGGCGGAGTCGGAAAGAGTTTGCTTTCTTGGCATTTAGCCATAGGAATGAATGTTCCCATTATAGATTTGGATTTTCAAAAAACGTTGGTATATACAAACAATCTCAGAAAAATTAACGGCCATAAGTCGTTAACCATTATTCAGCCAAAAACTCCGAAAGAATTTGTAGATTTTATGGATAATTGGCCGGAAGAGAAGAATATCATTATAGATGTAGGCGGATTTGACTCAAACCTCAATAGGGCCGCCCTTTATATTTCTGATCTTATCATTACGCCTGCAGTCGATCGTGTTACAGAGATGGCGGGCCTTTATAAATTCCATCAAATACTCGAAGAGCTGTCCCAAAAAATGAAAACACATATTACTGCCCATATATTGCTAAATGACGTTAATCCAAGCGCTAAAGATTTTTCGGTAATAGAAGATTTGGTCAATAATTTAAAGCATTTTGCACTTATGGATACCATTATCGCACACAGAGCAGATTTTTATAGGACAATGGAAGAAGGCAAAGGCGTAACAGAGCTTGAAAAAAGCAAAGCAAAAAAAGAGATAAAACAGCTGATAAAAGAGATCAAGAAAAAAAAGGATAGAAGATGGCAAAGCGTAAGATTAATGCAGCAATGATATTGGCTGCTGGCGAGGATGCGCATCTGCAAATCAATGATACAGCCGTTTCGCATGCGAAACAAATAAACGGCCAGACATTTATGGAGATCGATATTGATCAAATTATCAACAATCCAATGCAGCCGAGAATCTCTATCAATCCGCAGGAACTTCAAGATTTGATGGCGTCAATCAAGGAGCATGGCCTCATACAGCCCATTGCGGTTGTCAAAACACAAAACGGAAAATTTATGCTTAAAGCCGGACAAAGAAGATGGCTGGCGCATAAAGAGCTTGGTTTGAAAAAAATTAAAGCAATAGTTGAAGATATAACAGAACTTTCCAAAGAAGAAGAAGAAAAAAAACTTTTTGAAGTTGCCATTATGGAAAATACACACAGGGACAACCTTGATCCTTTGGAACTTGCGCTTTCCCTTAAACAGGCAATGGATAAAAAGTTTTATTCAAATTTGGAAGAACTCAGCCGGGCTCTGAGCAAATCAAAATCTTACATCACAAAAGTATTTAAAGTGCTTTCATTGGAAGAAGAGATTGTCAAAGATTTAAAAATCAACAAATCCACTAACGATATTGAATCGCTTTATGAGATACAAAAGATCAAAAACCCCGATGAGCAGGTAAAGGTTTATTTTGATTTTATAGCAAAAAAATTGGATAGAAAAGCGCTGAGAGATTACAATAAAAATAAAATTTCGCATGCGAAACCGGAATTTATTTTTGTGGCAAAACCAAAATATGTCAATGTAAATATTGATACGTCAAAGCTTACCAAGGCAGAAAAAAACAGCATGATGGAAGAGCTGGAAAAAGTAATCAAGAAGTACTTTTAAACAAAATGCCTACCATAGGCTAAGCAAACCGTAAAAAAAGTCCTATCGAAAGCGAAAGAAAGAGAACAATAAAAATAGTCAAAACATTGTAAAAAGTTTTAGAGAGAGGAAAATTTTGATGGATCAGCTCTGTAACTTTCATTGCCGGAAAGATCATAAAAAGCAGCATGACAATGCTAAACACTAAGGTTAAAATAATGTCCATCATTGCTGTACTCCATAAAATTGCCGGATAAAATCAAATTCTTCTTGAGATTGAAGCGGAATTGTTGCTATGGAAGCATTATGGTCATCCAGAATATACAGTTGAGAATTTTCTATTTTAAGATGATCTTTACCCCATTTTTTTTCCAATAAGTCAAGCTGGTGAAAAATTTCTATATTTTTGGGTTTCTCTATAAAATCTTTATCAGTTTTGCTTAATATCTGCAAGCCGCCAAAGCGTTTTTCTATATAATAAGGGCTATATTTTTTTACTTCTTGGTATATTCTTTGGTTTTTTTGTTCCGGCCGGCTTTCAAAATAGGCGGATATGGCAATAACCACAAACCCTATCGCCAACAATGCAAAAAGATAATTTCTAAATGATGACATGAAAATCCTTTGTTTGATCGCTTTACAATGGCATTAGTATAGATTGTTTCGGATGAAAAATACTTGATAAACATCAATTTATGCAAATATTAATTATGTTACTATGGTTTGTATAAATTTTTATAAAAAAGAAGGCAAACAGCATGAAACAGTTTTTTATATTGGAGGGCGGGTATTTAATTTTGGCACTATTTGCGGTGCTGATTACGATATTTGTAGGAACACGGCCTTTTGTTTCAAAAAATGCGCTAAAGAAAGGTTTGATGGGCGTTATACCGGTTTTGGCTATGTTGATCGGAGGCCATTATAGTATGACAACCGGCAGGATGGCAGAAGTAAAAGATGCCTTTGAAAAAGGCCAGCCTATACTATGTGAAAGCCGGATGGTAAGAAAAGCGGCACAATCCATTATTGTCAAAAAATCACAAGGATGGTCTATAGAAGGGGATAATTTTGTTTCTCCTCATTATGAAAGGCCTTTCCACGCCGCAAGATGTATCGTAAAATAAGCGGCACATCTTGCCATAATTAAAAATTATAGTTTTAATAATTTAAAATTAATTTTTGAATAAAAAATATAAAACATCAATTCTTTTTAAACAAGTAATAAAATAAAATAATTTTCTTCTATTTTCTTGACATACATCAATTTTTTTTTATCCGCAAAGTGTCATAATTGACAATGCTCGAGACCTTTTGGTCGAACAGTAAACAAATATTTAAAGGATGCATTTGATGGGACCCTTAGTTGTACGGCCGGAAATAGAGGCGGAGATGTTCCTTCCTATTTTTGTAGAGTCTACCCTTGTATTGGTGTTTGGCGTGGGATATGCAGCATTAATTACATTGGCAAAGATGGGATTTTTTTCTAAAAAATGGATGAGTGTTGGATATTTGTTTTGGGCATTGCAAACTTACTGTCTGTATGATCTTTCTATATTGATTCAAAGCAGCCATTTTACTACCAAAGTTTTAATGGTGACGATGATAGCATATCTCTTTATCCCGCACTTGTATTTTCGTCTTATAAGTGAATCAGAAAAGCGTTATGAAGACTAATATAGAAATATCTACACAACCATAAAAAAAGGAGGAAATATGGATAAGGAAAATTTGTCAGTATGGACGAGCATACCGTTTTGGCGCCGTTCAGCTGCTTGGGTAACTGGATTTGCGGTTATGTTGCTGATTTGGCTTAGTTTTGATACGCTGGGGCAGATTAGTATGGGAACGGATGAGGATTTAAAAAACGGTACAACCAAAAGAGTGCCGGGGCCTACGGTTATCAATTATGAAATTGATTACAAAATGAGCGAAAAAAGAGGACATGAAGTCCCGGTGATAGGCAAAAAAGAGCCTTTTTTCGGGAAAGAATGGAGTGCGCAGGAAGCGGCAGATTTGCTTCGTTTGGGAAAATTAACTTCTCAGGCAAAAAACTGCATGAACTGCCATACACTTTTGGGAAATGGGGGGTATTACGCGCCTGATCTTACCAAGGCATGGCTGGATCCTGCATGGAAAGACGGAGGCCCGCTTCAAGGTATGACCGGAAAGAATACCAAAGAAGAAGCAATGGCTGAATTTTTAATGCACCCTTCACAGTATCCTACACATGCAAGAATGATGCCGGATCTTGGGATTACTGCAGAAGAAGCAAAAGGATTGGTTGCATTCTTGAAACATATGAGCAGTATCGATACTAATGGTTTTCCAAGAAACTTCTCTAAAACCGTAGAACAATTTACAGCAGGAGGGACCAATGCTCGCTAGTATTAAATCAAATTATTTGCAAAGTGAATCTAAAAAACTCGGAATGATGTATTTTAGAGTCGCTATTGTACTTTTTGGTGCACAGCTTCTTATGGGACTCATCGCAGCGGTCCAATTTCTAGTGCCGGGATTTTTGTTTGAAATCTTTGATTTTTCAGTAGCCAGAATGGTGCATATTAATGCATTGGTTGTATGGATGCTTTATGCGATGCTGGGCGCTGTGTATTATATGATTCCCGATGAAACCGGCATAGAGACCATCGGCGTAGGGTTGGGCAAACTCGGATTTTGGGTACTTACAGCCGCAGTAGCAATCGTAGTACTTGTATATATCTTTATCCAAGTAGGTTCTGGAAGCGAAGCAACGATCTGGCTGATCAATGAAGGCCGTGAATATTTAGAAGCACCAAGATGGGCAGATATCGGTATTGTGGTTGTAGTGTTGATTTTTTACTGGAATGTATTTTCAACCTTTATGAAAGGACAAAAAACCGGGATTATGACGGTAATGGTAGCCAACTTGATGGCACTTGCGGGTCTTTATTTGGCCGGTATGTTCTATACGGACAATATTTCTATAGATCAATTTTGGTGGTGGTGGGTCATCCACTTGTGGGTTGAGGCAACATGGGAAGTGTTTGTTGGAACACTTGCTGCTTATGCATTGATTAAAATTATTAATGCCAAACGAGAAATCGTTGAGATGTGGCTATGGATCGAAGTATTGATGCTTTTTGGTTCAGGGATTTTGGGCTTAGGGCATCACTATTTCTGGATCGGTACGCCTGAATACTGGTGGGAAATCGGAGCACTTTTCTCAGCGCTTGAGCCTGTGCCGTTGGTAGCAATGTTTGTGCATGTTCTTTATGATTGGGGGAAAGAGCAGGGTGTCGCAGAGAAAGAAGGGCACAGAAATGTAATGAGAAACGGCCCTGCAATGGCTTGGATTGTGACCAATGCATTTGGAAACTTCTTGGGTGCCGGGATCTGGGGATTCTTCCATACATTGCCGCAGGTCAACATTTATACACACGGTACCCAGTTTACTGCAGCACACGGACACCTCGCATTCTTCGGTGCGTATGCAACTATTTTGATCGGAATGATGTATCTTGGATTGCAAGGCGCTTACGGCATTAAAACGCTTAAGGCGACATTTAAATCCAAAATGGGAATCACTATGATCGTAGTAGGGGTTCTTGGCATGACCGTAGCATTGACAATTGCCGGATATGAGCAAGTATTGATCGAAAGAGCAGAGCTTGGTGCAGGATGGAATGCTTTCTTTATGGCGCAAGAGCTCCCTTGGTACGTACAAGCCCAAACATGGAGAACCATTATGGGTGTAGTGACTTTTATAGGATTTGTTTATCTGGTGTGGGATTTGCTTACCATAGGCAAGCAAGCCCGTTTGGCTCAAGAAGCCGGCATACAACAATAAAAGTTGCAGGCGTTTGACTGAAGAGGACTCCAATAGTTTGGAGTCCGATAAATTAAAATAAAAGGAGTAAAAATGTTATTTGAACCATTTACAGATATAGTACCGAGTTTTTTCGGCTGGCTAAATCAGGGACCTTTGACGCTGACGATTTTCTTGCATACCGTTATCATCTTGCCGATGTTTTGGATCTATGCGCAAGAAAAAAAGAAGTTAAAAAAATAAAAAAATTTCATAAAGCTTTAAAAACTTTATGAAAAGATGCAATAATCTTAAAAAATTGGTTCGTTTCTTGATGTAGGTCAAGAGTTTGAGAGTACAAAAAGTGCTATCATGGTTAAGATCAATTCAATTGATGTTGGTTCTAAGTTAAATTGAACGATACAGCAAATGATCTGATATTTAAAAGGAGGAAATTTATGAAATGGAATAACGTTTTAAGCTTGGCAGCGATTGCATGTCTGAGCACGACAATGGCAACAGCGGGTACATCGAAGATGGATTTTGCAGCGATGTATGAGAAAGAGTGTCAGGGATGTCATGGTCCGATTCACCAGGGTGGGGTGGGATCTGACTTAAGACCGGAAGCGCTAAAAATTAAAAACAGAGAAATGTTGGCTGAAAAGATTTTGCACGGAGTGGAAAATACAGCAATGCCTGCATGGGAAGGCACTTTCAGCAAAGATGATGCAACCGGTATGATTGATTGGTTGATCGACTGGAAAAATACGGTTGAGCTGACGCTTGATCTTGACGAAGTGAAAAAAACATGGACAAAACTCGCCGACAGAGAAGAACTTGAGAAAAAATATCCAAAACCGACAGATGTAAAATCGGTACTGGATATTACGTTCGCAACGGAAAGAGATGCTTCTTTGGTTGACTTTATTGATTCTACCAACGGAAAAGTGCTTTCACGCCATAAAGCAGGATTTGCAGTACACGTAACGGTAACCAACAAGAAAAACCCGCGCTATGCGTATTCGATTTCCCGTTCAGGAAGATTGACAATGTTTGATATCGGTGCTCCGGGGCAACCTGCGTTGGCCTCTGTACAGGTAGGCCAAGAGTCTAGAGGACTTGCGGTATCTCCGGACGGCAAATACGTAATTGCCGGAAACTACAATCCGGGCGGGGCAGTATTGTGCGATGCGATGACGCTCGAGCCGCTTAAAGTGTTTGATACAAGCCGTGTTATTGACCCTAAAGGGCAAATTACCCCATCACGTGTAGCTTCTCTTGCAGATACGCCATATGGCCCTTATTTTGCGATGGCGCTTAAAGATGCCGGCCATACATACATTATCGACTATTCAAAACCTGATTTCCCGATCGTAGGAGATGTGCCAAATATCGGTGAAGTTCTTCACGATGCATTTTTGAATGAAGATGAAGGCGAAGATTTTGGGCGCTACTATATGATCGCATCGCAAGGGTCTGATGTGATGGGTATCGTTGACTTCAAAGAGAAAAATCTTGCAGCCAAAGTGTATACCGGCGACAAATCCAAGCCGCACCCGGGACAAGGAAGTTCATGGTATTCCAAAGGACAAAAGAAGCAGCTCCATGCTACGGTAAGTATGAACATCGGTTCAGTGGTTATTTGGGATAGCAATTGGAAAGTAGTGAAAAAAGTTCAGACAGCCGGCGGCGGCCTTTTCATCGGAACAGCACATCATACGCCATACCTTTGGGCAGACTGTGTACTCGGAACACCGGAAAACTACAATGAAGTGCATTTGATCAACAAAGATACGCTTGAAACAGACCGTATCATCAAAGTGGGCAAAGCAAAAGGTCAACTTATCGATGCGAAGACAAAAAAAGTACTTCAAGAGTGGGATGCTACACAATACGAAAAAGTACCTGTCAATGAAGAGCAGTCTAAAATAAGCAACGAAACTCTCTTGCCGTATCCTGAAAAACTTGGTGCAGCGGTAAAAGAGCCGGTACAGCCGAGATTGCTGCACGCAGAACCGGCGAATCATGGTGAGTGGACGATGATTTCAGAATGGACAACCGGAAGAATCGGTATCTACAACTCTAAAACAGGCGAATTTATCAAGTATATTCATAACTTGACAACACCTACATTTACATATTCCGTTGAGCACAGACAGCATATTCCTGGCGCTTAATGCCTTTTTCTCTCCCTTTAATTTTTAAAGGGAGGGAAATGTATGGACTGTCGTACACAATAAAATAGAAAATGATAAAATCAGCAGTATGTACAAAACAACACATGGTTAATGTGTTGTTTTGTACAAGACTGAGAAGTTTTGGACAAAATTAAAGGAGGCAAAATGAAAAAGGTAATATTACTCTCTGTCATAGCATCGTCTTTGATGATGGCAGGGGGAGAGATCGCACCGGTAGAGCCGGTCGTAGAAACGCAGCCCGCTGCGAGTACGGATTTTGGTATTTTTAACGATGTTAAATTCAACGGAGAATTGCGTGCGCGGTATGAATATGCGGATGACAGTGCGTCCACCGGTGATGAAGCGAGTGCATTTACAACGCGCTTTGCACTCTCCGTAGGTGCCGGGCTTGGCGGCATCGAAGGGCTTAGCGTGTTTGGCCAAGTGATGGCAGTAAACAATTTCGGGTTTGACGATTATGCTCCGGAAAAAGCAGAATATGATCTTATCAACGATCCTGAAGATTCACGTGTAACGCAAGCGTTTTTGGACTATAAAACAGGCGATACCCTCTTTAGGCTGGGCCGTCAAATGATCAATATCGATGATGAGCGTTTCGTCGGCGCGGTAGGCTGGAGACAAATGCCGCAAACCTTTATGGGGTACACCGTAACAAACAGCTCTATCGAAGGGTTGAATCTGATGGCTTCATATCTTACAGATCGCTATGGAATCACCGATGCTCTTACAAGTGGTACGGAAACGGTACTGTTGCATGCTGACTATCAAGTGATGCCTGAACTGAAATTGACCGGATACGGATACTTGATCGGGTCGGGACCGACGATTTGGGGAAGTGACACCTACGGTATCATGGCAAGCGGAAAAGCAGGGCCGGTCAACTATATCGCAGAAGTGGCGACCCAACAGGATGCCTCCATGGAGTATGAAGGTTACGGAACAGGAAAAGATACGGCAGATGCGATGTACTACCGCGTTGATGCAAGCACGGTGTATAACGGCTTCCTTTTCGGCGCCGCGTACGAGTCATTCGGCGAAGCAGACGGCAATGCCCACGGTTTCAATACCCCGTTTGCCACACTGCATAAATGGCAAGGGTTTGCAGATGTATTCTTGGGTTACACCAGTAAACAAAACTTATATGGTTTAAATGACCTCTATGGCAAGATCGGCTATGTTGGCGGCGACTATGGCCAGCTTACGGCATTCTACCATGTGTTTAATGCAGAAGATGTAACGGGATGTTGCGGTGTTCCAAATGATGATGCGGGTACGGAATTTGATGTGGTTTATAACTACGATTTTTCAAAAAACTTGAACTTTATGGCGAAAGCGGCTTTCTTTTCGGGAGAATCAGAGGCCACAATCGTAGAGGCACGAGAAGACAAAGAAGTTTACTGGGTACAGATCGGCTACAAATTCTAGTCCGGTACACTTGAAGCACAAGCAGTAAACTGCTTGTGTTTGTTGAAACTGTCCAAAAGGATCATTTAATAAAAAGACTGATGAGCCTTTTTTTTAAATTACCCAAAGCGGGTCGGTTGGAAGTATGCGTATGAAATATTTTGCTTTTTTTTTGCTTTTTTTTGCCGCACAAACTGTATGGGCCCAGCAAGCCAAATATATGGACAACCACTCATGCAAAGAGTGCCATGAGCAGATTTATGATGAGTATCAGTCTTCCGCCCACTCGCAAAGTTTTTTTAGCAATACCTTTCATCAGGATATCGCCAAGGAAGCGCACGACCAAAAGTACGAATGCGCGGTGTGCCATATGCCTATGGCAGACAATCTGCAAGAACTGATCGAAGGGAAAGCCAAACCCGATAGCAACAACAAAACCCATACAGACGGCGTTTCGTGTTTTTTTTGCCATACGATCGCCTATGTAAAAAAGTCGCATAAGTATAACATCAACATTCAAGCCCGCCAGGCAGAAGGATACAAGCCTACGCTTTACGGCACGCTGATAAATCCCGATGACAGCGACAAGCACTCCTCAGCGACCAATCCTGTCTATTCCGCCAATGTATGCAAAGGGTGCCATTCGCATAAAGTAAACGATCACAACATTACCGTATTTCGTACCATGCAGAGCGAACAAAACAGCAAAGATTGCATCAAATGCCACATGCCTGAAATCCAAGGCGGGCCTGAAAAGATCGACAAGCGAAGCAGGGGCCATCATGCCAGCCATAAATTTTTGGGCATTCATGATGAAGCATTCAGGGCAAAAGGCGTGGATATCAACCTTTCGGTGGAGAATGAGCAGTTGAATGTTACGCTGACAAACAAAATGTCCCATCCGCTGATTATCCAAGCGGCCCGGGCAAAGTTTTTAAAAATTACGATTGAAAGGGATGGCAAAGAAATTTGGAAAAACTATCAAAAAGAACCCGGCGAAGACAAAGCGGGATATTTTGCGTATAGTTTTGCAGCAGACAACCGCCATGTTGTTGTTCCCGCTACAGCAACGCAAAGCACTGTAAACAACCTTGAAGCCAAAGAAACAAAGCAGCTGACATATCAAATCTTGCCTTTGCAAAAAGGCGATAATGTGAAAGTGGCGCTTTATGTCCAGCTGGCCAGAGACGATTGCAAAAAAGTCATGAGAGAGGAAGATATAAAATTGACCCAGCCGCTTTTAATGAAAGAAGTAGTATACATTCAAAAATAGCAGCTAAAGGAAAAGCGTGAAATTCACGGGTTTATATGATTTGACGGATAGATGCAGCGCCGGGATGAAAGAGTGAAAAAGATCCGAATCTTTATCAATGGATTTGGACGGATCGGCAGAAGCGCGGCAAGAATTATTTTAGAAAATCCTGAGCTTGAGCTCGTGGGCATCAATGATCTTTGCAGTTTTGAACAGATGGCTTATTTGCTAAAATACGATTCTCAATATCTGTCTCTCCCGTATGAAGTCAAGCTTCAAAACGGGCTGCTCAGCATAAATCATCAAACGGTAAAATTGTTTTCCCATCACAATGCTGCAGATATCGACATCGAAGCGTTGGATATCGACATGGTATTGGAATGTACAGGTGTCTTTTTGACAGTAGAAGCCAACAGGGCGTGGATTAAAAACGGTGCAAAGAGGGTGATCGTTTCAACACCGCCTTCTGATGCCATGCCGACGTATATGTTTGGGGTCAACCATCATGAGTACCAACAAGAACCGATCATATCAAACTCCAGCTGTTCGGCTAATGCCATTGTGCCCATCTTCAAAATTATCGATAAATGTTTTGGTATCCGCTCAGCGATGATGAGCATGTACCACAGTTATACGTTTTATCAAAATCTGCTGGACAACAAGCACTATTCGACGGAGATAAGAAGAACGCGCAGTGCTACGCAAAACATCATTCCTCTTGCAAGCACTGCTGCTAAAGCGACGGAATATTTTTTCCCGCACCTCAAAGGACAGTTTCATGCTGTAAGCATCAGGGTGCCTATCCCCGCAACTACGCTTTATGATTTAAGCATTAACCTTAAAAGCAGCGCCACAAAAGAAGAGGTCAACAGGCAGCTGGTATCGCAGGCAGCATCTGTTTATGCCGGTATTTTGGATGTCACGGATACCCCTAAAGAGTCAAGCGATTATATCAAAAGCCCCTACAGCGCAACGATCAATCTTCCTTTCACCCTGATTTCAAAAGATAACCTGCTTAGGATTTCGGCATGGCAGGACAATGAGTATGGGTATGCTAAAAGATTGGTGGATTTGGCAAACGCTATCGGGCAGCACTAAACACAAAGCATTGATTTGCATCAAAAAAATTAATCATTTAAATTTTTAAAAAAAAGATTCTTTTTTTATTTGATACAAATCAAACTCTAGAAAAGTTTTTTTTACTATAATACATAATCAACAATCAAAACACTAAATTCGTGAATACAGGAGCAAACAAAAATGGTAAATATTATAGTAAAACGAGACGGAAGTACACAAAAATTTGTTCCTTTTAAGATAGAAGATGCAATTAAGAAAGCGTTTCAAAGCGAAGCGCAAGAGTATGATAAAAACGTATTTAGCGATGTGATGGACAGTATCAGAGACAAAGAAAGAATCAGCGTTGAAGAGGTGCAGGATATTATCGAAAAAGCGCTTTTTGGCCGCAGTCATTTTGACGTAATGAAGTCTTTCATGCTCTATCGTCATATGCATAAGATTCAAAGAGAGCATGTGTTGGGACTTGAGGAGGATACTACCTACATCAATTCAACACAAACCATCAAAGAGTATATTGATAAGTCTGACTGGAGAATCAACGCCAACTCCAACACGGGATATTCCCATGCAGGACTTGTGAACAATACCGCAGGCAAAGTTATCGCCAATTTTTGGCTGGATAAAATCTATTCCAAAGAAGAGGGGTATGCACATAGAGACGGAGATTATCATATCCATGATCTGGATTGTCTAAGCGGCTATTGTGCAGGGTGGAGTTTGAGGGTGCTTTTAGATGAAGGGTTTAACGGAGTAAGGGGAAGAGTAGAGAGCAGGGCGCCCTCCCATTTTAGAGAAGCATTAGGACAGATGGCTAACTTTTTGGGTATCCTTCAAAGCGAATGGGCAGGTGCGCAAGCTTTCAGTTCTTTTGATACCTATCTAGCCCCATACGTATTTAAAGATAAGCTCTCATACGATGAGATTAAAAAAGCAATCGTCAGTTTTGTATATAATCTGAATGTTCCAGCCAGATGGGGGCAAAGTCCTTTTACCAACATTACCATTGATTGGACCGTACCGTCTGATTTGAAAGATCAAATCCCGACCAAAAATCAGATACATTTGTTTAAAGGGATACAAGATGAGGCGCTGCTGCAAGAAGCCAAAGAGAGAGGCGTTGACTCTTTGGAAAGCATGACCTATAAGCATTTTCAAAAAGAGATGAACCTGATCAACAAAGCCTATTATGAAGTGATGACTGAGGGGGATAAAAACGGACAGCCGTTTACATTCCCTATCCCTACAGTGAATATCACAGAAGAGTTTGACTGGTACGGAGAAAACACTGATATATTGTTTGAGAACACAGCGAAAATCGGCTCATCATATTTTCAAAACTTTATCGGCAGCCAATACGTAAGAGGTGAAGACGGCAAACTCGTACCAAATGAAGAAGCCTATAAGCCGGGTCATGTGAGAAGTATGTGCTGTAGATTGCAGCTAGACCTCAGAGAGTTGCTTAAACGAGGCGGTGGATTATTCGGAAGTGCTGAAATGACGGGTTCTATCGGTGTTGTGACAATCAATATGGCAAGGCTTGGCTATCTCTTCAAAGAGGAAGAAGAAAAACTTTATAAGCGGCTGGAAGAGCTTATGGAACATGCTTATTCTACATTGGAGAAGAAACGTATCTTTGTTCAGGAGATGTATGATAGGGGGCTCTATCCTTATACGGCGAGATATCTGCCCGGATTTAATAACCATTTCTCAACGATAGGGGTCAACGGTATCAACGAGATGATACGAAACTTTACGGGGGATACTCATAATATCACCGATGAATACGGCAAAGCAATGGCGATCAAACTCTTGGAATTTATGAGAGAAAAACTCAAAGAGTTTCAAGAGCGTTCAGGCAACCTTTACAACCTGGAGGCAACGCCTGCTGAAGGTACGACCTACCGTTTTGCAAAAGAGGATATCAAACGATACCCTGATATTATTCAGGCAGGAACAATAGAGAATAACTACTATACCAACTCATCGCAAATCCCCGTATTCTATACGGATGATCCGTTTGAAGCATTGTCATTGCAAGATGAGCTACAATGTAAATATACGGGCGGAACAGTCTTGCACCTCTATATGCGAGAGAAAGTAAGCTCGGCAGAGGCGGCTAGAAAACTGGTTAAAAACGTGATTACCAATTTCAAACTGCCATACATTACCGTTACTCCGACATTCTCGGTATGTGAGAAACATGGGTATCTATCTGGAGAATATGAGTATTGTCCAAAATGCGATGAGGAGATTTTGCAAGGGTTGCACGGATGATCAAAGCAGGGGAAGGACGATATGCTATCACGCTGACTTCCCAAAAAATAGGCGATGATCTGCTTGTGATCATCACCGGAGGCGAAAAAGAGCATATCGGCTCTGCAACGCTCAAAGAGAAACAAGAGGGCATACAAACCATAAGCAAAAAAAATCATAAAGATTATATCGTTGCAGAGCAGCTAATCGAGGTAATTTATGATAAAATAAAAAAAGATAGTTTGGTGGTGTGCGGCATCCATATTGATCATGCCACAAAAGAAGAGATCGATATCTTGGTTCAAAATGCACAAAAATGTGTTGATATTTTTTTAAAGGAAACGGATGGTTGAAGAAGAAGTGTTTAGGGCGCATGGCTTTGATGTCACAAGCGAACAGGCCAGAAAATTAAACGAACATTACCATGATCCTAAAAACCGGTGGGCATTGAAAGACTATAATGCAAGAGGCATAGGAAGAAACCCAAGCAATTACGGTCAGGTTGATCTTTATTTGCTTGTAGATGATGAGGACAAAATAAAAGACATCGGGTATGAATTTAACGGGTGTCCTACGATTGCATTCACAGCTTCAATATATACAGAAGAACTTAAAGGCCTTCCGATGGAAGAAGCTTTTGCGATAACACAGTCTTCGTTGGAAGAAATGGCGGCGCAAAACAATTGCGAAGAGTGCACGCAGATGGTTTTGCTGGCATTTTTGGGAGCATATGAAAACTACCAAAACAGAAAAAATGATAAAAAAGAAGAGTTCGCGTTGAAAACCATGCAGCCCAACCCGGCTTTTTCGCAGCAAACATGCGGATAAAAATTAAATTTACAAAGGAGAAAAAATGAATCATAACAAAATCCTGGAAGCAAACAAAAGCAAAAGAACAAAGTGTATTGTCTATACCAGAGTGATGGGATATCACAGACCGGTAGAGAGTTTCAATATCGGCAAAAAAGGCGAGCATCAAGAGAGAAAATTTTTTACGGAAAAAAACTACGCGATTTAACGCTATACGAACAGAGCGTAAACTTATTTTACAAAGGAGAAAAAATGAATCATAACAAAATCCTGGAAGCAAACAAAAGCAAAAGAACAAAGTGTGTTGTCTATACCAGAGTGATGGGATANNAAGGCGAGCATCAAGAGAGAAAATTCTTTACGGAAAAAACAGCACACTCTGATGTCGCGTAAACCGCTGTATGATATAACCCCTTTTACGGCATTGGATTTTCCGGATCATTTGGCTGCCATCTTTTGGTTTGCCAAATGCCAAATGCAATGTGTTTATTGCTATAACAAAGATATTGTATTTGGTGATGGGAAAATATCAAAGGAGGAGGCGCTCTCTTTTTTGCAAAAAAGAAAAGGATTGCTGGAAGGGGTAGTTTTATCCGGCGGAGAAGCAACACTTTATGCAGATTTGGTTGAATTTTGCCGACAAATCAAAGCACTGGATTACAAAATCAAATTAGATACCAACGGTTTAAATCCGCAAATAGTTTCTGCTCTGGTAGAAAATGATTTGGTTGACTATATTGCGTTAGACTACAAAGCACCCAAGCAAAAATTTGAGGCGATTACCAAAAACAAGCATTTTGATATTTTTTCTTCAACCTTAGAGTATCTTCTAGGCAAGGCATTCCCTTTTGAAGTCAGAACAACCATCCATAGCGATCTGCTCCAGCCGGAAGATATCAATCAAATTATCGATGATTTAAAGAAGCGCGGCTATGAAAATACGTATTATCTCCAAAAATTTGTTTACACTCCGGACACAATCGGAAAAGTAGAAGAGCAAAAAGATGTATTTGATACATCAAAGCTCTCTGCTGATTTGAAAGTTATTTGGAGACAGTAGGTTTCTTCTTTATCATCCACTTTTTGAATGGCTGCAGCGAACTGATATAATCCGCAGCATCTTTGAATTGTTTGTCTGTAAGAGGCAGTGTCGGCATAGCATTTGCGCTATATCCGAACGCTTCATAGAAAGAAGAGGGGTCTTTGCTGTATTTTTCTATCTCTTCTGCGCGTCTTGTGTAGGAGACGATATTGAAATCCGGCCCTAGCGCAGACCCTCCGTTTACGGTATGGCATATAGCGCAGTTTTCAGTATACACTTTTTTCCCTGCTTCAACATCGGCAAACAAAAAACTGTTGATTAAAAATAGCCAAAATACCTTTAAGCGATTCAATCAGATATCCTTTTTAAATAATTTTTAAAAGTATACTTAAATTAGGATAAAATTAGTCTTAATTAAAACAAGAACCGTATTTGTATGATTTTTATCTAGAGGGCAGGGAGTGTTTTTTCTAGATATTCGAATCCTTCCGCAATTGTATCGGCTTTGCCTTGCAAAAAGAGGATGACTCCGGCATTGAGTCGGGCCAGCTTCCATAGCTCTTTGCTCGGGTTGGTTGTTAGCTCAATAGAGGTTTCAAGAGAGATAGGGTGTGTTGATTTTTTATACTCTATGCCGAAATCTTTCGGATCAACTTTTATTTCTTCAACAGCTCCATCTTTGGCGACAAAAATAGAACACTTAGAAAAGATTTCCGGTGTGCCCTCGTTGCCCTTGATGATAACCAGTGTTTTGTATCGGTCTTTAAAAAGCTGAATGTATTTATCGATAAAAGGTTTATGGAATGCACCGATGATGGCCATATCGCTTTGTGAAATGTTGAGCAATTTTTCTAAAGTATTGAACGAGGTTCGTATTCCTAAGGTCATTCGAACTTTGGTCAGATCATGAAGCGCTTTAAAGTGTTTGGATCGGTCGAAATAATGAATATTGTCAGCAAGAGGCACATGCGCGCATATCTCTTTAAGTGTTATGCCTCCTTTTGCCGGCTGCAAATCATCGCCATGCAAGGAGAGTTGAATGCCAAAAGGTTCAAGATAGCGTGCCGTTAAAGGAAAAAGATAGGGATTATCGGCTTTTCCGTCATAAGGGTATCCAAATTCGATAGAATGAGAAATCGGTTGAGGCTTAATATATTCATCAAAGACTTCAATGGCTCCTTGCAGCTCTTCAAGGCTTTCTCCTTTGACTCTCCATCCCAAAAGAAAAGCGCTTGTTTGTTCGGGAGCCGCAGTTTTATTTAAGATCTTTCGCAGAGCATCTTTGATTTCTTCTTTGGTTAAATTTCTATTGAGTTTTTCGCCGGTTCCTACCGCTTTGATATAAGATAAAAAGTTCATTTTGGCCCGCTTGGTTTTTTAAAAATTTTATCAAAAAACCTCTCCCTGTTTGTTGATTTGTATCAATAGCTACAAAGGCCGTAACAAAGGGGAGGTTTTGACGATTTTGCAAGAGAAGCGGTAAGTTTTACAGAAGAAAAACAAAATGATTTAAAGATTTTCTTCGGCTTGTTTTAAATCAAGTTTTAGGAGCATAAAAACTGTTATAATCTGCAAATGAAGAAAAAAGGGAGCGTGAGAATGACACCGAAATTTTTGACGGCATTGTTGATAGGGGCAGGGATGTACGGCTTACTTTACGCGGAAGAAGGAAAGCGGGTTTTTGAGACATACTGTTGGGGGTGCCATCACCAAACTGCAGTGGCTTTCGGCCCTCCTTTTGCGCAAATAGCCTCTAAAAGAAGCGCAGAAGAGATTCGCGGAATGATCGTTGATCCTGTAGCCGTCTCCAAAGTTTTCGGATACGATCGCAATGCAATGCCTGCATTTAAACTTACAGAAGAAGAACTCCGGTCAATCACCGACTATATTCTTTCCTATAAGCCCAAGGAAGAAAAATAATGTTTAGGCTGTCAAATCTTTTAAAAAGTGTTGTCGAAGGAACACCTTCGCGGGTGCTGGATGGAAGCATCGCGATATGGAATTTTACAAATCGCTGCAATTTAAGCTGTTTGCACTGCTATTCAAAAGCGGGTCTTGACGCAACAGATACGCTTACAACCTCAGATATTATGGCTACTTTGCCGAAACTCAAAGCCAACGGCGTAAAGTTTTTGATTTTTTCGGGGGGTGAGCCTCTGACGCGAAAAGATTTGTTCGATATTGCCTTGCGCTGCAAAGAGCTCGGCATCATCACCTACCTTTCTACAAACGGGCTTTATGTCAAGCAAAGCAATGCAGAAAAGATACTCGATACGTTTAATTATATCGGCATCAGTATTGACGGAAGCCCTGACGTGCATGACAAGTTTCGGGGGCTTAAGGGCTCTTTTGACGAGTCGATGAAAGCCGTTGATTTGCTTAACAGCTTTGGCAAAACAAAAGTAGGTATCCGTTTTACGATTACCAAAGATACTTTTGATGATTTGGCATTTATTTTTGATCTTGCCGAGCAGCACAATATACCCAAAGTCTATATTTCTCATTTGGTGTACAGTGGGAGAGGCTTGGATAATTTAGAAATGGACCTAAGCAAAGAACAGCGCATGGCAGCGGTAAATTACATTCTTGACAAAGCATTTGAGTATCACGAAACTAGAAGAGATATCGAGATCGTGACAGGAAACATGGAAATGGATGCTATTTTGTTTTATGACAGATTTGTTGAGAAGTATCCGGACTATGCAGGTGAAATGAAGCGCAGTCTTTTGGCGTGGGGCGGAAACAGCGCAGGACAAAAGCTATTGAATATAGACAGTGAAGGCTTTGTAAAGCCTGATCCTTTTTTCCCGGTCAAAATCGGCAATATTTTGCAGCAGGATTTTTCAGACATTTGGACCAACCATCCCGTACCGTTGCTGCAAAAGCTTAGAGAGCATCCCAGAAAGCTTTCTGGCAAATGCGCATCATGCTGCTATTTGGATATTTGCAACGGCGGTTCAAGAAGCAGGGCCTATGCCATTTACGGGGATCTATGGGCAGAAGATCCTTCTTGTTATCTCAGCGAAGAAAAAATCAAAGGAAATTAAATGAAAAAGTTATTGTCGGCAATTTTATTGACAGGTGTTGTGTTTGCAGCAACTCCCACCAAATCAGAAAAATTTTTTGTTGTGGAAAGAGAATCAGAATCGGTTGCAATTATCAACCAAGGGCTGGTGAAATCCAGAATGGAAAACATGCACAACATGAATCACGGGATTATCAAGTTTGACAAACAAGACGGATATCTGATCAGCCGAGACGGCTATGTGGTTCGATTTGACCCGATTAGTGAAAAAACGTTAAACGAGTATAAAACAAGCAAAAGCGCAATCGGTTTTGTAATCGGCGAAAACTATGTGGCTGTAGCCAATTATGACGATAAGTCGGTCGATATTTTGACAAGGGATCTAAAGCCTATTGACAAGATAAAAACCGACTCAAAAAATGTAGGCATTAAAATCTATAAAGATATGCTTGTATTTGCCCAAATGGACAGCGATAAAGTCACGGTGCTTAAAGATGAAAATGCGGGAAAGGGATTGCCGAAATTTAAAATTTTTAAAGAGTTTCAGGTCGGAGAGATGCCGTTTGACGCAATGATACAAGGCAATACCTATATCGTAGGATTTTTTCTTACGAAAGCGTTTGGGGTGATTGATTTGGATAAAATGCAATATTCTCAGATCAAAATTACGGCAGAAAACAACAAGCCGGTACTCAAAGTGCCCCATTTCGGCTTTTGGAGTTTGAGCAAGGATAAAACGTTTATACCTGCTGTCGGAGATAATGCAGTCATGGTTTATGATAAACAGTTTAACTTTATTAAAAATATTGCCGTGCAGGGGCTGCCGGTATTTACCGCATTGAGCCCGGATAAAAAATATCTTGCCGTGACGTTTTCAGGCAAAGATTTTCCTGCGATTCAGATCATTGATACGCAAACATACGATATCATCAAAACGTTTACTTTCCCGGGGAAAGTGCTGCATGTAAGATGGTCCAAAGCGGATGATCTTTTGTATGTTTCGGTCAATGATGCGAACCAGGTGAGTGTCATCAATACCAAAGAGTGGTTTTTGGAGCGGGAAATATTCCAGCTGAAGCACCCTTCAGGTATTTTTATCTATCAGCACAAGGAGTAAAAGATGGGGAAAGTCTATTTAACCGGTGCCGGGCCGGGGGATATCGAGCTGCTGACCATCAAAGCACTGCGGGTTGTCAGGGAAGCAGATGTGATTATTTATGATCGGCTTGCCAATCCTGATATTTTAAAAGAAGCCAAAAGCGGCTGCGAATTTGTCTATGTCGGCAAAGAAGATTCTCACCATACGCTTCCCCAAGAAGAAATTAACGAAGTGATTTATCAAAATGCGCTTAAATATGAAAATGTGGTTCGGCTCAAGGGGGGAGATCCTTTTGTTTTCGGACGCGGAGGCGAAGAGGGGATTTATCTTAAAGAGCGCGGGATAAAATTTGAGTTTATTCCCGGGATTACTTCTGCGATTGCCGTGCCACAATATGCGGGCATTCCTGTGACCCACCGCGGGATTACCGTATCGTTTAGGGTCGTAACGGGCCATGAGTCAACGCATAAAGACAGCTCCCAAATTCCATGGGAAAATTATAAAACGGATGATACGATCATTTTTTTGATGGGGTTGCATCGCCTTGAGTATATTGCCGATAAATTGATGAAAATCGGAAAACCCAAAGAGTATCCAGTTGCCGTGATCAGCCGAGGAACAACGAAGGATGCAAAAACAGTGATTGGAACGCTTGAAACGATTTGGGAACTTGCCAAAGATTTGCCTACGCCTGCGCTTATTGTAGTGGGGGAGGTTGTACGGCTACGAGAGCAGCTTCAATGGTTTGAAGAATAGCCGCAGATCAAATATCATGCCGGATTCTTTGCATATCTTTAAAACGACGTGACGATGGTTTGTTTTAAAAATTATTTGATATAATGAAAAAATACGGAATCTGATATGCTAACAGATTAAATATGATTTCAAAAAAAGGAAGTTTGTTGTACAGCCTAAGCGACATCCAGCTCTTTTCAAGACTTTCGCCGGAATATCTCGAAGAGGTCAGGCAAAATGCCATCATAAAAAATTACGCAAAAGAGAGTATTGTTTTTTATGAGGGGGATAGCGGAGAATATCTTTATATTCTTTTAAGCGGTACAATAAAACTTTATAAGACAACACCCAAAAATACACAAATTCAAATTAATCGTTTTGATGCCCCTGCTTTGGTAGGCGAGTATGCCTGTTTTGAAAGCCAGCCGTATCCTGTAACCTGCGAGTTTGTCACAGAGGGGAAAATGGCATTGGTGCCTTTTGACTATATTCTTAAAAATCTTGAAAACAAACAGTTCTCTTTGGAGCTGATCAAATCACTTACCTCCAAGATCATGGTTTTGTCGGCTTTGATACACAAGGAGACTATTTATTCTTCCGAGGCAAAAGTAGCAAAACTGCTGATAGAGAATGTTGAGATTTTTACTAAGCTAAAATACAACGAGATAGCCTCCATTTTAAATCTTACGCCTGAAACCCTCTCTCGTATTTTTAAAAAGTTTAAAAAAGAGCAGATTGTCAAGATAAAAACAGGGGAACATATCAAAATCCTCAACTACGAAGCGCTTACAGAGATTATTGACAGCAATAAGGTAAAAAACTGTACGGATTGTTTGGCCCACTTTAAGGCGCAGCTGGGAATAAAATAGTTTTTTATTCGCTCAGCATTTTTTCTTCCCATCTTTCAAAGGCTTCATCAAAATAAACAATACGCTGTTTTTTGAATTCTACCGTGGAGTAGAGCTTGCCGTATTCTTTTAAGCCTGTTTCTTGGGCTATCTCGTGTATGATTGCGTCACATTCTTCTTGGGTTTTTGCATGCACCATCGCAAAAAGATTATAGGGCCAGTTCGGATAGCTGGGACGCAAATAGCAATGGCTTACGGCCGAGAAACTTGCGATTTCTTTTCCTATGGCTTCGGCTTGATCTTCGGGTACGGCCCAAACACTCATCGCATTGGCAGCAAAGCCCGCCTTTCGATGGTTTAGAATCGTTGCAAAGCGACGCATAATCCCGCTCTCGCTCAATTCATTAACAAGGTCAAAGAAAGCATCGTAAGATAGATTTAGCCGGTCTGCCATCTCTTTGAAGGGCTCTTTTGTGATTTGGATATCGTTTTGCAATGCTTTGATGATCGCTATGTGCTGAGGCATAAGCTCCAGGTTTTTATAGACAGCTTTTTTTACCTTTTCTTTTTTGCTTTGTGTACCGGTTGTGTCCATTTTTACCGATATTTTAAACATTTTAAGCGTCGGAAGAATAATAAAATCTTCTACTTCTGCTTTTTTTGCCAGCAATTCCACGGTTTTTTCCAATCCCAATTTGCTTTTTGGGGGTACGGCCAGGGTAAACCAGATATTAAACTCATGGTCACGCAGATAATTGTGGCTTACTCCCGGATGCGTATTGATAAGCGCAGCGACTTTGTCGACACTGCGTTGCGGAACTTTAAACGCAACCAACGAGGAAGCGTATCCCAGCCTCTTTGTGTCAAATATGGCAGAGGTTTGCCGAATGATTTTTTGCTCTTTTAGCTTTTGTACAAGGGAGATAATGTCATCTTCGGCGGCATTCAGTTCCTCTGCTAAAATCTTGAAAGGTCTTGGGGCAAGCGGAAAGGCATCTTGCATTTTATAAAGTAACTCATTTTGCATTCGGGAACCTTTGGTAATAAAAATTATATTAAATTGTATTACATTATAGATTGTTTTGGCTTGATATGTATCAAATACATTATAGTAAACTTTTGTTATAGTGTAAAAAAGCATAAAAAGGGGTGCAATGTCTTTTTTCCCAATGTATATGGATGTGTGCAAGTTTAAAATATTGGTGGTAGGAGGAGGCGCAATTGCTGCGGACAAGATAGAAAAGCTTGTGGAGTTTACCTCCGATATTACGGTCATTTCCCCGGAGGTTAGCGCAAAAGCTGATCGCCTTATTGAAGAACACGGTTTGATTTTATATAAAAAAAAATATCAAAATGGCGATATCAAAGGATTTGATATCGTAATTGTGGCAACAGATACGAGGGATCTTCATCGTGCGATCTATGAAGAATCAAGGAATCACAGAATATTGGTCAACAGCGTAGACAACACAGCCTATTGCGATTTTATCTTTCCTTCTTATATTAAGCAGGGGGATTTGCTTATTTCTTTTTCAACAGGCGGGGCTTCTCCTGCGTTCACCAAACAGCTGCGAAGTTATTTTTTGGGCAAAATTCCAAATACCGTCGGTGCATTTTTAGAAAATATGAAAAAATTACGTGCCCAGATGCCGAAAGGAAAAGAACGAATGCAAAAATTTGATAAAATGGTTAAGGAATTTATGGAAAAAAACTTTGAATCTTGACATGAGTCAACCAAATGAGTTAAAAAGATGACTATAATGCAAACAAATAATTAACAGGAGATACTTATGGAAGTAATTAAAAAACCAAATAATGCAGAAGAGTTTATGCCGCAAGGGGCTACCGTTCCTTTTTTTAAATATCAATTAGGCGAAGACCAGATCATAGAATTTGATACTTCAAGATGCGGACCCCCGGAGCCGATGGTTAACGCTATGATAGGCCTTAAAATGGTGGATGAGCATACGAAACTTTTGATGATCAACCACAAAAAACCGATGGGTTTGCTTGAAAAAGTTCAAGAAAATTATAATCTTGAGGAAGTAGATACCGAAGACGGAAAAATCCAGCTTCTTTTTTCTCATAAAGCAGGAGCAAGCGAAAAAGCAAATCTTAACGACAGCAGCTGCCACGGTTAATCGTATACATGTTTAGTATATCCAAAGAGTACGCTCCTCCGTTTGAGATGATTGCCCCCTTTTTTAAAGTGGGGACATTTTTTTATTTAGCAGGAGTGATATTTTTACTTTTTTTAGATCCCGGCAGTTCTTATACCGATATGCATATTGTAGGATGGGCGCATTGGTTTTTGCTGGGTTTTGTGATGATGATCATTTTTGGCGCAATGGCCCAATTGGTGCCGGTAGTTGTCGAGGTTGGACATTTCTCTGTTGATCTTTATCTCATCATCTGGCCGCTTTTGATGGCAGGAACCATGATCATGAGCGCAGGGTTTGTTTTTGCACCCGGTATACTGCCCTATGGCGGAGTTCTGGTGCTTGTGGCAATGGTCATCTTTCTTTATGATACAACCATGACGCTCAAAAAAGTACAATATATCTCATTAACGGTTAAAACCGTAGCTGCTGCAAATCTTTTTTTGCTTTCGGGCATTATAACAGGATTTGTAATGTCGTTAGCCATAGGCGAAGGCATCAGCGTGGATATCAATAAATGGCTGAGCGTTCATGCGGTATTGGTATTGGGCGGATATGTGACGCTTACCATTATAGGTTTGTCGCTCATTTTGCTGCCTATGTTCGGCCTTTCGCACGGTTTTAACGAAACCCCGATCAATCGTGCATTTAAGCTTATGATTGCAGGGGTGCTGGGATACTTTTTTTCTGCACTTGTCGGGATAGAGTGGGGAAATTATTTATCGCTGGTTGTCATGTTTGTTGCGGTAGGTTTCTATCTTCAGCAGATAGTTGTCATCTACAAAACAAGAGCCAGAAAAGAAAATGATATCTGGGCCAAGTCGATGTTTTTTGGGTATGGTTCTTTGTTTGCCGCATTAGCGTTGGGAGCTTTATGGTTCTTAACTGGAGCCGAGCGATTGCTGCTTGATGCGGCATGGTTTTTAATCATGGGCTTTTTCACATTTTTGATCAATGGGCATTTGTACAAAATCATTCCTTTTTTGGTATGGTTCAAACGCTACAGCCCGCTGGTCGGAAAAGAAAGGGTTCCTATGCTGCATGAAATGTACCCCAAAAAAGAAGCTGAGTATGAATTTATTTTTAGTGCACTTGGCGTGGCAATCGCCGGTATAGGAATTTTATTCGGAAGCGCTACGCTATTTAAAGCCGGCGTATCGTTTTTGATTGTAGGCGCGGGATTTATGTTCTATAGTGTAGTATGGATGATCAATTATGGAAAAGATAAGGAGTAGACAATGTGCAGTATAACAAAAGAGCAGGTATATGAAGCGATCAGTACCGTCATAGATCCTGAAGTAGGGTTTAATCTTGTTGAGATGGGACTCATTTATGATGCAATCGTAGAAGAGTCCTGCAATGTAAAGGTAGTTATGACGCTTTCGACGCGGGGATGCCCGCTGCATCAGATGATTACGCAGTGGGTGCGTGAAGCAGTAGAACGGATCGATGGTGTGGGAGTTGTTGAAGTAGAAGTCGTATGGGAGCCCGCATGGAATATTTCGATGGCTGCAGACAATGTCAAAGCCGCATTGGGTGCCGGCGGAACGGCAATGTGGTAAAATCAATATACCAAAAAGAGTCCGATTAGCATCAATAACTTATAATGCAGTTGCAATGTGATACTATATTCCCAGAATATTTAAGCCGCTAAAATTTTTACAAAGGGGGAGTATCAATGCAGCAGCACTATCAGAGTCTTAAAACGCATTACAAATTTTCCGAAGAGGATGCTGAATTGCTGTTGGGGCTGAAGCCCCAAATGGAGGCATTGTCGGAAGCCTTTATTGACGGTTTTTATGATCATATCTGGGGATTTGGAAAAACCGCTTCTTTTTTAAAAAATAAACGCATCATTGACTATCATCGAGAAAAGATCAAAGAGTGGTTTGTGAATCTTTTTTGCGGACATTATGATATGGCTTATTTTATGTATTTATATAAGATAGGAGAAGTACACGTAAAAATCGGTTTGCCTACCCATTATGTCAATGCGGCATTTAGCTTTGTGCGTATGTTTGTTTTAAAAAATATTGAAAAAAATTATCTCGACAAAGCCCATTATGCCAACGCAATGGCGGCGGCTGAAAAAATTATCGATATGAATTTGGACGTGCTTACCAGTTCTTACCGAGAAGAAGAGTTGAGCAAATTTTTATCCATGTCAAAATTTGAAAAAACAATCCTGTCCGGATTAAAAAAATTTACATCCTATATCAATTTTCTTCTTGCGGGTGCGCTCGCGCTCGTAGCCTTTTTTGCAATCGGCCTGTTTTCCTATGATGTGTATTTATTGTTTTTTACCGAGATAGGGATGGAAAAAGGTATCCTAACCGTACTTGGAAGTTTGCTTGTTTTATGGGCGGCCATCGAGTTGATTCATGAAGAGATCAAGCATTTGCAAGGACAGGGGTTTGCGATAGGAGCCTTTATTATGTTGGCAATGGCTGCGCTTATCCGCAAAATCTTAATTTATTCGTTATCGACAGAAAAAAGTACGGAACTTTTAGTGATAGGATCGGTAATCGTAGGTTTGGCGATTGCTTACTGGTTTGTCGGCCCCAAAAACAAAATCTTTAATGAACCAAAGTGAATCTATAGTCCATTGCGCCAATTTGGTGCAATGGACAAACTTCTATTTCGATGCCGCCTCGCATTAAATAAGACAAATTTTATCCTTAATTTTTTCTTAGAAAAATTACCCGTTAGAAGCAAAATCTTGATCTAGATCAAGATTTTGGCCGGGAGTAAAGTGTATTATAATCAAGTAAATTTATGTTATTTCTAAGTTGTTTTGAACTACTATGGTAATGTAAATTATAAATAAAGGAGGCTATATGTCGATTAGTAGACGAGATTTTTTGAAAAATTCAGCAGCCGTGGCAGCCGCCGGTGCAGTGGGAATATCTGTTCCTGCAACCGCACAAGAAGCAGCAGCACAAGCTGAATCGGATTGGAGATGGGACAAGGCGGCTTGCCGTTTTTGCGGTACAGGATGTGGGATCATGCTGGCTACAAAAGGCGGAAAGATCGTTGCAGTCAAGGGTGACCCGGCAGCGCCTGTTAACAGAGGGCTTAACTGTATCAAGGGATATTTTACTGCCAAGATCATGTATGGCGCAGACAGACTTAAAACACCGCTTTTGAGAATGAACGATAAAGGTGAGTTTGACAAAAAAGGCAAATTCAAACCTGTAAGCTGGCAGCGCGCTTTTGATGAAATGGAAAAACACATTAAAAAAGCGCTTAAAGCAAGCGGCCCGGAAGGTGTGGCGATGTTCTCATCAGGACAGCATACTATTATGGAAGGGTATGCGGCACAAAAACTTTGGAAAGCCGGATTCCGCTCTAACGCACTTGATCCGAATGCGCGCCACTGTATGGCTTCTGCGGTAGTCGGATTTTATCAAACTTTCGGTATCGATGAGCCGTCAGGATGCTACGATGATATCGAATTGACAGATACCGTTGTAGCTTGGGGATCAAATATGGCTGAGATGCACCCGATACTTTGGTCACGTGTATCAGATAGAAAACTTTCTAACCCTGACAGAGTAAAAGTTGTATCTATCCAAACATATACACACAGAACTTCAGACCTTGCAGATATAGAGATCATTTTCTCACCAAACACAGACTTGGCGATTTGGAACTATATTGCACGCGAAATTGTCATGAGAGATGAAGCAGAAAAGATCATCGATTGGGATTTTGTTAAAAAGCATATTGTCTTTGCCGTAGGGCCGGTAAATATCGGTTATGGATTAAGACGTGCCGACGACAAGTCCATCAAAGAAAATAAATATAGCGCTCTTGAAATGGAAACGGTTTCCAAAGAGATGCAAAAAGCAGTTTCTGCAAAAGAGGCGCCGGCACTTGAGCCGTACGGTTACAAAGAAGGCGATGTGATGAAAAATATCCCGGGTACACTTGGCCACTGGGAAATTTCTTTTGAAGAGTATAAAAAATCGCTTGAGCCTTATACGCTTGAGTACACAGCTAAAATTGCCAAAGGCGATCCGAATGAAGATATCGAGCAGTTTAAGAAAAAGCTTCAAGCTTTAGCAAATCTTTATATCGAAAAAGACAGAAAAGTAGTTTCTTTCTGGACGATGGGTATGAACCAGCACACCAGAGGGACTTGGGTAAATACACAATCATACAATGTACACTTCATGCTTAATAAACAAGCAAAACCGGGTTCAGGCGCATTCTCTCTTACAGGTCAGCCTTCAGCTTGCGGTACGGCAAGAGAAGTAGGAACGTTTGCCCACAGATTGCCGGCAGATATGATGGTTGAAAACCCAAAACATAGAGAGATCACAGAAAAAGGATGGAATGTACCGCTTGGCACTATCAATCCGGTAGGCGATCAGCATATTATGAAAATCCATAGAGATATTGAAGACGGCGTTGTCAAATTTGCATGGGTGAGCGTATGTAATGCGTATCAAGATTCTGCAAGTGCGCATCACTGGATCAATGCCGCTAGAGAAATGGACAACTTTATCGTAACTTCTGACGGATATCCGGGAATTTCTGCAAAAGTATCTGACCTAGTGCTTCCTTCAGCGATGATTTATGAGAAGTGGGGCGGTTATGGGAATGCTGAGCGTCGTACACAACTTTGGAGACAGCAAGTGGTGCCTGTAGGTGAAGCGATGAGTGACACATGGCAAATGGTAGAGCTTGCAAAAAGATTTAAACTCAAAGATGTTTGGGGTGAATATACGCTTAGAAGCGGGACAAAACTTGCAAACGTGATCGATGCGGCCAAAAAAATGGGCTACACTGAAGACACAACGCTTTATGAGGTGCTTTACGCAAATGAAAAAGCAAAATCATACAAAGCCGATCCAAATAAATTCCCGCAAAAAGGTTTTGATAACACAGAAGTGTTTGGCGACAGCAGAAATGTAAAAGGATCTGACGGTGAAGTCTTTAAGGGGTACGGATTTATGATCCAAGAGTATCTTTTTGAAGAGTATGCAGGCTTTGGTAGAGGACATGGACATGACTTGGCTCCGTTTGAAGTCTATCACCAGGTCAGAGGACTTAAATGGCCGGTTGTTGACGGAAAAGAAACACAATGGCGATTCAACGTCAAATATGATCCGTATGCAGCTAAAGCAGCAAAACAAACCGGTGCAGATGACTTTGCGTTCTATGGAACTTTGGCAAAAGCATTGCCGCAAGGTGATTTAAAAGGTATTAAAGATGAGACATTAAAACCGTTGCCGAACAAAGCAAAAATCTTTGCTAGACCATACATGGATCCGCCGGAAATGCCGGATGAAAAATATGATACATGGTTGTGTACAGGGCGTGTGCTTGAGCATTGGCATTCTGGCACGATGACGATGAGGGTTCCTGAACTTTTCCGTGCAGTTCCGGAAGCGCTTTGTTATATCAACCCTAAAGATGCAACAGCCAAAGGATTCAAACAGGGTGAGTTGATCTGGGTAGAATCCAGAAGAGGAAAAGTAAAAGCAAGAGTAGAAACAAGAGGACGTAACAGACCGCCGCAAGGTTTGGTATTTGTGCCTTGGTTCGATGAAAAAGTATTTATCAACAAAGTTTGTCTTGATGCAACATGTCCGATGTCCAAACAGACAGACTATAAAAAATGTGCGGTAAAACTGTATAAAGCGTAATAGGGATAGTGATGGAAAATACAACTAAAAAACCTCAGATTAGTGAAAGACGAAAGTTTTTCACTAATATAGCGCACAATGCTGGATTGGGCTTGATGGGCGGATTGTTATGGGCCGGGTATGCCGACAAGGCAAAAGGATCGGCTCTGACACTAAGGCCGCCCGGTGCGCTAAAGGAAGAGGATTTTTTAAGTGCATGTATTAAATGTGGATTGTGTGCGGAAGCATGTACAAACAGGCCTTCAAACATCAGCAAAGAAACAGGCAAACCAAGACCGGGCACTCTTAAGATTGCAAAAGCCCAAGATGATGTAACGATCGGTACGCCTTTTTTTATTGCAAATGATGTGCCTTGCTACATGTGCGAAGATATCCCTTGTGTGCCTGTATGTCCTACGGGCGCATTGGATATGGCTTCGTTGACAAATAAAAACAATGAGCTTGATTTTAGACTGATGGATATGGGAATCGCAGTGGTCGATCCAAATTCTTGTATAGCATTTTGGGGGATACAATGCGATGCTTGTTATCGCGCATGTCCACTCATGGATGAAGCCATCAAGCTTGAGTACGATAGAAATGAAAGGACAGGCAAACACGCATTCCTTAAGCCGATTGTCGTAATGGATGTATGTACCGGATGCGGGTTATGCGAGAAAGCATGTGTGACAGATAAGCCTGCAATTTTTATTCAGCCTAGGGATATTGCACTGGGTGATCCCGGCGAGCATTACGTTAAAGGCTGGGATATAAAAGATGAGCAAAGAGCCATCGATCAAGAGATCGGCGATGTTACAACCAAAACAGAGAGAAGTAAAAAGGGTGCGGCTGACTATCTGAATGAAGGAGTAGATTTTGAGTAATATGAAATATCTTATTCTAAGACGGATCAGTCAGATATCGCTGTTGGTGCTCTATTTCGGCGCCAATGCATTTGGATGGAAAGTATTGACGGGTACGATGTCAAGCTCGTCTGTGTTTGAAACAATCCCGTTGAGCGATCCGTTCGCCGTGCTGCAAATGTTTGCAGCCGGCGCGATACTTGCGTTTGACGCCATTTTGGGCGCGATTATTATCGTATTGTTTTATGGCATTATAGGCGGCAGATCTTTTTGTTCATGGGTGTGTCCGGTCAATATGGTTACCGATGCTGCAAATTGGCTTAGAAGAAAACTCTATATTGATAAAATAGAGCGAAAAGTATGGATAAGCCGCAACATTAGATACTATATGATCGTGCTCGCTTTGATTGTTTCTTTTGTAAGCGGAATGGCCGCATTTGAAATCATTTCTCCTATCACGATCTTAAATCGTGGTGCGATATTTGGTTTTGGCGCAGGTGCCGGATTACTTGTGGCTATCTTTCTGTTTGATCTTTTCGTGCTTAAGAACGGATGGTGTGGACATATCTGTCCGCTAGGGGGAGTGCATTCTATTATAGGCAAATACAGCCTGATAAGAGTAAAACACAATAGCGACAATTGTACGCTTTGTATGAAATGCAAAGAAGTGTGTCCTGAGGTTCAGGTGCTAGATATGATTGGCAAGCGCAGTGAGTTTGTGGTAAAGCAAGAGTGTACCAATTGCGGCAGATGTGTCGATGTATGTAATGATGATGCACTTAGCTTTAATATACGAAATTATTTAAAAAAGTAATCTGGAGGAAAAAAAATGAACAAAATGATAAAACTAGCAACATTGAGCGTGTTGGTTGCTGCTCCTGCACTCTATGGAGCCAGCGTAGCCGCTTGCGTAGGGTGTCATGGGCAGCAGTTTGAAAAAGCTGCAATGGGAAAATCAAAGATCGTAAAAGAGATGACCAAAGAAGAGATTGTTGCAGCACTAAAAGGATATAAAGACGGCTCTTACGGCGGTGGGATGAAAGGTTTGATGACCGGACAGGTTGCAGCGTTGGATGATGCAAAAATTGAAGCCATTGCCGCATTGATCAAAGGAGGGGCTGCCGTAGCGTCTGATAAAGCTACCGAACATGCTGCTGCAGCTGCTGTTGCAGAAGTCAAAGTGATTGATATCAATGAAAAAGCTTGCGACCCGGAAAGAATCAAAGCCGAAGATTTGGCTGCCAAAGATAAATTGGCGGCAGAAGAGATCGGTTTGAGAAAAACCAGCCTTTTTGCAGAAGATGATAAAACTGTCAGCGTTAAAACCGATTATGAAAGACCGGCTCCGGGACAATCGACAAGATTTGAAAGAGCTTATATGAATGCGCCGCCGATGGTTCCGCATAGCATAGAAGGTATGGAGCCTATCACAAAAGAGAACAATCAATGTTTGGGTTGTCATATGCCGGATGTGGCTACAGGCATAGGCGCAACTCCGCTTCCAGAGACACACTTTACAAATTTCAGACCGGAAACGGTAATGAAAGGCAACGAAGTACTGATGGAGGGCAAAGTTGTAGGAACGGAGCTTAAAACGGTTGGCGACATTAAATTGGCCAAAACAAGACACACAGATGAGATCTATCAAGGAAGGTTTAACTGTACGCAGTGTCATTGCCCGCAGGCAAATGTCGATACGGCTGTTGCCAATACTTTTGAGCCGGAGTTCAAAGATCCAAAAGGCGAAACCTCTTCTAGTTTGATGGATGTAATCAACGAAGGTGTAGAATAAGTGGCATCACGACGTGATTTTTTAACAGCATTTAGAAAACCACTTAATAAATACAGTGAGGAGTCAACCCTTGTGGTTAGGCCTCCTTATTGCTACAGTGAATCTCTTTTTCAGAGCGAGTGTCCGGATTGCCAAAGTAAAGCATGCGTTGCTTCTTGTGATGAACAGATTATACTGATACGGGCAGACGGGACACCGATGCTCAATTTTACAAAAAGCGGCTGTACATTCTGCGAAGAGTGTTCTAAAGCATGCCAAACAAATGAGAGGCATGTTTTAAGCCTTGCTCATGAGCATACCAAAGAAAAAATAAACGCAGAGTTTCGTATCTCAACGGAAGCCTGCGTAGCCCATCACGGAGTGATATGCTTTTCCTGCAAAGAACCATGCATCGATAACGCCATATTGTTTAACGGAATGTTTAATCCGGTGATTGATATGGACAGATGCACGGGGTGCGGTTTTTGCATAGGAAGATGCCCGACAAAAGCAATCAGTTATTTTGCGACCGAGATTGCACGGGGTATGGAAGAGCAAGCATAAAACAAAGTCGCAACTATCGTATATCAAAAAGGAGGCTTGGATGTTAAAAACTATATGGGTATGGCTGTTTGTCTGTTTGGCAGCAGCATATAGCGTTGAAATATGCGTTGAAATAGATACTCCGGCACAGCAAATCAAAATCAATGGAAATGCAAAAGATATGGTAGTGTATGGCAATAAGCTCTATATCGTAACAGAACAGGGGTTTATGCAAGAATATGATTATACCGCTCAAACTTTTACCTATACGATTGAGCTTCCTCAAATAAAAGATTTTGCAGGCGATATGGTTCCTGCAAGAATTTTTAGCGTCGATTATAATGAAGGCAAGTATTTGCTTTTAAGCGACAGCGGCAAAGGCGGCTATACCAATATGTGGATTCATGAGAACAATACAACAAAGCAGATTTTTGGGCCTGAAAACAAAAAGGCGTTGGTCAAAGCGCGCTTCATCGATCAAAAGCATATCCTTCTTGCCTATTTGAGCAACGAAGCGGCTTTGTATGACATTGATGCACAAAAAGAGCTGTACCGGGTAAAACTTAGTGAATCCAAATTTTCTGATTTTGCTTTGAATGCAGACAAAAGCCTGGCGATATTTAGTTGCGAAAGCGGTATACTTAGCCTGGTAGATGTTCCAAGCGGAAAAGTGATGAAAGAGCTAAAAGGGATGAATCTGGACAATGTCTATAAGGTAGACTTTAAGCAAAACATTGTTTCCGGGGCAGGGCAGGATCGGAGGGGTTCTCTTTATGATGTGACAACGGGAAGAGGTGATTATATTGAAGGGAATTTTCTTATCTATGCGACCGGCTTGAGCCCAAACGCCAAAAAGGTAGCTTTTGCAATGGATGAGCGCAATGATATTTCGGTTTATGATGTTGTTACAAAAGCAAAAATTGCAGTGCTTCACGGCCAAAAAAGTACGCTTAATGCTATAATATTTAAAGATGAAATGACGTTATTTTCCGCAAGTGATGACAATACCGTGATGATGTGGGAACTCAAATAAAAAAGATGCAATATAGCAACGAGTAGGGTGAATATGAGTAATAGAAAGGAGAGAGAATGGATACGTCATTTGATATGTTTATAGAAACGGAAGTGCCTGAAAACGAACTGATCATTTCAAGAACGGATTTAGGCGGCAGGATAACTCATGCGAATGAAACGTTTGCCAAAATAAGCGGATATGAGGTTGATGAATTAGTCGGGAAACCTCACAGTATAGTAAGGCACCCGGATATGCCAAAATCCGTTTTTAAGGAGTTGTGGAGTACGCTAAAAAGCGGAAAGAGCTGGCAGGGTTATATAAAAAATAGGCGCAAAGATAACGGATACTATTGGGTGCATGCTGATATTTCCGGGGTTTACAAGGACGGTGCGCTTGTTGAATACAAAGCGCTGCGTTCTCCGGTTGACAGGGAAACTAAAATAAAAATGCAAAATCATTATGATGTGCTTAGAAAAGCTGAAGAAAAAAGTTCACGTGTCGTGCTGTATTTGACAGACGAACAATTGGAAGCAGTAGCTAAAATCATCTAATCGCCCTTTTGTACAAGGGGCCGTATCGGAAAAAAAAAGGAGAGCAAGTGAATATTTCAAGTATTGTAGTTCAGGTAAGATCAGAAAGATATGATGAAGTAAAAGAAGCGCTGGAAGCAAGCGGTTTGTGTGATTATCATTTCGGAGATAAAGAAAAAGGGAAGATCATTATAACCATCGAAGGCGAAAATGTTGAAGAAGAAGTCAAAAAACTAAAAGGCGTCCAAGCAATTCCCGGAGTGATTGCCGCGGATATGATGCAAACGTACCAAGAGGAGCTTGACGGGGCCATTAAAGAATTGGAGGCTGCTGACAATATACCTTATGTGCTTCAAGACGAAACAATAGACTTTAGAGATGTTGTTTACAACGGCGATCTTAGAAAAAAAGATTTGTAATGTCAGCAATCATAAATTCTACGATCAAAACCAACCCGATGGGTCGTTGGTATATAGCAATAACCGATGCTTCAAACCCTGAAAAGACCGAAATATGTCTTGACATTTATGAATATTCGGACAAAATTGAAGCAATGGGAAAAGAGTATGAGGGGAAAGTCGAAGTAGTATGGACGGCCGATTCAGACGTCACCCCGTTGCAAATCCATGAAATACGTCAGCAAATGATGGCGTATGAAGCCGAACAAGAGGCATTAAAAAAAGCTGCAGAACAAAATGCATCATCAGTGGTTTGAATGCACAAACCTACAATCTATCGCCGCCTATTTAAAGGCGGAAAGCAAGAATATAGTCTTTTTTCTCCCCTTCATTTTATATCAAAACCTCTTTTTGGTTAACTTTTTTGAGCCGTTTGGGCAAAAAACAGAGAAAATCAAAATATTGATTGGATATAATCCGAAATATTTTCTCAAGACTGTTCATGCGGTTTGTAGATTTCAAAAGAAAATCCATCGCCGCAGGAAAGATAGACTTAAGATACCCAATAATGTTAAGAATTAAAAGATTTAAAAATCAAAAATGAAAAATTTGGTTTTTATCGAAAAGTATTCGTCAAGAAAAGATAAGTTATGTTTTTAAAAAAGTATATCGGTTTTATGACACGCCATTTTAAGGGCGTGTTGGTTTTTATGTTTATTGTGACGGCCGTCTTCGGGTACTATTCTCGCTATTTGAGCATCGATGCATCAGCGGAGACGCTGTTGCTGGAAAATGATGCGGATTTAAAATTGACGCGTGAAGTGCACGGGCGATATGTTAGCCCGGATTATCTGGTCATTGCGTTTAGCCCAAAAGAGCCTATGCTGTCCGATGCGACGCTCTCTACGATACACTCTTTAAAAGAGGATCTTTTAAAGATCGAAGGCGTTGAGAGCGTTACTTCTTTGCTTGATGTTCCTTTACTTCAAAGCCCGCCGATGGAAATTTCAGAAGTCGTCAAAAATGTCCGCACTCTTTCTTCAGCAGACATTAACCGCACGCAGGCCCAAAAGGAGTTGACTACCAGTCCGCTCTATGCAAACAATCTTGTCAGCAGTGATTTTAAAACAACCGCCATCACGGTCAATTTCAAAGAAGATGTCAAATATACGGAGCTTCTTAACAAAAGAAATGCATTTCTTGATCTAAAAGATAAAAGAGCTTTGAGTGCGAAAGAAAAAAAGGAGTATGAAGCTGCAAAAAAAGCGTTTAAGGTATATGTAGACAGCATCAAAGATGATACGCACAAACTTATAGAAGATGTAAGATCAATACTGGATCCGTATCGCCAAAACGGCGAGCTCTATTTGGGCGGGGTGATGATGATCGCAGATGACATGATAAGCTTCGTCAAGGGTGATATCGCCATTTACGGGACCGCTATTTTGCTTATTATGATATTGATGCTTTGGGTGATTTTTAGACAGATACGGTTTGTTGTGCTGCCTATTATGATCTCGTTTTCCGCAGTCGTGATCACAGCCGGCATCATCGCTTTGATGGGGTTGGATGTTACGGTTGTCTCATCAAATTTTGTTGCGATGCAGCTTATCACGACACTCTCCTTGGTGATCCACCTGATAGTTTCCTATCGCGAAGAGTATGCTTTGTTCCCCAACTATAGCCAAAAAGAACTGATCGAGATCACTTTGAAGCGAATGTCTGTCCCCTCGGTGTTTATCGTTCTTACTTCGGTAGCGGGGTTTGTCTCTTTAATGACGTGTGACATCCTGCCCATTATCGATTTGGGTACGATGATGAATATAGGCGTGACGGTCTCGCTTGTTGCTGCCTATCTGATATTCCCGTCAGTGATGATGCTTTTGCCCAAAAAAAAGCCCGTGTATATTTTCGACGAAGCATTTACGCTCAACAAAAAATTTGCATACATTGTCGAAAATCACGGGAAAAAGATACTTTTGAGCGTAGTGGCAATCCTTGCGTTCAGTTATTACGGTGTTACGAAATTGATTGTAGAAAACAGCTTTATCAATTATTTTAAAAAAGATACCGAAATATATAAGGGAATGCAGGAAATCGATAGCAATCTCGGCGGTACGACACCTTTGGAAATCATTGTCAAGTTCCCCGATATACAAGAAAAAAACAACCCAAGCTCCGAGAATGTGCAAGAGGGCGATGAGCTGAACGAATTTGCAGAAGAGTTTGAAGAAGACGAAGATAATGCGCAGTATTGGTTTACAGACGAAAAGATGCAAACCATTTTAAAGGTGCATGACTATCTTGAGTCGATCCCGGAGATAGGCAACGTATCATCGCTGGGCACCCTTTATAAAGTGGGAAGGGTATTGAAAGAGGGCAAAGATTTTGACGGCCTTGAGATGGCGCTGATGTACAATGAATTGCCGTTAGAATACAAAAAGATCCTTTTGCTGCCTTATGTCAATACAGACAACAATGAAGCAAGATTTGTTGCGCGCATTATGGATTCCAATGATGAATTAAGACGCGATGCGCTGCTTAAAAAAATCAAACAGGAAATTGAAACAAAAGTCGGGCTTGACAACGAGAGTTTTAAGCTTGTCGGTATGATGGTGCTGTATAACAATATGCTCCAATCGTTGTTTGATTCGCAAATATCGACGCTCGGGCTTGCGCTTTTGCTGCTTGGCGGGATGTTTTTGTTTTTATTCCGTTCTCTTAAGGTGGCAATGGTGGCGCTTACTGTCAATATGGTGCCGATCAGCGTTATTTTCGGCATCATGGGGGTGATGAATATCCCGCTTGACATTATGAGCATTACGATCGCTTCCATTGCGCTTGGTATTACCGTTGACAACACGATCCACTACTATTACCGTTTTAGAGAAGAATTGCAGTCTGACGGAGATTACCTGGCTTCCATGCATCGAGCCCATGCTACTATCGCATTCGGGATGTTTTACTATTCGATCGCGACGATTGTGGGGTTTTTGGTTTTGGTAACATCAAACTTTATCCCGACGCTTATTTTTGGACTGCTGACAGTGATCGTATTGCTTGTGGCGATTGTGTCGGATCTGCTTTTCTCGCCTTATCTGGTGCTGCTTTTCAAACCCTTTGGCACGAAAAAATAGGTTTTTATTTTTTGGGTGTTTGTTGTGTCATACAGGTATAAGAAACGCTCAAATTGCTGTCGAAATTTTCTGGGACAAGATGATTCATTTTAAAAAACAGTAAGAGTACCTCACTATGTAATTTGCTATGAAACTTAATGTATCGGATTTAGATAGTCGGCTTTACCTGCTATAAATTTTTTCTTAACGTTCATGAAAAGCTTCAGAAAATGTTTTGGTGATCGGCTTAGATAAATAGGCGAGTACACTTTTGTTTCCTGTAACGATATCTACCTGTGCAGTCATTCCCGGACTCATATCTATTTTTTTCCCGTTTTTGGCAATCAGCTGTGTTTGATCAAGCACAATGAGTACCCGAAAGTAATACTCGTCGCCTTTAGGAGTCTTTTCGATAAGGGTATCGGGACTGATGTATTTTACTTTACCGTGGAAAATACCGTAAATACTGTAGTCGTAAGCATCAAGCTTAATGGCTGCATTTTGCCCGGGTTTTACAAAAGAGATATCGGCAGGACGCAATTTCGCTTCTATAATAAGTTCATCCCCAAACGGTACTAGTTCAAGTATTACGTCTCCCGGACGAACTTTGGCGCCTTGTGTTGTGAAAATAATATTTTTGACGATTGCATTCATCGGAGAAGAGATCGTTGTGCGCTCAAGGATAATCAACTTATCTGTAAGTTCTTGTCCTCTTGTTGACAAATCTTCTTCTGCTTTCGTCATCTCTGTTTGGGAATCTTGGAAATATTTATTGCGGGTATTGGATATTTTGCCTTTTAGTTCTGCAATCTGCCGTTTGAGTTTAATGATCTCTGTAGCGCCTATATCTCCGCTTTTTAAAAGAGGAAGATTTAAATTAAGTTCTTCTTTTGCTAATTTCAGAGATTCATTGAGTGCAGACAAATCATCGTTTAGTGCTTGTTGGCGTCGATGAAAAAGTGCTGTTTGGTTTTCGACAAATTCCGGATACTCTTGAAGAGAGGAAGGAAAGATTAGCGGTTTATCATAAACTTCTGCCTGTAAACGAACAAGTGCCGCTTGAAGTGCGGCTACTTTTGCTTTTCTATCCTCGTAGGCAGCGAAAGCTTGAGATTTTTCCAATACAACAAGAATATCACCTTTTTTGACATGATCGCCTTCACGTACATCAATTTGTTCTATCACTCCATCGATGGCAGATTGAATTTCTTGGGTTTTTGCTGCAGCAATTACCTGTCCTTGGGCATGGGAGATTTGGTCAAGATGTGCATAAGATGCCCAGATAAAAAATGGAACGATTATCAAAAATAAAGTACCAAAAGTCATCCAATAAGGGTGAATAATCATCTTGTAGGGCAGAAGTTTCTCTTGGCTCATATTTTCCCTTTGTTATGAGGTGTTGATTTAAGCTGCTGCAATACTCTATCTTTTGGGCCGTCCAATGCGATTCCTTGGGGAGTTATTACGATGATGCGATTCACTAGGCTAAGCAGCGCAGGCTTATGGGTGACGAGGATAAATGTATTCTGTGTCGTAAGTGTCTCATGGATTGCTTCAAGTATCTTTTTTTCTGTAGCTTCGTCCATATTTGCTGTCGGTTCGTCAAGAAACCATGCCGGAGGGTTCATCAGAAACAGGCGCGTGAGCGAGATCATCTGTTTTTGCCCTCCTGACACACTTTCTCCTCCTTCGGGTATGGATGTATCGAGCCCCTGAGGCAACGTATTGATCAGATGGATCAAACCGGTTATTTTGGCTGCTTCTATGATCTCCTCATCGCTTATGCCTGTCAAGCCAAGCGTGCAATTATCCCGAAGGGTTCCAGATATTAATTTTACACTTTGCGGCAGGTATCCTATTATCTCATTGAGTTTATTTCTTGATATATGATGAGCATCTATCCCATGGATAAATACTTTTCCTTCTTGCGGTTTGTAAAGCCCTGCAAGTATTTTTAATATAGTCGATTTTCCTGAACCTATCATGCCTAAGACAGCCACTCTTTCTCCCGGGGCTATGGTCAGATGATTGACTTTGATTGCTGGTCTATTTTGTTCATAGGCAAACGAAATGTTTTGGCAACGGAAATGAGGACTTATTGTAGATGGGGAAAGAGGGCGTTCTACCCCTTCATTGTCTCTATCTAGCGTGTATACTTGATCAAGATCTTCTATAGAAATTTTTGTTTTTCCCCACTGAACAAGTAAATTGGGCAGCATTGCAATAGGCGAGAGTACCCGTCCGGAAAGGATTGTCAACCGCGGAGTTAAATTAG